>NZ_JAJOZT010000009.1 GCF_021168475.1 Pseudoclavibacter sp. 13-3 | reverse complement strand
GGCGGTTTCAGGTGGTGAGTGCAACATGTTCTTTTGGAGGGTGTTGTGCGGCATGTGGGGTTGGTTGAGCGGGTTGGTGTGATCGAGCGGGTGCTCGCGGGTGAGCGTGTGGAGGATGTTGTCGCTGGGGCTGGGCATTCGCAGCGGGTGGTTCATCATTGGGTGGCTCGGTGCGGGATCCTGCGTTCGCGTGGTAGAAACGGCGGGGTGAACAACCTCAAGGATGTGGATCTCGGGCCGGGGATCAGTGGTGGTGCGGTCGGTCATGGGGCGAGGCTGACGTTATCGGATCGGGTGGTGATTCAGACTGCTCTGGCCCAGGGGCTCTCGCAGGCGAGGATCGCTTCGATGATCGGGTGTCACCGGTCGACGGTCAGCCGTGAGATCCGTCGGACGGCGTTGACGTATCGGAGAGCACGGCCGGTGTATTCCGCAGCGATCGGGCAGCACCGGGCGGCTTCGGCGCGTGCTCGTCCGAAAGCCCGTGTGCTGGATCGTGACCGGACGTTGCGCGCCGAGGTGATCCGGCGATTGGCCCAGCGGCATTCTCCAGCCCAGGTGTCTGCTGGCATCCGCAAGGATAGGGGCATGAGCATCAGCGCAGAGACGATCTATCAGGCCCTGTACGTGCAGGGCAAAGGATCCCTGCGGCAGGAACTGGCCGTGGAGAAGGCGTTGCGCTCGGGACGCACCGGGCGGATCCCGCGCTCAAGACTGCCGCAGCGCCGGGGCCGGAAGACCTGGGTCGAGGGAGCCAACATCAGCCTGCGACCCGCGGAGGCGATCGATCGTGCCGTGCCCGGGCACTGGGAGGGAGATCTGGTCATCGGTCGTGGCGGGAAGAACGCCCTGATCACCTTGGTCGAGCGCTCCACCCGGTTCGCGCTGATCTCCCGTCTGCCAGAGGATCACGAGTCCATCACCGTGACCACTAGGCTCGCGCAGATGATCAGCGCCCTGCCCAAGGCCTTAGCGAGATCCCTGACCTGGGACCAGGGCACCGAGATGGCCCAGGTCAAAGCATTCCGGATCGCGACCGGGTGCCCCGTGTTCTTCTGCGACCCTCACAGCCCCTGGCAGCGCGGAAGCAACGAGAACCTCAACGGACTGATCCGAGACTTCTACCCGAAAGGCACCGATTTCTCCACCATCACCGATCAACAGATCACCGAAATGCAGGACCTCCTCAACACCAGACCACGCAAAACACTTGACTGGGACACCCCGGCCCAGAGAATAGAACCACTACTAACAACCGTTGCACTCACCACCTGAAACCGCC
>NZ_JAJOZT010000008.1 GCF_021168475.1 Pseudoclavibacter sp. 13-3 | reverse complement strand
GCCAGTCCTGGTCGTGGTGGTTGTGTGGTTGGCGTGGTGTGTGGTTAACGACGGAAGGCCACCCCGTTTCGGGGTGGCCTTCCGTGAATGATGTTCCGGCGGTGTCCTACTCTCCCACACGGTCCCCCGTGCAGTACCATCGGCGCTGTGAGGCTTAGCTTCCGGGTTCGGGATGTGTCCGGGCGTTTCCCTCACGCTATGGCCGCCGTAACGGCTTCGATCACTATTCAATTCGTACTAACCCACAACACACCACACAAAGCGGGTGTTGCGGGGGTTCCCGGTCGTGGATCGGGAACCGCAGAGTGGACGCGTTCATCGTTACAGAAAGAATTCATGTGTGTTGTCAAGTTCTCGGACTATTAGTACCGGTCAGCTCCACACCTTGCGGTGCTTCCACGTCCGGCCTATCAACCCAGTGTTCTGCTGGGGTCCTCTCACCATGAATGGTATGGAAATCTCATCTTGAGGCCGGCTTCCCGCTTAGATGCTTTCAGCGGTTATCCATTCCCAACGTAGCCAACCAGCCATGCTCCTGGCGGAACAACTGGCACACCAGAGGTTGGTCCATCTCGGTCCTCTCGTACTAGAGACAGATCCTCTCAAATTTCCGACGCACGCAGCGGATAGGGACCGAACTGTCTCACGACGTTCTGAACCCAGCTCGCGTACCGCTTTAATGGGCGAACAGCCCAACCCTTGGGACCAACTCCAGCCCCAGGATGCGACGAGCCGACATCGAGGTGCCAAACCATGCCGTCGATATGGACTCTTGGGCAAGATCAGCCTGTTATCCCCGAGGTACCTTTTATCCGTTGAGCGACAGCGCTTCCACAAGCCACTGCCGGATCACTAGTCCCGACTTTCGTCCCTGCTTGAGATGTCTCTCTCACAGTCAAGCTCCCTTGTGCACTTACACTCGCCACCTGATTGCCAACCAGGTTGAGGGAACCTTTGGGCGCCTCCGTTACTCTTTGGGAGGCAACCGCCCCAGTTAAACTACCCATCAGGCACTGTCCCTGACCCGGATCACGGGCCGAGGTTAGATATCCAAAACAGTCAGAGTGGTATTTCACCAATGACTCCACGACCACTAGCGTGACCGCTTCAACGTCTCCCACCTATCCTACACAGACTGCACCGAATACCAATACCAAACTATAGTAAAGGTCACGGGGTCTTTCCGTCCTGCTGCGCGTAACGAGCATCTTTACTCGTAGTGCAATTTCGCCGAGTTCGTGGTTGAGACAGCTGGGAAGTCGTTACGCCATTCGTGCAGGTCGGAACTTACCCGACAAGGAATTTCGCTACCTTAGGATGGTTATAGTTACCACCGCCGTTTACTGGGGCTTAAATTCTAGGCTTCGCCGAAGCTAACCCTTCCTCTTAACCTTCCAGCACCGGGCAGGCGTCAGTCCGTATACATCGTCTTGCGACTTCGCACGGACCTGTGTTTTTGATAAACAGTCGCTTCCCACTGGTCTCTGCGGCCCGACAACGCTCACGAAGTAAATCCGATCACATCACCGGGCCCCCCTTCTCCCGAAGTTACGGGGGCATTTTGCCGAGTTCCTTAACCACGATTCTCTCGATCTCCTTAGTATTCTCTACCTGACCACCTGAGTCGGTTTGGGGTACGGGCAGCTAGAACCTCGCGTCGATGCTTTTCTCGGCAGCATAGGATCACCCACTTCGACCATACGGTCTCACCATCAGGTCTCAGCCGAATGAGGAGCGGATTTGCCAACTCCTCGGCCTACACCCTTAGACGGGGACAACCATCGCCCCGCGGAGGCTACCTTCCTGCGTCACACCAGAGATACGCTAGCCGCACCAGACAGGGTCGAGCGCTAGGCCTCTTTCCCACCCCGAAGGGCAAGCCAGAGGATTCGGGCTCTTAGCATCACTGGGTTGGCTCTGACGGTTCTTCGCCGGTACGGGAATATCAACCCGTTGTCCATCGACTACGCCTGTCGGCCTCGTCTTAGGTCCCGACTTACCCAGGGCGGATTAGCCTGGCCCTGGAACCCTTGGTCTTCCGGAGGACGGGTTTCTCACCCGTCATTCGCTACTCATGCCTGCATTCTCACTCGTGTGGCCTCCACCGCTGGGTCACCCCGCGGCTTCAACGCCCACACGACGCTCTCCTACCCATCCGTACGACTGGACCACGAAGGCCTGTCACAAATACGAATGCTACGACTTCGGCGGTGTGCTTGAGCCCCGCTACATTGTCCGCGCAGAATCACTTGACCAGTGAGCTATTACGCACTCTTTCAAGGGTGGCTGCTTCTAAGCCAACCTCCTGGTTGTCTATGCAACTCCACATCGTTTCCCACTTAGCACACGCTTAGGGGCCTTAGTCGGTAGTCTGGGTTGTTTCCCTCTCGACAATGAAGCTTATCCCCCACTGTCTCACTGCCATGCTCTCACTTACCGGCATTCGGAGTTTGGCTGACGTCAGTAACCCTGTGGGGCCCATTAGCCATCCAGTAGCTCTACCTCCGGTAAGAAACACATGACGCTGCACCTAAATGCATTTCGGAGAGAACCAGCTATCACGAAGTTTGATTGGCCTTTCACCCCTATCCACAGCTCATCCCCTCAGTTTTCAACCTAAGTGGGTTCGGTCCTCCACGCGGTCTTACCCGCGCTTCAACCTGGCCATGGATAGATCACTTCGCTTCGGGTTTAGAACATGCGACTCAAACGCCCTATTCAGACTCGCTTTCGCTACGGATCCCCCACACGGGTTAACCTCGCCACATATCACTAACTCGCAGGCTCATTCTTCAAAAGGCACGCCGTCACACCACAAGGGCGCTCCGACGGATTGTAGGCAAACGGTTTCAGGTACTATTTCACTCCCCTCCCGGGGTACTTTTCACCTTTCCCTCACGGTACTCGTCCGCTATCGGTCATCTGGAAGTATTTAGGCTTACCAGGTGGTCCTGGCAGATTCACACGGGATTTCACGGGCCCCGTGCTACTTGGGAAATCCTCCGGGCGATCACAACATTTCGTCTACGGGACTCGCACCCACTACGGTCGGCCATTCAAGACCATTCGACTATGCCATTCAACTACCCTCGCCGCTCAGCAGCGCGACAGGAGACTCCCACAACCCCGACCATGCAACACCTGCCGGCTATCACACATAATCGGTTTGGCCTCATCCGCTTTCGCTCGCCACTACTCACGGAATCACTAAAATTTGTTTTCTCTTCCTGTGGGTACTGAGATGTTTCACTTCCCCACGTTCCCTCTCACAGCCCTATACATTCAGACTGGAGTAACCAGGTCACAGCCCGGCTGGGTTCCCCCATTCGGAAATCCTCGGCTCAAAGCTCGTTTATCAGCTCCCCGAGGCATATCGCAGATTACCACGTCCTTCTTCGGCTCCAGATGCCAAGGCATCCACCGTTTGCCCTTCGAAACTTGACCACATAAGTAACGAACACAACAAAATCAATTCATCATGTTCACCAGTGTCATCAGTCCGAACCACCACAACACAAAGCCGCGATGGTGCAAACAAAATTGACTACAAATATCTATCCGACACACCCACCAAAAGGCGAGCGTGTCCGATGCTCGCGTCCACTATGCAGTTCTCAACCAACGACCAGCACCGCACCCCAACCAGCCACAAAGACCAGCCAGACCACGGCCCAGAAGGGCCAAAGCCCAAGGAAAACCGTCCAACCACCAAAAGCGGCCGACCCGATCCCCCAGGACCCAACAGTATGCACCCCACACCCAACACACCCAAACACTTTCCAAACCCTCCGAAGAAGACCGTACTCACACTCAAATGCACCAGACGCAGGCATGTCGATGATTCCACCCATGAGCAACCCACCAGCTCTCTTGGAAACACTGGCAGGCACTATCAACGAAACCAAACGGTTCCGAAAGCTCCTTAGAAAGGAGGTGATCCAGCCGCACCTTCCGGTACGGCTACCTTGTTACGACTTAGTCCCAATCACCAGTCCCACCTTCGACGGCTCCTCCCAAAAGGTTAGGCCACCGGCTTCGGGTGTTACCGACTTTCGTGACTTGACGGGCGGTGTGTACAAGGCCCGGGAACGTATTCACCGCAGCGTTGCTGATCTGCGATTACTAGCGACTCCGACTTCATGGGGTCGAGTTGCAGACCCCAATCCGAACTGAGACCGGCTTTCTGGGATTCGCTCCACCTCGCGGTATCGCAGCCCTTTGTACCGGCCATTGTAGCATGCGTGAAGCCCAAGACATAAGGGGCATGATGATTTGACGTCATCCCCACCTTCCTCCGTGTTGACCACGGCAGTCTCCCATGAGTTCCCACCATAACGTGCTGGCAACATAGGACAAGGGTTGCGCTCGTTGCGGGACTTAACCCAACATCTCACGACACGAGCTGACGACAACCATGCACCACCTGTATAGAGACCTTGCGGGGCGACCATCTCTGGCCGTTTCCTCTATATGTCAAGCCTTGGTAAGGTTCTTCGCGTTGCATCGAATTAATCCGCATGCTCCGCCGCTTGTGCGGGCCCCCGTCAATTCCTTTGAGTTTTAGCCTTGCGGCCGTACTCCCCAGGCGGGGTGCTTAATGCGTTAGCTACGACACGGAAACCGTGGAAAGGCCCCCACGTCTAGCACCCAACGTTTACGGCATGGACTACCAGGGTATCTAATCCTGTTCGCTCCCCATGCTTTCGCTCCTCAGCGTCAGTAACGGCCCAGAGACCTGCCTTCGCCATCGGTGTTCTTCCTGATATCTGCGCATTCCACCGCTACACCAGGAGTTCCAGTCTCCCCTACCGCACTCTAGTCTGCCCGTACCCACTGCAAGCCCGAGGTTGAGCCTCGGGATTTCACAGCAGACGCGACAAACCGCCTACGAGCTCTTTACGCCCAATAATTCCGGACAACGCTCGCGCCCTACGTATTACCGCGGCTGCTGGCACGTAGTTAGCCGGCGCTTTTTCTGCAGGTACCGTCACTCTCGCTTCTTCCCTGCTAAAAGAGGTTTACAACCCGAAGGCCGTCATCCCTCACGCGGCGTTGCTGCATCAGGCTTTCGCCCATTGTGCAATATTCCCCACTGCTGCCTCCCGTAGGAGTCTGGGCCGTGTCTCAGTCCCAATGTGGCCGGTCACCCTCTCAGGCCGGCTACCCGTCGTCGCCTTGGTAAGCCATTACCTCACCAACAAGCTGATAGGCCGCGAGTCCATCCCCAACCAAAAAATCTTTCCAACCGCTACAGATGCCTGTACGGTTCATATCCAGTATTAGCTACCGTTTCCAGCAGTTATCCCAGAGTCAGGGGCAGGTTACTCACGTGTTACTCACCCGTTCGCCACTAATCCACCGAAGCAAGCTCCAGCTTCATCGTTCGACTTGCATGTGTTAAGCACGCCGCCAGCGTTCGTCCTGAGCCAGGATCAAACTCTCCGAAGAAAATCTGACATGGCTCTAAAAACCACCACAAAAGTGATGGCATAAAACCAAAAGAAAACATGAACCACCAAAACCAAACGGTCTCGACAATCCAAATCAATTGGCATCGACATGTGCACACTGTTGAGTTCTCAAGGATCGGACGCAACCAACCATCACCACCCAAACCCGGGCGGCTACCTGCCGGCGCAACTTTTCCAGCTTACCACAACCACTCACCAAGTCAAACCAGAACCCCAGACAAAACCAGGAGAACCAGAAGACCAGAACGGCCGAGGCGCTTCACCATGTTACCAGACATTCACACAATGTCAACCCAGCAAAACCAGACCAACACCACAAACACCCAACAACACAGACACCCACCATACACCAAAACCAAACGGCCTTGACAACAAACAAATGAGCGGTCCCGCTTGAGGCCCAGAACCCAACAGATCCCAGCACCTTTGGGGTGACAAGAAGAAACAATACCCACACCCCACCAACCACCCAAAACCACCCACCACACCCGGGCGTGTCG
>NZ_JAJOZT010000007.1 GCF_021168475.1 Pseudoclavibacter sp. 13-3 | reverse complement strand
GCGACAACATCCTCCACACGCTCACCCGCGAGCACCCGCTCGATCACACCAACCCGCTCAACCAACCCCACATGCCGCACAACACCCTCCAAAAGAACATGTTGCACTCACCACCTGAAACCGCCCGTCGAGTTTGCGAAAAAACGCCTTAAGAACGCGCCGTAGCGTGAGTTTCTACAATCTCGACAGCCCGAGCATGAGTTTCTGCAATCTCGACTGTTCGACCGTGCTTTCGTGCAGTCTCGACAGCGCCGGCCCACATCGGGCCAGCAGAAGGGGTGCTCGAGCGAAGAGGGGAAGGGAAGAGGGGAGATGAAACGAAGGAAGGGGAACAGGGAAGGGAGATGGGCAAGTGCCTGGTGCCGATGAACAGCATCCGAGCTTGCAGGACTGCGTCTGCAGCGGTTACTCGAGGTGTGGATGCAGCCGGTGAAGGGCAGGCCGCACGCCGCAGAGCGCAGATGCAGGCCACAGAGCAGAGGCGAACGGGCTCGACGAGCACAGAGAAAGGGGCCTCGGACACATGGTCCGAGGCCCCGGGGTGCACGGCGCATCCCCCGATCTGCCGTGCGGTCTGGAGTGACGAGGTCAGACCTCGTCGAGGTCGATATCTTTCGTCTCAGGGCTGAAGAGCAGGGCGACGAACGTCAGCACTGCGCTCAGCGACAGGTAGACGCCGACCCACACCGGATTGCCATTTCCCTGGGCCCACAGCCACACGGCGATGATCGGAGCCAGCGCTGCGCCGAGGATCGAGCTGATGTTGTAGGCGATCGCCGAGCCGGTGTACCGGGTCTCGGTGGGGTAGAGCTCGGGCAGGAACGCGCCCATCGGGCCGAAGGTGATGCCCATCAGCGTGAAGCCGATGATCAGGAAGCCCTGTGCGAGCGCTCCGGTGAACTTCGGGTCGGCGTTGGGCAGCAGGAAGAGCTGGAACAGCAGACCGAAGATCACGATGGCACCGGTCACCCAGATCAGCAGCTTGCGACGGCCGACGCGGTCGGCGATCGGACCCGAGAGCAGGGTGAAGATGCCGAAGAAGATCACACCGATGATCATCATCATGACGAAGTTGTTGTACGAGAAGCCGAGCCCGGGGTAGAAGCTCGACGGGTCGAACGTCTTGCCGGCCTTCTCGGCTGCCTTCGCAGCGGTCTCGGCGCTGGCGGGCTTGGTGCCGTATGACAGCGTGAAGGCGGTCATCAGGTAGAAGAGCACGTAGGTTGCGAGCATCGCGAAGGTGCCCAGGATCAGCTGCCACCAGTTCTTGCGCAGCACCTCGCCGAGCGGCAGCTTCTTGACCTTGCCCTGCTTCTTGACTTTCGCGAAGCTGTCAGACTCGACCAGGTGCATGCGCACCCAGAGGCCGACGATCACCATCAGCGCGCTGAACAGGAACGGAATGCGCCATCCCCACGCCTGGAAGGCGGCGGACTGCAGTGAGGCGTCGCCGCTCTCGTGCGGCAGCAGTGCGTTGATCGCGAGAAAGAGCCCGTTGGCGATGATGAAGCCGATGGGTGCTCCGACCTGCGGAAAGGTGCCGAACCAGGCGCGCTTGCCCTTCGGTGCGTTCTCAGTGGCGACCAGCGCCGCGCCTGACCACTCGCCGCCCAAGGCGAACCCCTGTGCCAGACGCAGAATGAGCAGCAGCACGGCGGCGGTGATGCCGATGTCGTGGTAAGTGGGCAGCAGACCGATCAGGAAGGTCGCGATGCCCATGGTGAGCAGGCTCCAGATCAGCGTGGTCTTGCGGCCGACCTTGTCACCCAGGTGGCCGAAGACCAGCGCGCCGATCGGGCGGGCGATCATGGCTGCGCCGAAGACGGCGAACGAGGCGAGCAGAGCGACCGTGTCGTTGCCTGCCGGAAAGAAGAGGGCTGGGAAGACCAGCACCGCCGCCGTTGCGTAGACGTAGAAGTCGTAGAACTCGATCGTGGTGCCGATGAGGCTGGCAAGCACCACACGAGACGTGGGATTGGCCGGCTGGTTCTGCTGACTGGCGCCGGCGGGGGCCGTCGCTGTTGCTGTGGACATCGTGAAGAGACTCCCAATGAGAATGCGTGGTCGCGTCGTTCGGGCCGACCGGTGCGTGGTCAGGCCATTGGCGCTGAATATGAACACCCATGTTTGGGGGTGAGAAGAACACATGACGACGATGGTCGTGTGTGCGTGAGCAACGCTTGTGGCGTGCTGCCCTATATTACGTCCTGGTTACGATATTGACAAGAAGATCACAGTGCGGGAATGTCCGCCTGCGTTCAGAGGTCGGGCGGAAGAATGTGCCCCATGCGGTCGCGCTTCGTCTCGAGATAGCCCTGATTGAACGCATTCTCGCCGACCACGAGCGGCACTTGATCGGTGACCGTGATGCCGTGCTGCTCGAGGTCGGTGCGCTTGAGCGGGTTGTTCGTCAGCAGCCGCACATGGTCGACGCCCAAGTCTGCGAGAATGGCGCAGGCGGCGCCGTACTCTCGTTCGTCGTCGGCGTGCCCGAGGGCACGGTTCGCGTCGACGGTGTCGAGACCCTGCTCTTGCAGTCGGTAGGCGCGCAGCTTCTCGAGCAGCCCGATGCCGCGGCCCTCGTGCCCGCGCAGGTAGATGACCATGCCGCCCTGAGCGTCGATCATGCGCAGCGCCGCGTGCAGCTGCGGGCCGCACTCGCACTTCTGCGAGCCGAGCACCTCGCCGGTGAGGCACTCGGAGTGCACGCGCACCAGCGGGTCGTCGTCGAGAGGACGCTCAGAGATGACGGCGAGATGGTCGGCTCCTGTGACGAGGTCGCGATATCCGCGCACGCGGAAGACTCCGTAGTCAGTGGGGATGCGGGTCTCGACCACGAATTCGACGCGGTCTGTGCTGTTAGCCAAGTGAACCATCGCCTTCTATTCTCGCACGCCACAGCACGTCTGGACCCAGCGGCGTCGTGGTGACGTCGGTGAGGCGCAGCGCGTCACCGATGCCGGCCACGTCGATCTGCTGCACGGCGAGCCTCGGCCCGCCGATCAGCACGGGGGCGCTGTAGACGTGCAGTTCGTCGACCAGTCCGGCGCGCAGAAAGAGGGACGTTGTGGTGGGGCCGCCTTCGACGAGCACGCGTCGCATGGCGTCGTCGCCGTCGAAGAGCGCGCCCAACAGATCGATCAGCTGAGGGCGCACGCGGCACCCCGGCTGCACGCGCAGGGCTCGCAGGTCGAGCGGGGCATCCACCACACGGTCATGGGCGGCACGCAGCCGCGCGCCGAGGCTGGAACCGGGCGCGGTGCCCAACACGACGGGCACCGGCTGGTGCGTGCGCAGCGACCCGTCGGCGAAGCGCGCCGTGAGCGCCGGGTCGTCAGCGGCGACGGTGCCGGCTCCGACGATGATGCCGTCGACCTCGCCGCGCACGACATGGGCATGGGCACGAGACTCGGGCGAGGTGATCCACCGTGACGAGCCGTCTGCGGCGGCTGCCCGGCCGTCGAGCGACATGGCCAGCTTCGCGATCACCCATGGGCGGCGGCGGCGCATCGCCGCGAACCAGTCGTGATTGACCTGTTCGGCCTCGTCGTGCAGCACGCCCGAGACGACTTCGACGCCGTTGGCTGCGAGGCGCTCGGCTCCGTGCGCCGAGGCGTCTCCGGGGTCGTCCACGGCATAGACCACCCGCGCGACCCCGGCGTCGATGAGCGCCTGGGAGCAGGGACCGGTGCGTCCGACGTGGTCGCAGGGCTCGAGCGAGACCACGGCGGTCGCACCGCGAGCCTGCTGCGCCGATACCTGTGTCAGCGCGTCGACCTCGGCGTGCGCCGTGCCGGCGCCATGGTGCCAGCCCTCGGCGAGCGGGACGCCGTCGGCGCCGAGCAGCACGCAGCCCACTCGCGGGTTGCCGCCGCTCAGCGGGCCGCGCTGCGCGAGGTCGAGAGCGCGACGCATGGCCGTGATCTCGACGGGCAGCGGTTCAGACATGGTCATCCTCATCTGCAACGGCGACGACGTGCGCGGCATTCCGTCAGGTCGACGGCCGCGTGCGGATGCGCGGTGCCGGCATCGCTGTCGGCACCGGTCTCAGCGCGCCGAGACGAAGCCGATTCGGTCGTAGACCTCGGCCAGGGTCTTCGAGGCGATCTCGCCGGCGCGCTCGGCGCCGATCGCGAGGAGTCTGTCGAGTTCAGCGGGGTCGTCGAGCAGCTCGAGCGCACGCGCGCGGATGGGAGAGAGCGCCTCGACGACGATGTCGGCGAGCTCTTTCTTAAGGTCGCCGTAGCCGCGTCCGGCGTACTGCTCTTCGAGCTCGGAGATCGACGCGCCGGTGAAGACGGCGTTGATCGCGAGCAGATTCGAGACGCCGGGCTTGTGCTCGCGGTCGAAGCGAATCTCGCGGTCGTCGTCGGTCACCGCCGAACGAATCTTCTTGGCGGTCTTCTTCGGGTCGTCGAGCAGCCGGATCAGACCGGCGTCACTGGCCGCAGACTTCGACATCTTGGCCGTCGGGTTCTGCAGGTCGTAGACCTTCGCGGTCTCGTCGGGGATGTACCCCTCAGGCAGCGTGAACGTGTTGCCGAAGCGCGAGTTGAAGCGCTGACCGAGCGTGCGGGTGAGCTCGAGGTGCTGCTTCTGATCGATGCCGACCGGCACCAGATCGGCGTTGTAGAGCAGGATGTCGGCGGCCATCAGCACCGGATAGGTGAACAGGCCGACCGAGGTGTGGTCTGAGCCCTGTTTCGCCGACTTGTCTTTGAACTGGGTCATGCGGCTGGCCTCGCCGAAGCCGGTGATGCATCCGAGCACCCAGCTGAGCTGGGCGTGTGCGGGCACGTGCGACTGCACGAAGAGTGTCGAGCGCTCAGGATCGATGCCGGCGGCGATGTACTGAGCCGCCGTGCCCCGGGTGTTGCGGCGCAGCTGCTCGGGATCCTGGTCGACGGTAATCGCGTGCTGATCGACGACGCAGTAGATGGTGTCGTAGTCGTTCTGCAGGCTCACCCAGTTGCGCAGGGCTCCCACATAGTTGCCGAGATGTAGAGAGTCGCTGGAGGGCTGCATGCCCGAGAAGATGCGTTTCACCATGAACCCCAGTCTAGCCCCGAGCGTGTGCCGTTCTGGTTCAGAGCTGGTAGTCGACCACGACCGGCGAGTGGTCGGTGAAACGCTGATCGTACGCCGCCGGGCGATCGACGAAATAGTGTCTGGCCGCTGCCGCCAGTCGAGGTGTGGCCGCCTGATAGTCGATGCGCCACCCGGCGTCGTTGTCGAAGGCCTGCCCGCGCCACGACCACCACGTGTAGGGGCCCGGCTGATCTCCAGCTGCCGCCCGACCGAGATCGACCCAGCCGAGCCCGCGGCCCAGGTCGGTGCCGTCGAGACGCTGATACCGCTCGCCGGTGCGGCCGAAGAACTGGTCGAAGTAGGCGCGCTCCTGAGGCAGAAACCCGGCCCGCTTGAGGTTCGACCGCCAGTTGCGAATGTCGATCTGCTCGTGGCACACATTGAGGTCGCCCATGAACACTGCGCGTTCGTGCTCGGTCGGCAGTTCTGCGAGCCGTTCACTCATCGCCTCGAGCATGCGGTACTTCTCGACCTGTTTCGGGGTGTCGACCTCTCCCGAATGCGCATAGACGCTCACCAGCGTGACGGGCGTGCCGTCGACGTCGAGGTCGACTTCGAGCCACCGACCCGAGGCGTCGAAGTCGTCGTCGCCGATCTGGGTGCGCGTCTCACCAAGCGGTAGGCGTGACACGACGGCCACGCCGGCACGGCCCTTCTGCGTGCAGACGTCGTCAGCGATCTGCCAGCCCGGCAGCAGCTCGCGCAGCTGTTCGCCCGATGCCCGTACCTCTTGCAGAGCGATGACGTCGGGCTGAGCCGCCTCGATCCACGAGGCGATGCCCTTGCGAAAGGCCGCGCGGATGCCGTTGACGTTGACCGTGGCGACGCGCAGCGCCCCCTCGGGCTTCGGCGTCTCGGCGGATGCGCGGGTGCGGGCCGCCTGCATGTTGATGCCCGGCTTGGGCTTCGGCTGCTCTGCGACCGGGGGCGGCGCGATGATCGTCTCGTGCAGGGTGGGGGAGAGGGCAGGCTGGTCGTTGCTCATGACGCCGATTGTAGGTGATGCCGCCGACACCCCTCGTCGCCGCATGGCATGCCTCGTCAGTGCGGCGGCATCCGCGTCATCGCGCGTCGGTGTCTGGCTCGGCGGTCTTGATGGCGGAGTCGGGCACCTCGACGGGCAGCGGACTCTCGACGGCATCGGGGCCGCGCACGGCATCCTGCAGGCGACTCGCACCCCAGAAATCGAGATCGCCGTCATGTCGCTCGTTGACCTCGTGGTCTGAGACGACGACGGCCAGCCATGCGGCGGTGATGAGCACGGTCTGACTGAGCAGGTTGAACCACAGCAGCAGGCCGACGATGGTCAGAAAGCCGGCGAGCAGCGGGTTCGAGCCGCCGCCGATGAGCGAGCCGCCGATGGCTTTCAGCAGAGTCGTCGCGACGGCGCCCCAGACGACCACCGGCAGCATGCGGCGCACTGGGACGACCACCTGCGCGAGCACGCGCATGATCACGACCAGGATGACGATGTCGAGCAGCAGCGAGATCAGCAGCGACCCGACCGTCACCAGCAGCCACGAGAGCATGCTCTGCTCGCCGAAGCCGAGCAGCCCAGAGATGCGGCGACCGAGGCCGGAACTGACCGTGGACGCGAGGGCCGAGATGACGACGAGCAGGCCGAAGCCGATGAGCAGCGCCAGGTCGCGCAGCTGTGCGACGACCGGCTGCTGGGGCAGGGGAGAGCGGCCGAACTGTGCGCGCACGCCGGTGCGCACGGCGCCGAGCCAGCCGAAGAGGGTGAAGATCAGCGAGACGAGTGCCACGGCGCCGGTCCAGGTCAGAGCTGACGGCACCCCCTGCAGTGTCTGCGGGCTGATGGCGCCGCCGTCGCCAGTGTCGATGAGTCCGGGCACCGACTTGGCCAGGTAGTCGACGAGCGCGTTCCAGACGGTCTCGGAGCGGGTGATGAAGAGTCCGATGATGCTGAAGAGCGTCCAGACTCCTGCGAATGCGGCGAAGAGCGAGCTGTAGCTCATGCCGCCGGCGAGCACCGTGCCGCCGCGGGAGGTGTAGTGCGCCATCACACGCGCCGGTCTGGTCTGCATCGCCCACG
Source organism: Pseudoclavibacter sp. 13-3 (assembly GCF_021168475.1). Lineage (GTDB taxonomy): Bacteria > Actinomycetota > Actinomycetes > Actinomycetales > Microbacteriaceae > Pseudoclavibacter_A. The sequence goes on along the minus strand of NZ_JAJOZT010000007.1, from coordinate 19,268 downwards.
CGACGAGACCTTTGACCGTGCTGACCGGTTTCGGCTGAGCGCTCATGCCCCAATCGTATCGGCAGGTGTCGCGAGGCGCTCAGCCGATCACGGAATCAGCGGTGACCGCGAATGGCCGCCTGCTTGACCTCGGCGATCGCTTTCGTGATCTGGATGCCGCGCGGGCAGGCCTCGGTGCAGTTGAAAGTCGTGCGGCAGCGCCACACGCCCTCTTTGTCGTTGAGGATGTCCAGACGCACCTGGGACTCGTCATCACGTGAGTCGAAGATGAACCGGTGGGCGTTCACGATGGCGGCCGGGCCGAAGTACTGGCCGTCGGTCCAGAAGACCGGGCAGCTCGTCGTGCAGGCCGCACAGAGGATGCATTTGGTCGTATCGTCGAAGATCTCGCGATCCTTGATGGTCTGGAGTCGCTCGCGGCCCTCCGCGGGCTCCGAGTGCGCCTGGAGGAAGGGCTGCACGTCACGGTAGGCCTTGAAGAAGGGCTCCATGTCGACGACGAGATCCTTCTCGAGGGGCAGCCCCTTGATGGCCTCGACATAGATCGGCTTGTCGATGTCGAGGTCTTTGATCAGCGTCTTGCAGGCCAGACGGTTGCGACCGTTGATGCGCATGGCGTCCGAGCCGCAGATGCCGTGTGCGCAGGAGCGACGGAACGTCAGCGAGCCGTCCTGCTCCCATTTGATCTTGTGCAGCGCGTCGAGCACACGGTCGGTCGAGTACATCTCGACGTCGAACGACTCCCAACGGGGTTCGGTGTCGACGTCGGGATCGAAACGGCGGATGTTGAACGTGACGGTGAACGGCTTCACCGAGGCGTCATGCGCCGACGGTGCGTGCTTCGACCGGTCGGCAGCATCGGCGCTGTAAGACTCGGCGTGTGCCTTCGAAGTGACGTCTTCAGGGGTCGCGGCAGCAGTCGCCATGATCAGTACTTCCTCTCCTTGGGCTCATACCGGGTGAGCACGACGGGCTTCCATCCCAGCGTGATGTGCGAGCCGGGCTCCCCCTCGTTGGGATCGCCTGTCAGATAGGCCATCGTGTGCTTGAGGTACTTCGCGTCGTCGCGCTTCGGGTAGTCGTCGCGCATGTGACCGCCACGGCTCTCCTTGCGGTTCAGCGCGGCCGCGATCAGCACTTCGGCGAGATCGAGCAGGAAACCGAGCTCGACGCCCTCGAGCAGATCGGTGTTGAACCGACGGCCGTGATCGTGGATGCTGATGTGCTGGTAGCGCTTGCGCAGTGCCCGCACGTCGTTGGCAGCCTGAGTCAGCGTCTCTTCGGTGCGGAACACCTGTGCGTTGGTGTCCATCGTCTCTTGCAGCTCTTTGCGGATCTGCGCGAGCGACTCGCCGCCGTCGTTGTCGCGGATGCCGTCCAGCAGATCGATGACGCCCTGCTCGGCGGCATCGGGCAGCGGAACGAACTCCGCCTCACGCGAGTACTTGACAGCCTGACGACCGGCGCGCTTGCCGAACACGTTGATGTCGAGCAGCGAGTTCGTGCCCAGACGGTTGGCGCCATGCACTGAGACGCACGCGCATTCGCCGGCGGCGTAGAGGCCGGGCACGTTGTCTTTGATGGTGCGCAGCACCTCGCCGTTGTTGTTTGTGGGGATGCCGCCCATGGCGTAGTGCGCTGTCGGATAGACCGGCACCGGCTCGACGACCGGGTCGACGCCGAGGTAGGTGCGGGCGAACTCGGTGATGTCGGGGAGCTTGGTCTCGAGTACCTCAGCGCCCAGATGGGTGCAGTCGAGCAGCACGTAGTCTTTGTTCGGGCCGACGCCGCGACCCTCCTGGACCTCTTGGACCATGCAACGGGCGACGATGTCGCGAGGTGCGAGGTCTTTGATGGTCGGCGCGTAGCGCTCCATGAACCGCTCGCCGTTCGCATTTCGCAGAATGGCGCCCTCACCACGGGCGCCCTCGGTGAGCAGAATGCCCAGACCGGCGAGGCCTGTCGGGTGGAACTGGAAGAACTCGATGTCTTCGAGGGGCAGGTGCTGGCGCCAGATGATGCCGACGCCATCACCGGTCAGCGTGTGCGCGTTCGACGTCGTCTTGAACATCTTGCCGAAGCCGCCAGTCGCGAAGACGATCGACTTGCCCTGGAAGACGTGGATGTCTCCGGTGGCCAGCTCATAGGCGATGACCGCGGCGGGGCGACGTTCGCCGTCGACCTCGTTGAAGACCAGGTCGAGCGCGTAGTACTCGTTGTAGAACTGGATGCCGAGCTTGACGCAGTTCTGGTACAGCGTCTGCAGAATCATGTGACCGGTGCGGTCAGCCGCGTAGCACGAGCGGCGAACCGGCGCTTTGCCATGCTCACGGGTGTGCCCGCCGAAACGCCGCTGGGCGATCTTGCCGTCTTCGGTGCGGTTGAAGGGCAGGCCCATGTTCTCGAGGTCGATGACGGCGTCGATGGCCTCTTTGGCCAGAATCTCGACGGCGTCCTGGTCGGCGAGGAAGTCGCCGCCCTTGACGGTGTCGTAGGTGTGCCACTCCCACGAGTCTTCTTCGAGGTTCGAGAGAGCCGCAGCCATGCCGCCCTGAGCGGCACCGGTGTGCGAACGGGTGGGGTAGAGCTTGGTGATCACTGCGGTGTCGGCATGGGGGCCGGCTTCGATCGCGGCGCGCATGCCGGCGCCGCCGGCACCGACGATGATCACGTCATGCTTGTGGTAGTGAACGGTGTAGTCGCCGTTCTTGGTCGTTGAGGTCTCAGTCATCTCAGTCTTTCATCGCCTTTGACTTGGCGCCGTCAGGCGTCACTTCGTGCAGAACTGCTGCCAGTCTGCGTTCAGGTTGGGATCGGCGCAGGGGTCGAATCCGAAGACGACCCAGGTGCCGAGAATGATCAGCACGCCTGCAGACGCGAAGATCGCGATGCGCAGGCCCTTGGCCACGCGCTGGTTCTCGACGTAGTCGTTGACGATGGTGCGCATGCCGTTGGCGCCGTGCAGCAGTGCGAGCCAGAGCATGAGGATGTCCCAGACCTGCCAGAACGGGTTGGCCAGTTTGCCGGCGACGAAGCCCCAGTCGACCTGGTGGATGCCATCGCCGGTGAGCAGGTTGAAATAGAGGTGCCCGAAGATGAGCACGACGAGCAGAACGCCCGAGCCGCGCATGAACAGCCACGCGAACTTCTCGCGGTTCGATCGCCTGTGCGGTGTGCGGGCGGGTTTCTCGATGGTGACGGTCATTGTCGTTCAGCCCTTCCCTAGAACCCGAACACGTGTGACAGGTGCTGCGGCACGAAGAAGATCATCAGTGCGAGCCAGACGATCATCACGGCGTAGAAGAGGCCGCGCTGGTACTGCGTGCCCTTCGACCAGAAGTCGATGAGAATGACGCGCAGGCCGTTGAGCGCGTGGAAGGCGATCGCCGCGACCAGTGCGATCTCGCCCAGACCCATGAGAGGGTTCTTGTAGGTGCCGATGACCGCGTTGTACGCCTCAGGAGAGAGGCGAACGAGCGCGGTGTCGAGAATGTGCACCAGCAGGAAGAAGAAGATGGCCACGCCGGTGATGCGGTGGAAGACCCACGACCACATGCCTTCTCGGCCACGGTACAGGGTACCGGCTGGTTTCGGTGACACGAACAACCCTCCTTGGTTGAGTACGCCCAGCAGCAGAAACGCCAGACGCTGACTGTGTTGGGGCAAGTCTAGACCCGGGGTGCGCGCGCATATCAGTAAGGTCTGCCTAAGCAACCGGCGAAAAGATGTGCGCAGTACTGACTTCTCCGACACCTGTCGTCGGCTGGGGAAGTCGATGTCGAGAACAGGCGGCTCTGATACGCTCTTGTTCATGTCTGCACCTGCCGCTGACCACTTGTATGCGATCATCCCGGCGGGAGGTGTCGGTTCTCGCCTGTGGCCGCTGTCACGAGCGAAAGAGCCCAAGTTCCTCCTCGACCTCACCGGATCAGGCCATTCTCTGCTGCGCTCGACCTGGGACCGCATCGTCCCGCTGATCGGCCGCGACCACATCATGGTGGTGACGGGGGCGGCGCACCGAGCCTCGGTCGTGAGCCAGCTGCCCGATCTCGACGGCGACAACCTGGTGCTCGAGAGCGAGCCGCGTGACTCGACCGCAGCCATCTGCCTGGCCGCCGCACTCATCGCACGTCGTGACCCGGAGGCGATCGTGGCCTCGTTTCCCGCCGATCATTTCATCGGCGACGAGCGGGCCTTCCGCGAGGTCGTCACCGAAGCCGCTCAGGTGGCCGAGACCGGCCGGCTGGTGACCATCGGCATCACTCCGACGTCTCCCTCGACCGGTTTCGGCTACATTCGCACCGGCGGAGCACTTGACCCTGACGGTTCGTCGGGGCTGCCGAGGAGCGCACGCGCGGTGACCAGCTTCGTCGAGAAGCCGAAGGCCAGCGTCGCGCGGGAGTACGTCGCCAGCGGCGAGTACCTCTGGAACGCAGGCATGTTCGTGGCTCGCGCGGCCGACCTGATGGTCTGGCTGCGAGAGAGCGAACCCGAGCTGGCCGCGGGCATCGAGCGCATCGCCGATGCCTGGGGCACTCCGGCCGTCTACGAAGAGAAGGCCAAGACCTGGCCGAAGCTCAAGAAGATCGCAATCGACTACGCCATCGCCGAGCCGGTCGCTGCGGCCGGTCAGGTCGCGGTGATCCCGGGCGACTTCGACTGGGACGACGTGGGCGACTTCTCTGCCGTTGCCCGGCAGGTGCGCAAACGCAACCCCGGCAACCTGGCCATTCTCGGCGAGGCGAGCGTGCTCTCCGAATCGAGCACCGGCGTGCTGGTCAGCGAGACCGACCGCCTGATCGCGATCATCGGAGTGCAGGATCTCGTCGTCGTCGACACCGAAGACGTGCTGATGATCACCACCAGTGAGCACGCCCAGCGTGTGAAAGAGATGGTGAACATGGTGCGTCAGACGGGTAACGAGAACCTGCTCTGAGCGCTTCGCCGCCTGACGGTGTCATCGGCTCCGCTAGAGTTGGCCCATGAGCGCTGAGCACGATTCCGCAGAAGACCGAATCCTCGAAGACGACACCCTTGATCTGACCCTCGAAGGGGTCGACTTGGTCGAGGTTCCCAAGATCAGTCTGCACGACCATCTCGACGGCGGTCTGCGCCCTGAGACCATCGTCGAACTGGCCGATCAAGCCGGTCTCGAGCTGCCGGTCGACGATCCAGACGAGCTCGGCGACTGGTTCGCCGACAGCGCCGACTCCGGTGACCTCATCACCTACCTCAAGACCTTCGACCAGACCGTCGGCGTCATGCAGACCGCCGACTCGCTCGCCCGCGTCGCCCGTGAGTTCGTCGAAGACTCGGTCGACGACGGCATCATCTACGTCGAGGCGCGCTGGGCTCCGGAACAGCATCTCGCCGCCGGCCTCACCCCAGAGGCAGCGGTCGAGGCGGTCGCGGCCGGCTTCGAAGAGGGCATGCGTGACGCCGCCGAACGCGGCTATCAGATCGAGGCCAACCAGATCGTGACCGCGCTTCGACACAACGATCGCTCGCTCGAGATGGCCAAGCTCGCGGTGCGGTATCGCGACGCCGGCGTGGTCGGGTTCGATCTGGCAGGCCCCGAGAAGGGTTTCCTTCCGTCGCGACATCACGAGGCGCTCGACTACCTGGCGCGCAGCTTCTTTCCGACCACGGTGCACGCCGGTGAGGCCGACGGCCTCGCCTCCATCGTGTCTGCCCTGATCGACGGCCGCGCGCTGCGGCTCGGCCACGGCACGCATCTGGTCGATGACATCCAGCTGATCGACGAGGGCGACGACTCCGACGAGGTGCTGGCCGTGCTCGGCGACGTCGCCGCCTGGGTGCGTGACCGCGGCATCGTGCTCGAGACCAACCCGTCGTCGAACCTGCAGACCGGTGCCTTCACCGGCTCGTTCGACGAGCATCCGCTCGACCTGCTCTACCAGCTCGACTTCCGGGTGACCGTGAACGTCGACAACCGGCTGCAGTCGAACACCACGCTCACCGAGGAGTTCTCGCGCGTGGCGCAGGCGTTCGACTACGGTCTCGACGACCTCGCCGTGCTGACGCTGAACGCCGCCGAGGGAGCCTTCCTGCCGGCGACCGATCGTCAGGATCTCGCCGATCGCGTCATCGCCTTCTACGACGAGCTGGACTGACCCCGATCAGCGGCGCTGGGCCCGTTTGGTGCCTCGCGTCGCCGTCGCGGCGGTCGGGTCCTCCGGCCAGGGGTGCTTCGGATAGCGCCCGCGCATCTCGGCGCGCACCTGGCGGTAGCCGTCCTGCCAGAATGAGGCGAGATCCATCGTGACCGCGAGCGGGCGCCCTGCCGGCGAGAGCAGCTGCAGCTGCACCGGCACGCGCCCGTCGACCAGGTGCGGCACCTGCTGCCAGCCGAAGCACTCCTGCAGCTTCACCGCGAGCACCGGCGGAGCGTCGTCATCGGTCGGGTAGCGCACCCGCACCCGCGAGCCGGACGGCACCTCGAGGCGTTCCGGCACCAGAGCATCCAGCCGCGCCGCGTCGGGCCAGGGCAGCAGTCGACGCAGAGCGGATGCCAGGTCGAGCCCGGCCGTCGAGGCGCCGGTGGCGAGGCGCTCGATCTCAGGGGCGAGCCAGTCGTCGAGACGGGCGCCGAGTGCGTCGTCGTCGACGGCCGGCCAGGGATCGCCCAGCTCGCGATGCAGCATCCGCAGTCGGTCGCGCAGCTCGCGCGCACTCTCAGACCATCGCAGCGAGGCGAAGCCGTCGGCGGTGCCGAGCAGGCTGCGCACCTGCGCACGGGCATCGGCCGCGGCCAGACGCGCGGGCGTCCGCGACAGCTCGATCGCGCCCAGCCGGCGTACGCTGCGGGCGCTGAGTCGGCCGTCGTGCCACTCGCTCTCGACCGTCTCGTCGATCATCCCGGCGCCGATGATCAGAGCCTCGTCCCCGGTCAGCGGGGCGGCGGCGCGGATGATCGCACCCGAGCCCTCGCCGGTGCGCGCCACGCTCACCTCGCTGATCGCCAGCCACGGAGACCCGCGCAGGGCGGAACCGCGCGGCAGCACCGCGCCGGTGCCCGAGGCGAGCTGGTAGCTCAGCGATGCGTCTCCAGGCCGCAGGCGAGCGAGGCGTTCGGGGTAGGCGAGCCCGGCGATCGCCGCGACGGCTGCACCTGCGCTGATCGACGAAGGCACAGACTCGCCGCTCGCTGTGCGGCGGTGGTCGAGATCCCGGTCGGGCACGAGGGCGACGAGTCGGCGCACATCCTGCTTCCAGCGTCGGGCGGCCGCCGGCGAGACGGATGCTGCAGCGGGCTCGCGCGGCCCGCCGTGACGCAGCCCGCGCAGCAGGGCCGGCAGGTCGCCTCCGGGAGCATGCGCGTCTGACTCGACTGCCGCCACGGCTTCGGCGGCCAGCGTCACCGCCGATCGCCGATCGCCGTGGATCAGCGCCGCGCCGTCGATCATCGCGCGGGCCAGCCGCGGGTGCACCGGCATCCGAGCGATCAGCCGCCCGAGGCCGGTGACGCGCAGATCCGACGTGTCGCCCTCACGTGTGAGCGCACCCAGCCGAACCAGCGTGCGCTGGGCGAGCTCGAGCGACGACCGCGGCGGGGCATCGGGCAGCGTCAGCTCTCGAGCATCGGGGTCTCCCCAGAGGGCCAGCATCAGAGCGGCCTCGGTGAGGTCTGCGGTGGTGATCGCCGGTCGCGACTGCGCGGGTGCCGACGCGAACTCGGCTTCACCGTAGCAGCGCACGACCGTGCCGGGGCCCAGACGAGCGGCACGACCGGCGCGCTGCACCGCCGCCGCACGTGACGCCGGCACGGTCACGAGGCCAGACATTTCGCGCATGGCATCGAGCCGCGGTTCGCGCGAGAGACCGGAGTCGACGACGGTGTGCACGCCGGGCACGGTCAGCGAGGTCTCGGCGATCGACGTGGCCACGATCACACGGCGCTCGTGGGCGCCTAAGGCAGAGAGCGCCGCTCGCTGAGCCGAAGCCGGCAGAGAACCGTGCAGCGGGAGGGCGGTCAAACCGGCGTCGCGCAGGCGGGCGATCACGGCATCCACCTCACGGCGGCCGGGCAGAAAGGCGAGCACGGTGCCCTCGGTATGCTCGCGAGCCCTGGCCGCGACGACCTTCGAGACGTGCTGCAGAAAGCCCGGTGTGACGCCGCGGGCGTCGAGCCGTTGGGCGCCTGCCGGCAGCGGCCGCCATTCGACGGCGAGCGGGTGCAGAGGCACCTCGGCGGTGAGCACCGGCGCCGACTCGGCGAGAGTCAGACCGGCGGCGGATGCGGAGGCCGGGTCGGTCGCACCATCGGCGAGCAGTGAGCTCCAGCGCTGTGCGTCGAGCGTTGCCGACATCACGATCAGGGCGAGATCGCCGCGCAGCAGGGCCACCTCACGGAGCATGGCGAAGAGCAGGTCTGCGTCGAGGTCGCGCTCGTGCACCTCGTCGATCACGACGGCGTCGACGCCCGTGAGCTCGGGGTCGGAGGTCAGCCGGCGAAGCAGCAGACCGGTGGTGACGAATTCGACCTGTGACCGCGGCCCGACGCGGCGCTCGCCGCGCACGGCGTAGCCGACTGTGTCGCCGATGCGAGTGCCGCTGAGCTCCGCGAGCCGTTCGGCGGCAGCGCGTGCGGCGAGCCGACGCGGTTCGGTGACGATGACCCGACCGGCTACCGCATCGGCCACGGCTGGTGGCACAACCGTCGTCTTGCCCGACCCGGGTGGAGCTTGCACGACGGCGAAGGCCGGAGCGCCCGCGGCGCGCGCGAGCACATCGTTCAGCTGGGGAACCAAGGAGGCCGCGGGGAGCCCGGCGCCGATGGCACGCAGGTCGAAGGCCCCGCGCTGCGCGTCACCCGCGGTGGGCCAGGCCGCAGATGTCATCCCAGGCGCAGGTGCTGCTGCCACCAGTCGCGCAGCTGAGCCAGCTTTGCCGTGTTCTCGGCCGCAGCTGCGGCCGGATCGGTCAGGCCGCTCGACACGTCGAGGTAGATCTTGAGCTTCGGCTCGGTGCCCGAGGGGCGCACGATGACGCGTGAGCCGTCGGCGAGCGAGTAGCGCAGGATGTCTGCCGGAGGCAGACCGTCGAGGCCGTGCAGCAGGTCGTCGTGAGCGACGACGTCGAGACCGGCGACAGCGGTGAGCGGCTCGGCTCGCAGAGCGTCTGTGGCCTGAGCGATGAGGGCACGGTCGGCGACGCGGATGGCCACCTGGTCGCTCGCCGCAGAGCCGTAGTCGGCTGCGATGCGCCGCAGTGCGTCGGCGACGGTATGGCCCTCGCTCTTCAGCCGAGCGGCCAGCAGCAGGAACAGAGCGGCGGCAGAGATGCCGTCTTTGTCGCGGACCAGCTCGGGGTCGACGAGGTAGCCGAGCGCTTCTTCGTAGCCGAAGATCAGGTCGGGCACGCGGTTCACGTATTTGAAGCCGGTGAGCGTCTCGACGTGCGTGATGCCGTAGTGCTCGGCGATGCGGCCGAGCAGCGGGCTCGAGACGAGCGAGGCGGCGAGGGCTCCGGGGATGCCCGGGCGATGCTCGCTGGCGATCAGGTCGCCGAGCAGCCAGCCGACCTCATTGCCGGTGAGACGACGCCAGCCGCCCTCGGCGGCGGCGTCGGGAATGGCCACGGCCAGCCGGTCGGCGTCGGGATCGTTGGCGATGACGAGATCGGCTCCCGTTTTGCGAGCCAGTGCGAACGAGAGGTCGAGGGCGCCGGGCTCTTCAGGGTTCGGAAACGCGACGGTGGGAAAATCGGGATCTGGATCGATCTGCTCGGCGACCGTCGCCGGCGCCGGAATGCCCAAGGTCTCGAACAGCCGTGCGGCGACCTCCCAGCCCACACCGTGCATGGCGGTGTAGACGAAGCCGAGCCCCTCGGCCGAGGTCTGCGGGGCGCGTCTGGCGACCGCGGCAGCGGTCTCGGTGACATAGGCGTCGATGACGTCTTCGCCCAGAACGCGGTAGGCCTGCGACCGCGGCAGCTGGTCGACGGTGAAGTCACGGGCGATCTGGTCGATGTGCGCGGCGATGAGCCGATCGGCCGGGCTGATGATCTGTGAGCCGGCGTCGATGCCGCCCAGATAGACCTTGTACCCGTTGTCAGCGCCGGGGTTGTGGCTGGCTGTCACCATCACGGCGGCCGAGGCATCGAGGTGGCGCAGCACGAAGGCGGTGACCGGAGTCGGCAGGTTGCGCGGCAGCAGCAGCGCGTCGACGCCGGCGGCCTGCGCGAGCTCTGCGGTGTCGCGGGCGAAGATCTCGGAGTTGTGGCGGCCGTCGTAGCCGATGACCAGCGTCGGGCGCTCGTCGTCGGCGTGCTCGACCAGATAGGAGGCGAGGCCGGCAGCGGCCTGCGACACCAGCACGCGGTTCATGCGGGCGGGACCGGGACCCATCTCGCCGCGCAGCCCGGCGGTGCCGAATGCCAGTCGCTCGTCGAACTCGCTGTGCAGCGTGCTCACCGCCTGCTCGTCGCCCTCGCGTGCCAGAACGATCTGGTCGTCGAGCAGCTTCGAGGTCTTCGGATCGGGATCCTGGTCGCGCCACTGCTCGGCCTGAGCGACCAGAGCGGTGAGCTGCTCGAGCTCGGCGGCGTCGCCGGGTTCTCGACCCGGCACGTCGGTGTGCGTGTTCCCCTGTGCGTTGGCGGTATCGTTCATGCGATGTTCTCCAGTATCTCGGCAAGCAGTTCGGTGAGCTGCGGCGCCGCATCCAGGCCGGCCTGAACGACCTCGGCATGGCTCAGCGGCTGGGCAGAGACCCCAGCCGCGGCGTTCGTCACCAACGACAAGCCTAGAACCTCCAGGCCCAGGGCGCGACTCGCGATCGCTTCGAGGGCAGTGGACATGCCCACCAGGTCGGCTCCGATCGCCCGCGCCATGCGCACCTCAGCCGGAGTCTCGTACTGCGGGCCGCGAAACTGGGCATAGACGCCCTCGTGCATCTTCGGATGCCGCGCGCGCACCGCTGCGCGCAGTCTCGGAGAGTAGACGTCGGTCATGTCGACGAAGGTCGGGCCGCTCAGCGGCGAGGTGCCGGTGAGGTTGACATGGTCGCTGATCAGCACCGGGCTGCCGGGTGCGAGCGTCGGGTCGACCCCTCCACAGCCGTTGGTCAGCACGATCGAACTCGCCCCGAGCGCGGCGGCGGTGTGCACGCCATGCACCACCGCATCCACACCGCGCCCCTCATAGAGATGCGTGCGCGCGGCGATCAGCAGCACCCGGCGGCCTGATGACGTCTGCACGACCTGCAGCGTGCCCGCATGGCCGGGCACGCCCGACACGTGAAAGCCGGGCACCTCGGGCGCGGGCAGCGTCGCGAGCGTGGTGCCGAGCCGGTCGGCGGATGCTCCCCAGCCCGATCCGAGCACCACCGCCCGATCGATGCCCGGCACGCCGGAGCGCTGCCTGATCGTCTCTGCCGCTCGTCGGGCGAGCGGCGTCGGTGTGCTGCCGGATGCCGCCGGCGCGTAGGGTGCAGATGTGACGGTCTCTGATGAGTCATCTGGGCTGGCGGAAGCTGTCATACTGATAACGATAGGCAACTCGGCAGAGGGAGAACACCGCACATGGCATACGAGTTCGGCGACAAGCACGATCTGGTGGTCATCGGAGGGGGGCCGGGCGGTTACGAGGCGGCGCTGACCGGCGCTCAGCTCGGCGCCAATGTCACCCTCGTCGAACGTCATGGGGTCGGGGGCTCTGCCGTGCTCACCGATGTGGTGCCTTCGAAGGCGCTCATCGCCGTGGCAGAGGCGACCACACAGGTCGCGAACGCGCAGCGACTCGGCGTGCAGATCTTTGCGCCGGGCAGTGACGAGCCGATCGCTCCCGATTACCGCATCGATCTGAAGACGGTGAATCATCGTCTGCTCGACCTGGCCCGGCAGCAGTCGGCCGATATGGCGGCGACCCTCGAGAAGCAGGGCGTGCGCATCGTCAAGGGCACGGGGCGGCTGCTCAACCACCATGCCATCGCGGCTGATCTTCCCAACGGAGAGGTCAGCGAGTTCCACGCCGACACCACGGTCATATCGGTCGGCGCTCACCCGCGCAAGCTTCCGAGCGCGATGCCCGACGGCGAGCGCATCCTCACCTGGACGCAGCTGTACCAGCTCGAAGAGCTGCCCCAACACCTGATCGTGGTCGGCTCGGGCGTGACCGGTGCCGAGTTCGCCAGCGCATTTCGCCATCTCGGCAGTGAGGTCACGCTCATCTCGAGCCGCGACCGGGTGCTGCCCGGGCAGGACGAAGACGCCGCACGGGTGATCGAAGAGGTGTTCCTGCGCGAGGGCATGAACGTGCTCTCGAAATCTCGCGCCGAGAGCGTGGTGCGCGAAGGCGACGAGGTCATCGCCACGCTCAGCGACGGCAGCACGGTGGTCGGCAGTCACTGTCTGATGGCGGTCGGATCGATTCCGAACACGGCCGGGCTGGGGCTTGAGGGCGCCCGAGTGCAGACGACGGCATCCGGTCACATCAAGGTCAACCGCGTCGCCCGTACCTCGGTGCCCGAGATCTATGCCGCCGGCGACTGCACCGACTTCTTCCCGCTCGCCAGCGTGGCGAACATGCAGGGGCGAACCGCGGTGTTCCACGCGCTCGGCGACGCGGCACAGCCGATCAAGCTGCGCAACGTGGCCTCGAACATCTTCACCGCCCCCGAGATCGCCTCAGTCGGCTGGTCGCAGTCGCAGATCGAAGAGGGGCTCGCCCAGGGCGTCATCTACAAGTACCCGCTCGCCGAGAACCCGCGCGCCAAGATGCAGAACATCAGCGACGGCTTCGTGAAGCTCTTCGCACGCACGCAGTCGGGCACGGTCATCGGCGGCGTCGTCGTGGCGCCCAAGGCAAGCGAGCTGATCTTCCCGCTCGCCCTCGCGGTCGAGCAGCGGCTGACCGTCGACCAGGTCGCGAACGCGTTCGCGGTCTATCCGTCGCTGTCGGGCGCGATCACCGATGCGGCTCGCGCGCTGCACATGCTGAAGGGCTGAGAATCCGCAGTCGGGAATGTCTGCCGAATCAGTTCGTTGTAGCTACATGTGAAAAACATCGCATTCCTGTCATTCGGGCACTGGCAGAACTCCATTCATTCGCCCGTGCGCACCGGCGGCGACTCGCTGCTGCAGTCGATCGATCTGGCTGTGGCCGCCGAAGAGATCGGTGTCGACGGCGCGTACTTCCGTGTGCACCACTTCGCTCAGCAGTTGGGGGCTCCGTTCCCGCTGCTGGCCGCGATCGGCGCACGAACCTCGCGCATCGAGATCGGCACCGGCGTCATCGACATGCGCTACGAGAACCCGCTGTACATGGCAGAAGATGCCGGCTCGGCAGATCTCATCGCTGCGGGCAGGCTGCAGCTCGGCGTGAGCCGCGGGTCGCCCGAACAGGTGATCGACGGTTTTCGCCACTTCGGGTACCAGCCCGAAGACCACGACCCCGAGGGTGCTGAGATGGCGCGCGAGCACACGGCTCGTTTTCTCGAAGTCATCGAGGGTGAGGGCTTCGCCGAGCCGAACCCGCGGCCGATGTTTCCGAATCCGCCGGGCCTGCTGCGCGTCGAGCCGTACTCGCCGGGCCTGCGCGACCGTATCTGGTGGGGCGCCGGCTCTCGGAAGACTGCGGAGTGGACGGCGCGCCAGGGCATGAACCTGATGAGTTCCACACTGCTCACCGAAGACACCGGCGTGCCGTTGAGCGTGCTGCAGGCCGAGCAGATTCGGCTCTTCCGCGCTGCGTGGAAAGAAGCGGGCTGGGAGCGCGAGCCGCGAGTGAGCGTCAGCCGCAGCATCATGCCGATCACCTCCGATCTCGATCGGCGGCTGTGGGCCGGGCGTGATGAGAGCCATGACACGGTCGGCTGGATCGATTCGAAGACGGTCGCTCGGTTCGGGCGCAGCTATGCCGACGAGCCCGATCGCCTCGTCGAGCAGCTCGCACAGGACGAGGCCGTCGCCGAAGCCGATACGCTCATGCTGACGGTGCCCAGCACGTTGGGGGTCGAGTACAACACGCATCTGCTGCGCAGCGTCGTCGAAGACGTCGCACCCGGTCTCGGCTGGCGGTAGGTAGCTATCTGAGACGCCCATAGTCGTAGTTGTGTGAGATTGTTCGCACTGCGGCTATGGCGGTCTTAGACCAGTGGATCTGGATACTGAGGGGTGCTCCTGGATGCTAGTGCATCAAATAATCTTTCTGCGATGCCGCATTCCGTACATCATCTGTGAAGAGCTCAAGAAGCTCAAGAACATCTGAATGTAGCTTTGAGAAGTCGTCAGAAGTAATCTCTAAGAATTGTCCATGCGCAATGGTATTTCGTCGGTCCACAAGCTCTTCATCGATCAGTTTTGAACGTGAGGCATACTTGGCCTGTCTAGGCAGCCCTAAACGTTCAATAATGTCAGCAAATACAGTTGAAGATAAGTTGCTGTCAGTCTGAACTAGATCCTCGGATAGCTTAGCTCTCTTTGCCAATCCGTCATGAATGAATGATGCAAAGAGGTTATGTTTCTTTGCTTTAGAGGCTTCTTCGACTCCACTGAGCTTGGTTTTAATAGCATTGCCTAGGAAAGCTGTACTTAGATCGGTGTATTTGGGGGCTTGGGTGTTGACATAGCGAATATATAATTTTGAGACATTCTTGACCCATCCCTCCCAATGTCCATAGAGAAATAGTAATCCAGACCTTAAGTTTGCCTTTTGGGCAGCGTCTGTTGTTCTTTCTATATTTCGTTTCGCAATTGTTAGCTCGCGCTTACGCCAAACAGTCTCATCAGTAATGAAGTCGTCTAGCTCTTCCAGTGTGTGTATTTTTGGCATCACGCACTTAGGATCTGGCGACCTTGCGGAATCATCTGCTTGAGGCGAGCCTCCGTGGACTTTCCCGTTGCGAACTTCTTGTTCAACTCAGGGTTGCTCCAGAAGTCGATTGCCGCTTGGCGCAGATCCTGGCGGATAGTTAGGTTGTTAGCAATCAAATATCCTAACGGAACGGCAAGTGCTTCAAAGGAACTATTTAAGAATCCACCGGTAAATGCTTCCTTTTGTAGATCCCAGCGTCTTAAGATGTCTTCGTCAGCTTCGCGCAACTTATCGAAAGAATTTTTGAAGTTCTTTTCTTGAACTTTAGAGTTCTCGCTGTTCCTAGAGAAGTTGAGGGCCCGCTTAAACGAGAAATCCTCTAGTGCATCTTGGAAATTCCGTATTTGACTGATTTCTGCATCAGTCTTTGAATGAAGAAACAGGAAGCGTAAGACGAGCTCTTCGTCGTACTTCTGTAACTTGCTGGTATCAGGTAGGCGTAGGAGAGTGGTGAATGAATCGTAGTTTGCAAGCTCTTGCAGCCATTCAACAAAATCAGGGCTGACACCGACAAGCTGTGCATTCCGAATCTCTTGAGTCGAAAGCTTTGAACCGAACGAATTAAGTCGTTGGAACAAATCAAACTTAGTTTCTCTGTCAGAGGCCCTTTGTACAATTTTTATGTCAATCTTGGCACGCTTGATGTCCAGCCGCTGAGCAGAAGTCAATGAAGACTGGGTATCTGAGTCCCAAACGACTCCTTCAAGGGAGGGCAAATATTTCGTCCCTGTTAGCGTTAATGGGGGGAAATCTCCATCGTCTAGTAGTCCTTGTAGTTGAAGAAGAGTGCTGACTCGCTGGAGCCCATCTACTAATTCCCATCTGCCTTTCTCATCTTGGGCAACAAAGATCGAGGGGAGGGGTATCCCAATGAGAATACTTTCGATTAAACGTGATTTCTGGTCATTGTCCCAGCGGAATAATCGTTGAAATGGTGGTCGTATGATCAGTTCTTTATCTCGGTAGAGATTTGTTAGCTCTCCAATGCTCATGGGATACCCATCGGTGGAGATGGTACGTCGCGCTGTTTCCAGCTCGCTCTCTAAGGATTCCATTGATAGCCAACCAATCTTCAACGATCTTGTTAGCCTCTGTAGGAGGCGTACTCCTATGGTATAGCTTAGAAGGCTTTTATTTGTTTTTAGACCGGCATTGTTTTCAGATTACCCGAGTCCAGCTGCGGGATACTGAGGCTTTGGGGGAGAGTCATAGTAGCGCTGTGGGAGTCAGTCTGAGACGTGGTGTTGCAGTGATGCACGCCCCGTCATGGGGCACTGAGACGGTCTTAGACCACCGGATCTAGCTGCTGAAGGGTAATCGCCTCTGCCGTGTGACAGCAGTGCTCGAACGTACTGGCAAGGTTGGGCGGGTACTCCCAGCCCATAGAGCTAAAGCCCAGACCTCTCGGCTGGGCTTTGCTTTTTGTAGCTGTTAGTCGATGATCGACGACTTCGACGGCACTCCCATCGAGGAAGGACACGGCGGCCCCGTGAGCTTCAGCTTCGAGGGCAAGCACTATTCCATCGACCTCACAGAAGAGAACCGGACCAAGTTCGAGGCGCTCCTCGTCCCCTACGTCGAGAAGGCGCGGCTGTTGGACTCGGGCTCAGTGGTGACAGGTGCAGCCGTGCCGGACGTTACAGCTGTGCTTTCGGCAAATGTGGGCGATCTTGAGGCCGCGCAGAAGAAGGCTCTGTTCTTCCCAGACTCGTTGTGGCCGTTGGTGTGATTAGGTGAAGGTCTCCGGGATGATGTGGGTTACCGCACTCGCATCTTCCACAGGAGGCCTTCATATCTCACGCTAACGCAGTTCTCGCCCCGGCGGGTCGGCTGAGACTCGCTCAGGTCATCGTCGATGATGGGTGGCCGATTCGGCGGGCCGCTGAGCGCTTCCAGGTCTCGCCGACAACGGCAGCACGCTGGGCTGCCCGGTACCGGGCCGGTGAGTCCATGGCCGACCGTTCCTCCAGGCCGCATCATTGCCCGTCGCGGTCCTCGACGCATCTGGAACGGCGGGTGATCGCTCTGCGGTTCACGCGCCGGTGGGGCGAGCACCGCATCGCCTGGAGGCTTCGGGTCCCGCACGCGACGGTCGGGCGGATCCTCGCCCGGTACCGGATGCCGAGGCTGTCGTGGCTGGACCAAGCCACCGGACTGCCAGTCAGACGCCACCCGGCGAGGCGTTACGAGCACGAGCACCCGGGGGATCTGGTCCACATGGATATCAAGAAACTCGGCCGCATCCCCGATGGCGGCGGTCACCGCGTCTTCGGACGTCAGACAGGGCGACGCAACACGCGGCGGACGAGTTCGCCTCGCGGGTATGCGCACCTGCACCACGTCATCGACGACCACTCCAGGCTCGCCTACTCCGAGATCCTCACCGACGAGCGCAAACAGACCGTCACCGCGTTCTGGAGCCGGGCCGTCGACTGGTTCACCGGCCAAGGCATCCAGATCAGCGCGGTCCTCACCGACAACGGCCCCGCCTACCACTCGAAACTATTCAACCAGGCACTCGCTGACGCCGGTATCAGACACCGCTACACGCGCCCGTACCGGCCGCAGACGAATGGGAAGGTCGAACGGTTCAACCGCACACTCGCCACCGAATGGGCCCACGCGAAAACCTACCGCTCAGAGACCGAACGAGCCGACTGCTACCAAGACTGGATCCACCACTACAATCACCACAGACCCCACACCGGAATCGGCGGCCAACCACCAGCATCACGCGTCCCCAACCTCACTGGGAAGAACAACTAGGCTTCGTTGGGCTGATCGTCGCTCCCTCCGAGAGCCTCCATGCCGATCTTGCCGCCTACAAAGACCACGCCCAACAAAGCAACTGATCCAATTGCGCCGAGCGTATAACGAGATAGTTCCTTTAAGAATTTCTTGTTTTCTGTGTCCTTCTTGAACTCTTGCTCACCTGTCTTGACAATGAGGTCGATGATGTAGCGCCTGTCCTCGGAAGTCAGATCTTCCTTGGCTAACTCTCCCTTGAGTATTTCTCGGATGGCCTCCCACGCTTGATGAGTCTGGGCCTGGCTCTCCTTGTTTCCTGCGAGAGCCTTCTCTTGAGTTTCTTGGATCGAATCGATGACCTTGAGAGCGAAATCTTTGAATACCGGGAACTGCTCCACAATCTTGAGTCGAACTTCTCTGTCCATGTCAGGCATCATGGCAGCGAAACGGGTCACCTTGTCTTTCGATAGATTTCTCCAGCTCTCTATGCCTAGTGCCTTCATAATGGCAACTTCGCTGTCATACTTCACCGTGACCTCCCAAACTATGGCTTGGTGGCAGCTTACCTTGAGCCACTGACATGTCACAGGAGCATCTGCATCAGTACGCGAGAAAGGTGATCGCCGTTGTGCTTTTTGGCTAGAAAACTCAGAACGGAGTATCCAGCCCTAATGCTGGTGCTGCCACCGGTGGAGTAAGTTTGGGCAAGTCAAGAGGCCAAGTATGGGCATGCTGCTTGTAATAGGCTTTCAGATCTGTGGTTGCGTTCCGAGCATAGGTAACTTGATCGTTGCTCCTGATAGTGTCGTCGAGCCCGGCCCACTGGGCAGGGGATAGCTCAGCAAGGAGAACAATTTTTGCTGCAATCCTATTTGAATCGATGTAGCTACGGGACGTTTTAAGCGCAGTGAGGAGACCCTCTGCTAGCTTCATTGAAAACTGAGGTTGTGAGCTGAGCCAAGTAATAATCTGGTCAGCGGCGAGTGAGGGATTGTCGTCTGAACCCATCGGGTACTGTATTCGGCCTACGAAGCCGTCGGGGTCCGAGCCCAGCCTGATGGCGTAGTACGGCTTAGCCGAACCAAGCGCCCAGCAGATCTCCTGCTGACACCACTTGCTTTCATTCACCTCTGGGTGCTGTAGTACTACGAAGGCATCCATGGTCCGCAGGCCGAGTTCGATCTGGTTCTGCCAGACCTCGTTGACTTTCATGGAGACATGAGCGACGAAGCCGTCAATGCCAGAAGCCGCGAGTTCGTCGGACATCCTAGTTGCGAAGGCTTTGTGCTTTGCTGAGTGGGAGACAAACAATCGGAGCATTCCGTCCTTCCAGATCGGAAGGGACTTCAGCTGGGCTTCTGCCTTCTCCTGGGTAGTGAGACCATCGACGGCTTGCCCTGTAGCTACACGGTACATGTTTATGAGGGTCTCATCGCTCATTTCGGCTACGGCTGCTGCGAAGTCGTACTCGTCGTTGACGTAGCCGGATACCTGAGGGAGTCCAAACTCGTGGAGCAGAAGATTCACCCTTGAGAATGACCACTTGTTGCGATCGGACGGGTCTGCTGTGGGTTTGGTTGACTCCAAGGTTGTGTGTCTTTCGGGGCATACGGAAGGATGTTGATCATGCCGAAGAAGTACACGGATGAGTTCAAGGCCGATGCGGTGGGTCTGGTGGAGTCGG
>NZ_JAJOZT010000006.1 GCF_021168475.1 Pseudoclavibacter sp. 13-3 | reverse complement strand
CACCTACAACAGACGACGCAGACAACGAGCACTCGGAAAACTCACCCCACTCGAATACGAGATAACCTATCAACCCACTGCACAAGCAGCATAAGGAAAACAGTCAACCAAAGCTGCAGCACACCCGACTCAATCTCGTCGATTAGCTTGCTCTTCAGCTTGAACCGTTCATCGACCGTCAGACTCGTGCTGTAATTCTAGGCTGTTGCTTTGGCGTTGCGGGAGTTCTACGGCGGCTTGAGGCCTGTTTAGAGCGTTTGGTTGGCGGGGCGCCCTCCTAAGTGTCACTAATCGAAGATCATCGCGCGGCCGCTAAAAGCAAAAAAGCCCAAAGTCTCAGCGGCTGCGGTCCGTCTCCATGGCGTCACCAATGAGTGTCACTCAAATTGATAGTTCCTATGTTAACAAAACGCATAGGAGGAAAACTATGAACAAGTACGGCTACGCTCGCGTCTCGACCGCTGGACAGGAAGTCAAAACACAGGTGGAGATACTTAAGAAGCTTGGCATCCCAGAAGCCTTCATCGTGGCTGAGGTGATCAGCAGTAGGAAGAAAAACCGGCCTGGTCTTGAGAAGGTTCTCGAAGAGCTGGAGACCGGAGATGAGCTCTGGGTCACGAAGGTGGATCGGCTGGGCAGAAGTTACCACGAGCTCTACGATCTGGTGGAGGCTCTCGAAGCCAAGGGTGTCACTCTGGTCATCAACGGAACCAAGCACGATCCGACCACGGCCATGGGGCGGATCTTCTTCAACATGCTCGCGGTGATGGGCGAGTTCGAAAGGGACATGATTGCAGAGCGCACACGGGAGCGGCTCGCCTACGCGAAGGCCGAGGGCGTGGTGCTGGGCCGCAAGCCTGCTCTAACAGCAAGGCAGAAGACCGAGGCTGTCAAAGCCTACGACCAAAACATCTCGAAGAAGCGCATAGCCAAGATTTACGGCGTGAGTCGGGCAACGGTCTCCAAGGCCATCCAAGAGCGCCACGATGCTGAGGCCGCTGACAGCGATCCCAAGCTCCGCAAGCAGCTCAGAACCATGAAAACAGAGCAGAAGGCCATCATTCGGCATCTCGAAGAGGTCACTGAGGAAGCCAGGGAGGAGAAAGAAAAGCAGGCCGCCGAGGCCGCCTCAAGGAAGGCTGCCTAATCCTGGCCAAGACCAAAGGAGCCGCCGTGTGAAAGAGAGGGCACACGGCGGCTCCTTTTTTCAGCTCTGCTGGCAGGTGGTAGCACGGCACCAGAGGCCGCAGCTCGTGGCCTGAGACGCTCGTTGGGCCGGAGTGTGTGATCGTGCGCTAGTCGTTCCAGACCAGATCTATGCGCTTGCGGAAGACATTCCAGTCTTTGCCAGCCTGGCCTCTGGTGCCCTTCTTGATGATGACCTCTTTGAGTTCGCTGCGGAGGGTGAGGACCTTCTCCTCAGCCAAGGTGTCTATGTCCTCTGGCTCGCGCTCGGAGCTTGAGCCGTCGCCCCAGGGCTGGTTCTCCCATTTCGGCAGCGCTTTGGTCTCCGGGTGGCGGTAGGGGGAGCCGACTGCGAGTTTCTGAGCCCAGTCCAACAGGTCGCTAGTACGTTTGAAGGCCGGCTCTGGCTTGGCTTCGGTGGCGTAGTAGGTCTCTCGCTCGCGACTGAGCGCGTCCTTCTCTGCAGTGAGCGCTTCTACTTGGGGGAAGACGATGGCAGCTGAGAGCTTGTTCTCTCGGTAAGCGCTCAGAAGCTCGTCGGTCTTCTGCTGCACGACCGCAAGCCGATCTTCCCCTGACCACTGATCGGGTTTCGCAGGCTGCACAGCTGCTTCGCCCGTTTCCAGCTTGCCCAGGAGTCGGCTGGCAAGTTTGCTCATCACGTAGTCTTCGAGCTTCTCAGCAAGTGTGGACACATGGCCCCCACCTTTGCTGCAGCAGTAGGTGTTCGGCCGTGTGGCGTAGCCGAGCTGGCCGTACATCTTGTGGCCGCATTCGCCGCAGCGAACCAGTCCCCAGAGAACCCAGCTTCCCTGACGAACCTTGGTGATGCTGCGTTTCTTGAGCATGGCGAGGGCCTGTTCTCGCTCGGCGAGACTGATGATGGGCTTCCAGACACCCATCATGAGTTCGCCGTGCTCGTCCCTGAGCTCCTTGCGCTTGTAGATGCGCACACCCGCCGTCCGCCAGCCGACGAGCACCCTTCGCATCACGGTGTACTCCCAGCTGGGCTTGCCAGCAGCTGTAAGCACGCCCGCCTTCTCGAACTCCCTGCAGATCACTGTGAGCGAGGCACCTGCCATGATGCGCTTGAGACCGAAGCGAATCCACTCGGCCTCTTCCTCCCTGATGGTGACCCCATCCTTCTCCCAGCCGAATGGTCGTTGCCGTTGGAGCTTCGGGAGTCCTTTGAGAGCCTTGTGACGCGAAGCGGCGATCTGTCGTTATGAAATTCTGGCTGATTCTGCTGCGTCCACCGAGGCTTTGATGCGGGCGACCCTCTGGCCATCGGCCGTCGAGAGGTCATCGTTGCCTGAGACCACTGTGAAGATTTGGGCGCCGGTCTCTTCGTGGAGCTGGATTAGTTCTTCGAGCTGGAGCATCCGTCGGGTGATGCGGGAGTTCGAGTAGGCCACGATTCTGTTGAACCGGCCCGACCTCACATCGGCCAGCATCCTGTCGTAGCTTGGCCTGGGTGCATCCTCGATACGGCCAGTCTTGTCTGAAGCTCCGATGTCGTTGTCGGTGAACACTTCGCCAACCTCGAAGCCGAGAGTATAGGCGAGCTTACGGCACTTTTCTTCCTGGTTGGCGACCCCATGGGCATCGCCTTCCTCGTCCTTGCTGATGCGGCAGTAGATAGCGGCGTCGTCGAAGACGTCGCACCCGGTCTCGGCTGGCGCTGACGGTGGGCTGGCGCTGAGGGCGGGGCCGGGCTGAGGGCGGGGCCGGGCTGAGTGTGGGGTGGCGCTGCACGCCTCAAACAGCCTGGATACGTCAGTTTTGACACCGTTCCGTCGGGATTGCAGTGATCTCGGCGGAACGGTGCTCTTTCGAGCGGAACGGTGCTCTGCCTGGCGGAACGAGGCCCGCGCATCGAAAAGCCCCAACAAGGCGAAGGGCTGCCGTCACGATCACCACATGGTGCCCGTGACGGCAGCCCTTCCTGCCAGGCTCAGCGCAGCTACTCGTCTTCGATGGTGAGCAGCGTGTGCCCTGACGGAATCGTCTGCCCGAGCGGAGCATTCAGATTGCGCACGATGCCGGAACGCTGAGCGGTGATCGGCTGCTCCATCTTCATGGCCTCGAGCACGACCAGCAGGTCGCCCTCGATGACTTTCTGCCCCTCTTCGACGGCGACCTTGACCACGCTGGCCTGCATCGGGGTCGAGACGGCGTTCGTGTTGTCTCCGGTGACCTCGGTGGCGCGGAAGCGACGCTTCGGAGCCGGACGGCTCGCGGTGCCCCAGTCTCCCTTCACCAGCACGTCGGGCACGCTGACCTCCATGCGTCGACCGGCGACCTCGAGCACGATGTCGCTGCGCTTGGCGAAGATGCTCGCGCCCTCTGACGGGGTGCCGCTCCACGCTGGAATGCGATTGTCGAAGTCGTTCTCGATCCAGGTGGTGTGCACCTTGAACTGCCCGTCGGCGGCCACGAAGTCGGGCTCGTCGACGACCACGCGGTGGAAGGGCAGTGCAGTCGGCATGCCCGTGATCTCGAACTCGGCGAGTGCGCGGCGTGAACGCTCCAGTGCCTCTTCGCGCGTGGCTCCGGTTACGATGACCTTCGCCAGCAGCGAGTCGAACGCACCGGAGACGACGTCGCCGCCGGTCACGCCGGAGTCGACGCGCACGCCCGGGCCGCTGCACTCGCGATAGGTGACGATCGTGCCGGGAGCCGGCAGAAAGTGGTTGCCCGGATCTTCGCCGTTGATGCGGAACTCGAAGGCGTGGCCATGGTTCTCGGGGTCAGGGTAGTCGAGCTCGCCGCCCTCGGCGATGCGGAACTGCTCGCGCACGAGATCGAGGCCGGTCACCTGCTCAGAGACCGGATGCTCCACCTGCAGTCGCGTGTTCACCTCGAGGAACGAGAGGGTGCCGTCGTGCCCGATGAGGAACTCGCAGGTGCCTGCGCCGACATAGCCGGCCTCGCGCAGAATGGCCTTCGACGCCGCATACAGGCGGTCATGCTGTTCGTCGGTGATGAACGGCGCCGGTGCCTCTTCGACCAGCTTCTGGTTGCGGCGCTGCAGCGAGCAGTCGCGCGTGCTGACCACGACGACGTTGCCGTGCTCGTCGGCGAGGCACTGCGTCTCGACGTGACGCGGGCGCAGCAGAAACTTCTCGACGAAGCACTCTCCGCGACCGAAGGCCGCGACGGCCTCACGGGTGGCCGAGTCGAACAGGGCGGGAATCTCATCGAGCTCGTAGGCCACCTTCAGGCCGCGCCCGCCGCCGCCGAACGCCGCCTTGATGGCGACCGGCAGACCGACTTTCTCGGCGAAGGCGACGACCTCGTCGGCGCCCTCGACCGGGTCGCTGGTGCCCGGAGCCAGGGGAGCCCCGACCTTCTCTGCGATGTGACGGGCCGAGACCTTGTCGCCCAGCGAGGTGATCGCTGCGGGTGGGGGACCGACCCAGATCAGACCGGCGTCGATGACGGCCTGCGCGAAGTCGGCGTTCTCAGACAGAAAGCCGTATCCGGGGTGAATCGCGTCGGCGCCGGAACGCCGTGCCACCGAGATGAGCTTCTCGATCGAGAGGTAGGTGTCGGCGGCGCTGTCGCCGTTGAGGGCGTAGGCCTCGTCGGCAAGTCCAGCGTGAATCGCGTTGATGTCCTGGTCGGCATAGACGGCGACCGATGCGATGCCGGCGTCGCGTGCGGCTCGGATCACCCGCACGGCGATCTCGCCGCGGTTGGCGATGAGAACCTTGGTGATCTGACGAGGCAGAGTGGTATTGAGGGCAGTGCTCATAGTCGAACAGCCTACGATGCGCCGTCATAGATTCTGTGGCAACCTTCGACAAAATCGATTTGCCGGTTTCGTGCAGTCCTACAAGCACACGGTGTTCTGGCACCGCGCGTCAGCACAGCGCGTCGTGCCTGTTCCACAGGTCGGGCCAGAACACGCCCAGTTCGCGGGCCAGTCGGCGAACGACGGGCACTGAGAGCCCGATGACGCAGCTGGGCGCCCCGTGCACCGAGGTGATGAACGCCTGCCCGAGCCCGTCGACGGTGAAGCTGCCGGCGACCTCGAGCGGTTCACCGGTCGCGACGTACGCCTCGATCTCGGCGTCGCTGATGTCGTCGAAGGTGACGGTCGCGCTGTCCCAGGCACCTGCCTCGGCGACGACAGAACCGCCGCGGTGGTCGATCAGCCAGTGTCCCGAATAGAGCGTTCCGGTGCGGCCGCGCATGCGGCGGATGCGTTCCACGGCTCGCTGCGGCGTATGCGGCTTGCCGAGCGGCTCGCCGTCGATCTCGAACATCGAGTCGCCGCCGAGCACGAGCCCGTCGATCTCGGGTGCGAGCACGGCCCGCGCCTTCGCCCGTGCAAGCGTCGAGACGATCTGTGCGGTGCGCCCGCCGCGCTCGAACTCTTCGCCGCCGATCGCTTCGTCGCGAGACCTGGCCACGCTGTCACCGGCCAGTCCGGCGGCGGCGACCACGGCGTCCTCGTCGACGTGGCTCGGCACGACGATCGGCTCGATGCCGGCCGATCGCATCGTCGCGAGGCGGGCAGGCGACGTCGATGCGAGCACGAAGGGCACACGCGGGCGCCGAGCAGGGGACGCCGGGGCAGTAGAGTCGTTGATGTGCATGAGCAGACCTTTCCCGAACCGCAGTCGAACGCCAAGAACCCCAGCCGCAGACCCTCGAACCGCAGGCCCTCGAACGGCGAGGCCGCCGCAGCGAGTGACCCGCAGCCGCAGGTCGGCGACGTGATCGATCTCGATGTTACCGGCGTCGCTCACCAGGGCGTCTTCGTCGCGCGCCACGCAGGCCGCGTCGTGTTCGTGCCAGATGCCATTCCCGGCGAGCGGGTGCGTGCCCGCCTGACCGAGGCCAAGCCGCGCTTCGCCCGGGCCGTCGCGCTCGAGATCCTGGAGGCGTCTCCTGACCGTCGCAGCCAGGTGCTGCCCGAAGGCGACATCAGCCGCGAGCCCGAGGTTCGGGCCGGCAGCGCCGACTTCGGCCACATCGCCCTGCCGCGTCAGCGCGAGCTCAAGAGCATCGTGCTGCGTGATGCCTTCGAGCGCATCGGCCACTTCGACGCGGATGCCGTGGCGGGCTGGAACCTCGAGGTCGCGCCCGTCGGCGACGCGGCGTCACGCGATGCCGTCGATCTGCCGGGGCTCGAACCAGACCACCGACCGGGGCGGCGCTGGCGCACCCGCGAGCTGCTGCACGTCGACGCCGAGGGGCGGGTCGGGCCCTATGCGGCACGCACGCACACGGTCGTTCCGGTCGCCAGTCTGCCGCTGGCCGTTGACGAACTCGAAGAGCTCGGCGTGCACCGAGGGCTGCGCAAGGGCCACAAGACCGTGCAGCTCGTGATCGACGAGCGCAAGCACTTCGACGGGCCCGGCCGCACTCGCATCGTGCTCGACGGGGGTCACGGAGCGACGGTCGTGCGTCGGGTGCACGGCGTCGAGTTCCAAGTCGATGAGGGCGGCTTCTGGCAGGTGCATCGCGACGCACCGACCACGCTGGTCGACACGGTGGCGAGCCTCGTCGCCGTCGACCAGATCGACGCGGATGCGCCGCACCTCGACCTCTACGGCGGCGTCGGCCTGTTCGCCGTGTGGCTTGCACGCGCCGGCCTCGCGGTGACCACGGTCGAGGCCGACCAGCGCGCCAGTGAGCTCGCCGAGATCAACGCCCGCGAGTTCGAGCGCGTCGACGTGCGCGGCGAGTCGGTCGAAGACTTTCTGCGTCGCGAGGCAGAGCAGGCGCCCGCATCGATGTATCGACGTTCGCTGGTCGTGCTCGACCCGCCGCGCTCAGGCGCGGGCAAGAAGGTCGTCGCCGACTTGGCGAAGCTGCAGCCGGCTCAGGTGATCTATGTGGCCTGCGATCCCGTCGCCCTGGCGAGGGATGCTCGGCTGCTCGCCGACGCCGGCTATCAGCTCGCCGACGTGCGCGCGTTCGATCTCTTCCCGCACAGCCACCACTTCGAGACGGTGGTGTCGTTCGTGCGCTGAGTCGCCACCCGCTCGCATGTGCCCGCGCAGGTTTCGGGTGCCGCGTCGAGGCCCGGTCGCAGCAGGTCGCTCTGAGCCAGCTGTGAATGCCGCGGGTGCCGGTCGCCGTGAGCGAACGCCGGCACCGGGTGAGATGAGCGGCAGGTAGTCTGAGCCGCATGGTTCTCCAACGTCTGATGGCTCGTCTGCAGCCCGTGCTCACGGTGCTGCTGCCGCTCTGGCTCTTCTTCGTCGGCGGCTTTCGTGCACAGAGCGGCTGGCAGGTGCTTGCGCTCGGCATCGGCGCACCGGTGCTGTTCGTCGCGCTGATCGTGCTGGCGCTGCTGATCTTTCTGCGCCCGGGGCGCACACCGAGGCTCTTCGACTGGGTCGACGTCGTGGTGGTGCTCGTCGTCGACGTGCTGGTGATCGTGGCGTCGATGCTGGGCGACCTCGCCTGGCTCAGCTTTCTGGGGCTGGCCGTCGCGGCGGTCGGGGCGATCGCCCTCTCCGGCTGGCGGCTCGTGCAGGCCGGCAGACAGTCGGTGCGGCACATGCACGAGCAGTTCCAGCCGCGCACCGAGATCTCGGCAGAGACCATCGACGGTGGTGAGTACACCGTGATCGAGGTCGAGGAGTCGGGCCCGGACGCCAACGATCGCGTCGATGAATCGGATCGTTCCGGCGATTCCCGCGCCTGAGTCATTTGGCGCTGAACGGCACTCCGCTAACCTAGTGGTGTATTTCGTGTGGTGTCGCGTCGACCGGCGCAGGCATCCCACGATTCGTGACCGACACCATCTGCTCATTCGATGACAGGAGCACCTCCGATGATCGAGGCCCGCGACCTCAGCAAGCGGTATGGCAGCAAGACCGCTGTCGACCATGTCACCTTTCGCGTGGAGCCCGGCCGGGTGACCGGGTTCCTCGGGCCGAACGGCGCCGGCAAGTCGACGACGATGCGGCTGGCGCTCGGCCTCGACCGCCCGACCACCGGCGCGGTGACGGTTAACGGCCGCCGCTACGCCGACCAGCACGCGCCGCTGCACGAGGTCGGCGCCCTGCTCGATGCCACGGCCGTGCATCGCGGGCGCTCCGCACGATCACATCTGCGCGCGCTGGCGGCGACGCACGGCATCCCCGACGCACGTGTCGACGAGGTCATCGCGATGGCCGGGCTCGAATCGGTCGCCGACAAGCGTTCCGGCGGCTTCTCCCTCGGTATGGGTCAGCGGCTCGGCATAGCGGCCGCGCTGCTCGGCGACCCTGACACGCTCATTCTCGACGAACCGGTCAACGGTCTCGACCCAGACGGGGTGGTATGGGTGCGGCAGCTGCTGCGCTACGAGGCATCGAAGGGCAAGACGGTGCTCGTCTCGAGCCACCTGATGGCCGAGATGGCGCAGACCGCCGACCATCTGATCGTGCTCGGGCGCGGGCGGGTGCTGGCCGACACGTCGCTGCAGGAGTTCATCGCCCACGCCGGGCGCAGCTGCGTGCGAGTGCGATCGCCGCAGAGCGCCGCACTCGCCGCCGAGCTGCAGCGCATGGGCGGGGCGGTGACACCGAGCGCTGACGGGTCGCTGTCGGTCACCGGGCTCGATGCCGCGGTGATCGGTCAGGCGGCTGCCGACACACATGCGGTGCTGCATGAACTGCACACTGTCGAGGCCTCGCTCGAGCAGGCCTACCTCGAACTCACTGAGAACGCCGTGCAGTACAACGCCGGCAGCTTGCCCGAAGGAGCCCACGCATGACCGCACAGCCTCCCACCTCTGCGCAGCCGCCGACGCCCGCTCCTGCGACTCGGCGTGCTGCCGCAGCAGCGCTCCGCAATGACGGGCTTGGCCAGGTCAGACTGAGGTTCGGCGGTGTGCTGCGTTCTGAATGGATCAAACTGTGGAGCGTGCGATCGACCTGGTGGACGCTCGCGATTCTGGTCGCCGTCGGATTCGGCCTGGCGCTGCTGGTCGGTTTCGCCATCGCCTCGCTGGCGCAGCAGACCGAAGCAGCCGGTGCCGGGGCCGGCGAGGTGCTGATGCAGGGAGACGCCGATCTGCAGACGGTGCAGATGCTGCAGTTCGCTGCCTCTGGCATCGGTGCCGCCGCGCTGGTCGCGAGCGTCTTCGGGGTGCTGAACATCACCGCTGAGTATTCCGGCGGGTCGATCACCACCTCGATGCTTGCGGTGCCCAGACGCTGGCCGGTGCTGCTGGCCAAAGCCGTCGTCATCGGCGGGGTGCTGGCCGTGCTCGGCTTCGTCACCATGGCGTTGAGTGCGATCGCGGTCTCGCTGCTGCTGGCCGGTCAGCTGCCCGGTCAGCATCCGTTCAGCTCGCAGATGCTGCTCGTCAGCGGGGGAGCCGCGGCCTACCTGGGGGCTCTCGGCATCATCTCGGTGCACATCGGGTCGATTGTGCGTTCGACGGCTGCTGGCATCGCGATCGTGGTGGGGCTGCTGATGATCGTGCCGACAGTGCTCTCGATCGTGAGCGGCTTCGACATCTCGTGGGCCCTGACCGTCAACGACTGGCTGCCCGGTGCGGCAGGCAGTGCGCTGACGACCCTGCCGATGGATGCTCCCGAAGGGCTGGACACCAGTGGCGCGCGTGACCAGATGGTCGCCTGGCAGGGCGGTGTGAGCCTTGCCGCCTGGGCGCTGGTGACCGGCGCACTGTCATGGGTGCTGACCCTGCGGCGAGATGTGTGAGCGTTCAGTAGATCGTCGACGCGACAGTCCGTTTGGCGCGGGCGTTGTCGACAACGGAGATTCGCGGCTCGGGGAGGGCCCGTCCTTGGACGACGTGATCGCCCGCGTACACTCAGATCGTGCACTCCGAATGGCTCAGCCTGCGACGGCCGTTTCAACCGCGAGGTCTGCCGAATTGGCTGCACGATGCACTGTTGGCAGTCGCCTGCGTTCTTCTGGTCGTGTGGATCGGGCTGTCGCCCGGGAGTCGGATGAACTCAACCGTGCTCGGCGTCGCACTGCTCGTCGGCGCGCTGGCACAGCGTTTTCGGCGTCTGCAACGATGGCAGCAGCAGATGTCCTACCTGATGCCAGTGGCACTCTGCACGGCGCTGCTGCTTCCGCCAGCGAGCCGGCCAGCTGATGTGTGGATGACAGCCTGCGGCACCCTGCTCTGCTGGCAAGCCGGTGTGCGCGCGACGCAGCTCTTCGAGCGGCTGCGAGGGCCGCGGATTGCATTGCTGCGTGAAGCATGGAGGCACGACTGCCTGGTTGCTGTGCAATCATCGCCGAGATTCAACATTCGCTCCCTGCTCGGTGGCATCCCTGGGTCGACAGCTGGTTCTGTACCGAGAGATGTCGCTCACAGGCTGCAGCGGCCGGCCATGGCACAGATACTGGTCTGGAGTCTTCTCGGTATCGGCATCGTCTTCTTCGGGCTGTTCTGTCTGCTCGCATGCATCTCGCTGACGATGAACGGCGTCGATGCGTCCAGCCTCTGGATGGTCGTCGAGACCGCACTCGGTGCCTGGGGATTCTTGCAGCTCGGTCTGTTGCACGGCTACGAGGCGACTCGACTGATCGGTCTCTACACGACACGCCGGCAGCACGAGCGCTTCGCAGCTTTCGCAGAGGCGAACGGGCTGGAATACTGGCCTGAGCGATTGCCTGGGCTCGGTCGCGTGCCGAAGTATGTGCGCAGGTTTCTCGGGCGACGACCGCAACAGTTCGTTGTCGCGGACGTTCTCGGCGGCAACGGCGACCCGGTCAACGCCACCAGCGGTAAATTCGGTGGGATCATCGACATTGAGAGCCCGAACGACCTTCCCAACATCGTGCTTCGGCACACGGGCAGACGCCTGCCCGGCATCTCGAACAAGGCCAGCATCGACAGCAGCCAACGGCTCCGCCTCGAAGGCGACTTCGACCGCTACTTTCATCTGTACTGCCCCCCCACGGCCACGAACGCGACGCACTCTACCTCTTCACCCCCGATGTGATGCAGGCGTTCATGCGCCTGAACGCTCCGGTTGACATCGAACTGCGCGATCGGCGCATTCTCATCCGCACGTGGCGCAGCCTCGTCACGTGGAATCCCGCTGACTGGTTTCGAATCGCTCACATTCTGCACACGGTGATCACCAGTATCGACAGGTGGGATCGGTGGCGTGACACCAGTCATGATGTGGCGTCGAGCGAACGATTGAGACTCACCGGCCGCGCATCCTCAGCACGCCGCCTGAGTCTGAAGCCGGGGCTCGGCAGCGTGCTTGCCTGGACCAATCTCGTCATCTTGGGCGTGGGCCTCGCCACCATCGTCGCGTTGTTGAGCCAACGCTGAGCGGTTCTGAGCGCCCGGCTGCGCCGAGACGCCTGCATGATGCCGTCGCAGACCATCGAGCGTCGCCTCAACTTGTGCATCATGCCGGGCCAGAGCATCATCGACACATGACCGACGAACACACCGAATCACGGCATCCCCTCATCATCACGGCGCTGCTCTTTCCCGAGATCACCCAGCTCGATCTGACGGGGCCCGCCGAGGTGTTCGCACAGGTGCCGGGTGTGCGCATGCAGTACGTCTGGCACATGCTCGACCCGGTGCCCACCAGCTCAGGGCTTGCCATGCTGCCGACCGTGCGTTTCGACGACGCCGCACCGGCTGACGTCGTTCTGGTGCCAGGCGGGCAGGGGGCTTTCGATCTGCTCGAAGACGAGATCGCGCTCACATTCCTGCGGCAGCAGGCCGAGCACGCCCGGTGGGTCACCTCGGTGTGCACGGGCGCCTTCGCGCTGGCTCAGGCCGGGCTGCTCGATGGCAGGCGCGCGACCACGCACTGGGCCAGCCGACCGCTGCTGAGACGCTACCCCGGCATCCGCGTGACCGACGATCGCGTGACCGTCGACGGCAACCGCATCACCGCAGGCGGCGTCACGTCAGGCATCGACTTCGCGCTGACCCTCGTCGCAAGGCTGTGCGACGAGCAGACGGCCCGAGACATCGCGCTCAAGCTCGAGTACGACCCGCACCCGCCGTTCGACGCGGGCACCCCGGCCACGCATTCACCCGAACAGGTCGCTGCGATTCTCGCGGCAAACGAACGTGTTCGAGGCCCGCTGGTCGAGCAGGCTCTGCAGCGCATCGCAGCGCGCTGACCGCACTCGCAGGGGGGGCGCAAGGCCGACGGACGCGCGGGGAACATCCACCGCGCCCTGCAGCACCTCAGCGACGCTCAGTAGAGCTGGCGATCGCGTCGAGCGGAGCGCTGCTTCTCTCGCCACGACGGCTCTGGCTCGTGCTGCTCGAGGGCGCGCTTGCGCTGCTCGCGATGCCGCTCGCGCTCGGCCAGGCTCAGGGCCGATGCGATCGCCGAGAGATCCTCGGGTGTCGGCGAGCCGGAGACGACCTGCAGCTGCTCGAGATACTCCTGCGGGCTGTGCGCCTCAGGCTCGTCAGCGGGGATGCTGGGCTCGAGCCCGCCCGCACCGGTGACGTCGGTGTACTGGTCGCGGATCACAGCGGGATGTTCCCGTGCTTCTTGGACGGCCTGTTGTCGCGCTTGGTGCGCAGGGTGCGCAGGGCCTTGGTGATCTCGACTCGCGTGGCCGCCGGTTCGATGACGCCGTCGAGCTCGCCGCGTTCGGCTGCGAGGAACGGACTTGCGACGTTGTACGTGTACTCGTTGGCCAGGCGTGTGCGCACGGCTTCGACGTCTTCTCCGCGCTCTTCTGCCTCTTTGAGCTCATGGCGATAGAGAATGTTGACCGCGCCTTGGCCGCCCATCACGGCGATCTCGGCCGTGGGCCAGGCGAGGTTGAGATCGGCGCCCATCGACTTCGACCCCATCACGATGTATGCGCCGCCGTAGGCTTTGCGAGTGATCACGGTCACCACTGGCACGGTGGCGTCGGCATAGGCATAGAGCAGCTTCGCTCCGCGGCGAATCACCCCGTTCCACTCCTGGTCGGTGCCGGGCAGGTAGCCGGGCACGTCGACCAGCGTGACGATCGGGATCGAGAAGGCGTCGCAGAACCGCACGAAGCGGGCGGCTTTCTCGCCGGCGTCGATGTTGAGCGTGCCGGCCATCGCGGCTGGCTGGTTGGCGATGACGCCGACCGTGTGCCCCTCGACGCGGCCGAACCCGATCACGATGTTCGGGGCGAAGAGCGCCTGCACCTCGAGGAACTCGCCGTCGTCGACGATGGTCTTGATGACGGTCTTCATGTCGTACGGCTGGTTGGTTGAATCGGGGATCAGCTGGTTGAGCCGGCGGTCGACGTCGGTGATCTCGAGCTGTGTGTTCGACGCGTAGGCAGGAGCGTCATTGAGGTTGTTGTCGGGCAGGTAGCTCAGCAGCGTGCGGGCGTAGTCGAGCGCGTCGTCTTCATCCTGCGCCAGGTAGTGCGAGACGCCGGAGGTCTTGTTGTGCGTGAGCGCACCGCCGAGCTCGTCGAAGCTGACCTCTTCGCCGGTGACGGTCTTGATGACGTCTGGGCCGGTGACGAACATGTGGCTGGTCTTGTCGGCCATGATCACGAAGTCGGTCAGCGCGGGGGAGTAGACCGCACCGCCGGCGGCCGGGCCGAGCACGATCGAGATCTGCGGGATCACGCCGCTCGACTTGGTGTTCAGCCGGAAGATCTCGCCGTACTTCGAGAGTGCGGTGACCCCTTCTTGGATGCGGGCGCCGCCCGAATCGAGGATGCCGATGATCGGAATGCCCGTCTTGAGCGCGAGCTGCATGATGCGCACGATCTTCTCGCCGGCGACCTCTCCGAGCGATCCGCCGAAGACGGTGAAGTCCTGGCTGTAGACGGCGACCTGGCGGCCGTGGATCGTGCCCGTGCCGACGACGACGGAGTCACCGTAGGGGCGCTTGCCCTCCATGCCGAAGGCATGTGTGCGGTGCCGCACGTAGGAGTCGATCTCGACGAACGATCCGTCGTCGAGCAGTTCGTGCACGCGCTCGCGGGCGGTCTTCTTGCCGCGCTTGTGCTGCTTCTGTGCAGCGGTCTTGCTGGGCTCGACGACTGCTTCGCGGTAGCGATCAGTGAGGTCGGCGATGCGTTCTGCAGTGGTGGACGGAACCACCGTGTCCGTGTTCTCGGACGTGTTCGCGCTCGGGTTGGCGCTGGAATTCACTGTCACAGAGGTCTCCTCGATGTCGATCGCAGACGAGTCTACCGGCGTGGTATGCCCGTTCTGCTGTAGTGATCACGCAAGACGACGGGGGGCGAATTGTACGATCTGCACACCGACGTGGTGGTGCCTGTGCGGCCCTGTCACTTTCCCGCTGCCGGGTTGCTGCTGATCGTCCCATGGGAATTCTTCCTGGCACGAATCGAGTCATGGCAAGTTTCATGTTTGGATGCTCTGAGGCAGCATTTGCGGCGGGTGGATGCTTTGACGCGGTCTTGCGGGGCGGTGGATGCTGTGGTTCGTCCCGGGGATGGGCCGCGGCCGCTCGGGTGAGCCCGCAATCGGCGGGCTCCGTATGATCGAAGCATGGATTTTCCCCTGAGCGGCGCCGAGTTGCCCAACCTCATCGCTCTCGATCACGTCGAGTCGACGAACAGCGTGCTCTCAGACCTGATCCGCACGCAATGGGCTGACGGGCAGCTCACCGAGGCCTTCACGGCTGTCGCCACGCTCGATCAGCGCGGTGGCCGCGGCCGTCTCAACCGCGTCTGGCAGGCACCCCGAGGCTCGGCGCTCGCCGTCTCGATCGCCTTCGTCGTTCCGGCAGCCGATGTCGACCTGCTCCCGTGGCTGCCTCTGATCTGCGGAGCAGCCGCCCAGCAGGCCATGCAGCAGCTGGGCGTGCACGCCGGGGTCAAATGGCCCAACGACCTGCTGGTCGAGGGGCGCAAGGTCTGTGGCATCCTGAGCGAACTCGTCTCGACCGCGCCCCGCCCGGGGCAGCAGGTGCCAACCGATCTTCCGGTCTTGGTCGGTTTCGGCATCAACCTGGTGCAGACCGCTGCAGACTTCGAGGCGCAGGGGCTCGACCCTGAAACCGTCACCTCGCTCGCGCGTGAAGGGGCTGCCGTCGCCGGCGACGTCATGCTGCAGCATCTGCTCGTGCGACTCAAAGATCTCTGGGCGCGGGCGCTGCGACACGACGCCTCGGTGTTCGACGCCGTGCGCGACGCCTGTGTCACCATCGGTCAGCGGGTGCGCGTGATGCTCCCGGGCGGCGGCGACCTGGTCGGAGTGGCAACCGGCCTCGACGCCGGCGGCCGACTCCTGGTCGAGTCCGACGGCACCACTCACGCGCTGTCGGTGGGCGACGTGATCCATGTGCGTCCTGCGGCGCGCTAAGGTTCTTGGCATGACGTTCGGCACGCACCCCGCAGACGCGCCCCGCTCGTGGCCGCAGCCCGCGGGCGGCGACGAGATGGCATCCGCACACACCCCCGACCGCGATGCGACCCTCGACGGCGATCGCGACGGGCGCGAGATTCGACTGCGCGCGCGCGCGACCCGGCTGATCCTGCCGGTGCTGCTGCTCTGGGCGGCAGCCTGGGCGGTGCCTCAGCATTGGGGTGCCGCAGGGGCCGGCATGCGCTGGGTGCTCGCAGTCGTCGCGCTTGTGATCGTCGTGCTCCTGATCAGTGCGTGGACGTCGTGGCGGAGCCGCGCCTGCCGACTCACCGATGAGACGGTGGCCATGACCGAGGGTGTGCTGCGGCGACACCTGCGGCAGATGCCGCTGGACACGATCTCGTCGGTCGAGATGCATCAGTCCCTCTCGCAGCGGTTCTGGGGCAGCGGAGACATCCGGCTGGTCGCAGGCGACCAGTTCTCGCTCGTGCTCAAGTCGATGCCCGATCCGACCAGTCTGCGGGAGGCCATTCTCGAGCGCTCGGCGCAGGCCCGCGCTCGGCGCGACCGCTACCGGCTCGCTGCGATCACAACGCAGCCCATGCAGCCACCGACGTCCCCCGGCGCCGGCCCTCGATTCGCGATTGCGCCCCCCAGCGCAGAGAGGTTCCCCCAGTCATGACATTTCGTGTCGGAGTCATCGGAGCCGGCCAACTGGCCCGCATGCTCACCCCCGTGGCCGTCAATCTCGACATCGAGCTGAAGGTCTTCGCCGAGGCCGAAGGCGCGTCGGCGAAGCTCGCGACGACAATGGTCGGCGACTGCACCGACGCCGAACAGGTGCTCGAGTTCGCCCGTGGTGTCGACGTGATCACCTTCGACCACGAACACGTTCCCCAGTCGGTTCTGCAGCGGCTCGTCGAGGCTGGCGTCGCTGTGCGCCCGGGCCCGCAGGCGCTGCGCTTCGCGCAAGACAAAATCGAGATGCGCCAGAAGGTCGCCGAACTCGGGCTGGGGCAGCCGGAGTGGGTGCGGGCGACCACCGCCGACGCTGTGCAGGCGTTCATCGACGGGCATGGCGGTCGCGCGATCGTGAAGACGCCGCGTGGCGGCTATGACGGTCACGGCGTGCGTCTGGTCACCTCGAGCCGCGAGGTCGCCGACTGGCTGGCCCCTGAGGTGCTCGACCAGATCGGCGGAGCACTGCTGGTCGAAGAAGCCGTCGACTTTCGGCGTGAGCTCTCGCAGCAGGTGGCGCGGCGCCCCTCGGGCGAGATGCGCGCCTGGGCGCTGGCCGCCAGCGAACAGGTCGACGGTGTCTGCGCCGAAGTCATCGCCCCGGCGCCCGACGCCACCGACGACGTGGTCGAGCAGGCCCGCCACATCGCGGTCACGATCGCCGAGGCAATCGAGGTGACCGGTGCTCTCGCCGTCGAGCTCTTCGAGACGAACGACGGTCGTGTGCTGGTGAACGAGTTGGCGATGCGCCCGCACAACTCCGGCCACTGGAGCATGGACGGCGCCGTCACGGGGCAGTTCGAACAGCACCTGCGTGCGGTGCTCGACCTGCCGCTGGGCGATCCCGAGGCTCGGCAGCCGGTGACCGTGATGGTCAACGTGCTGGGCGGCCACGACGGCGTCGACCATGAGCGGGCACTCTCCCGAGCGCTGGCAGAGGTGCCGCAGGCCAAAGTGCACTGGTACGGCAAGTCGTACCGGCCTGGCCGCAAGATGGGTCACGTCAACGTGACCGGGTTCGACCTGGTCGAGACGAGGGATGCCGCCCGCGCCGCCGCTCGCGCGCTCGGCTCCGAGGTCGTTGACAGCCTCTCCGTGTAGTCTGGGGTGTCATGACAGCTGTGAACCCCAAAGTCGCCATTGTGATGGGATCCGACTCCGACTGGCCGGTCATGTCGAAGGCGGTCGAGGCGCTTGACCGCTTCGGCATCGCGCACGAGGTCGAAGTGGTCTCTGCGCATCGCACCCCGCGTCGGCTGATGGAGTTCGGCTCGGCTGCGTCCGGCCGTGGTCTGCGGGTCATCATCGCGGGCGCCGGCGGCGCTGCACATCTGCCCGGCATGCTCGCCGCGGTGACCGAGCTGCCCGTCATCGGAGTCCCGGTGCCGCTGGCGAAGCTGGACGGTCTCGATTCGCTGCTCTCGATCGTGCAGATGCCTGCGGGCATCCCGGTGGCCACTGTCGCCATCGGCAATGCGTTCAACGCCGGGCTGCTGGCCGTGCGCATCCTCGGCGCCTCTGACGTCGCCCTGCGCGACCAGCTGCACGACTACGCCGTGGAACTCGAAGAGCTGGTCGAGCAGAAGAACGCCCGACTGCAGCGCTCACTCGGCTGAGATGACCTACCAGACCCCACTGCGCACCCCGAACCAGACCGATGAGCCGCTGATGCGGCGTCGCGCCTGGTGGCTCGTCGTGCTCAACTTTCTGCTGCCGGGCACCCCGCAGCTGCTGACCGGCAATCGACGGCTCGGCCGCATCGGCTTCGGAGCATGGCTGATCATGGTCGTCGGCGCGATCGGTGCGCTGATCTGGTCGAAGAGCGACCTCGCCGGCTTCACCTCCACGGCGCTCAACGTCTGGACGCTGACTGCGCTTCAGGTGGTCATCGTCGCCTGGGTGCTGCTCTGGGCTCTGCTCACCGTCGACACCTTTCGCACGGCCAAGATCGGTCGCGTGCGGCCGGGTGCACGTGCGGCGTTGAGCCTCGTCACCGTCGTCGGTCTGGCCGCGGCGCTCTTCGGCGCCTACGGGGCCGTGCAGTACATCGGCTCGGCGCGGTCGCTCTTCGACGACCTGTTCACGGGGCAGGGGCAGCTCGAAGAGGTCGACGGCCGATACAATTTCCTGCTGCTCGGCGCTGACTCGGGCGAAGGGCGCGAGGGCATGCGCCCCGACTCGATCTCGGTCGTGAGCGTCGACGCGAAGACGGGGCAGGCGGCGATCATCGGCATCCCGCGCGACCTGCATCCGGTGCGACTGCCAGATGGGTCTCCGCTGAAGGGGGTCTACCCGCGGTCGTGGAAGGCCAACGGCGGTTACACCTACGCCACACAGGTCAAAACGGGGCTGTACCCCGACATCCACGATGACACCGGCTTTCAACAGGGCATCCAGGCGATGAAAGACATCGCATCGGGCGTCACGGGGCTTCGCATTCCCTACTACGTGATGATCGACATGAACGGTTTCTCGAAGATGGTCGACGCGCTCGGCGGTGTCGACATCGACGTCACCGAGCATCTCGACTTCGTCGACGGCAGCGACACCCACCACGTCTACCACGGCTCGGTCGAGGCCGGCCGCCAGCACATGAACGGCGAGACGGCGCTCTGGTACGCGCGCAGCCGGAAGACGACCAGCGACTGGGATCGCATGCGTCGTCAACGGCAGGTGCAAGAGGCGTTGATCCAGCAGTTCACCCCGCAGACGCTGCTCACGAACTTTCAGCAGATCGCCGAGGCGAGCCCCGACTTCGTGAACACCGACGCCCCGCGCAATTCCATCGGCGCGCTGGTCGCGCTGGCCGACAAGTCGCGCAAGCAGCCGATCAACAGCCTGGAGCTGGTACCGCCCGATTTCCCCGAGTCGAATCTCGACTGGTCGAAGGTGGATGCCGCAGTGGCCGACGTGATCGCCCGGTCGCGCGGCGAGAACTGAGGCGTCGGCCCGAGGCACGGTGCGGAGTCGAGACCGACCTGCCCCGCGCCGCCCGACGACCGCGCGGCCGATCATGGCGACGGGCCTGAGACAGATCAGGTGAGACTTCGGTGCAGAGCCCAGATGGCCCGCGCCGAATCCTCCCAAGTGAACGAGCGGGCGCGGTCTGCGCCTTCCTGGCCGAGACGCTTGACGGCCTCTTTGTCAGTCACGACGGTGCGCATCGCAGCCGCCATGCCGTCGACCAACGACGAACCCTCCAGCGGCACCCCGAGACCGGCGCCTCCGGTGACCTCGAGCAGCGACTCGGACTCGGGGTAGATGACCGGGGTGCGAGCCACCATCGCGTCGAACAGGGGCAGTCCGAGGGCGTCTGCATCACCGAGATAGACCAGCGCGTTCGCCCGTGTGTTGAGCACGGCGAGAGCCTCGTCGTCGACTTCACCGAGCAGCCGCACCTGATCGGCGTTGAGGCCGGAGTCGGCGATGATTCGCGACGCCGGCGTCTGACCGGGATCCTGGCGGCCGATGAGCAGCAGCGGCTCATCGATCTGTGCCTGCGCATAGGCGGCCAGCAGCAGACGCAGACTGGCCGGTCGTTCACTGGCGAATGCGATCAGAAACCGATCTGGGTATCCGAGCTCTCTGGCCCGCCCGGCAACCGAGCCACGGGCGACGAGATGTCGCGACGGAGAGACCGGCACGACCTGCACACGGTCACCCATGCGGGTGTTCTGATCGACCAGATGCGCCAGCTCGTGATGCGTCACCACGATCGCGTCGGCGTATCGTTCGGTCAGTTTCAGCAGGCGGCCGATGCGCATGCGCTCACGGCGTGAGAGTGTTTCGGGAGCCGTCCAGATCGCACCGGAGTGCAGGGTCACGACGGTCTGCACACCGGGCTCGAGCAGACGGTTGTGCGAGAAGAACGGGGCCAGCATCGTCGGCGAGTGCGTCGTGCCATCGCTGAGCAGCCTGGGCGGAATGCCCATGTTCCAGGCGAGCGCGAGCTGGCTGCTGCTGGCCGGCAGGCGGATGAGCCGGTCGAGGCCCGGGAGCTGGGCCTCGAGTCTGCTGATGAGCTGCTGCGGGTGCGAGGCGATGACGCCGGTGACCGAGTCGCCGTTCTCTGCGGTGCGAATGAGCGCGCGCGTGATCTCGGTGGTGTATCGGGTCACTCCGCTGGGGTCGGCATCGAAGAGATTGTCGATGACCACGCGAAGCTGCGTCATCTGTCCTCCTGTGCGATCATCGCATGTGTTGTCGGTGAATGTGGGATGCGGCGCGGGCCAGGCCTCAGGCCTCGCTGGCTGGGTGGTCCACGAGCCAGGCCTGCCAGGCGCTCGTCACGATATCAGACAGGTCGTGGCTGGCGTGCCAGCCCAGCACCTGGTTCACTCGCGAGCTGTCGGCGATGAGCTGCGGCGGATCGCCGGCTCGGCGGCCGCGCACCTCGGGCGCCAGATCGCTCTCGGTGACCTTCAGGATCTCATCGACCACCTGGCGCACGCTGAAGCCGCTGCCGGTGCCGATGTTGAAGGTCGATTCAGGGCGGTCGTCGCGCTTGAGGTAGGCGAGTGCAGCCAGATGGGCGTCGGCGAGATCGTAGACGTGAATGTAATCGCGCACGCAGGTGCCATCAGGGGTGGGGTAGTCGTCGCCGAAGATGAGCGGAGCCTTGCCCTGTGCGATGCGGTCGAACACCATGGGCACGAGGTTCAGGACGGCTGGATCGCCGAGGTCGTCCCAGCCGGATCCGGCGACGTTGAAGTAACGCAGTTTGGCGACGTGGATGCCATGGGCACGAGCGACGGCGTCGATCAGCCACTCGCCGGCGAACTTGGTCTGGCCGTAGGGGTTGATCGGTCGGCAGACGACGTCTTCGGGCACGACGGCCACGTCGGGCTCGCCGTAGACGGCGGCCGATGACGAGAAGACGATGTTCTGCGCGTCGGCGTCGACCATGGCCTGCAGCACGTTGTTCAGCCCGTCGAGATTCTGACGGTAGTACCAGAGTGGGCGCTCCACTGATTCGCCGACCTGCTTCTTCGCGGCGAAGTGGACGACGGAGTCGATCTGCTCGTCGCGCATGATGTCGGCGAGGCGCTCGTTCGCCCCGGCTGCCGAGATGTCGAACTGATGCAGCGTGGCGTCACCGACTCGATCGGCGGCCCCGGTCGTCAGATCATCGACGACCACGACGTGCTCGTCGCGTTCCTGCAGCAGGCGCACGACATGTGCGCCGATGTATCCGGCACCGCCGGTAATCAGAGTTCCCATAGGAGCCAACTATACCGACTGGCGTCTCGCCGACGCGGAGCAGAGGGTCTGGCGCCGTCTCGAGGATGCGACGTCGACGGCTGCCTGTCGGCGGGCCGGGATTCGATACGGCCCGACTTGACTCGGAGGAATTACACGGGTGTAATTAGACAGGTCGAATTGCCTACACACCATCTGCACAGAAGGAGGCACCTGCATGGCCGAGCAGCATCTCAGCGCGGTGCCTGACGACTGGTTCGACGATCCCATTCTGCGCGGCGTGGCCGGTTATACGGGCTTCGACCGTGAAGAGGGTGTGCTCGAGTGGCAGTCCGAGGCGCTGTGTGCGCAGACCGACCCCGAGGCGTTCTTTCCCGAGAAGGGCGGCTCGACCCGCGATGCCAAGCGCATCTGCTCTTCCTGTGAGGTTCGCGCTCAGTGCCTTGAGTATGCTCTTCAGAATGATGAGCGATTCGGTATCTGGGGTGGTCTGAGTGAACGTGAGCGCAGAAAGCTCAGAAGGCGTGCAGTCTGAAAGGCAGCAGCCCTAGATGAGCGCACGCATTTTCGCCGTCGTCGTGGTGCACAATGGTGCGTCACAGCTCGCTGACACGCTCACGGGTCTGCGCCAGCAGACGCTGCGGGCGCCGGTCATCGTCGTCGACACGGCATCCACCGACGATTCCGCAGCCGTCGCCCGGGCCGGCGGAGTCAACTACATCGTTCGCACCGGATCCGACACCTCGTTCGGCGCTGCGGTCGGCAACGCCGTCGACGCCGTCATCCCCGACCTGCAGGACGACGACTGGCTCTGGCTGCTGCACGACGACAGCACCCCTGAGCCCACGGCACTCGCCCAGCTGCTCTCCGAGCACGACCGCTCGCCGAGCGCGCTGCTGCTCGGACCGAAACTGATCGATGCAGATCGTCCCGATCACCTCGACGAGTTCGGTCTCACCATGACGACCCGAGGCGAGAAGGTCAGCCCCGCTGCGGGCGAGCTCGACCAGGCGCAGTTCGACACGCAGTCCGACGTGCTCGCAGTGGGCACCGCCGGCATGCTCGTCCAAGGCGGACTCTGGAAGCGCCTCGGCGGCCTCGACACCAACCTGGCCTTCAGCGATGACGGGCT
This sequence comes from Pseudoclavibacter sp. 13-3, assembly GCF_021168475.1. Taxonomy (GTDB): domain Bacteria; phylum Actinomycetota; class Actinomycetes; order Actinomycetales; family Microbacteriaceae; genus Pseudoclavibacter_A. The sequence continues at coordinate 107,077 of NZ_JAJOZT010000006.1, read as the reverse complement.
CGACCTCGGCATCCGCGCACGCTTGGCCGGAGCCCGCGTCGTTACGGTGCCGTCGGCCCGCGTGGCGCATCATCGTCTCAGCGAACGCAGCAGCACGCCTGCCGCCAGAACGCGCCGGCCGAAGTATCGTCAGGTTCGCTGGGCCCAGCTGTACCGTCGCCTCAGCTACACGAGCGGGACGAGTGCCGTGTTCCTGTGGCTGGCGCTGCCCTTCATCGCGTTCGGGCGAACGCTGCAGCATCTCTTCGACAAGCGTCCCGCGCTGATCGCAGGAGAGTGGGCGGCCACGGTCACCGCCATGTTCAGCCGCGGGCGTGTCGCTGCTCATCGCCGACGCATCGCTGATACCTCGGTCGCACCGTGGTCGGCCATTGAACCGCTGCTGCTCTCAGCAGGCAGTGTGAACCGGCTGCGTGCTGATCAGCGCGAAGAGGCCCTCTTCATCGACGGCGACGTCGACGATGATGACACTGTGCCGTTCTGGCGGTCGAAGGCACCCCTGGCCGCGCTCGCCCTGTGGGCGTTCAACGTGCTGCTGCTGTGGCGCCTGATCGCCGCCGGCGAGGTCTCTGGAGGGGCCGTCGAGCCGCTGCGGCCTGACTGGTGGGCGAGCTTCGTCTCGCTGTTCTCGCTGCAGCATTTCGGCGCCGTCGACACCGGCCTGGTGACCGATCCGAACTCCGCCCTGTGGACGCTGCTCTCTGTGCTCACGTTCTGGCATCCGTCGACGGCGATCGTCATCCTGCTGCTCACGGCGATGCCGCTCGCCTTCGTCTCCGGGTGGTATCTGATGCGGGCGCTCTCGAAGACGTCGTGGGTGCGTATCGTCGGCGGCATCGTCTGGGCGCTGGCTCCGGTGTTCGTGCAGGCCCTGGTCTCGGGAGATCTGTCGCCGATGGTCTTTCACATCGTGCTGCCGATGGCCATCGGCTCTCTGCTCGCCGTGGCCCGCCCCGGAAACGGGCGCGAGCGGTCGATCGGTCGTGCCGCAGCCGCCGGTCTCTGGCTCGCGCTGCTGAGCGCATGCTCGCCGATCGGCTGGCTCGTCGTGCTGGTGGGCATCATCGTCTGGTCGGTCTTCGCACGCCGCCTGCTGCGGTCGCTCTGGGCTGTGGTGATCCCCAGCCTCGCGGTCTGGGCGGGTCCGGTGCGTGACGCGTTCGTGACCCACGACTGGCTGGGCCTTCTCTCGATCGGCGGCTCGCTGCCCTCGAGCGGTCGTGGCGAGCCGCTTGACCTGCTGCTGCCCGGCTCCGCTCCCTGGCTCTGGCAGACCCTGGTCCCAGCCCTCGACGGGCACCCGCTGGTCGCGCAGGGCGTTGCCGCGATCTCGGCGGCTGTGCTCATCGCCATCGCTCTGGTGGGTCTCTTCACTCACCGCTGGGGGCGCATTCTCACCGGGCTCGTGCTGTTCGTGGCGACCGGTGCGCTGGCCGTCGTGTTCTCAGGCCTCACTTCGACCCGAGTCTTCGGCCTGCCGAGCACCTGGGACGCGGCCCCGCTGCTCTCCGTGGCGATGCTGTTCCTGCTGGTGGCGATCTCCGGCACATTCATCGGTGCGCGGGCCGGTCTCGCAAAGACGGCGGCAGCCGTCGCCATCTGCGGCGTCGCAGCGGGTATCGCCGCTCCGGTCGCACTGACGATCAGCCAGGGCGGTGCCGTCGGGGCGGTGACGAACACCGCACCCGCACTGGTCCAGGCCGAAGAGCGCAACGCCCCCGGCGGTCGTGTGCTCGAGATCGTCGCGAACCCCGATGGATCATTCGACGCGACGACGACGCCGTCGGCCTTCTTCGGCACCCTGCAGGGCAGGCACCGTCAGATGATCAGTGCGCGAAGCCTCGACGACGGCCGGCAGCAGGTCGAGTCGACCGTGTCGAATCTGGCAAGCTACAGCGGCTACGATCCCACAGACGCGCTGAACCAGATGGGCGCTCGTTTCGTGCTGCTGCGCGCCGCCGAATCCGGCGTCTCGACCGATCGTGTGAGCTCGGTGCTCGACGCCAACACCGCCCTCGAACCCGCAGGGCGCAGCGACATCGGTCAGCTGTGGCGCGTCACCGGCTCGGCCGCCGTGACGGCGTCCGGGCCGAGCGTCTGGTGGCTCGTCGTGCCGCAGGCGATCGTGCTGCTGCTCTTCCTCGCGCTGAGCCTGCCGACGGGCCGACTGCGCGACGCCGAGACGTCGTCGGCACTCTCGCTGCTGGAAGGAGACGTCGACGATGTCTGATGCAGCATCCGAACGCACGAACACGATGACGTCAGAGACTCGCAGCGCCCAGCGCGACGAGCAGCCGAACGGCGGGCAGCAGTCCGGCGGCGTGCGCCGGGCTGCCCGCCATGCCACACGGTGGCTGCTGACCGTCGTCGTCGTGGTCGCCCTGGCCGCCGGAGGGTGGGCACTGACCACGCTGACCACGCCCGAAGTCGACCTCAGCCGTCAGGCGAGCACCGTCGTTCCGGCTTCGGTCGAGAGTACCCGCGTCTGCCCGGTCGGGTTCCGCACCGGCGGCTCCATGACGTCGGTGGATGCCGGAGACGCGGTGGGCAGCGGATCGATCGCTGCGATCTCTGACTCCGATCTCACGGTGCAGGGCATCGGCCAGCCCAGTCCCGCGCCGTTCGGCACCGCCGGTCGGGTCGCCACGCGTGACGGCGTCTCGGCCAGCACCGTGGTGCGCACCAGCACCGATCATCAGTCCGAGCTGGGCGTGCTCAGCGGCGCCAGAATCGACGACGGTCAGACCAGGGGAACGGTGCTGGCAGGGTGCACCAGCCCGACGTTCGACAGCTGGATCGGCGGTGGTTCGCAGCAGGTGGGGCGCTCCACGTCGGTGCGTCTCGTCAATCCCAGCTCGCTCGCCTCGACGGTGACGCTCACGGTCTTCACCGGCGAAGGGCAGCTGCTGACGACCACCGGCCAGCTGAACATCGAAGCCGGCAGCGAACGCGTGCTGCCGATCTCGGCCGTCACCACCACCGATCAGCAGATCTTCGTGCGTGTGCAGGCGGTGCGAGCACCAGTCGCCGCCTTCCTGCAGCAGTCGACCGCACGCGGTCTCGAAGCCGGCGGCCTCGACGTGCAGGCGCCGGGCGCTCAACCTGCGACGCAGCAGAGCATCACCGGAGTGCACATCGCAGGCAGTGCCGATCGTGCCGGTCTCGCGGGCGAGAGCGGCTGGGAAGACACGCAGCCGGTGCTTCGCCTGCTCTCGCCAGACGAAGGCACCGTCGCGCACGTGACCGTGAGCGGCGCCGCCTCGCGCACGTTCGACGTCTCGCTGACGCAGGGCGTCGTCGTGGACTCGCCGCTCGGCGACCTGCCCGACGGCGACTACCAGATCTCAGTCGTGGCCGACGCCGCGATCGTGGGCGCAGCTCGTGTGACCTCGGGCGCACGCGATCAGGCCGACTTCACCTGGTTGCAGAGCGCCGACGCCGTGACCGCCCCGCTGTCGTTCGCCGTGCCGTCGACTCCGGCCAAGCTGGCGCTGCAGGTCAGCGGCACACCGTCGACGACGGTGTCTGTGCAGGTCGACGGCGCGTCACGCGACGTTCAGCTCGACGACAGCGGTATCGGCACGCTGGACGTCTCAGCAGGACAGTCCGTCGAGGTTCGACCGACGCAGGCCGTGCATCTCGCGGTGGCGACCAGCGGTGGCGACGGCATCGCGGCGACCGCTCTGGCCGGCGTCGAGGCCGCTGGCGCGGTCGACGTGCTGGCGCGCTGACGTCGGCTGCTATATCTGGTGGCCGTGCATCTCCCACGGCTGGCGCCCGGTGAGCTCCGCGAAGGCCGAGAGCACGCAGTACTCGATCGTCATCTGGCGCTGCACCTCGTCGGCGTCCTCCATCTCGGCGCCGAGCGTCAGAGGCAGGCGATGGAGCACGATGGTGCGTTGACGCTGATCGACCGTCCAGCGAGGATCGTGCCCGTCTCGCATCTGATTCGGCATGTCAGAGAGCAGCACCGTCACATCGTCGAGTTCGGGCGCCCAGTTCGCCTTGACATACGAGCTCGTGGCGGTGATGCGATCGATGAGGGCCTGTCGTCGAGAGCCGAGCGCCTGCAGGTACGGGCCGCCGACACGGCTGCGCAGACGACGGTGCCGTGACCGGTGCCCGGATCGTGACGGGTGAGACGAAGACGCTGACATGGCTCCAGTGTAGAGGTGAGCGCACCGACTACAGTTGGAGCAGTCCGTCGATACTGCAAGGAGCACTGCCCAATGAGCGAGACCCACGAGCCCTTCGACTACCAGATTCGCGATCTGGCGCTCGCCGAGGCCGGCCGACATCAGATCCGCCTGGCCGAGTACGAGATGCCAGGGCTGATGTCGCTGCGCGAACAGTACGCCGGGCAGCAGCCGCTGAAGGGTGCTCGCATTGCCGGGTCGCTGCATATGACGGTGCAGACCGCAGTGCTCATCGAGACGTTGGTCGCGCTCGGCGCACAGGTTCGCTGGAGCTCGTGCAACATATTCTCGACGCAGGACGAAGCCGCAGCCGCGGTCGTGGTCGGCCCCGACGGCACCCTCGACGAGCCGGCAGGGGTGCCGGTCTTCGCGTGGAAGGGCGAGACGGTCGACGAGTACTGGCAGCTGCTGGCCCGGGTCTTCGACTGGTCTCGTGAGGCCGAGCAGCAGGAGGCCGACTGGATCGGCCCGAACCTGATCCTGGACGACGGGGCGGACGCCACCGGCTTCGTGCACCTCGGGTTCCAGGCCGAGCAGGATGCATCTGCGCGGCCTTCGCATGAGCTCGGCCATGAAGAGACGGCCATGTGGGCGGTCGTCGACGCGCTGCTGTCGGAGCGACCCGGCTGGTTCACCCGGGTCATCCACGACATCACGGGATCATCCGAAGAGACGACGACCGGCGTGCACCGGCTGGCGCACATGGCTCGTGACGGCGAACTCCAGTTCTCGGCCATCAACGTCAACGACTCGGTCACCAAGAGCAAGTTCGACAACAAGTACGGCATTCGCCACTCGCTGCCAGACGGCATCAACCGCGGCACCGACACGCTGATCGGCGGCAAGGTCGTGTTCGTCGCCGGCTACGGCGACACCGGCAAGGGTGCTGCCGAGGCGATGCGCGGTCAGGGCGCCCGCGTGATCGTCTCAGAGGTCGACCCCATCTGCGCCCTGCAGGCGGCGATGGACGGCTTCCAGGTCGCCAGACTCGACGACGTCGCCCACGAGGTCGACATCGTGGTGACCGCCACCGGCGACCTTGGCGTCGTCACCGTCGATCAGCTGCTCAAGCTCAAGAACCACGCCATCGTCGGCAACGTGGGGCACTTCGACAACGAGATCGACATGGCCGGGCTCGAACGCCTGCCGGGCGCCAGCAAGGTGAACATCAAGCCGCAGGTCGACGAATGGCACCTGCCGAACGGCCACAGCATCCTGGTGCTCAGCGAGGGCCGCCTGCTGAACCTCGGCAACGCGACCGGGCATCCCAGTTTCGTCATGAGTGCCTCGTTCACCAATCAGGTGCTCGCTCAGATCGAGCTCCACACCAATCTCGAGGCCTACCCGATCGGCCTGCACCGACTGCCCAAGGCACTCGACGAGCACGTGGCGCGAGTGCATCTCGCCGCTCTCGGCGTCGAGCTCACCACACTGACGCCGGCGCAGGCCGACTATCTCGGGGTGCCCGTCGACGGCCCGTACAAGCCTGACCACTATCGGTACTGACCTATGGCGCATCGCATTCTCGCCGTCGACGACGACCCCGATCTCCTGGAGATGATCGAGATCGTGCTGCGTGGGCGGGGCTGGTCGGTCGACACGGCGAAAGACGGACCAACAGCCGTGCAGACCTGCCGCGACCGGCATCCTGATCTCGTGCTGCTCGACGTGATGCTGCCCGGCTTCGACGGCGTCGAGGTGGCGCGGCGCATCCGCGCAGAATCCGACGTGCCGATCGTCATGCTGACGGCGCGCACCGACACCACCGACGTGGTCGCCGGGCTCGCAGCCGGCGCCGACGACTATGTGTCCAAACCGTTCTCGCCGCAGGAGCTCGTCGCGCGCATCGAGGCACGCCTTCGCCGGCTGCCCGGCGACGTCGCCTCGGTGCTGCGTCTCGGCGCGCTCACGATCGACACCGCCGCCCATCAGGTCACCAAGAACGGCGAGATCGTGCGGCTCACCCCGCTCGAGTTCGATCTCCTGGCCGCCCTTGCCCGGCAGCCGGGCGTTGTCGTCAGCCGTGATCAGCTGTTGGAAGAGGTCTGGGGGTATCACTACAAAGCCGACACCAGGCTGGTGAACGTGCACGTGCAGCGGCTGCGCGCCAAGATCGAAGACGACCCGGAGAACCCCGAGTACGTGCTCACCGTGCGCGGCATCGGGTACATCGCCGGAGAAGACTGATCGTGGCGGCCAGTCTGCTGCGGGTGCCGGCCAGACGCCTGATGCAGTGGCTGCGACGCTCGCTGACGGCTCGAGCGCTCGTGGTCTCGCTGGTGCTCAGCACGCTGACCGCGTTGCTCGTGTTCGGGCTCATCTCGCTGCGCATCTCGACCGAGCTGTTCAAATCGCGCAGCGAGACGGTGATCGGACTCAGCCAGTCGGCGATCGAGGACGTGCGATCGATCGGCCTCGGGTCGACGGCGCAGGATGAACAGTCTCTGCAGACGCTGAAGGTGTCGATGCTGCGCAGCGCCGAGTCGCTCGCCCTCTCTCAGCAGGTCGCGCTGCTGCAGACTGAGTCGGGCGAACGGCCGGTGCTGAACAGCCCCGACCTGATCAGCGCCTCGCTGAACGCGCAGAGCATTCCCGCATCGCTGCGCGAACAGGTGCAGGCCAACCCCGACACGATCTTCTGGCAGTCGGCCACGGGCGCCGGTGGAGAGCCGGCCATCGTGGTCGGCGGGTCGTTCAGCGTACCGCTCGCCGGCGAGCACGAGATCTACATCGAGAACTCCCTGGCGCCCGAGCAGCAGACGCTGGAGTTCGTGCAGCTGATGCTGCTGATCGCCGCGCTCGTGCTGGTGCTGATGACCGGAGCCATCGCCGTCATCGTCACGTCGTTGATCCTGCGACCGATCCGCCGCACCGTCCAGGTCTCGAGCCGCCTGGCACAGGGCGACCTCGGGCAGCGCCTGCCGCAGACCGGCGCCGCCGAGGCCGTCGCGCTGGGTCGCTCGTTCAATAAGATGGCCGACTCGCTCGAACGCCAGATTCTCGAGCTGCGTCGACTCTCGACGCTGCAGCGGCGCTTTGTCTCAGACGTCTCGCACGAGCTGCGCACGCCGATCACGACGATCAGCCTGGCGGCAGACGTCATCTATGCCAAGCGCGGCGAGCTGCAGGGGGCGACGCGGCGTTCGGCCGAGATTCTGAACACCCAGGTGCAGCGCTTCGAACGTCTGCTCGGCGAGCTGCTCGAGACCAGCCGTCTCGACGCCGGCGTCGTCGCGCTCGACCGCTCCGAGGTCGACCTGGTCGCTCTGGTGCGCAGCGTCGTCACCGACTGCGAGGCGCTCTCGCAACGTCAGGGCAGCTCCATCACGGTGACGGCTCCAGACGGCGCCGTGCCGGCATCCGTCGACAGCGTGCGCGTCGGGCGAGCCGTGCGCAACCTGCTCTCCAACGCGCTGGAGCACGGCGCGGGCTCGCCCATCGAGGTGACCGTCGATCGGCCGAGCGGCGTCGTGCCGGCCGTCGGGCGCATCCGCGTCGTCGACCACGGTCGAGGCATCTCGGCCGACGACCTGCCGCACGTCTTCGACCGGTTCTGGCGGGCCGACGCCTCGCGCCAGCGCACCCTCGGCGGCACCGGGCTGGGGCTGTCGATCACCCGCGAAGACATGCAGCTGCACGGTGGCAGCGTGTCGGCGGCGTCTGAGCTGGGGCGGGGTGCGACGTTCACGATCACGCTGCCACTCGAAGAGGAGAGCTGATGACGAGAGGGTCGAAACGGGCGCTCGCCGGGCTGCTCGCCGCCGTGCTGCTGCCGGTCGGTCTGGTGCTCGGCGGATGCGTCCGGCTGCCCGACTCCGGGGTGCCTCAGCGGGTGGTCGACAGCGGGGGCAGCACGAACAGCAGCGGCTACGTCGTCAACGCCTCCGGGCCGGCCGATGGGGCGAGCCCGACCGAGATCATCAACGGGTTCATTCTGGCATCGGCCGACACCCGCGGCAGCCACTCAGTCGCCCGAGAGTTTCTGACCGACGGGCTCGCAGCCAGCTGGCAGCCGGACGCACAGGTGCAGGTGCTCGACAGCATGCCCGACCTCGACGATCATGACGTCGGCCACGTCGCTGCCACGGGGGCGCTGCAGGCCACGGTCGACGCCGTCGGCGTCTACCGCGACCAGACTTCCCGTCTGAACCAGGAGTACTCGCTCGTCCAGGTCAACGGGCAGTGGCGCATCAGCGCCGCACCCGACGGCGTGCTGATGACGCGAGCGAGCTTCGACCTGGTCTTCCGACCGGCTCGACTGGCCTACCTCTCGACCGCCGGCGACACACTCGTGCCCGACGTGCGCTGGTTCCAGGCCGGTGATCAGACGGCCACGAGACTGGTGAAAGCCTTTCTCGCCGGCCCGGTGCCCACGGTGCAGGCCGGCGCGCAGCAGTTGATCAGCAGCGATCTGCATCTGGCGGTGGAGGCCGTGGGGGTGAGCAGCGGAGTCGCCTCGATCTCGTTGAGCGGCGAATTCCTCTCGCTCGACGAGCTGCACCAGCGTCAGGTGAAGACCCTGCTGGTGCGCTCGCTCGAGCAGGTCGACGACATCCAAGAGGTCAGTCTGACGGTCAACAACCTGCGCATCGACCTGCCCACGATTCCGACTGCCGATATGGATTTTCCTCATGCCCAGAACGGCGTGGTGCTCGGCGCAGAGGGTGAGAGCCTGCAGGCCATGGACGGCCAGAGCTGGCAGTCGGTCGATCCACTGCCCTCTGAACTGCAGCCGATTCGCTCGGCGCTCACCGACACGCCGGTCAGTGCCCTGAGCGTCGCACGCGGGCGACTCGCGGCCGGCGCCGCAGACGGCATGCACTACATGGGCGGCGACCAGACCCCGCATGTGCTGACCGGAACGACATCGGGCATCGCGTCGATCGACGTCGTCGGCACCGCATGGACGCTGCGCGACGGCCAGATCGTCTGGGTCGACGCAGACAGCGGAGTCTCGAACCCTATGCCGCTGCCCGCTGAAGCAGCTGGCGCTGGTGCTGTGGTCGCCGCTGCCGTGGCGCCGGACGGTGCCCGAATCGGGGTGGCTGTTGCCGAAGGGCAGAACGTCCGTCTGCTGGCGTTCGGGGTGCATCGTGATGCAGCCGGGCATCCGGCCGAGCTCACCGCGGCGACCGAGGTCGGTCGAACGTCAGGAGCGGTGACCGCCCTCACCTGGAATGCCGACGATCAGGTCGCGGCGGCACTGGCGCCGACGACTGCGACGGGGGAGAGCACCATCGTCGTTCGCTCGCTGAGCGGCAGCGGCTCTCAGACCACGGTGCACGGGCGCGTCACACAGCTCGTTGGTGCGCCTCACGACGGCCAACTGCGTGCGGTGAGCGACGGTCGACTCTTCGCTGTGCAGAGCGGCAGCGTGACCGAACTCGGGGTGCGAGTCTCTGCACTGACCACCATCTGGCACTGACTTCTGCACAACGGCGTCGCATCATGGCCCGACGGGCCGGTCGTCGGCGATGCTCGACGCATGGACGTGATGGGCGCGGTGCGAGAGATCAGCACGCTGCTCCTGCCCGAAGCCTGTCTCGCCTGCGGGGCCAAGACGTTCAGAGCGCTGTGCGCCGCGTGTCTGCAGCACTTCGACGACTCGCCGACGGCTGTGTGGCTCGAGGGCGTGCCCTGCCTGGGCTGGGACGATCATGACGGTCGCATCCGCGTCGTCATCCGAGCTGTGAAAGACGAACGGCGCACGGCCGAACTCGGCCTGTTGCGCGCGCATGCCAACCGGCTCGCCGTCGTGGCGCGGCGACTGCTCGACGTCGACGATGCCCTGTGGGTGGCGCTGCCCTCGTCGGCGGCCGCGCGGCGCAGACGAGGCTTCTGCCTGGCTGAGCGGGCGTTCGACCGCTGTGGCGAGTCGGTGCGCGAAGACGTGCTCTGGCCGGTTCGCGGGCTGCGTGACCAACGTACGCTCGGCGCCGCCGCACGCCGACGCAACCTCACCGCTGCGCTCTACGCAGATCATTCCGCGGTCGACGGCCGGCAGGTCGTGCTGATCGACGATGTGATGACGACGGGCGCGACCATGAGAGCGGCGAGGGCTGCCGTGCTCGCGTCGGGCGGTGACGTGGTCGGAATGCTGGTGCTCGCGCGAACGCCGCGCGCCTTGACCGTAGGGTGAAGCAGAGCTGGGCATTCTCTGAGACTGGCCCCACACATCTGCGTGCAGGCCGTAGAATGTTTCGGTGTGCGCCCTGCGGCAGCGACTGACAGTGTGCTGAGGCCTGCACGAGACCTGAGAGAGAGTGGACACGTGGCTGGAATCGTCGACAACATCCTGCGCATCGGTGAGGGGCGCATCCTCAGACGGCTGAAGCGGGTGGTGAGCCAGGTCAACGCCCTCGGCGACGACTACAAAGAGCTCACCGATGACGATCTGCACGAAGAGACGCAGCGTCTGCGTGACCGCTATGACAGCGGCGAGACACTCGACGATCTGCTGCCCGAGGCGTTCGCCGCCGTGCGCGAGGCCGCCGACCGCACATTGGGCATGCGCCACTTCGACGTGCAGATCATGGGCGGTGCCGCGCTGCACCAGGGCAACATCGCCGAGATGAAGACCGGTGAGGGCAAGACCCTGGTCGCGACGCTGCCGGCCTACCTCAATGCGATCGCAGGCAAGGGTGTGCACGTCGTCACCGTCAACGACTTCCTGGCCAAGTACCAGAGCGATCTGATGGGTCGTGTATTCCGCACCCTGGGCATGACCACCGGCTGCATCGTCGCCGGGCAGACTCCCCAGGAGCGACGTGAGCAGTACGCCGCAGACATCACGTACGGCACGAACAACGAGTTCGGCTTCGACTACCTGCGCGACAACATGGCGTGGCAGAAGAGCGACCTCGTGCAACGCGACCGCTTCTTCGCCATTGTCGACGAGGTCGACTCGATCCTGATCGACGAAGCCCGCACCCCGCTGATCATTTCAGGGCCCGGCGACGGCGACGCCAACCGCTGGTTCGGTGAGTTCGCCAAGGTCGCCCGTCGACTCAGAGAGGGCACCGACTACGAGGTCGACGAGAAGAAGCGCACCATCGGCGTGCTCGAGTCAGGCATCGCGAAGGTCGAAGACTATCTCGGCATCGAGAACCTCTACGAGTCTGCGAACACTCCGCTGATCTCGTTCCTGAACAACGCCATCAAGGCGAAAGCGCTCTTCAAGCGCGACAAAGACTATGTGGTGCTCAACGGCGAGGTGCTCATCGTCGACGAGCACACCGGTCGCATCATGCAGGGCCGTCGTTACAACGAGGGGATCCACCAGTCGATCGAGGCGAAAGAGGGCGTCGAGGTCAAGGCCGAGAACCAGACCCTGGCCACGATCACCCTGCAGAACTACTTCCGTTCATACGGCAAGCTCGCCGGCATGACCGGTACGGCCATGACCGAGGCAGCGGAGTTCTCGAGCACCTACGAGCTCGGTGTGGTGCCGATTCCCACGAACAAGCCCATGGTGCGCAAAGATCAGGCCGACTTCATCTTCCGCACCGCCGAGGCCAAGTTCCATGCGGTCGTCGACGACATCGTCGATCGACATGAGGCGGGCCAGCCGGTGCTGGTGGGCACCACGAGCGTCGAGAAGAGCGAGTACCTCTCACGCCTGCTCGCCAAGCGCGGGGTCAAACACGAAGTGCTGAACGCCAAGAACCACTCACGCGAGGCCGCGATCGTGGCTCAGGCGGGTCGTCTCGGATCGGTCACGGTCGCCACGAACATGGCTGGTCGCGGCACCGACATCATGCTCGGCGGCAACGCGGAGTTCCTGGCAGTCGCCGAACTGGCCAGCCGCGGGCTCTCACCGACCGAGACACCAGAAGAGTATGAAGAGGCGTGGGACACCGCATTCGCCGACGTCAAGCAGCGCGTGCACGACGAAGCCGAGAAGGTCATCGAGGCCGGCGGTCTGTACGTGCTCGGCACCGAGCGACACGAGTCACGGCGCATTGACAACCAGCTGCGCGGTCGTTCCGGTCGTCAGGGCGATCCCGGTGAATCACGCTTCTACCTGTCGCTCGAAGACGACCTGATGCGCCTGTTCAACTCGTCGGCTGCCGAGGCGCTGATGGCCCGCACATCGCCAGAAGACGAGACCCCGATCGAGTCGAAGATGGTCTCCCGCGCAGTCGAGAACGCCCAGGGGCAGGTCGAGGCGCGCAACACCGAGATCCGCAAGAACGTGCTGAAGTACGACGACGTGATGAACCGCCAGCGCAACGCGATCTACGCCGACCGCCGTCGCATCCTCGATGGGGCCGACCTCGCCGAGCAGGTCCAGGGCTTTCTCGATGACAGCGTCGAGGCGATCGTCGACGACCACGTCACCTCGGGGTCGGCTGCTCAATGGGATCTCGACGGGCTCTGGCGCGACCTCAAGGGCGTCTTCCCGGTATCGGTCACCCGTGACGAGGTCGTCGAGGAGGCTGGTGGCGACCTTGGCCGTGTCACCGTCTCGATGCTGAAAGAGCAGCTGCTCTCAGACGCGCACATCGCCTATGAGAAGCGCGAGCAGCAGCTCGGCGACGAGGCCATGCGCGAACTCGAGCGCCGCGTCGTGCTCTCGGTGCTCGACCGCAAGTGGCGCGATCACCTCTACGAGATGGACTATCTCAAGGAGGGCATCGGCCTGCGCTCGATGGCACAGCGCGACCCGCTGGTCGAGTACCAGCGCGAGGGCTTCACGATGTTCAACCAGATGATGGGCGGCATCAAAGAGGAGTCGATCGGGTTCCTGTTCAACCTCGACGTGCAGATCGAGCACAAAGACATCGACGGCGACGGCATTCCCGACGTGCAGGTCGAGGCGAAGGGTCTCGACCGCACCGACAAGCCTGCACAGTACAGCTACTCTGCGGCCGACGAAGACGGCAACGAGAGCGACGGCGGCGAGGGCAAGCCGGCCGCCAACCGCGCCCAGCGGCGCGCGAACAAGCAGAAGTAGCCGGCTCGAGCGCACAAGTCGCTCACGCCAACTGTCAGGCCGGTCTCCCCATGAAACGGGGAGACCGGCCTGACTCGTCTGCGCCGGGCGGCTCACAGCACGGCGTACTCCTCGACGAGCCAGCGATCACGGCTCCGACCGAAGACCACGGTTGCGACTTGGGTGCGGGCTCCGTCTTTGGTGAACACCACGACGCAGTCGATACGGGTCAGGTCATAGGTCGGGCGAACCAGCGTGCGCAGCACATGCACGTCCGGTCGCGCCGGGCGTCCTCGTCTCAGGCGGTGTCGCTGTTGTGCGAGTTCGGCGCGAACCCGTATCTTCATCAGCACGTCGTCGGCCAGCCATCGGGTGAGATGCTCGGCCGGGCGCACCCCGGCATCCACTTCTTGGGCGGCGACGAAGAGACGGATCAGCCGGCGCTCGAAAACGGTTCGGCTGTCGTGGTTCGGTTGGTGTGGTGTCTGCTGTGACATGGGGCTCCCCTGATCGTGATCTCTGACGATGTCAGCCGACGTTCCGCAGACGGTCGGTCTGACGTCGTCCCAGACTAAAGACCCCGTGCCGTCGAGGCGCCGGATGCTGTGGAGAGATCTGTGGACAGCCGCCGTGGTCCGGGCGGCGTCGGCGATGCCACGGCCGGTAGACTGGCAGCGTGTCGATACTCTCTGAATTCGCCGAGAAGAACCCCGGACTGGTCGCCGAAGACCTTGACTGGCTGCATTCGCTGATCGGCGACTGGCAGATGATCGCCGACATGGCACTCGCCGATCTCATTCTCTGGCTGCCCACCAGCGACGGTCAGTACGAGGCGGTCGCACATGCCCGGCCGAGCGGATCTCCCACGGCCTTCACACACGATCTGATCGGACACCGGGCTCGTGAGGAGTGGGCTTCGCTGATCGATCAGACCTACGTGCAGGGCGTCGGGCACGTGTCGAAGAACCCCGACTGGACGCAGCATTCGCCGACTCGTCTGCGTGCAGTGCCGGTGCGCCGAGCGATCCGCAAAGAGGGTGATCACATCGAGACGACCGCGCCGATCGCTGTGGTGACCAGGCACACGAACGTGGCCGAGTCGCGCACGCCGAGTCGGCAGGATCTGGTGTTCTTGGGCTGCGCCAGCGATCTGCTCGACATGATCGCCGTCGGTGACTTTCCCGACCTGTCGGCCCCGACCGGCCCGCGTCGCGGTGCTCCGCGCGTGAGCGACGGTCTCATCCGTCTCGATCGTGTCGGCGAGGTCCTCTTCGCGAGCCCGAACGCCATCTCGGCTTACAACCGACTGGGGTTCGACGGCGAGATCGAGGGGCGCAACCTCTCAGACGTGACGGTGACGCTCGTCACCGGCGAGAGCATCGCCGATGAGAGCCTGCCCGTGGTGACCAGCGGCAAAGCCTCCTGGCGCGCCGATGTCGAAGGCAACGGCGCGACGATCACACTGCGGGCCATTCCGCTGCGTCGCAACCACCACCGCATCGGGGCGATCGTGCTCTGCCGAGACGTCTCTGAAGTGCGTCGACAGGAGCAGGAGCTGTTGACCAAAGACGCGACGATCCGCGAGATCCACCATCGTGTGAAGAACAATCTGCAGACGGTCTCGTCGCTGCTGCGCATCCAGTCACGCCGTACGCAGACCGAAGAGGCCAGGGCCGCCCTGCTCAAGGCCATGCGTCGTGTCGAAGCCATCGCCGTCGTGCACGATACCCTCTCAGAGGGACTCTCTCAGTCAGTCGACTTCGACGAGGTCTTCGAACGTGTGCTGCGGCTGATCACCGAGGTGGCCTCGGTCGACACAGGCAAGGTCTACCCGACCTTCAGCGGCAGCTTCGGAGAACTCCCCTCGGCATCGGCCACACCGCTGGCGCTGGCACTGACCGAGCTGGTGACGAATGCGGTCGAGCACGGACTCAATGGCGCTGACGGCCAGGTGTGGGTCAAGGCCGATCGTGATGAGCAGGAGCTGCGCATCATCGTCGGCGACGATGGCGGGGGGCTGCCCGAGGGCAAGGTCGGCTCAGGCCTGGGCACGCAGATCGTGCGCACGCTGATCGAGGGCGAGCTTTCGGGTGCGATCGACTGGCACACGCTGACGGGCAGCGGCACCGAAGTGACCATCACCATCCCGGTGCGATCGCTGCGCAGTCACGGCTGAGGGGCATCCGCCTCATCGTCTGCGAAACCCGCGACACACAGAACGAGAGCCGAACCCCGAAGGGCTCGGCTCTCGTGAGTCTTCTCAGCTGGGCTGAGATCAGCTGGCGCGGCGTGCACGGGCTGCGCGGCGCTTCAGCGCCCGCCGCTCGTCTTCGCTGAGCCCGCCCCAGACGCCGGCATCCTGTCCGGTCTCCATCGCATAGTGCAGGCACTCGTCAGTGACCTCGCAATCAGAGCAGACCACTTTGGCCTTCTCGATCTGGTCTACGGCTGGCCCGGTGTTCCCCACGGGGAAGAACAGCTCCGGGTCGGCTGCCAGACACGCTGCGTGATCACGCCAGTCCATACCACTCCTTGTTCGAATTTCCTTGCAGAGATGACGTCTCGCTGAGAGCGATACCGTCATGAGTGCAAGTGAATCTTGGCATAGCAGCGGTTCGAGCGCAAGGGTCCAGAGCTGACGAGATCAGGCGCTCTGCGCTAGGATCTTCACCGCGAACCGTCCGTGCGGGCGGGGAATCAGGAGAACATTCTCATGGCCGACCGCAGGCATCCCTGGCAGCTTCGACTCGCGAGCGTGCTGATGACGCTCGAAGGTGTCGCGGCATTGGTTTTGGCCGTGTGGCTGCTGATCGAGCTCTTCGTCGCCAGAGCCGAGTCGCCGGTGTCGGCCATCGCGCTGATCGTGATCTGCCTGGGTGCCGGTCTCTGGATCGTCAGCGCCGGTCGCGCCCTGCTCAAGGGGCGCGCATGGGGCCGATCCGCGGGGGTCTTCGTGCAGCTCGTGCTGGCCGCCTTCGCCGCCGGCAGTCTGGGCGGCGAAGGCTCGAGCGTGCGTGCATTCGCGTTCCTGCTCGCCCCCGCGATCGTCACGATCGTTCTGCTCTTCACCAGGCCGGTCGTTCAAGCCAGTCAGCAGCGCAACGACCGCTGACCTCGGAGCCCACGCGCATCATCCGCCGGCGGCTGCTCAGTCGTCGAGCCTGAGGGCCTTCCGCAGTGATGCCACATGCCCGGTCGCGCGCACGTTGTAACGTGCGAGGGTCAGCTCACCGTTCTCGTCGATCACGAAGGTCGAGCGAATCACACCGGTGACCTCTTTTCCATAGAGCTTCTTGACGCCGAAGGCGGCGTACGCCTTGTGCACCACGAGATCGGGGTCGCTGAGCAGCGCAAACGGCAGCTCGTGGTGCTCGCGAAATCGCTGCAGCTTCTGCTGGGTGTCTTTCGACACGCCGACCACGATGTAGCCGGCGGCCTGCAGCGAAGCGATGCTGTCGCGAAAGTCGCAGGCCTCTCTGGTGCAGCCGGGCGTCTCTGCGGCGGGGTAGAAGTAGACGATCACCTTGTGGCCGCGCAGGTCGTGCAGCGAGACCGGGCGGCCGTCGGCGTCGGGCAGTGTGAAGTCGGGCGCCGGCGTGCCGGCCTGCAGGCGTTCGGGGTGATTCTGTGCGGTGCTCATGCGAGCGATTCTAGACACAGACGACCTGGTTTGGACACGCGAGCGAACTGTGCTAAAGTCTTCTCTTGGCTCAAGCGAGCACGATACGCGCCTCTAGCTCAATTGGCAGAGCAGCTGACTCTTAATCAGCGGGTTCTGGGTTCAAGTCCCAGGGGGCGCACAAGGGGAACCCGGAGA
Source organism: Pseudoclavibacter sp. 13-3 (assembly GCF_021168475.1). Lineage (GTDB taxonomy): Bacteria > Actinomycetota > Actinomycetes > Actinomycetales > Microbacteriaceae > Pseudoclavibacter_A. The sequence goes on along the minus strand of NZ_JAJOZT010000006.1, from coordinate 90,129 downwards.
TATCACGTCTCCGGGTTTTTTCGTCATCGGGCAGCGCCTCGCGCATCGTCGCTGAGTCGATCCCGACCGACAGCAGGCCGTCGAGCGCTACGCTCCGGTCCAGGCCCGCCGAATCAGTGACCGACAACGAGAGATGGTGCACCATGCTGTTCGCTGCCGCAGACCCGACCGCTGACCTCGGAGCCTTCGCCGGGTTCATCACCACGATCATGGACGCGCTCGGCGAGTTCGGCGTCGCCGTGCTGGTGGCGGCAGAGAACCTCTTTCCGCCGATTCCCAGCGAGGCCATCCTGCCGCTGGCGGGCTTTGCCGCCTCTCAGGGGTCACTCGACCTCGTGGCCGTCATCCTCTGGGCCACAGTCGGTTCGGTTGTCGGCGCTATCGCCCTCTACGCACTGGGAGCCTGGCTCGGGCGAGAGCGCTTCATCCGCCTCGCCGCCAGAGTGCCGCTGATCAGCGTCAACGACATCGAGCGCACCGAGCAGTGGTTCGTCAGGCATGGCCGCAAGACAGTTCTGCTCGGCCGCCTGGTACCGATCTTCCGCAGCCTGATCTCGATTCCGGCGGGCATCGAACGCATGCGCATGATCGTCTTCGTGCCGCTGACCACGCTCGGCTCGCTGGTCTGGAACACGGTGCTCGTTCTCGCCGGCTATGCGCTCGGCGAGAACTACGGCATCGTCGAAGAGTACGTCGGCGCGTTCCAGTGGGTCGTCATCGTCGTCGTGGTGGCGCTGGTCGCCGCATTCGTGGTGTGGAAGGTGCGCAGGGCACGCCGGGCTCACGACTGACACGACTGAGCGCGCCGACGATGCGGTGTCGGCACGACATCGCGGTTAAGCTGGTTGCGTGAGCAGCCACCTGAGCAGACGCGCGTTTCTGGGCGCGGCGCTGATCATGGGGATGCTCCCGGTCGCGGGCTGCAGCGCTGACGGCATCGAGCCGGGACATTTTCGCAATCTGCCGCTGCGCACATTCGGTGGATATGCTCCCAGCGACACAGTCCATCTCGCGGTCGTCGGCGACTCGCTCAGCGTCGGCATCGTCGGCCAGCTCACCGGCACGAACGTGAGCGGCGCCTGGCACGACACGGTCGACCTCGGCGCGCTGCAGTTTCTCGGCGGCTGGTCGAAGGTCGGTGCGACGACCGCCGACATGGCGCGCTCGGCGAAGCCGGTGAGTGGCGCAGACGCCCTGCTCATCATGGCCGGCACGAACGACATCGCCGCCAAGACCGACTTCGACGACAGCACTGCCGCGCTCGGTCGCATCATCGATGCCGTGCACGTCGACCGGGTCTCGGCGGCCATGATCCCGCCCTGGAACAGCGCGCCGCAGGCCGCTCTCGACTACAACGACCGACTGCGCGCGATCGCCGCAGATCGCGGCTGGAGCGTGGTCGATCCCTGGCGTTCGGCGCGTGACGACCGCGGCGAGTGGGTGAGGCAGTATCGCGGTGATGGCACCCACCCGAATCAGAACGGGTATCAGGCGGGTGCCTCCCAGCTCATCGACGACCTCGCCGAGGTCTATCTCGGCGCCGAACCGGTCGGCTGATCCGGTGGGCTACCATGAAAGCAACTGACCCGAGGGAGACGGCATGAGCACACCCGCGGAGAAATTCGACCTCATCGTGGTCTCGAACCGACTGCCGGTCGACCGCACCATCGGCCCCGACGGAACTCCGGGATGGCGTCGTTCGCCAGGAGGCCTCGTCACCGCGCTCGAGCCGGTCATGGAGCTCTCGAACGGGGCATGGGTCGGCTGGCCCGGCGTGCCCGACCAAGAGTTCGAGCCCTTCGTCGCCGAAGGCGGATCGCGCGGCGGGTCGTTCCACGTCTACCCGGTCAGTCTCAGCGAGACGGAACTCGAGCGCTACTACGAGGGGTTCTCGAACGCGACGCTCTGGCCGCTTTATCACGACGTGATCGCGCCGCCGCTCTATCACCGCGTGTGGTGGGATTCGTACCAGTCGGTCAACGAACGCTTCGCCGCACGCGTGGCCGACATCGCGAGCCCCGGCGCGACGGTGTGGGTGCAGGACTACCAGCTGCAGCTGGTGCCGCGCATCCTGCGCTCCATCCGCCCAGATCTCAGCATCGGCTTCTTCAACCACATTCCGTTTCCGTCCTACGGCCTCTTCGCCCAGCTGCCGTGGCGTCGCCAGATTCTCGAAGGGCTGCTCGGCGCCGACCTGATCGGCTTTCAGCGCACTGAAGACGCTCGCAACTTCGCGCGAGCCGTGCGCACGCTGCTCGGCATCGCGGCTCGGCGGGGGCTGATCGACGTGCCTGCCGAACTCGACGGCGGCAGCGGACATGTCGCGGCCTTTCACGACTACCCGATCTCGATCGACGCCGACGAGTTCGAGCGGCTCGGCGAAGATCCTGAGGTGCAGGAGCGCGCTCGGCAGATCCGCCATGACCTGGGTGACCCGCATCGCGTGCTGCTCGGCATCGACCGACTCGACTACACGAAGGGCATCCGGCACCGGCTCAAGGCCTATGGCGAGCTGCTGGACGAGGGCCGCGTCGACGTCGAAGACACCACACTGATCCAGATCGCCGTGCCCAGCCGCGAACGTGTCGAGACGTACAAGCGTCTGCGCGACGACATCGAGCTCTCTGTCGCCCGCATCAACGGCGACCACAGCACCATCGGTCGGCCGGCCATCCAGTATCTGCACCGCAGTTTTCCGCGACGAGAGATGGCGGCGTTCTACCTGGCCGCAGACATCCTGCTCGTCACAGCTCTGCGCGACGGCATGAACCTGGTCGCCAAAGAGTTCGTGGCCACCCACGTCGACAACGACGCCGTTCTGGTGCTCAGCGAGTTCGCCGGTGCCAGTGACGAGCTGAAGACCGCACTGCTCATCAACCCGCATGACATCGACGGGCTGAAACAGGCCATCGTGGATGCGATGGAGATGCCCGAGGCAGAGGTCGCCCGGCGCATGCGCATCATGCGTCGGCACGTGCGCGAAGACAACGTCGAGCGCTGGTCTGACGCCTTCCTGGCAAGACTGCGCGAGATCAGCTCCGAGAACCGCGCTCAGAGCGACGCCACGCCGGACGACACCGTCTCGGGCGGCCGCGCATGACCCCCGAACTCGACGCTGCGCTGCAGCGCATCACGCAGGCCGAGAAGCTGCTGGTGGCGCTGGACTTCGACGGCACGGTCGCGCCGTTCACCGACAACCCCGCCGACTCACGGTCGCTCGCCGACTCGCACCTGGCCGTGATCCAGCTGTGGCAGCTGCCGCGCACCGACGTCGCGTACGTCTCGGGCCGGGCGCTCGAATCGCTGCGTGCGGTCAGCGACGCGCCTCCGGGCATGCTCCTGGTGGGGTCGCACGGCGCACAGATTCAGCTTGACAGCGGGGTTCCCGATCCCAGCCCGCTGAGCACCGGGACGATCCGCGACGTTAGCCGCCTGAGCTCGACGCTCGAAGATCTCGTGACCGGCGTGCACGGCGCCTGGGTCGAGCACAAACCCGTCGGCGCCGTGCTGCACACCCGCAGTGTGCGTCCCGCTGACGCTGAAGGGCTGCAGCGGCTGGCCCGCGAACGAGTCGCCGCAGAGCTGCCCGTCGCCCGCGTGATCGCCGGTCACGACGTGCTCGAGTTCTCGCTGCGCGAGACGAACAAGGGCGAGGCCATCGAACGCCTGCGTCAGCACATCGGTGCCACCGTCGTCTTCTATGCCGGCGACGATCGCACCGACGAAGACGTCTTCCGCGCGCTGCACGAGGGCGACGTCGGCGTGCACGTGGGCGAGGGGCGCACCGCGGCCGCGTTCACCGTGACCGGACCACGGGCACTCGCCGGCGTGCTGCTGACCATGGCCTCGCTGCGGCGACGCCATCTCGCTCTTGCGCAGTGACCGTCTCGGCGCCGGGGAGCCATCGCGTGTGCTAGCGTTGAATGTCGCAGGCTGGATCGGTGCAACCCATCTGATCGGCCGCTGAGACAGACCACGTCGCCGAACCATGGCAGACGTTCTGAACAGGGGTGCTCGGCAGAGACGATACGCTCGCAAGCTCATCACGCAGATCTCCCTGCGTCTCTTTCCCGATGAACTCGGGGCTCTTCTTCTGACTCGCCGCACGACGACGACAACCAATGAATCATGATCGAGGAATGACAGGCATGGCTCCCACACCGAAACCGACACCCACCGTGCAAGAGCGCGATCTCACCGGGGCAGAGATTCTCATCGCCTCGCTGAAGAAGCTCGGTGTCACCGATGTGTTCGGACTGCCCGGCGGCGCCATCCTGCCCACCTACGACCCGCTGATGGACGCCAAGGGCCTGCGCCACTATCTCGTGCGTCACGAGCAGGGCGCCGGTCACGCGGCCGAGGGGTATGCGACGGCTGGTCAGACCGTCGGCGTCTGCCTGGCCACCTCGGGCCCCGGCGCCACCAACCTGGTGACCGCCATCGGAGACGCCTACATGGACTCCGTGCCGTTGATCGCCATCACAGGTCAGGTCTTCTCGACCCTGATCGGCACCGACGCCTTCCAAGAGGCCGACATCGTCGGCATCACGATGCCGATCACCAAGCACGCGTTCCTCGTGCGCAGCGCCGACGAGGTCGCCCCGGCGCTCGCCGCGGCTTACGAGATCGCCAGCACCGGCCGTCCGGGCCCGGTGCTGGTCGACATCAGCAAAGACGCCCAGCAGGGCCTTGCCGATTTCAGCTGGCCTCCGCAGATCACCCTGCCCGGCTACCATCCTGCGACGCAGCCCCACGGCCGCCAGGTGCAGGCCGCGGCCCAGCTGCTCGCGAACGCCCAGCGTCCCGTGCTCTACGTGGGCGGCGGTGTCATCCGCAGCGGGGCATCCGCCGAGCTCAAAGCACTCGCCGAGGCGACCAAGGCGCCGGTCGTGACCACGCTGATGGCCCGCGGCGCGTTCCCCGACTCACACCCGCAGAATCTCGGCATGCCCGGCATGCACGGCACCGTTCCCGCAGTGCTCGCGCTGCAGCAGGCCGACCTCATCGTCAGCCTCGGCGCGCGCTTCGACGACCGCGTCACCGGCAACGCCAAGACCTTCGCCCCGCTGGCCAAGGTCGTGCACGTCGACATCGACCCGGCCGAGATCTCGAAGATTCGGCATGCAGACGTGCCGATCGTCGGCGACCTGCGCCAAGTGCTCGACCAGCTCGTACCCCAGTACGAGGCCGAGACCTCGGAGCAGACCCCCGATCTGACGCACTGGTGGGAGCACCTGAACAAGCTGCGCGAAGACTACCCGCTCGGCTTCGCTCAGCCCACCGACGGTCTGATCGCACCGCAGCACGTCATTCAGCGCATCGGCGAGCTCACCGGCCCCGAGGCCGTCTACGCCGTGGGCGTCGGCCAGCACCAGATGTGGGCCGCGCAGTTCATCAAGTACGAGCGCCCGAACTCGTTCCTCAACTCGGGCGGCGCCGGCACCATGGGCTACGGTGTGCCCGCCGCGATGGGCGCGAAGGTGGCTCAGCCCGACCGCGTGGTCTGGGCGATCGACGGCGACGGCTGCTTTCAGATGACCAATCAGGAGCTCGCGACCTGCGTGCTCGAGGGCATCCCGATCAAGGTGGCGATCATCAACAACTCGTCGCTGGGCATGGTCAAGCAGTGGCAGTCGCTCTTCTACGACAAGCGCTTCTCGAACACCGAGCTGCACACCGGTCACGACTCCGAGCGGGTGCCCGACTTCGTGAAGCTCGCCGAGGCGTACGGCTGTGCGGCGCGCCGCGTCGAGAGCGAAGATGACGTGGATGCCGCGATCGAGTGGGCGCTGTCGGTCGACGACCGCCCCGTGGTGATCGATTTCGTGGTCTCGGCCGATGCGATGGTGTGGCCGATGGTGCCGCAGGGGGTCAGCAACGACTTCATCCAGTATGCGAAAGACGAGTCACCGGCATTCGAAGGCGAGGAGTGATCTGATGAGCAAGCATGTGCTCTCAATGCTGGTCGAGGACACCCCCGGCCTGCTGACCCGAGTCGCCGGGCTGTTCGCCCGGCGCGCGTTCAACATCGACTCGCTCGCCGTGGGGCAGTGCGAGGTCGAGGGATTCTCGCGCATGACCGTGGTCGTGAACGTCGAGCGCCAGCCGCTCGAACAGGTGACCAAGCAGCTGAACAAGCTGGTGAATGTGATCAAGATCGTCGAGCTCGAAGACGAGGCCTCGGTGCTGCGCGAGCACATGCTGGTGAAGGTCAAGGCCGACCCCGGCACGCGCTCGCAGATCGTCGAGGTCGTGGAGCTCTTCCGCGCCCGTGTCGTCGACGTCAGCCAGGACGCCGTCGTCATCGAGGTGACCGGCGACGCCGCGAAGAACCGTGCTCTGCTCAAACTGCTCGAGCAGTACGGCATTCGCGAGCTGGTGCAGTCCGGCCTGCTTGCGATCTCGCGCGGCCCGCGGTCGATGACCGACCGCGTCACGCGCGGCTGACCGCAGCCCACACCGGGCGGTGACCCGACAGACTCACATTCCCACCGCATCCACACAACAGAAATGGAGTAACACCATGGCAGCAGAGATCTTCTATGACGACGATGCCGATCTGACCATCATCCAGGGCAAGAAAGTCGCCGTCATCGGCTTCGGCTCACAGGGCCATGCGCACGCGCTGAACCTTCGTGATTCGGGCGTCGAGGTGAAGGTCGCCCTGCGCGAGGGCTCGCAGACCCGCGCTCGTGTCGAGGAGCTCGGCTTCGAGGTGCTCAGCAACGCCGAGGCGACCAAGTGGGCCGACCTCATCGTCGTACTCGCACCCGATCAGTACCAGGCCGACATCTACAAGAATGAGATCGAGCCCAACCTCGCAGAGGGAAAGACGCTGCTCTTCGCGCACGGCTTCAACGTGCGCTTCGGCTACATCCAGGCGCCGAAGGGCGTCGACGTCGTGATGATCGCGCCGAAGGGACCGGGACACACCGTGCGTCGCGAGTACGAGGCCGGCCGCGGCGTGCCGATCCTGGTCGCCGTCGAGAACGACGAGTCGGGCAAGGCCTTCGAGACCGCCCTCTCATACGGCAAGGGCATCGGCGGCACCCGCGCCGGCGCCATCAAGACCACGTTCAAAGAAGAGACCGAGTCCGACCTCTTCGGCGAGCAGGCTGTGCTCTGCGGCGGTCTGTCGAAGCTCATCCAGACCGGCTTCGAGACCCTGACCGAGGCGGGCTACCAGCCTGAGATCGCGTACTTCGAGGTCTGCCATGAGATGAAGCTCATCGTCGACCTGATCAACGAGGGCGGCATCGCCAAGATGCGCTGGTCGATCTCTGACACTGCCGAGTACGGCGACTACGTGTCGGGGCCGCGCGTCATCGACGCCAGCGTCAAGCAGCACATGAAAGAGGTGCTCGCCGACATCCAGTCGGGTGCCTTCGCCGAGCGCTTCATGGCCGACCAGGCCGCCGGCGCACCGGAGTTCAAGAAGTTCCGCGCCGAGGGCCAGGAGCACCCGATCGAGGCGACCGGCAAGGGGCTGCGCAAGCTGTTCTCGTGGTCGAACGCTCAGATCGACGCCGACTACGTCGAGGGCCAGGTCGATCGCCACGCCTGATCCACGCTGCACCCGCGTGACCTCCTCCGCGTACAGATGAGGTGACACAGACCCTGAGGGCCGCCCGAACCAGTGTCGGGCGGCCCTCAGCCGTGTCTGGAATCAGTATCATTGAGGGCGGACCACGTTCGAGCGACCAGGCCCGAACCGATGACGTTCACGCAACCGGAGATGGCGAGGCCTGAGAGCATGGGTGACAGAGAACGCGGCGGCACCGACGACGAGGCGCTCGTCTGGGAGTCAGACCGGCTTGATGCCTCGGCCGTCGTGCCCGGAAGTCGGCCGACCGACCATGAAGAGGTGCCGGTGGTCGAAGAGGATCGCAGCGCACTGGCCGCGATCGACCAGCTGCCTTCCGGCGTGCTCATCGGCTATGGTGCGATCCTCGGCGTCTTTCTCGTCTACACGATCTCGTGGGTGACGATTCTGCTCAAGCGCCTGGCGACTCCGCCGCAGCCGCTGCTCGACGGTGTCGATCGCGTGCAGATGCTGCTCGGCCTCGCCGGCCCGGCGCTCTGGGTCGTGTTCGCCGTCTGCTTCGTGCGCGGCCGCCGCTGGTACTGGCAGATGCTCTGGCTCGTGCTGGGGCTGGTGCTGCTGGCACCGTGGCCCTGGATCATCACACTGATCACCGCGAGCATCGGAGGCGCACAGTGAGCACCGGCCACGAGTCGAACAAGACGAGCGGTGAGAGCCTGAACCCGAGCAGCGCCGAGTCCGTCGACACCGTGGTGCTGGGCGACGACACGCAGACCGAAGAGTCGCGGGCGAACGCCGGCGACCGCGCCGGGGCTGCAGCCGAGCAGCCGGGCGGGTTGCGCATCCGCGTCTCAGACGCGCTGTGGGGCGTGCTGGCGGCGGTGCTCTTCGCCTACCCGGTGTGGCAGGCGTTCGCGTTCGCCTTCGCGAACTCCGACACCGGCTGGCAGGCCGTCTTCGCGGGTCTCGGCTGGGTCAGATGGACGCTGCTGCTGGTCGGCCTCGTCGTGCCGCTCGCGCTGCTGGCGGCATCATGGTGGATCACTCGGGGAATGACCTGGTGGCGACGCCTGCTGACCTATGTGACCGGATGGGCCGTCGTTCCGCTGATCATGATCTCGGTGCAGCAGCTCGTCATGGCCAATCCGCAGGTCAACGACATCGTGCTCTCTCACCTGCTCTTCGGAGAGTGAGTCGAAGCCGCTGACGCGGGTGCCGATCAGTCGACGGGCAGGCCGTCTGACGCCCAAGCGAAAGTACCGCCGCTGATGTTCGCGGCGGCGATGCCCTGCTGATCGAGCCACAGCGCGGCCTGCTGGGAGCGTCCGCCGGCCTGGCAGATGACCAGCAGATCGTCGGCGTCGGGCACGTCGCCCAGGCGAGCCTGCAGCTCGGAGAGCGGGATGTTCACCGCACCCACCGCGTGACCCCCGGCGAACTCGTCGGTCTCGCGCACGTCGAGAATGACGGCGCCGGCCTGCTGACGCTCGAGTGCCTGCTGCGGGGTGATCTGCTCGATCATGGTGACTCCTCGTGTGTGAACCCGCGCGGCGGGGGCGCCGGTCTGGTGATCTGGCTTTCTGACACTGTACCTGTGCTGCCGCTAGGCTGGAACACGTCGTGCCCGGCGGCGCTGCTGCGCCCTGCAGGCCGGGTCAATCCTGAGGAGGAAATGGTGAGCACACGCATCGATCTCGGAGTCATCGCCGGTGACGGCATCGGGCCAGAGGTGGTCGCCGAGGGGCTCAAAGTGCTCGAGGCCGTCGCCGTCGAAGACGGCTTCGAGTTCGGCACGACCGACTACGACTTGGGGGCTCGCCGCTACGAGCGCACCGGCGAGGTGCTCACGGACGAGACCCTCGACGAGCTGCGTCAGCACGATGTGCTGCTGCTCGGCGCCGTCGGCGACCCGCGTCGTGTGCCCGCGGGCGTGCTCGAGCGCGGTCTGCTGCTGAAGCTGCGCTTCGCATTCGACCAGTACGTCAACCTGCGACCGGTCGAGCTCTTCCCCGGCGTGCGCTCACCGCTCTCGAGCCCCGGCGACATCGACTTCGTCGTCGTGCGCGAGGGCACCGAGGGGCTCTACACCGGCAACGGGGGAGCCCTCCGCGTCGGCACCGAGCACGAGGTCGCCACCGAGGTGTCGGTGAACACCGCGTTCGGCGCGGCCCGGGTGATCCGCTATGCGTTCGAGACGGCCGCAAAGCGCCCGCGACACCATGTCACGCTCGTGCACAAGAAGAACGTGCTCGTGAACGCCGGCGGCATGTGGCAGCGTCTGGTCGACGAGATCGCCGTGGACTTCCCCGAGGTCACCCACGACTACCTGCACGTCGACGCTGCCACGATCTTCCTGACGACCGACCCGGCCCGCTTCGACGTGATCGTCACCGACAACCTGTTCGGCGACATCCTGACCGACCTCGCTGCAGCGGTCACCGGCGGAATCGGCCTGGCAGCATCCGCGAACATCAACGCCGACGGCACCGCACCGAGCATGTTCGAGCCCATTCACGGCTCGGCACCCGATATCGCCGGCCAGCAGAAGGCCGACCCGACGGCGGCGATCCTCTCGGTGGCGCTCATGCTGCAGACGCAGGGGCATGCCGCGTCGGCCGGTCGCATCGTCGAGGCGGTGCGGGCCGACACCGCGTCGCGGGCGGACGTCGTGCGCACGACTGCCGAGATCGGCGATGCGATCGTGGCCCGCCTGCAGGGCTGACCGCACGTTCGGCGCCGTGCGCTCTGATCCATCCGGGCACGCCTGCCGCAGCACGGCAGCATGCGCGGTACGATAGTGGGTGCGGCGCCGAAGCCGCCTCGCGCGACACGATCGCGCCGCATGTGCGCCCCCGCGCTCCACCATCCCTGAGCTGGCAGCTGCACCACGACAAGAACTCTGTAGACCTCTCTGAAGAAGGACGAAATGACTGAGACGAACGCGATGACTTTCGAAAAGCATCTGACCACGAACCCCACCGATGCTGCGACGCGCACCGAGATCTTGAAAGATCCGGGCTTCGGCGTGCACTTCAGCGATCACATGGTCACGGTCGACTACACCCACGAGGCGGGCTGGCATGACGCACAGGTGCTGCCGTACGGTCCGCTCTCGGTCGATCCCGCGGCGAGCGTCTTCCACTACGCCCAGGAGATCTTCGAAGGTCTGAAGGGCTTCCGCCACGCAGACGGCAGCGTGTGGACGTTCCGCCCTGACCGCAACGCACACCGATTCCAGCGCTCGGCCGAGCGCCTGGCGCTGCCTGAGCTGCCGGTCGACACTTTCGTGCAGTCGCTGAAAGAGCTCGTGCAGGCCGACGCCGACTGGGTGCCCGATGCCGAAGGCGAGAAGAGCCTCTATCTGCGCCCCTTCATGATTGCCACCGAGGTGTTCCTCGGCGTGCACTCGGCGCATGAGGTCAAGTACATCGTGATCGCCAGCCCGGCCGGCCCGTACTTCAAAGACGGGGTGAAGCCCGTCAACATCTGGCTGTCGACCGACTTCTCACGTGCCGCTCTCGGCGGCACGGGTGAGGCGAAGTGCGGCGGCAACTACGCTGCCAGCTTGGAGCCTCAGGAAGAGGCCTACCGCAACGGCTGCTCGCAGGTGCTGTTCCTCGACGCCGAGACGCACACGAACGTCGACGAGCTCGGCGGCATGAACATCATGTTCGTCACGAAGCACGGACGTCTTGTCACTCCGAAGCTGACCGGTTCGATTCTGCACGGCGTGACCCGCGAGTCGGTGATGCAGATCGCGGCCGAGGACTTCGGCCTGACCGTCGAGGAGACCTCGGTGTCGCTCGACTGGTGGCGCCAGGGTGTGGAGTCGGGCGAGATCACCGAGATCTTCGCCTGCGGCACCGCTGCGGTCATCAACCCTCTCGCCGAGCTGCGCAGCCCGGACTTCACGATTCCCGCACCGGCCCAGACCGGCGGCGAGGTCACGCACGGCCTGCGCAAGGCGCTCACCGACATCCAGTTCGGTCGCGTCGAGGACAAGCGCGGTTGGATGACCCGCCTGGCCTGAGCCGCCGATCAGGCTGTCTCTCATCAGAAGGCGGTGGCATTCGCGCGGACTGCGCCGGTGCCACCGCCTTGATCGACCAATGGAGTGAAGCATGAAGATCGCACGTTTCAGCCGCAATGGCGCTGACCCGGCATTCGGCATCATCGACGGCGACGAGATCGTCGTTCTCAATGGCGACCCGATGTTCGCCGGCTACGACACGACCGGCGATCGCGTTCCGCTTGCCGATGCGCGACTGCTCGCCCCGGTCATCCCTCGCTCGAAAGTCATCGCGGTGGGACGCAACTATGCCGCCCATGCGGCAGAGAAGGGCAACGCGGTGCCGACGCATCCGCTGCTCTTCTTCAAACCGAACACCTCGGTGATCGGCCCGGGCGACCCGATCGTGATTCCGGAGTTCGCCGGAACCATCGAGCCTGAGGCCGAGCTGGCAATCGTGATCGGCAAGGTCGTGAAGAACCTGCCGCGCGAGCACTGGCAGAAGGCGGTGTTCGGCTACACCGTGGCAAACGACGTCAGTGCGCGCACGCTGCAGCAGGGGGATGGGCAGTGGGCTCGGGCGAAGGGCCTAGACACGTTCTGCCCGCTGGGCCCCGTGATCGAGACCGAGCTGGACCCTGCCTCAGTGACCGTGACGTCGTCGATCAACGGCGAGGCGGCGCAGTCAGGTGAGACCAAAGACTTCATCTTCGATGTGCCGACCCTGCTGGCGTTCATCAGCCAGGCCTTCACCCTGCTGCCCGGCGATGTCATTCTGACCGGAACGCCCGCAGGCGTGCGGCCGATCGTGCCCGGAGACAGTGTGACCGTGGCGGCCACTGGCGTCGGCGAGCTCACGAACCCGGTGCGCGCTGCACTCTGAGCCGCTGCTCACTCGAAGCTGAGATCGAACAGCCTCAGCTCACCGAACGCAGCGTGTCGTCATCAGCGGCACGATACGTGTGCGGCCCCAAGATCTCATGCGCGATCGGGCAGCGTCCGCAGGTCTCGACGTCTTCATCGGCCATGTCGACCTGGATGCCGTACAGTGCCTCGAGCGCGTCGACGAAATCGTGCGGGCGATCTTCTGCCGCCAGATCGCGCGAACGCTGCATCGACGTGTTCAGCAGCACACCCACCAAGTGGTGCAACGCCTTCTCGGTGTTCGCCTGGCTCGGCTCGTGATGCCGCGACCGCTCGATCTCGGCATCGAGCTTGTCGAAGAACATCGCCTTCAGCTGCGCGAGCCCGCGGCCGACCCGCTGCTGATTGCGCTGCTGATGAAAGCTCTGCGCGGCCTCGTCGACGAGCGAACGGGCATCGTCGCTCGATCGCAGCTCGCTCAGCGGAGCGTGCAGTTTGATCGTCTCAAGATCGAGCAGCTCGACCTCGGGCAGATCGGTGACGTCGACAGCCACGTTGCGCGGCATGCCGAGGTCGATGATGAGCTGACGAGCCGGCAGATTCGGCACAGCCGAGACCGCGCCGATTGAGCCATGCTCGAAGGGGCACACCGCGGCATCGGCATCGCTGCCCGTCGCATCGACAACGGCACGGGAGAATCCGACGTGGCTGGCTTCGGCGCGGCTGACACGCAGGAGTTCGGCGTCGACCACCGTATGCGGCGACGTCGTGCAGGTCACGATCAGGTCGGCGCAGGCGAGCTCATGGGGGAGGCGCTCCGCCTGCACCGCGCGCAGCTCGCGCACCTCTGCGAAATGCTCGGCTCGTCCGCTGGCTGAGTGCACCGCGATGTCTGTGACGCCACGAGCCTTCAGCGCGGCGACGGTGACACGGGCGTACTGCCCGGTGCCGACCAGCAGCACGCGCAGCTTCGACCAGTCGACGATGCGGCTGTCGCTCAGATCGAGCGCCAGCTGCACGATCGAACGACCCATGCGGCCGAGCTCGGTCTGGTTCTTCACCTCGCGGGAGGTCTTCGCCGCGGTCTGGAACAGCCGCTCCAGATCAGAGGTGGTGGCGCCGATCTTGCGCGCGTGCTCGAGGGCTGCGGCGACCTGACCAGAGATCTCGGTCTCGCCGACGACGAGCGACTCAAGGCCGGCGGTCACCGAGAACAGATGCTGGGCGGCGGCGTCGCCGACGTAGACCGCGCTGCCGGTCTTCAAGTCTTCATAGTCGACTCCGGTGTGGGCGCACACCGCCTGCCAGGCGGCCACGACTGCGAGTCGGGGATCTGAGCCTTCGGGCTGGCGCACATCGAGGTAGGCTTCGAAGCGATTGCAGGTGGCGACGACGACCGCTCCGCCGAAGAACTCGCTTCGAGACGTCAGAGTGCGCGCAGCATCGGCAGCGCCGGAGAGTCCCTCGAGCAGGGAGAACGGCGCGTTCTTGTGACTGGACGACACGCAGAGAAGCACGTCTGACATTCTAAGCGTTTTCGGTCAATTCTCTAAATCGTCAGATGTTTGCGAGAATGGCCGTGTGAGTCTTCCTGCCGCGCACCCGCTGAACCCGGTCTCTCCTGCATCGAACGCCCCAGCATCAACTGCTGATTCGGCTCTGGTGCGGGCCCTTCGCGGCGAGTCGTCAGCACACGTGCCGGTCTGGTTCATGCGTCAGGCGGGGCGGTCGCTGCCTGAGTACCGCACGGTGCGCGAGGGCGTTGCGATGCTCGACGCGTGTCTGCGCCCCGATCTCGCCGCCGAGATCACGCTGCAGCCGGTGCGTCGCCATCACGTGGATGCAGCGGTCTTCTTCTCTGACATCGTCGTTCCGCTGAAGCTGGCCGGGGTCGACGTCGACATCGTTCCCGGGCGCGGCCCCGTGTTCGGCTCGCCCGTGCGCACTGCGGCCGCCGTGGATGCGCTGCCCGAACTCACCGCCGATCAGCTCGCGCCGATCGCCGAGGCCGTGCGCCTCACCGTCGCTGAGCTGGGCGGCACTCCGTTGATCGGCTTCGCCGGCGCTCCCTTCACTCTCGCCGCCTATCTGGTCGAAGGCGGCCCTTCGAAAGACCACTTGGCCGCGCGTGCACTGATGTTCGCCGAGCCCGAGGTCTGGGAGCGTCTCGTGATGAAGATGGCCGACTACTCTGCGGCGTTCCTGCGCGCACAGGTGCTCGCCGGAGCATCGACCGTGCAGCTCTTCGACTCATGGGTCGGGTCGCTGGCCCCGGCCGTCTACCGTGCACACGTACGCCCGGCGTCCGCCCGCGTGCTCGCCAGCGTGGCCGACCTGCGCACCGTCGACGCACGCAGCGTGCCACGCATCCACTTCGGTCTCGCCGGGCCCGAGATGCTCTGCGACCTGCGCGACGCAGGCGCCGACGCGGTGGGCGTCGACTATCGCACTGAGCTGGCCGACGCGATCGATCGGCTGGGCCTTGACGTTCCGGTGCAGGGCAACCTCGACCCGGCGCTGCTCGGTGCGCCGTCCGCAGTGCGCGAGGCCGCCGCTGACCGCATTCTGGCGGCCGGACAGCGAGCTGCCGGTCACGTGTTCAACCTCGGCCACGGTGTGCCGCCGACGACCGATCCCGACGTGCTCACCCGCCTCGTCGCACACGTGCACGCGTGGGAGGCGACCGAGCGGTGACCGAGCAACGCAATGCTGAGCTCGATGCCGATCTGTTGGTCGTCGGCGGCGGCATCGCCGGGCTGGTCAGCGCCTGGACGGCGGTGCAGGCCGGGCGACGCGTGATCGTGCTCGAAGCCGGCGATCACGTCGGTGGGCCGGTGACGGGGCATGTGCTCGCAGGTCTCGAGATGGACGCCGGCACCGAATCGTTCGCCACTCGCGGCGGCAGGGTCGAACCGCTGTTGGCCGAGCTCGGGCTGGCCGGCCGAGTGGTCGCGCCGAATCCCGCGGGTGCGTGGGTCGGCTACCGCTGCGACGGATGCTTCGCTGCGAGCCGCCTGCCGCGCACGGGGCTGCTGGGCATTCCCGCAGACCTCGACGAGCAAGGCGCGGCGTATGGTGAGCTCGTCGAAGCCATTGGCGCCGAGGGAGCGCGCATCGCACGGCTCGATCTGACTCTGCCGCCGTCAGTCGGCGTCGACGCTGTGGAACCCCGGGCGACGACTCTCGGCACGCTCGTCGAGCAGCGCATGGGCCGTGCCGTGGTCGACCGGCTGGTCGCCCCGGTGGCCGGTGGCATCTACTCGGGCGACCCCTATGAGATGCCCGTCGAATCGGTCGCGCACGGCCTGCTCGCTGCGCTCGCCGAGACCGGAACGCTCAGCGCAGCGGTGCGGAATCTGCAGGCGCAGCGTGCTCCAGGGTCTGCCGTGCGCGGGCTCGCCGGGGGCATGCACACTCTGACCGACCGGCTGCGCAGCCGCATCGTCGTCGCGGGCGGTCGCATTCTGCTGCACAGCCGAGTCGATCGCATTGAACGCATGACCGACGGGTGGCGTGTGCGTGCCGATGCGATCGACGCCGGCGCAGCAGACGGCGCGCCAGCCGAGCGGCAGGTGCATGAGCCGAGCTCACCGGCATGGCACACCGCAGCCCAACTCGTGCTGGCGACCACGGCCGACCCCGCCCTGCACCTGCTCGAGATCTTCGAGGCGGGCGGCTGGGCGCATCCGGCGGCCGTCGCACTCGTGACCCTGGTCGTCGACGACGCGCGACTCGATGCCGAGCCCCGCGGCACCGGCCTGCTCGTGACCGCTGATGCGCCTGATGTGCAGGCGAAGGCGATGACGCACGCCTCGGCCAAATGGCGCTGGATCACCGACGCCGCAGCCTCGACTCACCCCGGTCGTCACGTGCTGCGGCTGAGCTACGGCCGCGCCGGGCAGCCGACCGCGCTGGGCGACGATGAGCTGCGTGCCCAGGCGGTGCGCGACGCGCGCGTGCTCACCGGCGTCGACATCGCAGATCATGCAGTGGTCGCGTCTGCGGTGCACCACTGGCTGAACGTGCAGCCGAGCGATCGGGCGATCGAGATTCGACAGGCGGTGGATGCCGCAGTCGCGCACCACGGAGACCTCGCGGTGGTCGGATCATGGCGTTCGGGCACCGGCCTCGCATCGGTGATGCCGCACGCTCGGGAACAGACCTTGAAACTGCTGGCTCACTCCGCGCACACTGAAAGCGGTGCGTCGCACGAGACGGCAGCCGACCCGACACATGAAGAGGTGGCAAAGTGACAGGCACGACCATTCGTCTCGGAACGCGCGGTTCGCGACTG
The DNA here is from genome assembly GCF_021168475.1 of Pseudoclavibacter sp. 13-3. Classification (GTDB taxonomy): domain Bacteria; phylum Actinomycetota; class Actinomycetes; order Actinomycetales; family Microbacteriaceae; genus Pseudoclavibacter_A. The sequence continues at coordinate 73,419 of NZ_JAJOZT010000006.1, read as the reverse complement.
GCGGTGGCACAGTCGCAGCTGGTGGCAGACGCGCTCGAGGAGGCGACCGGGTATGCGGTTGAACTCGTGCCGGTGGTGACTCACGGCGACGTGTCGAAGGCCTCACTCGCACAGATCGGAGGCGTCGGCGTGTTCGCGACCGCACTGCGACAGGGCCTCGCCGCCGGTGACTACGATGTGGTCGTGCATTCGTGCAAAGACCTGCCCACCGCGCAGGCGCAGCACCTTGACATCGCAGCGATGCCCGAGCGGGTCGATCCGCGGGATGTGATCGTGACGCGCGCCGGCGAAGGTCTCTCCGGGCTCAGGCACGGGGCTCGGGTGGGCACCGGTTCGACGCGTCGCCAGGCACAGCTGCGCCGGGCACGACCTGATGTCGAGATCGTCGACATCCGCGGCAACATCGACACCCGCATCGGTCGAGTAGACCATGACCTCGACGGTGTGATCATCGCTGCGGCCGGGCTGGAACGGCTGCCCTCGGCGGCCACGCACCACCACGAGCCGCTGCCCATCGACACCTGGGTGCCGGCACCGGCTCAGGGCGTGCTCGCCGTCGAGACGAGACAGGGCGAGAGCGATCTGGTCGCCGCCCTCGACCATGCCCCGACTCGTCTGGTCGCGACCCTCGAGCGTGCTGTGCTGGGCGGGCTGGGCAGTGGATGCGCCGCTCCGGTCGGCGTGTATGCGGTCGTCGCGTCTGACCTGCGCTCGGTCGAACTGCATGCTCGGGTCTATGACCTGGACGACGCTCAGCACGATGTCGCCGTCGATGAGGTGCTCGAGCTCGGCGAGATGCTCAGCGCGGTTGCAGATGCTGCGACGACCGAAGCCTGGAGCGTCAGTGAGGGCGAGCGCGTCGCGCAGCAGCTGATCGCTGCGGGGGCCGCCCGGATCATCGCGGCGGCAGATGCCCGGAGGCCAGCGTGACCGACGCTGCAACGCACGACGCTGTGACCGCAGATCTGCACGGATGGCGTGTGCTCGTTCCTCGCGGCGGGACCGAAGGCGAGCGCATCGCCGCTGAGATCGCCGCTCGAGGAGGGGTGCCGGTCGTCGCACCACTGATCCGCACGGTGCCGCCCGCAGACGCTTCGAAGCTCGAACAGGCGGTCGAACGGCTGCAGGCCGGCGACTACGACTGGGTCGTGCTGACCAGTCAGCGCGGCGTCGACGCACTCGACGACTGCGGTCTAGCAGCCACCACGCCGCGGTTTCGCACCGCATGCGTCGGCACCACGACAGCCGCAGCCGTGCAGGCGAGGCTCGGCCTCAGCCCAGATCTGGTCCCGCAGCAGCAGAGTGCGCACGGTCTGCTCGACGTGTTCCCCCGACCCGGCGAAGCCGCCGCCGATGATCGTGCTCGGCTTCTGCTGCCGCACTCGGCACAGGCGCACGCCACGCTCGATCAGGGGCTGCGCGCGCTCGGCTGGCAGGTCGACGTCGTCGACGCCTACCGCACCATCGGCGTTGCTCTGTCGCAGCAGGCCATCGAAGACGTGCGCCGCGGAGCGATCGACGCCGTTCTCGTGACCAGCGGCACCGTCGCGCAGCAGGTCGCCATCCAGTTCGGCGCATCGGCCGCGCAGACCGTGCTCGTCTCGATCGGCGAGCAGACCACGAACGACGCCGAGGTGCTCGGGCTGCGCATTGCGGCGACGGCACGCGAGCACAGCATCCCCGGGATGCTCGCCGTCCTCGCCGAGCTCGCCGCCGGCCGCCGCCGCACCGGCGCGGCCACCACAATCTCACGCGCGCCCAGCATCAGCCGGAGCAGCGTTACCGACCAGTCAGCGACAGAAGGAGTCACCAAATGACTGCACATGCTTCAGACCATGCCTATGATCTGCCCGCCGGCGGATCGCGCACCCCCGGCGAGCTCGGAGCCCCGGCGCTCGCGGCCTTTCCCCGCGTTCGTCCGCGGCGCCTGCGTCAGTCGCCGGCCGTGCGGCGCATGATGCGCGAGACTCGCATCGAGCCGTCGCAGCTGATTCTGCCGCTGTTCGTGAGAGAGGATGCGACTGAGCCGGTGCCGATCTCGGCGCTGCCCGGCCAGGAGCAGCACACCGTCGAATCGCTGCGCCGCATCGCGGCTCGCGCCGCTGAGGCGGGCATCGGCGGCGTCAATCTGTTCGGCATTCCGGCACACCTCGACGCAGTCGGCTCGCAGGCGGATGCCGCAGACGGCATCGTGCAGCGCGGGGTGCGCGCGATGGTCGAAGAGGTCGGCGATGCGATCGTGATCCAGACCGATCTGTGCCTCGACGAGTTCACCGATCATGGCCACTGCGGCGTGCTCGATGCGCAGGGGCGGGTCGACAATGACGCCACGCTGGAGCGCTACGGTGCGATGGCGCTGGCTCAGGCCGAGGCAGGATCGCACATGCTCGCGCCGAGCGGAATGATGGACGGACAGATCGGCTACCTGCGCGACGTGCTCGACGCAAACGGCTACCAGGACGTCATGCTGCTCGCCTATGCGGCCAAGTACGCGTCTGGGTTCTACGGGCCGTTCCGCGAGGCCGTCGACTCGCAGCTCACGGGTGACCGCCGCACCTATCAGCAGGATCCGGCGAACGGACGAGAGGGTGTGCGCGAGGCACAGCTCGACATCGCAGAAGGCGCCGACGTGGTGATGGTGAAGCCTGCCGCGTCGTTCCTCGATGTGCTCTACCGTGTGTCGCAGATCAGCCCGGTGCCGGTCTGGGCGTACCAGGTGTCAGGCGAGTACGCTTCGATCGAGGCCGCCGCCGCGAACGGCTGGCTCGACCGCGAACGCGTGATCGACGAGTCGGTGACCGGCATCTTCCGCGCCGGTGCCGAGGCGCTGCTGACGTACTGGGCGCTTGAAGTCGCCGACCGCCTGAACCACGGCAGCTTCGGGGAGTGACCCTGCTGCGGTGTGCGGCAGACCGCACGACCACGCAGGCGACATGCGGACGCGAATGGCGCATCCGCCCGAACGACTTCATCACAATCGAGAGGTGACACACAACATGACCACGAACGCAGAGCTGTTCGAGCGCAGCGAGCGCATCATTCCCGGCGGCGTCGACTCGCCGGTGCGAGCCTTCGGCTCGGTCGGCGGCGTGCCCAACTTCATCGCCAGTGCGTCGGGAGCGCATGTGCGCGACGTCGAGGGCAACGAGTTCGTCGACCTGGTCGGGTCGTGGGGGCCGGCGCTGCTCGGCCACGCGCAGCCTGAGGTCGTCGCTGCGGTTCAGGCTGCCGCAGCTCGGGGACTGTCGTTCGGCGCTCCGACCGAAGGCGAGGCCGAGCTGGCCGAGGTCGTCGCGCAGCGCGTGCGTCGTGGCGGGGTCGCCCCCGTCGAGCGGCTGCGCTTCGTGTCGACCGGCACCGAGGCGACCATGACCGCCATTCGCCTGATGCGAGGAGCGACCGGCCGCGACCTGATCGTGAAGTTCGCCGGCCTGTACCACGGTCACAGCGATTCGCTGCTGGTGGATGCCGGGTCGGGGCTCGCGACCTTCGGCCTGCCCGCCTCTGCCGGCGTGACCGCGGCGGTCAGCGCGCAGACGATCGTGCTGCCGTACAACGACATCGGGGCCGTGCGCGCCCTCTTCGCCGAGCGCGGTGACGAGATCGCCGGCGTGATCGTCGAGGCCGCTGCGGCGAACATGGGCATCGTGCCGCCGCTGCCCGGCTTCAACGCCGAGCTGATCGAGGTCGCTCATGCGCATGGTGCGCTGGTGACGCTCGATGAGGTGCTGACCGGCTTCCGCGTGAGTGACGCCGGATGGTGGGGGCTCGAGAACGCCGATGCGGCCGAGCCGTATGCGCCCGACCTGATGACCTTCGGCAAAGTGATCGGCGGCGGCATGCCGATTGCGGCTGTGGGCGGCGCCGAGAAGTACATGAACCTGCTCGCCCCGCTCGGCCCGGTGTACCAGGCGGGCACGCTGTCGGGCAATCCGCTGGCGATCGCGGGCGGGCTCGCCACGCTGCGCCTGGCGAACGCCTCGGTCTACGAGCGGGTGAACGCTGCCTCTGAGGCGCTGCAGGGTGCAGTCTCCGAGGCGCTGGATGCTGCGGGCGTCGCGCATCGCATCCAGCGTGCGGGGTCGCTGTTCTCGATTGCGTTCGGCGAGCACGACGAAGCGCTGGTGAACTACGACGAGGTCAAGGCGAGTGAGACGTGGCGATATGCGCCGTTCTTCCACGCGCTGCTCGACGGGGGAGTCGCCGCGCCGCCGTCGGCGTTCGAGGCGTGGTTCGTCTCGGCTGCACACGATCAGAGCGTGATCGATCGCATCGCCGAGGTGCTGCCGGCCGCCGCTCGCGCTGCTGCCGAGGCCGAACGCCCCGCGACCCCACCGATCGGCGGGTAGCGGGCCGAATCGACTCCGGAGACGAAGCGAGGCTCCCGGCATTCGCACACTGCCGGGAGCCTCGCCCTGCCTGCGCGCCTCACCTGCGACACCCGGATGGCACAGCGCCGACGAATGGCCTGTGTCGGGGGCGGAAAGACCCGAGGACGTCGATGGGGGAGCAGCTGTCAACCCTGATGAAGCCCGAGTGATACAGCGATGGGGCCGCCGAACGATCCGGCGGCCCCATCGGGTCACTCTTCAGCTGCGCTCAGCCGCACTGCGTTGAGTTGAGTTGAGCTGCATTGCGCTGAGCTCACACCGATTCAGCTCGGCGGCCCGGCTCAATCGAGACGAGCGATCACGCCCACTTCGAGGCGAGGTGATCGGCCTCGATCCAGCGCACGGTGCCCGACTTCGAGCGCAGCACGATGCTCTGCGTGTGGATGTAGCCGTTGCGCGGCCCCTTCACACCCTTCAACAGCACGCCGTCGGTCACACCCGTGCCGACGAAGTAGGTGTTGTCGCTGGCGACCAGCTCGGAGTCGGTGTAGATCTTGTCGATGTCGAGCCCGGCGTCGATGCCGCGCTGACGCTCGGCGTCATCCTTCGGAGCCAGACGGCCCTGCATGACGCCCTTGAACGCCTTGATCGCCGCCGCGGTGATCACGCCTTCGGGGCTGCCGCCGCGGCCGAGCAGCATGTCGGCGTCGCCCCAGGGGCTTGCCGCATTGATGCCGCCGACGACGTCGCCGTCGAGAATGAGATTGGTCTTGGCGCCGACCGAGCGGATGCGCTCGATGAGCTCTTCGTGGCGCGGGCGATCGAGCACGATGACGGTCATCTCACTGACCGGCTTGCCGAGCGCCTTGGCCAGCTCGCGGATGTTCTCTTCAGGGGTCATCTCGAGCGAGACGACGCCTTCGCCGATCGAGCTGGTCACGATCTTGTCCATGTAGAACACCGTTGACGCGTCGAGCATGCTGCCTCGGTCGGCGACGGCCATGATCGACACCGCGTTGGGGCGGCCGGCAGCAGTCTGCGTGGTGCCGTCGATCGGGTCGACGGCGATGTCGGCCTGAACGCCGGTGCCGTCGCCCACGTGCTCGCCGTTGAAGAGCATCGGAGCGCGGTCTTTCTCACCCTCGCCGATCACCACGACGCCGTCGAATGCGACGGTGTGCAGAAACTGTCGCATGGCGTTGACAGCGGCCCCGTCGGCCTCGTTCTTCTGGCCACGGCCGACCCACACCGACCCGCGGATCGCTGCGGCCTCAGTGGCTCGCACCAGCTCCAGCGCGAGGTTGCGGTCAGGCTGCTGAGACTGTTCAGTCATCTGAAAACTCCTAAAAGCTGCCGACCGCATCTCGATCGGCGCGTCAGCCCCCATCTTACCCGGTGCCAGCGCGAACAGTGGCTGAACGCCCAGTGCCGAAGTCACCCGCGCAGCAGCTCGGACGCGAGCGTTGCTGCCGCAGCAGAGATGCGGCTGTATCCGACCGGCTCCGCCCGCGAGGCGAGGTTCTCATCTTGTGCCTCGTGAGCATCCCCGAGATTGGCGAACAGGGTGACATAGCTGCTCACGTCGGCATACAGCGCCGACTCTGCGACACCGCCGCCGCTGGCGGTGCGCCAGCCGAACGCGGTCATCTCGGCGGCGATCAGGCGCATCTCGGGCTTGTGCCCCTCGGCGGCGACGTGCAGCAGGTACAGCAGCCGGACGAACTCCTGCGGATCGTCCAGAGCCTCGGCGCCGAGCCGCGTGCGCAGCGCGGTGACGAAGACCGCCGCATCGGTGCGAGCCCGGCGGCCGGCGCGCGTCAGCCGAAGCCGCCCGCCGCGCACGTAGAGCAGGCCGATGCTCTGCAGCAGTGCGCGCAGGTTCGCGACCGGCGGAGTTGAATCCTCGCGTGTGGCGCTGCCCGGCCAGCCGTCGCACGATGGCAGCAGCTGCGCCACGGCCGACACGAGGTGCGGGCGCAGGCGCCCGGCCGCGGTGAGTTCGGCGCCGTCGTCGCCGACGTGGTCGAGCACAGCCATGATCGGGGCGAACGCCTCGGCGAGCAGGGGGTCGCGCTGAGGGGTGTCGGCGGATGCCCCGCGTTCGCCCGCCGCGCCCGCGCGCGCTCGCAGCAGGCCGTCGACGACCTGTGCGCGACGCAGAGTCTCTTCGGCGATCGACGCCGGTGCCAGTCTGACGAGCCGCCGCACCGCTTCGCTCACGTGTTCGAGCTGCCGAGCGGCCAAGAGCTCGATCGACGCGTTGACCTCGGCGGCCGAGAACCGGTCAGGGTCGCGCTCGGCGAACGCCGACGGATCCCCCGCAGCGACCAGCCCCCGCGTGTTCTCGAGCGGGGCCGCCCGGCGGCCGTCGACGCAGGTGGCGGCAGGGGAATCCGCAGTCGAAGTGCCCGACGCACCCTCGAGCTCGATGACGCGCTCGAGGCGCAGCGTCACCTGCCAGCAGTCGCCGTAGTCGTAGAGGTAGAACAGCCGGTCGCCGGGCTGCTGCAGGGCCTCATCGAGGTGCACCGAGGATTCGGGCGTGCCCTCGACGTCGCCCTCTTCGATGTCGTACTCGCAGATGAAGGGCTCGACACCCTGGTCGAGGGGAGACCCGCCGAGTGCGAAGCGGTGCAGATGCGTGTCTTGCCAGGCGAAGGCGGCCTGCAGCACCTGGTGCACCTGGTCGAGCGTGAGGTCGCTGCGCAGGTCGAGACGGCGCCAGATCTGCCGTTCATGCGGTGGGGTCTGTGCTGCTGAGGCACCCTTGGCCCCGTTGGCAACGGTCTCGTCGGGCGAGGTGTCGATGTCGAGGTCGAGATCAATGCGGATGCGCAGCAGCGCCGGCTGCGCGAGGCGCGGTCGGCGCAGGCTCGGGCGCTGTTCGGCCAGCTCAGACAGGACGTTCTCGGGCTGCGGAGCATCGATCTCGTTGAGCAGCTGCAGAGCCTCTTCGGCAGAGAACTGACCGATGAGTGCAGCGAACTGCTGCTGCAGATCGTGGTCACTGCGGTCTGGATCGTCCTCGGCGTCTGCGGCGGTCATGCGCTCAGCCTAGGGGCTGAGCGCTTCGCGCGCGAGGGGTGAGGGCAGACACCGGCAGCAAGATTGCGATTGGTCAGCCTTAGCTGTATGGTCAGCGCATGCTGACTTATGCTTCTCGAATCGACGTCATGAATCGCCTGGGGCGTGCGATGGCCGATCCCGCCCGGTCGCGCATCCTGCTGTCGCTGATGCAGAAGCCGGGGTATCCGGCTCACCTGGCACACGATTTGGGCCTCACCCGAACAAACGTCTCGAACCATCTGGCCTGCCTGCGCGGGTGTGGCATCGTGGTGGCCGAGCCAGAAGGTCGACGCACCCGCTACGAGATAGCCGACCCGAATCTCACAACTGCCTTGGACGCTCTGGTCGACGTCACTCTGGCGGTCGACGAGGGTGTGCCCTGTATCGACGAATGTGCGAGGGCGCTGTGACGACGCTTCTCACCTGGGAACGTTCTGTGGTTCTGCGCAGACGCATCAGAATCATCGTCGCCATCACAATCGTCTGGAACATCGTTGAGGCGACGGTCTCGCTGCTCGCCGGCCATGCGGCTTCGTCGGCCGCGCTGATCGGGTTCGGTCTTGATTCGGTCGTAGAGGTACTCTCCGCGGCTGCGATCGCCTGGCAGTTCGCCTCGCCGACCCCAGAGCGTCGGGAACGTACGGCCCTGCGTGTCATCGCGCTCTCATTCTTCGGGTTGGCCCTCTACGTCGCGACAGATGCGCTCTTGACGCTGTTCGGCGTGCAGCAGCCGGAGCACTCGCAGGTTGGCATCGTCATTGCAGGCCTCAGCCTCGTTGTGATGCCCGTGCTGAGCTGGTTCGAACGGCGCACCGGCCGTGAACTCGGCTCTGCTTCTGCTGTGGCCGACTCGAAGCAGACCCTCATCTGCACGTATCTCTCTGCAGCGGTACTGGTCGGCCTGCTGCTGAACAGCCTGTTGGACTGGGGCTGGGCTGATTCGGTCGCCGCTCTGGCCATCGCCGCGTTCGCATTTCGCGAGGGCGTCGAGGCGTGGCGTGGTGACGGCTGCTGTGCATCAGCGGCGGCGAACGCGCTGGCCGCAGACGAAGCGGATGCTGAGTGCCACGACGGTTGCTGCGCGCAGTACGACGCTCCTCGCCGAGTATCGAGCAAGGCAGCGGGCGAATGATGAGGCAACTGTGACGGCCGCGCCGGCACTCGACCCCTGACTCGCCCATCAGCGTCGGGTCAGCAGTCCCGCGGCGTCGAGCAGCAGCTCCACATCGAGGTGCAGGCGTTCGAGAAACGCCCGATCGTGGCTCACCACGATCACCGCACCGCGATACGCGTCGAGTGCCTCGACCAGCCGGTCGACACTCGCGATGTCCAGGCTGTTCGTCGGCTCATCGAGCACGAGCACCTGCACCGCGGGAGTGGCCAGCAGCACCTGCGCCAGTGCCACACGAAAACGCTCGCCGCCGGAGAGCGAGGCGAGCGGAGCATCCACCATGCGACCGCGAAGCAGCAGACGCGCAAGCTGATTGCGTAACTCGCGATCGTCCAGGCCCGATGCGAAGCGCGCCACGTTCTGCGTCACGCTCTCGTCGTCGTGCAGGGCGGCGAGCTGCTGCGAGAGATAGCCGACGTGGTCGACGAAGAGCTCGCCGTGCGCCGCCTTCGCCCCGTCAACGTGCGGCTTCGCCTCGCCCTCCTCAGTCCGACCCGCGAGCATCGTGCGCAGCAGCGTCGACTTGCCGACGCCGTTCGATCCGGTGAGGGCGACACGCTCCGGGCCCTGCACCACGAACTCGCGCCCGTCGGCACCGGTCAGGCATGCGATGCGGCGTCCCACCTGAACATCGGGATCGGGCAGCTCGATCACGATGTGTTCGTCGTCGCGCACCCGCGACTCGGCGGCGTCGACGGCGCGCTGGGCGGTATTCACCCGATCGTCGAGCGTGCCACGACGGGCGGCCTGCGCCTTCTCTGCCGAGTTGCGCCGGTCGTTGATCACGGCTTTGACGAACTTGCGGTTGGCGGCGTCTTTGCGACCCCGCCGCTCGGAATGCGCGATGCGCTGCTCAGCCTGAGTGCGCTGTCGACGCTCGGCCCTCAGCGTCTGCTCGGCCGACCGAAGGGCCTGCTCGGCGGCCTGCTGCTCATTGGCGACGTGGGCCTCCGATCAGACGGTAGACCTGTTCGCGGGCGTCGGCGTCGAGATCGTTCGTGGGCTCGTCGAGCAGTGCGACGTCAGCGCGGGAGCGCTGCACCGCGAGCTGCATTCCGACGATGGCCGCGAGCATCGTCTCGCCGCCTGAGAGTGTGCCGACGGTGCGATCGAGGATGCTCTGGTCGTGGTCGTCGCTGCAGTGGTCGGGCGTGAACGTGTCGTCGTCGGATGCCGTGGTCGTCGCCGACGTCAAATCGACGCCGACCGCTGCGAGGGCTGCGATCGCCCGCGCCTCGACATCCCAGTCGTCGCCGATGCGCTCGAAGAGCCCGGGGGCGACACCGCCGCGCTCCACCGCAGCGATCGCATCGAGCACCGCGCGCACACCGAGCAGCTCGGCGACGGTCTGGCCGGGGTCGAACCGCTGGGGCAGACACGCGACGGTGCCCGAACGAGTGATTCGGCCATCCGTCGGCTGCAGGCGGCCGGCGAGCAGCGCGAGTGCGGTCGACTTGCCGGCGCCGTTGTCACCGATGAGGCCGGTGCGGCCGGGCGGGAACGCGGCTGTCACGTGCGTGAGGAGGTCGCGGCCGTCTGGCCAGGCGAAGCTCACGTCGTGCAGTGAGTGCGATGGCGGATGCAGGCGTGGCGGGACGAGGGGAGCGAGAGGTGGGCAAAAGGGGTCTCCAGAATGTCAGAGGATGCTGACACGAGACGGGACCACAGGCGGCGCAGGGTCGGTCAGCGATGGATGCTGGAACCGAGTGCCCTCAACGTGTCGCCTTTGCGCTTGATCTCTTCTCACCGCGGCCGTGTGCCGCAGAGATGCTGGTGCCACGGTAGTCGAGACGTGTGGCGCGTCGCAAGCCCTGCACTCTCAGCCGGATTCTCGGGGCCGGCGGCCCGAGCCGTCAGGCAGGGCCCGCACCGCGGGGCGCTCCGCCGCCCATCGTGTTCGACGCCTTCTGCTGCGTGACGCTGTTCGCGTAGTCGTTCGTCGGGTCTCGGTAGATGCTGTGCACGTGGCCCCATCCCGAGGTGGTCACCCCATCGACGTCAGCACCCGCAGATCCGGGCTGGGCTTCCAGCGCGACGTACACGTTCGGTCCCGAGATCGAGAAGGAGATGCCGTTGCCCTTGCTCATGTCGTAGGTCGTTTCGCCGCGCCACGCGATCACGGTCGTATCGAGAGTGGCTTCGATCTTCGCCAGAGCGGCCGCGTTGGTCTCGTCGTCGGCCATACCGGCCCAGTTCGCGATGAGGCCCAACAGCAGCTGCTTCTGATCATCGGTCAGGTCGGCGCCGGTCAGGCCTGATCCTGACGTGAAGTCGCAGGTGTCACCGGGTGCGCAGAAGGTCACATCTCCTGAGGTCAATGTCGTCTGCTGCTCGCTGGTGAGACTGTCGAAGAACGCGAATGCGTCGGTGTAGATGCCGTCGAAGGGCTGCACCTGCTCTCCGCTGGCGTTCGTGTAGACGGCGGGCTGCACGCCGAGATGCGTCGGAGCGAATGTGACGGTGTGGGCACCGCCGTTGAGATCGGCGTTGATGCCGAGGTGATGGCCGCCGAACTGCACCGCCCATGCCGCGGTGTCTGAGGGGTCGCCGAAGAACGCGATGTAATACTGCCCCAGCGACTGCTCGGTGCTGCTGCTGTTCTCATGGAGGTATTCGTCACCGCCCATGATGCCGACTGCGGTCTTGTACGCCTCGTCGCTCAGCAGCGACTGGAGCACGGCAAGCGCTGCCGTCCGCTGCTCATCGGTCAGGTCGCTGAGATTCACGCCCGCGCGTTGCACGAAGGTGACCGGGAAGTTCGACCATGACGTCGACTTCGTCTCGTCGTCGTAGTCGTGGAGAACGGTCTCGCGTTGCTCGTCAGACAGCGTCGCGAGGAATGCCTCAGCCGCGGCGGCGGTCGAGCTGATCGTCTCGGCTGTGGTCGAGGTGGCGGCGCTGGTGGTGCTTGTCTCGGTGGTCGTGGTCTCGACCGGGGTCGTTGCGGCTGAGGTCTCGCTCGACGTGGTGGCAGCGGTGCACCCGGCCAAGGTCAGGCCAGATACCAGGGTGACCGCGATGGCACATCCGGTGATCTTGCGATACCAAGAGCGGCGGGCGGTGGACTCGTCGGTGCTTTTTCGTGTCATCATGCACATGACGCTACGGACCCGGCATGGAGAGTTCCTTTGCGGTTCATGTGGGAGAGCTGTGTTCGAAGGCTGTTGGAGGGGAACCTCGGTGCTTCGGAATCATCTCTTGACCGGTGCGGCGGTTGACCGTCAGCGGGATCGCCCGTGAGAACTAGCGTGAGCGCATCAGCGGCGGATTCAGCACTCCATCTGTGACATCGGTGCCGGGTGCCCGACGATAGAGGGCGGCCGGGCGGCCGACCGCCTGTGCCCGTGACGAACCGGTCGCCTCGAGAAAACCGGGCGTTCCGACCGCCTTGCGATGAAAGTTGCGAGCGTCGATCGGCGCGCCCCAGACGGCCTCGTACACCTCGCGCAGCTCGGCGATTGTGAACTCGGGCGGGCAGAAGGCCGTCGCCAAGGGGGAGTATTCGATCTTCGCTCTCGCACGTTCGACCCCGTCGGCGAGAATCTGCGCGTGGTCGAAAGCCAACTGGGGCTGGGAAGGGGTGAATCTCTGCGTCGACACAGGCGTCTGCGATGCTGTGCGCGCCGATGCCTGCGCAGGTTGAGCGGCCTTGTCTCCCAGCACCTTCGCGACATCGTGCCACGCGACTTCAGCGGCATCGCCGCCGGCGCTCGGCACGTCGAACGCGGGTGCCAGCGCGAGGTAGGCGACTGACAGCACCGGCCCGCGTGGGTCGCGGTGCAGTGGGCCATATGTGCGCAGCTGTTCGAGGTGGCCGCCCATCGCAGCGCTCTTGTGCGGAATCAGGCTCAGGCTCGCCTGTGCGCCGTCGTCTCGCTTCTGACCCGGCAGCAGGCCCGGCTGCACGCCGGTCTCTTCCTCGAGCTCACGTCGCGCGGCGTCTTCAAGAGATTCGTCGGCGAGCACGAAGCCTCCAGGCAGCGCCCAGCATCCTCGAAACGGGTCGAGCATGCGTTCGACCAGCAGCACCTGCAGACGTTGGTTGCGCACGGTCAGCGCCACGACATCCACCGTGACGGCGATGTCGGCTGCAGTGCGAGGTATCACCGCTGAGCCAGCGCCACCACAAGAATCGGCTCGTGTTCCAGCGTGTTCGCTGGCCACGGCATCAGCATCATGACGAGGTCTGCTCATTGCCCGCTGGCGTGGGTTCTCCTTGGCGAACATACCCACAGCATAGCAGTTATCGTCACCTTGACAGTATCTCGCGATGTCGTTATCGTCAGAATGACATAAATAACCGCGACGAAGGAGCACATCATGGCGACCATCAAGACGCTTCCCGGCATCCGCCGCTTTCTCGGCACGTCGACCGGCTACGTCGTGCACCTGCGCAAGGGGCAGCTCGCTCACGAAGGCGTCGGGCAGGCCTTCTGGTTCTCACCGGTGACCTCGGTGCTCAGCGAGGTGCCCTCGGACGACCAAGAGCTGCCGCTCATGTTTCACGCCATCACCGCTGATCACCAGGACGTCACCGTGCAGGCCAATGTGACCTTCGGCTTCGTCGACCCGGTCACCGTGTCGCAGCGCCTCGATTTCGGCATCTTTCCGGTCAAGGCCGATGCCACCTCGACTGGACTGCAGCAGGTCACCACGATCGTGGGCCAGGTCGCGCGCAGCATCGCCGTCGACCACCTCGCGACGATGTCGCTGCAGAACGCCCTGCGCATCGGCATCGGTGAGGTGCGCGCCGCACTGGCCGACGGCCTGCGGGCTGACACGCGGCTGCAGCGCACGGGTCTCGCGGTGCTCGGTGTGCACGTGCTGGCGATTCGACCCGAGGCCGACGTCGAGGTGGCCTTGCAGACGCCGGTGCGCGAGCAGCTGCAGGCCGAAGCCGATCGCGCGACCTACGAACGGCGGGCCCTCGCCGTCGAGCGTGAGCGGGCGATCTCAGAGAACGAGCTGGCCAGCAGCATCGAGCTGGCCAGCAGACGCGAACAACTGGTGGTGCAGGAAGGCGCCAATGCACGTCGGCAGGCCGAAGAGGCGTCGGCCGCCGCGCTCGTCGAGACTCGAGCGGCGTCTGAACGACGCGAGATCGACGCGGCATCCCGAGCGCAGGAGGTGAGTGTCGTAGGCGCTGCCGAGGCCGAGCGCGAGACCGCCAGACTCGCCGCGTACCGCGACGTCGATCGGCAGACGCTGATGGCGCTGGCGCTGCGCGAACTCGTCGGCTCTGGCTCTCTGCCGAAGATCGACAGCCTGACGATCACGCCCGATCTGCTCACCGATGTGCTGAGCGCTTTCACCGGAAGGCGGTGAGCGCCATGCGCAGCAGGGCCGTGGTGGTCTACCGGCGAACCGAGCTCGACGACCTGCTCGATCGCCACGGAACCCGTGGGCAGGCCGAGTTCTTTCTGCGCACCCGCGGCCGCACGCTCGCAGAGGTGCAGCGCCGCCACGATGCGGCTGCTGCAGCGCGCGCGGCCGTCGCAGGCGGGCTGCCCGACGGGTGGGCGCTCGCCGAGGTCGAGCGTGAGGATCTCAGCCGCTTTCTGATGGCTCCTGAGGACGTCGCAGTCGTCGTGGGGCAGGACGGTCTCGTCGCGAACGTGGCGAAATACCTGGACGGCCAGTTGGTGATCGGTGTCGATCCGGAGCCAGGTGTCAATGCAGGTGTGTTGGTGCGGCACTCGGCTGACGAGGCTCTGAGACTGCTGCAGTCGCCGGAATCGGCCGAGATCTCTGCGCTCACCACTGTCGAGGCGCAGCTCGACGACGGTCAGCGCCTCTGTGCTCTGAACGAGGTGTTCGTGGGGCACCCGTCGCATCAGTCGGCCAGGTATAGCCTGCAGGTCGGGGAGCGCTGCGAGCGGCAGTCGTCTTCGGGGCTCATCGTCGGCACCGGCACCGGAGCCACCGGGTGGTGCGCATCGATCGCCCATGATCGCGGTGGCCGACGCCTGCCCGCGCCGACTGATGAGCGTCTGGCCTGGTTCGTGCGTGAGGCGTGGCCGTCGCCGACGACTGCAGTGAACCTTGTCGAGGGGATGCTCGGCGGGGCCGTCGGCACCGGCGGCGGCCGCGAGGGTGAAACCGAGCTGGTGGTCACCGTCGAATCAGACCGGCTCATCGTCTTCGGCGACGGCATGGAGGGCGATCGTCTCACGGCGAGCTGGGGCCAGGAGGTTCGCGTCGGCCTCGGAGCTCGTCAGCTGCGCCTCGTCGTGTGACGGGGCTTCGTGAGGGCTCGCGGGGTGCAGAGGGCGGCCGACGGGTCGCGCGACACGCGCGAACTTGCATACAACATGTATCTCACAGAAATACAGCGCTGCCCGCATATGGTCTGGCCACAAGGCAGAGAGAGTGCCCTGACGTCCGTTGCACCTGCTTGACAGCCCATGCTCAGCACCGGAAGATTGCTAGTGGCCGTACCACGATGCACGGCAACACTCCCCTGCAATGGCGCGTCGAAAACGCGATGCGGGAGCAACTATCGACAGAAAGAACTGAGATGACTCCCTCTCAAGAGACAACGGGCGCAGAGCATCAGGCGATCGGTGCCTTCAAGAGCATTGTCGGCGCCGAGAATGTGCTGACGTCAGAGCGCGCCACGATGCCGTTCAGCAAGGGCTACCGCTTCGGCGGCGGCCCCATCTTCGCAGTGCTGCGGCCGACCACGCTGGTTCAGATGTGGAAGGCGCTGCAGGTCTGCGTCGACAACAACTTCATCGTCATTCCGCAGGCCTCGAACACCGGCCTGACCGGTGGCTCGGGCCCGGGCTTCCAGCCCTACGATCGCCCGATCGTCGTCATCTCGACCCACCGCATCAACGAGGTGCACCTCATCAACGACGCCCGCGAGGCAATCTCGCTCGCCGGCACCCCGCTGACGCACCTGACCGAAGAGCTCGCCAAGCACAACCGCGAGCCGCACTCGGTGATCGGGTCGACATCCATCGGCGCCTCGGTCATCGGCGGCATCTCGAACAACTCGGGCGGCAGCCAGATTCGCAAGGGCCCGGCGTTCACACGCGAGGCGATCTTCGCCCGTGTGAACGAGCAGGGCAAGGTCGAGCTGGTCAACCACCTCGGCATCTCGCTCGGCGACGACCCAGAGGTCGCTCTCGACCGCCTGCAGCGCGGCGACTGGTCGGCCGCAGACGTCACCCCGGCGCCCGCAGACAGCAGCGAGACCGAGTACGCCGAGCACCTGCGCAAGATCGAGCCGACCCCCGCCCGTTACAACGCCAACCCCGAATACCTCTTCGAGGCCTCGGGCTCGGCCGGCAAGCTCATGGTCTTCGCCGTGCGCACGCGCACCTTCCCGCTCGAAGTGAACCCCACCATGTTCTACATCGGCACGAACAGCACTCATGAGCTCGAAGAGATTCGCCGCATGTTCCTCGAGGCCGACATGCCGCTGCCCATCTCAGGTGAGTACATGGGCCGCAGCGCCTTCGACCTGGCCGAGAAGTACGGCAAAGACACCTATGTGTTCCTGAAGTTCATGAGCGCCGGTCTGCAGACCAAGATGTTCTCGTTCAAGACGTGGGCAAACGGCGTGTTCGGCAAGATTCCGGGCATCGGCCCGACCTTCGCCGACACGGTGTCGCAGGTTGCGTTCGACCTGCTGCCGAACCAGCTGCCGAAGCGTCTGATGGAGTACCGCAACCGCTTCGAGCACCACCTGCTGGTCACTGTGAGCGCCGATCAGAAAGCCGAGAGCGAGAAGATGCTCAAGGCGTTCTTCGCCGAGCCCGAGCACCAGGGCGACTTCTTCGTCTGCACGGCAGACGAAGAGAAGAGCGCTTCGCTGAACCGCTTCGGTGCGGCCAGCGCTGCGACCCGCTACGCGAACATGAAGCGCAAGCACATCTCGGGCCTGATTCCGATCGACGTGGCCCTGCGTCGCGACGACTGGGACTGGCTCGAGGTGCTGCCCAAAGAGATCGCCGATCAGCTGGAGGTCACCGCATACTACGGTCACTTCTTCTGCCACGTGATGCACCAGGACTACGTCGCCAAGAAGGGCGTCGACACCGAGAAGCTGCACGACCAGATTCAGGAGCTGCTCGAGGCTCGCGGTGCGAAGCTGCCGGCCGAGCACAACTACGGGCGCCTGTATCACATGCCCGAGTCGATGGTGGAGCACTTCAAAGAGCTCGACCCGACGAACACCTTCAACGCCGGTATCGGCGGCACATCGGTGAAGAAGAACTGGAAGTAAAGCCAGCAGTTCTGCGGCGTCCTGCTCTGCAGCAGCCCGCTGCGCAGCGCAAGAATCCGCCCGTACGACTTCGGTCGCGCGGGCGGATTCTCTGCGTTTTGGCGGATGCCGGCTGAACGACGCGGCACGAGTCACTACTCGTAGTGAAACCGGCATTGGGCGATGCGGCTCTCATCACCGGTGAGCCGATTTGACGCTCACCTCGCAGCGGAGTCTGACGGTGCAGAAACGATGTCAGCTGTGCCTCGCCCAGAGTCGGCCCGCCTGATCGACCGATGCCGCCTCGTCTGTGCTCGCATCAGACCCGCCGCCCTCCCGCCGCACCGCATACTTGAGCTCCGCGAACCGTCCGATCTGGCGAGTGCCCGTGAGCTCGAGTTCGCGCCAGCTCAGCGTTCGCGGCAGAAACGGCTTGCCCTGTGCCAGCGTTGCCGGCGCGATGGTGACGATGATCTCGTCGAGGGCCCCGGCGTCGGCGAACTGACCCGCCAGCTCGCCACCGCCCACCACCCAGATGTCGCGATCGCCTGCGGCCTCGGAGATCGCCGCGATGTGCTGTTCGACCTCGCCTGAGATCAGGCGGATGTCAGCGCCGGGAACGAGCGGCAGATCACGTGACGTGAACACGTAGGTCGGGTGTTGGCCGTAGAACTCCTGCCAGCGTTCCGGATGCTCCAGCAGGCCACCTTCGCGGAGTATCCACTCATAGGTGGTGGAGCCTTCGACGAGCACTCCCAGACGCTCCTTGAGAACGTCTGCTGCGCCGAATGCGTCTTCTTGCGGCACTTCGAGCAGCCAGTTGAGCGAGTCGTCGGCTGTAGCGAGAAATCCGTTGAGTGTTGAGGCTGCGTAGTAGATGATCTGGGGCATGGAGCCATTCTCACAGACGTGCATCAGGCCCTGCTGAGAAGAATGCGAGCGCGAGAACGTGTAAAGAAGGAATGTCTTTGTTCACAGTCGAGGCCCGCTTCGCCCGTCGTGAACGCGACGAGCTGCACGGCTTTCGCGTGCTGTCCAACGGCACCGTGCGCGAACCGTCCGGCAACCGTTCGCAGGAATACCCGATCGCTGTGTCTCGCGATCAGTCGGTCGACCCACCCGGCATGTCAGCAGCGAACCCTAGACTGAGGCGCAGCGGCGGCCGTCGCTCCATCAACGATTCAGGAGGCACAAATGCCGTATGCATCTGCAGGATCTCAGCCCGGCACCGGCAGACTGACCTCGCCAGAGGTGCTCAGCGTGCGCTTTCGCTTGACGAGGTTCAAACCGGGCTACGCGCAGGCCGCAGTCGACGACTTTCTCGACGAGGTCGCCGCATATCTGCAGCAGATCGAAAGAGGCGAGGAGACGACGGCGACGATGTCGTCTGATCGCCTGCGCAGCGTGCGGTTTCCGATCGTGCGTTTTCAGCCCGGCTATGCGCAGGATGCAGTAGACGACTTTCTCGACGACGTCGCGGCCCGTCTGCCCCTCGGCTGAGGCACCACTGGACTGGGTCACTCAGTCACGTCGCCGTCGAGGTAGACCCAGTGGCCTTCGTCGCGCACGAAGCGCGAGCGTTCGTGTTGAACGCCGCTCTGCCCGCCGGCAACATAGGTGGCGCGAAACTCCACGATTCCCTCGGCATCGTCCGGCCCACCCGCGACGGTGTCGACGATCTGCAGCCCCCGCCACCGAATCTCAGGATCGAATCGAAGCTCAGCCGGCCTCGCGCGCGGGTGCCACGAGGCGAGCAGCCAGGCGGCATCCTTGTGACGGAACGCCTCGAAACGCGACCGCATCAGCGCCTCGGCGGTCTCTGGCCACCTATCGGGCGTGCCGGCCGTCTCATGAGCGGTCTCAGTCGTCATCTCATGAGTCTAGGGCTGTGTGCACGGCGTGTTCGGGGAAACCGCCCAGCTGCAACTCGGCATTTCTGCAATCTCGATGGAGCATCAACACACACCGAACTATGCTGGCGCCATGCTCATCTTCATCTCAGTGGTCTTGCTCGTCAACGCCTTCTTCAACGTGATCGTCTGGCCGCAGTTTCTGCGCCGTGTGACGCAGGACAAGCGCGCTCGGGACGAGAACGGCAAGGCCACGAGCTTTCTGCGGGTGCACCAGATTCTCATCGCGATCGCCTTGACTCTCGCCGCAGTCAGCGCAGTCGGCGGCGTCATCGGTCTGGTGAGCGCGGCAACTGCTGCCTGAGGTGCGGCAGCTGTGGAAAGACGAAAGAAGAAGAGGCCCGCGACCAAGCGAGCCTCTGTCGCATCACCGCAGAACGAACCGTCGTCTGCAGCCGCAGAACCTTTCAGAGGAGCGGGCGCCGATTCACCGCATCCGCTGAACGCCTGGCATTTCAGCGGCACGCTGCGCACCTATCAGCGCGACATTCTGCAGCGCATCGAGTTCGCCGGCCACGAGAGTCTGCACATCGTCGCACCGCCGGGCTCGGGCAAGACTCTGGTGGGAATGCTGCTGGCCATGCGTGACGGCCGGCGTGCCGTCGTGCTCGCGCCGACGGTGACCATCCGCCAGCAGTGGGCGAGAACGGCGAGCGGGCTGGCGGCCAGCACGCCACAGAAGGCTGCCTCGCTCGACCCTGCGGCCTCAGCACCTCCCGATCGTCTCAGCGCCTTCGCGCCCCGATCAGAGACCGCGGTCTCCGAAGATCCGCAGCATCTCGGCGACCTCACGGCCCTGACCTATCAGATGGTCAGCACCGTCGCCGACTCGAAGCCATTCGACGACGTCGCGGCTGAGCTGTGGGTGAACGAGCTCGTCGAAGGCGGACGCACCGAGCACGATGCCCGCGCCTGGCTCTCTGCCCTCGAGCAGAGCAACCCTCAGGCCTGGCGTGCAGGAGTGCGCCGCCGCGCAGCTCGGGCCCGCAAGTCCGAGATCGCAGACGACCCCGCCACGATCGAACGCGCACTGCACCCTAACGCGGTCGCGCTGATCGACCGGCTCGTCGCCCACGGCGTGCGCACGATCATCCTTGACGAATGCCATCACCTGCTCGACCACTGGGCGCTGGTCATTCGGTGCCTCGTCGCGCGCATCCGCGCCACCGGCGACACCCCGCTGCTCATCGGACTCACCGCGACGCTGCCCTCGAGCGAAGATCCGCACTATGCGAACTACGCACAGCTGCTCGGCGAGGTCGACTACGAGGTGCCGACCCCGGCGGTGATCCGCGAGGGCAATCTCGCACCGTCGCGCGACATCGTGTGGTTCACCGAGCCGACTGCCGATGAGCAGCGCTTTCTGCGGCGCCACGACGACGAGCTGCAGCAGCTGATCACCGACACACTTGGCGCGGCAGACGGGCACGACTGGCTGATCTCGGTGCTGCAGCCGCCCGCGTCTGAGTCGTCTGCTGCCATGTCGCCCGATTCTGAGGATGCCCCAGGCGCGTCCCTCGCAGCCTCCCGACCGTCTGCTCTCGACAGTCAGGCCGCCAGAGACGCCGCCCTTGCACGGGCGTTCGACACCGACTTCGATCTCGCCCACGCGGCGGCCGTGATGCTCGCCGATCTCGACCCGAGGCATCCGCTGGTGGGCCGTCTGCCCGCCGGCTCGACCGCTGCTCCGA
This sequence comes from Pseudoclavibacter sp. 13-3, assembly GCF_021168475.1. Taxonomy (GTDB): domain Bacteria; phylum Actinomycetota; class Actinomycetes; order Actinomycetales; family Microbacteriaceae; genus Pseudoclavibacter_A. The sequence continues at coordinate 53,038 of NZ_JAJOZT010000006.1, read as the reverse complement.
CCGCTGAAGACCGTTTCACCGTGCTCGCGAGGTACGCGCTGCAGCGGCTGCTGATCGACCCCGCGCGCGTAGGCGAGTGGCGGCGGATGCGACGCGTGCTCGCCGACTTGGGCTGGCGGCTGACCGATCGTGGGCTGCGTCGCGGCCGAGATACCGTCGAGCAGGTGCTGGCCATGTCTGCGGCCAAAGATCAGGCCGCCGTCGACATCCTGCACGAGGAGCTGCGCCACGACGGCGAGCTCGTGCGCGCCGTCGTGGTCACCGACTTCGCGACGCACGGGAACTCGCGTTCGCAGCGGCATGCCGCGGAAATCTCGGGCGGAGCGCGCCTGCGCGGTGCCGCAGCCGGGCCGACAGCGGCGTCGGCGGTTTCGGCGCAGAGCGGCGCACTGCGCGCCTTCGACACCATCGCGGCAGACCCGGCCATCGCCGAGCTGCACCCGGTGCTCGTGACCGGTCAACACCTGCGCGTGCGAGCCGACCAGGCCGAGCGCCTGGCGACCGCACTGTCACAGCTGTGCGGGGCGACCTGCACAGTGCGAGGCGGGGGCGAATCCGTCGGAACGACCAGCGCGACGCCGCAGACGGGAATGGCTGACGCATCCGTCGTCGACATCGTCACCGATGCCAGCGCGGCCACCATTATCGCGGGGCTCAACCGTCTGGTCACCGAGGGGCGCGTGCGTGTGCTCGTGGGCACCCGCGGCCTGCTCGGCGAAGGCTGGGACTGCCCCGCGATGAACACGCTCATCGATCTCACTGCGACCGCGACCTCGGCGGCGACGCAGCAGCTGCGCGGGCGAACGCTTCGGCTCGACCCGACGTGGCCGGGCAAGGTCGCCCACAACTGGACGGTCACCTGCCTGCTGCCGGCACGTTCGAAGCTCGACGGCAGCTCAGAGCTCAGCCGGCTGCGCCGCAAACACGAACACCTCTGGGGCGTCGATCTCGAGAGCGAGCGTGAGATCGTCACCGGTCTCGCACCTGCGCTCACAAGCGAGCAGATCGCGCGGCTCCGCGCCAGGCTGGGGCAGGGCGGCGAAACCGGCGGCACAGCCTCGATCAGTGTCAGCCGCGAGCCGGCGGCGAAGCTCACCGCGCGCAGCCTTGCCGCCCTCGAACCGCGGCCCACGACCTGGAAGCGCTGGGGCGTCGGCGAACCGTATGCCGATCAAGAGGGCCAGGCCGCCGTTCTCGGCGACGGGCGCTCCGTCGCGAATCTGCACGAGCCGACGCTGCTCGGCCTCACCGCGGTGCTCTGGGCCGTCGCGTCACTGTTCGCCGTGCTCATGCTGCGAACGCTCTTCAGCTTCGGCCTGTCTGCGGGCAGCCTCATCGCTGCGCTCGTGTACTTCGTGGGCTGCATCGTGGTGCTCTGGCCGCCGACGCTCGATGTGGCGCGACGCATTCGGTATCGAGCGCGTCCAGAGCAGGTCTACCTCGGCGCCATGCAGTCGATAGCAGACACCTTCGCCGACGAGGGCACCACCGAGCGCTTCGGCCGTGCCAACCTGACGGTGGCGCCCATTCGCGACGAGAAGAGGCGGCCTCTCTCGTGGGCACTGGGTGTCAACGGCGGCTCTGAGACTGACCGCCGTCTCATCATGGATGCCGTCAGCGAACTGTTCGGCCCGGTCGAACGCCCGCGTTTCCTGCTGCGCATCGACCGTGGGCCGGTCACGCTGGCCAGCGTTCTGACGGATGGCCCGCTCGCCCTGCTCGATCGTCTGCTGCCCGCCTCGACGCTGCTTGCGGTGCCGAAAGAGATCGGTCGGCGTGCCGAGACCGCGAAGCGCTTCGCAGATCGGTGGAGTCGCACCGTCGGGCCCTGCGAGCTGATTGAGGCGCGTGGGGTCGAGGCCGCACCTCTGATGACCGAGGCGCGTCGAGGGCAGCATCCGATGCCGCAGCGGCGTCAGGTGTGGAGCTGACCTTCTGCTGATAGCGCAGGAATCGCCTGAGCGATCGGCTGAGCCGTGCCGGACTAGCGTCTGACCTCGCGTCGCGAGCCTGGCATCATCTGTCGCACTGCGAGCCAGGCTGCGACGGCGCCGACGGCTGCGAATGCCGCGAAGAAGAGCGTCAGCGAGCGAGCGCTGCCGGGAATCGTCGGACCGCCGAGATTCACCAGCAGACCCGAGAGGGCAGAGCCGACCGTGTTCGCCAGCAGCTGCACGGTGTTCACTCCGGCTGAGGCCTTCTGCGACTCCACCGGGTCGTCCGTGCTGCGCAGCGCCGCAGCCGCCGTGTGCCCGAACGATGATCCGATGCCCACGCCCGCGACGAACAACGCGGCGAACCACAGCACGACCGTGCCGAGGCCGGCATCCGCGGGCTGCACCAGAGCGTAGCCGGCCAGACCGGCCGCGAGCAGCAGCGGCCCGCCGACGCGCAGGGTTGCGACCCGGCCGTCTGACACGGCCCCAGAAGTCAGAATGCCGCCGAACGTCCAGCCCCAAGAGATCATCGCGCCCAGAAAGCCGGCGACGAACGGAGACATCCCGGCGAGCTCCTGCCCGAAGAGCGGCACGAACGCCTCGATCGCCGACGCGGCGGCGAGTGCGGCGATCACAACATAGATCCAGCGCAGCGGTGACCTGCCCCGGTAGACGCTGTGCGGCAGCAGAGTGCGTGCCCCGTTGCGCTCGACCAGCACGAATGCGACGGCGAGTGCTGTGGCGATGGCGAGCAGCGTGAGCACCTTGGCGGTCTCGGTGAAGACGACGGTCAGCGACAGGGCGGCGGTGACCGCGGTGAGCAGGGTGAGCGAGACGACAGGCACGCGTTCGATCTGCACGCTGGACGTCGTGCGCGGCAGCGTGCGCACGGCCAGCCCGGCGGCGGCGAGGGCTCCGATCGCCAGCGGGACGAACGCCCCTCGCCAGATGCCGAACTCGGCGAAGAGGCCTCCGAGCACGGGGCCGACGAAGTTGCCGACGCCCCACATCGCTGAGAGCAGGGCGATCGCACGCGTCCAGAGTCGGGGAGCGAGGGCCACACGCATGACTGCATAGGCCAGACCGGTCAGCAGACCGCCGGCGCAGCCCTGCACGAATCGGCCCGCCAGGAACACCGGCATGTTCGGCGCGATCATGCTGAGCACCAGGCCGGCGCTGAAACCGAGAAACGCGACGAGGTATGCGCGGCGTGCGCCCCAGCCGGCCAGGGCCCGGCCGACGAAGAGCGAGGCGACCACCGAGGGCAGCAGAAATGCGGTCGACACCCACGCGTAGAGCTCGTGGCCGCCGATGTCGGCCACGGCGCTCGGCAGCAGACTCGCGGTCAGGTAGACGTTGGTGCCGTACAGGGCGATGCCGCTGGCGAGCACGATGACGGCTGCCCGGCTCGGTGAGGCGAAGAGATCGCGCCAGGACGCTGCCGTCTTCGGGGCGGTGGGGGTGGTGGGTTCGGTAGACATACAGGGCACAGAATACCGGGTGTGATGCACGGAGCTTCTGCTTCGTCAGAATCGTGTTCGCCATGTTCACGTGCGTGAACTAAGATGGATTGGCTCCTCGTTTCGTCTCGATGGAGCCCCGGCGGTTGCCGACCGCCGTCTGTTCCGTGCCCGACCTGGCACACACATTTTGAGGATGAACCTGATGGCCCTAGTTTCACGCGAGGATCTTCGCAACGTCGCAATCGTGGCACACGTCGACCACGGCAAGACCACACTGGTCGATGCGATGCTCCGCCAGACGAACTCGTTCGATGCGCATGCCGAGGTCGAAGACCGCGTCATGGACTCGAACGACCTCGAGCGTGAGAAGGGCATCACCATTCTCGCGAAGAACACCACGATCTTCTACAACGGCCCGGCCAGCGAGGGCAAAGACATCACGATCAACGTGATCGACACCCCCGGGCACGCCGACTTCGGCGGCGAGGTCGAGCGCGGCCTGAGCATGGTCGACGGGGTCGTGCTGCTGGTGGACGCTTCTGAAGGTCCGCTGCCCCAGACGCGTTTCGTGCTGCGCAAGGCGCTGGCCGCGCGTCTGCCCGTCATTCTCGTCGTGAACAAGACAGACCGTCCCGACGCTCGCATCGGCGAGGTCGTCGAAGAGAGCCAGGATCTGCTGCTGAGCCTCGCCGGCGACCTCGAAGACGAAGTCCCGGATCTCGACGAAGACGCACTGCTCGACGTGCCGGTCATCTACGCATCCGGGCGCGCCGGTCGCGCGAGCTGGAACCGTCCTGTCGACGGCGAGCTGCCCGACAGCGACAACCTCGAGCCACTGTTCGAGGCCATCATGAAGCACGTGCCGGCCCCGAAGTATGACGATGAGGCTCCGCTGCAGGCGCACGTCACCAACCTCGACGCATCACCGTTCCTCGGGCGTCTCGCACTGCTGCGCATCTTCAGCGGCACCCTCACGAAGGGGCAGCAGGCTGCACTGATCCGCACCGACGGCTCGCAAGAGAACGTGAAGATCACCGAGCTGCTCAAGACGAAGGCCCTGACCCGTGTTCCCGGTGAGAGCGCCGGCCCCGGCGAGATCGTCGCCATCGCCGGCATCCCCGACATCACCATCGGTGAGACCGTGACCGATCCTGAGGATCCCCGCCCGCTGCCTCCGATCATCGTCGACGACCCCGCGATCTCGATGACGATCGGCATCAACACGTCGCCGCTGGCCGGTCGCGTCAAGGGTGCCAAAGTCACCGCTCGCCTGGTCAAAGAGCGTCTCGAGCGCGAACTCATCGGCAACGTGTCGATCAAGGTGCTGCCGACCGACCGCCCCGACACCTGGGAGGTGCAGGGCCGAGGCGAGCTCGCACTGGCCATCCTCATCGAAGAGATGCGTCGTGAGGGGTACGAACTCACCGCGGGCAAGCCGCAGGTGGTCACCAAAGAGATTGACGGCAAGACCTACGAGCCGACCGAGCAGCTGACCGTCGATGTGCCTGAAGAGTTCCTCGGTGCCGTCACGCAGCTGCTGGCCGCACGCAAGGGTCGTATGGAGAGCATGAGCAACCACGGCAGCGGCTGGGTGCGCATGGAGTTCATCGTGCCGTCGCGAGGCCTGATCGGCTTCCGCACGCAGTTCCTGACCGAGACCAAGGGCACCGGCATCGCCAACACGCTGGCCGCCGAGTACGAGCCTTGGGCCGGTCCGATCTCGACCCGTGTCAACGGTTCGATCATCGCCGACCGCGCCGGTGTCGTGACACCCTTCGCGATCACCAACCTGCAGGAGCGCATGTCGTTCTTCGTCAAGCCCACCGAAGAGGTCTACGAGGGCATGGTCATCGGTGAGAACTCGCGCGCCGAAGACATGGACGTCAACATCACCAAAGAGAAGAAGCTCACGAACATGCGTTCGGCGACCGCTGACACCTTTGAGTCGATGACCCCGAGCCGTGAGCTCACCCTTGAGGAGTGCCTCGAGTTCGCCCGCGAAGACGAGTGCGTCGAGGTGACCCCCGAGGCGATTCGCATCCGCAAGGTCTCGCTCGATGCGAACGAGCGCGCCAAAGAGGCCTCGCGTCGCCGTAACGCCTCGAAGTAGGTCGCGCGGCGCCCCCGCGGCGCAGCACGTTGTCTGGGAGGGAGAGCATCCGCATCGCGGATGCTCTCCCTGGCTCAAGAGCGGGTGGTTAGTGGCGGCAATGCCCACTGGCCACCCGCTCTTTCTGTGTGCCTCAGCAGCTGACACGGCCGGGGCGGCACGCCACCTCGACACGGTTGCCGGTGCGATCAAGGTTTGGCCGGTGCGATCACGGTTCTGTCAGAATGTGTGTGATCTTGGCGGAAGTGTGCACGGGCTGGCGGAACGGTGCACAGGGGTGCACACTGCTGCAGCAGCGGGCAGAAGGCGGACTCCAGAAGGCACAAGGCCGACAGCAGAAAGCCCTGACCTCAGCGTGAGCTGGAGGCCAGGGCTTCGGAAGACCAGCGGTCAGATGCCTGGGTAGTCGCGCTCGACGTTGCCCATGTAGAGCTGGTGCGGGCGACCGATCTTTGTGGATGGGTCGTCGTTCTGCTCGCGCCACTGCGCGATCCAGCCGGGCAGACGCCCGATTGCGAACAGCACGGTGAAGAACTTCGTCGGGAAGCCCATCGCCTTGTAGATGACGCCGGTGTAGAAGTCGATGTTCGGGTACAGGCGGCGTGACTGGAAGTAATCGTCTCTGAGCGCGATCTCTTCGAGTTCGGTCGCGATCTCGAGCAGCGGGTCGTGCACGCCCAGCTCGTTGAGTACCGATTCCGCCGAGGCCTTGACGATCTTGGCGCGCGGATCGTAGTTCTTGTACACGCGGTGGCCGAAGCCCATCAGACGGATGCCGGACTCTTTGTTCTTGACCTTTTCGACGAAGTCGCCGACGCTCATGCCCGACTCGCGAATCTGCTCGAGCATGGTCAGCACGGCTTCGTTCGCACCGCCGTGCAGCGGACCGAACAGTGCGTTGATGCCGGATGACACGCTGGCGAAGATGTTCGCCTGAGTCGAACCGACGAGACGCACGGTCGAGGTCGATGCGTTCTGCTCGTGGTCGGCGTGCAGAATGAGCAGACGCTCGAGCGCGCGGCTGACGACCGGGTTGACCTGGTACTGCTCAGTGGGCATGCCGAAGGTCAGGCGCAGGAAGTTGTCGACGTAGCCGAGGCTGTTGTCTGGATACATCAGCGGCTGACCGAGGCTGCGCTTCAGCGCGTAGGCGGCGAGCACCGGCATCTTCGCCAGCAGCCGCACCGAAGAGACCTTGACCTGGTAGGGGTCCTGAGGGTCGAGTGAATCTTGATAGAAGGTCGACAGCGCGCTCACGGCACTGGCGAGCACTGACATGGGGTGGGCCTCTTTGGGGAAGACATCGAAGTAGCGCTTGAAATCTTCGTTCAGCATGTTGTGGTGCATCACGCGGTACTCGAAGTCGGCGAGCTCTTCTGGTGTGGGCAGCTCGCCGTGAATCAGCAGCCAGGCCACCTCGAGAAAGCTGGAGTGCTCCGCGAGCTGCTCGATGGGGTAGCCACGGTAGCGCAGGATGCCCTCGTCGCCATCGATGAACGTGATGTTCGACTTGGTCGAGGCGGTGTTCACGAAACCGGGATCGAACGAGGTCAGGCCGGTGTTCTTCGTGAGCTTTGTGAAGTCGATCGCATCGTGTCCCGCCGACGTCTCAAGAATGGGGAACTCGGTCTCACCGTTCGGATGAATCAGCTTCACAGTTTTGTTGCGGTCGCTCACTGCTGTCTCCCTTTACTGATGTGTGACGGCGTCACGGCGTTGTAGCACGGTCAAACGTCATCCTACGAGGTGCGCGCCAGTTCCTGAAATCGAGATTGCGATTCGCCGTGAGATGTCGGATAACCCCTGAACGACCTGTTCATACGGCACAAGACCGTCTGTGAGCGGCGCACAAAAAAGACGCGAAATCGGGCATTGGACCGGACCAATGCGCCGAGATCAGCAGAGCAAGCGACAGATCAGAGCGAGAGGCGAGCTGCGGCGGTCTCGATTGCGGCGTCGGTCGCGGTGAGCGCGAGGCGCACGTGCCGTTCGCCGGCGGGCCCGTAGAAGTGCCCCGGGCCGCCGATGATGCCCAGCTCGGCGAGTGCGCGCATAGTATCCCAGCCGTCCTCGCCACGCGTGCCCCACAGATAGAGGCCCGCGGTGCTGTCAGAGACCTGCAGGCCCCAGGCGCGTGCGGCGGGCAGCAGCAGCTCGCGGCGGCGACGATACACCGCTTTCTGCACCTGCACATGCTCGTCGTCGTCGAGTGCTGCGGTCATCGCGGCCTGGATCGGCCGCGGCAGTGAGAGTCCGAACTGCTTGCGCAGGTTGACCAGCGACTGCACGAGCGTCGGGTCGCCGGCGATGATACCGGTGCGGTAGCCCGCCATGTTCGACTGCTTGCTGAGTGAGTACATTGACAGCACATTGTTCAGGTCGCCGTCGGTGACTGCATCTTCGAGAATGCACGGCACATGCGCATCCCACGGGGCCTCCCAGCCCAGCTCGGCGTAGCACTCGTCCTGCACGATGATCGCGTCGAGCTCGCGTGCCCGAGCGACCGCCCGGCGCAGCAGCGCCACGTCGTTCACGCGACCGTCGGGGTTGCCCGGAGAGTTCAGCCAGATCAGACGAGTGCTCGCGGGCCATTCGTCGGGATCGTCGCTGCTCACCAGCTGCGCGCCCGTGGCATCTGCACCGACCGCATAGGTCGGGTAATGTACGACGGGCTGCACCACGACGTCGTCTGCTCCCAGCCCGAGCCAGAGTGCGAGCTGCGCGATGAACTCTTTCGAGCCGATCGTGGGCATCACCGCTTCGCCATCGAGCTCGACGCCGCGGCGGCGGCCGTACCAGCCCGCGATGGCCTCCCGAAGCGCCGGCGAACCCGCGGCGGTGCCATAGCCGGGCGTATCGGCGTGCTCGGCCAGCGCGCGCTGCACGAGGTCGGGCACCGGGTCGACCGGTGAGCCGATCGAGAGATCGACGGGCCCGTCAGGATGCTGTGCGGCGCGCTCGCGAATGGGCTTCAGCTGCTCCCATGGATAGATCGGAGTCTGCGCGACGAGATTGCGTGGCATGGGTCAGCGGCCCTCACCCTGCGGCGGCAGATCGCGGACGGCAGGGTGGTCGTAGCCGGTCGGGCCGACCTTGGCGGCTCCGCCGGGCGATCCGAGCTCCTGGAAGAAGTCGACATTGATGCGGTAGTAGTCGGACCATTCTTCGGGCAGATCGTCTTCGTAATAGATCGCCTCGACCGGGCACACCGGTTCGCAGGCACCGCAGTCGACGCATTCGTCGGGGTGGATGTACAGGGTGCGATCGCCCTCGTAGATGCAGTCGACCGGGCACTCCTCGATGCAGGCTCGGTCTTTGACATCGACACAGGGCAGTGCGATGACATAGGTCACAGAATCAGCCTCCGAAAGTCTTGCCGCCAGTGTACCGCCAGGTGACATCACCCGACGATGAGGCTGCCCTCACCACCCGAGGTGCGGGGGAGTCGATTGAACGGGCCCTGTCGGAGTCAGCTCGGATGGCTGCCGCTGCGGTGGGGCAGCGGTGCCACCGCGAGCACAGCGACCGCCAGCAAGCCGCCGTACAGCCAGATGTATCCGTTGACCCCGAGGCCGCTGATGATCACGCCCTGTGCGGGTGAGGATGCGGCGAAGACGAACATCGTCGCCCAGACGCCGATTGCGTACCAGGCTGCCGACCATCGTGCGGCGAGTTCGAGTCGCAGTGCCAGGGCGACGCCGAGCAGAGCGATGAGCGAGAAGACCAGGCCATAGGGAATCGCAGGCGACGCCGAATCTGTCGGGCGCCAGACGGCGTTGTGACTGAACGTGGTGATGAACGTGACGAGCACCCCGAGCAGAATCAGCAGAATCGGCGTGAACACCGAGTGCATGATGCGCCGGCCGCCGATGGTGACGGCCCCGGTCGGCGGACTGTAATAGGTCTCTGAGCGGCCGCTTCGAATGGGCTCCCAGCCGTTGACCAGATCGCGCTGCGCGTCTGGCGAGGCGGCGTAGGCGCGCCCGCCGATCTCGGTGAAGTACTCGAAGCCGGCCACCGGGCCACCAGTGCCGTTCGACAGAGCGTAGTAGTCTCCCTCGACGACGAGCTGGGTGCGGTAGCACTGCATGGCGCGACGAATCTGATCGTGGAACGGTCGAACGTCGACGCTGGTGTCGATCTGCCGGTCTGGCACGGTCACCTGTCGGCTGTGGGGCAGGGGCGTGAATCTGCTGTTGGCCTCAGTTCGTGCCGCGTCGCGACGCACTGCGCTTCGGGGCCGCTGCACGGCGAAGAGCGTTGACGGATGCCATGCGTCTGGATCGAGATGCGCGGCGTCGAAGGCGCGCTGGGTCGCGCGATGCACCATGACGTGGTCGGGATGGCCATAGCCCCCGATGGCGTTGTAGGTGACGATGGCATGCGGGCGAACCTGCTGGATGACCGCCTGGATGTCTTCGGCGACCTGATCGAGCGGAGCGTTGGCCAGGGCATTCTCGGGGGAGTCGGCGGCGGGCTCGGCGACTCCGCCAGGCCCCCATTGCATGCCCGAGTCGCTGTACCGGTGCAACGGCACGTCGGCGGGCTTGGCGTGCAGGCCTCCGAGCCACCGGTGGTCGGTGACTCCGAGCTGTCTCACCGCCTGGCTCAGCTCGGCCTCGCGCGCCGCCGAGAATTCGGGCTGGTCGTGTTCGAGGTACTTGAGCGATTCAGGGATCACCTCGCCGAGCTCGCCGCGTGTGGCGGTGAGTACGGTGACCTGGGCGCCCTGAGCGGCATAGGTGGCGATCGTGCCACCGCTCCAGAGCGTCTCGTCGTCGGGGTGCGCGTGCACGAAGAGCACGCGTTTGGCGGAATTCTCCATGCCGACCATTGTGGCACCCGGCACTGACGCGTGGCAGTGGCTCGCGGCGCGACACGCCTGAAACCCGTCGTCGCGTCTCGATGCACGACTGAAGCATCCTGATGCCGCGCCGTGCCGCCGACCCGCTCGCAGTGGGATCGACAGCCGGCAGCCGACTCTGGTCCAGTGCGGGGTGTCTGATGGTCGATTTCGCCCCAGAATCGAGCTGCTGAGATACGACAGAAGTGTAAGGAAAGCCATACTTCAGAATTCGGGCTCCCGAATATTGCCGCACGCGATGTGTGTGGGTCGTTCCGGTGCTATTGTCAGGCGAGTCCACACTTCATCAGATGATTGGAACGGTGTGTTTCTCGGGACGTTTTTGATCGGCCTGCGCGAAGGTCTCGAAGCCACGTTGATCGTCGGCATCATCGCGGCCTTTCTGCGCAAGAACGGCAAGCCGCTCAGACCTCTGATTTTCGGCGTCACGGCTGCCGTGCTGCTGAGCATCGGCGTCGGCGTCGTGTTGCAGACGCTCTCGATGAACCTGCCGCAGGCGCAGCAGGAGGCGCTTGAGACAGTCATCGGCGCCATCGCCGTGGTCTTCGTCACCACGATGATCCTGTGGATGAATCACCATGCCAAGAGCATGAAACGAGATCTCGAGCACGACGCCACGAGCGCTCTGAACGCGGGCGGCGCATATGCGCTCGCCGGCATGGCCTTTCTCGCGGTGGTCAAAGAAGGGTTCGAAACGGCCGTCTTCCTGCTCGCCGCCATTCAGGCGTCGCAGTCGAGCGAGGCGCTCGCCCTCATCGGAGCAGCCGTCGGCATCCTCGTCGCCGTCGCGATCGGTTTCGGCATCTACGTCGGCGGTCTGCGTCTGAACCTGCGCAAGTTCTTCCGCATCACCGGGATCTTTCTCGTCTTCATCGCTGCCGGCCTGGTGCTCAACGTCTTCCGCACGGCCCACGAGGCCGGCTGGATCGTCATCGGGCAGCAGCAGATCGCCGACTTCTCGGCATGGATGCCGAAGACCTCGGTGCTCGGCGCGGTCATCACCGGCATGTTCGGCATTCCGATCGATCCTCGTCTGATCGAGGTCGTCGCCTGGCTGGCCTACCTGCTGCCAGTGCTGGCCATCTACTTCTGGCCCGACTCGCACGTCGTGCCGCTGCATCGTCGCCTGCGCCTGAAGGCATGGCTCGCCGGCGGTGCGGTAGTGCTCGCGGCGGCCCTGTTCGCTCTGGTGCCCCGCATGCCAGCTGATGCGATGGGCGATACGCTGCAGGCCCAACGGCCCGGCACGTCGCCGGGTGCGACCGTCTCGGTGCGTCTGACCGAAGTCGGCGACGACCAGATCACCCTGGCCGTTGACGGGCAGGACGACGTGACGCTGCAGCATGTCTCTGACGGCATGGTCGGCGGCGTGCGGCAGAGCCAGTGGGAGACGACCGTGTCATCGGCGACGCCGAGCGATCTGCCGTCGAATCCCACCATCGCCGATCTGCAGCACCGAAATGGCGGGCGGCTGCCATCGGGCCTCAACTTCGAACGCACGCCCGGCCCGTTCTCAGCCCAGTGGAGCCAGCGACAGACCTACAGCGCCCGCACGAGCGGCAGCACGCTGATCAACGCGTCGCAGAACACGACGCTCAACGCAGTGCTCGCCGGCGGCGGCATCAGCGGCACGAAGACGGTGAGCGTCAGCGGCGGTCTGGACGCGGACTGGGTCGTCTCGGACGATGAGGTCGCCGCCGTGACCGATCGCCTCGTCGACGCGCAGCAGCAGGCGGCCGAGCGTGCGCTCTGGTGGGGATGGCTGCCTGGAGTGCTGCTCTGCGTCGCCGCCGGGCTGCTGCTCTCGGGCGCGCTCGACCATCGGCGTGCCAGAGATCAGGCTGCCGAAGACGCCGAAGCGGCAGCGCGCGCAGAATCAGCCGTCGAAGCGGGCGCTGCGGCGAAGTGACAGGTTTTCTCTGCGTATCGTGCAGAGAATCAGGGAGCGGAGAGATCCGCGACAGTTGGAGGGAACACAGATGAAGAAGCATCACACTCGGGTGCTCGTCGCCGGCGGCGTTGCCGTGCTGGCCGGAATCAGCCTGGCAGGGTGCTCGTCAAACGGCGGCGACGCCGCTCAGTCGTCTGGCGGCGCGGCACAGGTGAATGTCACGCTCGCCAGCGACAACGGCAAGGACACCTGCAAGCTCGACACGACTGAGGCCGCTGCAGGCCCCGTGACCTTCACGGTCAAGAATGAGAGCGCGCCGGCGATCAGCGAGGTCGAGCTGCTGTTCAACCAGAAGATCATCGGTGAGAAAGAGAACCTCGCTCCCGGACTCGACGCGGTCAGCTTCACCTCGACGCTCGACGGCGGCAAGTACCGCATCTACTGCCCCGGCGCCGACAGCGAGTACATCGACTTCACCGTGACCGGCGAGGCCGCCGCCGCGCCCAGCGGCTCGGCGCAGGACGTCTTGAACGCCGGAGTGCCGGCGTACGGCAGCTACATCAAGGACCAGGTCGCCCAGCTGGACACGACGGTCAAGGATCTTGACGCGAAAGTCCAGGCCGGCGACGTCGAAGGCGCGAAGACCGCCTACGCCACGGCACGTCCGTACTATGAGCGCGCCGAGTCGGCCGTCGACGGTTTCCTCGTGCCGGGCAACGAGAATCCTGAAGACAATGCTCAGAACCTCGACTACCTGATCGACATGCGCGAGTCGAACCTCGACGACGCAGCCGGCTGGCACGGCTTCCATGCCATCGAGCGCGACCTCTGGCAGGGCGGGGCGATCACGTCCGAGACCAAGACGCTCTCGACCGAGCTGGTCAAGAACGTCGACATCCTGAACACCCAGGTCATTCCGACGTTCACCGAAGGTCTGAAGCCCGAGGACCTCGCCAATGGTGCGGCAGACCTGCTCGAAGAGGTCTCGACCACGAAGATCACCGGTGAGGAAGAGGCATACAGCCACATCGACCTCGTCGACTTCGCGGGCAACGTCGAGGGCGCCCAGCAGGCGTACGCCTCGCTGCGCGACGGTCTCGACAAGATCGACCCCGATCTGGTGAAGACCATCGACCAGGAGTTCGAGAACGTGCAGAAGATGCTTGACGGCTACCGCGACCCGTCAGCAATCGGCGGGTTCAAGACCTACGACGAGCAGCTGAAGGCGAGCGACTCGGACAAGCTCACCAAGGGCATCCAGCCGCTGCACGATGCGCTGGCCTCGATTGCCGAGAAGGTCGCCACTGCGTAGTCTGCTGTCACAGGCGCAGCAGTCCAGTACTGTACAGCGCAGCAGCGCTCGCAGTGCGTTGCTGATCAGCAGCGACCTCTGCACGGCTCGAGTGTGCAGACGGCGTCGGCCGAACGGCCGACAGATATCGGGCACGTGATGATGCGGGGCGCCGGCGACGAGCCGGCGCCCCGCTCTCGCGCAGACAGCAGCACAGCAGATCGCAAGATCTCAGCAGGGAAAGAACAGATGTCAGAGAATCAGCCAGTCGGTCACGAACCCGATCACGAAACCGATCGCGAACCAAGCCGTGCATCAGACGCCGGCACAGAGACGCAGACGACCGGAGCATCCGCCGATGCAGCGCCGCCACGAGCCGGCGTGAGCCGCCGTGCGCTGCTGACGGGCACCGGACTCGGCGTCGTCGGCGGTGCGTTCGCAGGCAGCGGCATCACCTGGGCTGCGACGAACAACGACGGCCGAGACACGATTGACCTGCACGATTCGGTGCCGTTCTACGGGCAGGCGCATCCGGCAGGCGTGCAGACGCCGCCCCAGCGCTACATGATGTTCATGACGTTCAATGTGAAGACGACCTCGAAGCAGCAGCTGCAGACGCTGCTGGCCCGGTGGACCGCCGCAGCGGGTCTGCTGCAGAAGGGCGACGCCGTCGGGTCGGTCGAGCCGACCAGCGAGCAGGGAGTGCCGAAAGACACCGGTGAGGCTTTCGGACTGGCACCGGCGAGCCTCACGGTCACGATCGGGCTCGGCCCGTCGCTGTTCGCACCGGGACGCTTCGGGCTCGAAGGCAAACGCCCCGCCCTGCTCGCCGATCTTCCGGCTCTGCCGAGCGACAACTTCGACCCCGCGCTCACCGGTGGCGACCTCAGCGTGCAGGCCTGCGCCGACGACCCGCAGGTCGTCTACCACGCAGTGCGCAACCTGGCTCGCATCGGGCGCGGTCTGGTCGAGACGCACTGGACTCAGATGGGCTTCGGGCGGGCGTCTGCCGGGCCGGGGCAAGAGACCCCGCGCAACCTGATGGGGTTCAAAGACGGCACGCGCAACATCACGACCGATGACGACTACGAGCAGTTCGTGTGGAGCGATGGCGACGGCCAAGACTGGTTCGCCGGCGGCACGTATCAGGTGGTGCGCAAGATCCGCATGAGCATCGAGACGTGGGATGCCGACCGCATCGGCGACCAGCAGACCATCTTCGGGCGCACGAAAGGCGAGGGCGCGCCGCTCACCGGGGCGAAGGAGTTCGACGACCCCGACTTCGCCGCCACCGACGACCACGGCGAACGCGTCATCGACATGACCTCGCACATCGCTCTCGCCGCGCACGAGAATAACGACGGTGTGAAGGTGCTGCGCCGGTCGTACAACTACACCGATGGGCTGAACTCGCATGCGCAGCTCGACGCCGGGCTGGTGTTCATCACGTACCAGAATGACCCCGAGCACTTCGCACGGCTGCAGCGCCGCCTCGGCGCGTCAGATCTGCTGAACGAGTACATCTCGCACATCGGGTCTGGTATCTTCGCGATTCCGCCGTCGCCGAAAGAAGGCCGCTACATCGGCCAGGAGCTCTTCGAGGGCTGAAGCACCGGCACGCCGGACGCCTGCTCGGCGATGCGCTCGAGCTGATCGGGCGGGGTGAGGCTCTCACCGAGTCGGTTCGGCTTGCCTGCGCCGTGGTAGTCGCTCGAGCCGGTGACGATGAGGTCGTAGGCGCGGGCGATCTGCATGAGGTGCGCGCGGAACTTCGGCGGATTGAGCCGGTGCCAGACTTCGAGACCGCCGAGACCGGCATCGACCATGCGGTGCAAGAGGTCGTCGTCGGGCCCGGCGCCGCGTGCGACCGTCGCAGGATGCGCTATCACCGGCACGCCGCCGGCCTCGCGAATCAGCGTGATCGCCTCGACGGGGTCGGGGGCGAAGTACGGTTCGTAGTAGCCGGCTCGAGGATGCAGCATGCGGTCGAAGGCCTGGGTGCGGTCTGCGACGATGCCGCGTTCGACCAGGGCATCCGCGATGTGCGGGCGACCGATCGCCTTTGCCTCGCCCGACTGTGCGAGCACATCGGCCCAGGTGATGGGATAGTCTCTGGCCAGTCTCGCCACGATGCGCTCGGCCCGGTGCTCGCGAGAGTCGCGAATCTCGGCGGTGAGCTCGGTGAGGGCTCGGTTCGTCGGGTCGAAGAGGTAGGCGAGCATGTGCATCGAGCCTCTGCGGGTGATGGTCGACAGCTCCATGCCGCGCACCAGACCGATGCCAGCCTGCTCGGCGGCGTGGGCTGCCTCGTCCCAGCCGCCGGTGTCGTCGTGGTCGGTGAGCCCGAGGCAGTCGAGGCCGGTGGCCGCTGCTTCGTCGACCAGCTCGGTCGCGGACTGCGTGCCGTCAGACACCCGAGAGTGGGTGTGCAGATCGATGCGCGTGAAAGTGAGACCCATATCGTCATGGTACGTGAGCCGGTTCCGCGTGCTGCGGGCGGAGCTCTGTCGTGCGCGAGAGGCGGTTGACACCGGTGCGAGAATGGGAGCATGAGCGATTCAGCACAGCAGCCGGGTGAGGCGCGCTCGCGCACTCCGAAGAACGAGCACTTTCGCGCCTATATCTCACAGGGCTGGGCAGATCGCGGGCCGCAGCTTCCTGACACCGACGTCGTGGCGAAGTTCACCGAGGACCGCCGCGATCGTCTGCGCGCGAAGCTGCCCGAGCACACCTTGGTGGTGCCCGCAGGCGATGTCAAAGTGCGCAGCAACGACACAGACTTCCGCTTTCGGCCGCACACCGCCTTCACACATCTGACCGGTTGGGGAGCAGACGCGGTGCCGGGCGCCGTGCTCGTGCTGCCCCCGGTCGACAGCGACGACGAGCCTGTGCTGCTCTTTCGCCGGCCTGCCGGGCGCGACACCGACGAGTTCTACGCCGACCCGGCCATCGGCGAGTTCTGGAACGGACCGCGGCCCGGCCTCGATGAGATCGCCGCACGCCTGGGCGTCAGCACGGCCGACATCCGTCAGCTGCCTGCAGTGCTGAGCGCACACGCCGGTCCCATCTCGGTGATCGCCGGGGTCGACGCGACTGTCGATGCGGCGGTCGACGACTTGGGAAAGCGCCATGACGCCGCAGGCGACGGCCTGCTCGAACGCGATGCGAGTGAGCTGCGTCTGGTCAAAGACCGCTGGGAGATCGCACAGATTCGCGAGGCGGTCGCGGCCTCGAAGGCTGGCTTCGATGACATCCTGCGCAGGATGCCTGAGATCAGCGGGCATCCGCGAGGCGAACGCGTCGTCGAGGGCGTGTTCTGGGCGCGCGCTCGCGAGCTCGGCAACGACGTCGGCTACGACACCATCGCTGCGGCGGGGGATCACGCGTGCTACCTGCACTGGACCGACAACGATGGCGCCGTGCAGAACGGCCAGCTGATCCTGATCGACGCGGGTGTCGAGGTCGACAGCCTGTACACGGCTGATGTGACGCGGACGATTCCGGTGTCGGGGCGGTTCTCGGCGCGGCAGCGCGAGGTCTACGAGGCTGTGCGCGAGGCCGCTGATGCGGCGTTCGCGATGGCTCGGCCGGGTGTGCGCTTTCGCGACGTGCACAATGCGGCGCTCGAGGTGATCGCTCGCAAGACCAGCGAGTGGGGGCTGCTGCCGATTCCGCTGGAGCAGACGCTCGACACCGAGTGGCAGCTGCACCGTCGGTTCATGGTGCACGGCACCTGCCATCATCTGGGGCTGGACGTGCACGACTGCGCGCAGGCGCGCCGCGAGATGTATCAGGATGCTCTGCTCGAGCCCGGCATGGTCTTCACGATCGAGCCGGGGCTCTACTTCCAGGCGGACGATCTGACGATCCCCGAGGATTTTCGCGGCATCGGCGTGCGCATCGAAGACGACGTGCTCGTGACCGAAGACGGCGTCGAGCCGCTGACCGCGGCCTTCCCCCGGACGGCTGACGAGGTCGAGGAGTGGTGCTCGTCACTTGCCTCTGCGTGACCGTTACGCAGCTGTCTGTCAGATTGATTTGCGCGAGAGCGACAGGTTTGCGTGGGAGTGGCAGTGTTGGCACGTCGGTGCAGTTCTCGAGCGTGCCTGGCACTCCTGTGCAGACGGAATGCGGCTCAGGCCTGCGGCGGGCGCGGCGGGGTCGTATCCCCGAGTGACGGTGCGGTGCCGAGGATGCGCTGCGCCTGCCCGGCGACCGAGGGATCGGTGACGAGCGCATACCTGCCCGCCACGACCGCCGTCGTCGACTGATAGTTCTTGTAGCGACGCGTCAGCGCGTAGGTCACGATGCCCGAGATGATCCCGAATCCCGCGCCCAGCGCGAGAGCGGCGAAGAGATAGTTCATCCCGTTGTTCGGCGTCCAGATGATCATGATCAGCCCGAGGAAAAGCCCGAACCACAGGCCGCTGACCAGTCCGCTGAGCGCCGCCTTCGGATAGCTCAGGCCAGTGGTGATTCGCTCGATGCTGTGCAGATCGTTGCCCACCACGCTGACCTTCTCGACGGGGAACTCCTTCTCGACGAGCTGATCGACCGCGGCGACAGCCTCCCGATACGTCTCGTACTCTGCGACGGTCGTGCCTGTCGGCAGCGTCGGAAACATGTGCGCGTTGCCCTGCCCTGCAGAGTTCAGTCCGTTTGCCATGACCTCATTGTCGCACTCATGCGAGATTGTCGCACTCAGCCGGGAGTGCAGCGTACCATTTGCATGTGACGTCACCCAAGATCTTTGTCTCCCGCATCATCGGCAGCGGGGTGTTCGACCCTGCCGGTGACCGAGTGGGCCGCGCACGTGACGTGATCGTCACCTATCGCACCGTGGGCCCGCCTGTCGTCGTCGGCCTGCTAGTCGAGGTTCCCGGCCGAAGACGGGTGTTTCTGCGAATCGCCCGCGTCACCGGCATCGTCTCTGGTGCCATCATCACCACGGGCCTGATCAATCTGCGCCGCTTCGAGCAGCGCGCCGGCGAGACCCGCATCCTCGCTGAGATCTTCGGCCGCACCGTGCGGCTCCGCGACTCCCAGCAGACCGGCCGCATCGAAGACGTCAGCATCGAGAAGCTCAGCACAGGCGAGTGGGTGATCGCCGACGCCTTCATGCGCAAGCCGAAGACCAGCGCATCGCCGTTCTCCCGCGGTGAGACCGTGCTCGTGCCCTGGGACGAGACCGAAGAGATCCACCGTGACGGCGTCGAGCAGGACACCACCCACCTGCTCGCCTCGTTCCAGGAGCTGCAGGCCCCAGACCTCGCCAGCTCGCTGATGGAGCTGCCTGACCGCCGGCGCGAAGAGGTCGTCGAGAACCTGTCGAACGAACGTCTCGCCGACGCGCTCGAAGAGCTCGGCCGAAGCGACCAGGCCGAACTCGTGCGCACCATCGATGACATCCGCTTCGCCGAGGTGCTCGACCACATGCAGCCCGACGACGCAGCCGACCTCGTTGCAGAGATCGCCCCTGACCGCAAAGAGAAGCTGCTGCAGCTGATGGAGCCCGAAGAGGCATCCGACGTGCGAATGCTGCTGCGCTACGCACCCGACACCGCCGGTGGTCTGATGACCACCGAGCCGGTGATCTGCTCGGCCGACACGACGGTGGCCGAAGGTCTCGCGCTCATCCGCCGGCATGAGATCGCTCCGGCGCTGGCCGCCGCGATCTGGGTCACCCTCCCTCCATACGAGGCCCCGACGGGTCGCTACATCGGCATGGTGCACTTTCAGCGGATGCTGCGGTATCCTCCGCATGAGCGTCTCGGCACACTGGTCGACGACGACATCGAGCCAATGGCCCCTGAGACCTCAGCACTCGAGGTTGCGCGCAATCTGGCCGCTTACAATCTGACGTCGATTCCCGTCGTCGACGGCAACAGGCGTCTGCTCGGCGTGGTGACGGTCGACGACGTCTTGGACAACCTGCTGCCTGAAGACTGGCGGCACCGAGTCGGGGAGGTGAACGATGATGGCGAAGCAGGCGAGCAGTGATCACGGACTGCTGAACGCACCACAGGCACGTCGCGTGCGGCTGTGGAGGCGCAAGGATCCTGTCGAGTTCGGCAGCGCCGACACCTTCGGCCGGTTCACCGAGTCGTTCGCCCGAGCGATGGGAACCCCGGCGTTTCTGCTCGGCATGAGCGTGTTCATCGTCCTCTGGATCACCTGGAACACGATCGGCCCTGAAGGTCTGCGCTTCGACTCGGCGGCGATGGGCTACATCGCTCTGACCCTGGTGCTGAGTCTGCAGGCGTCGTACTCGGCTCCGCTGCTGCTGCTGGCGCAGAACCGTCAGGACGACCGCGACCGCGTGCAGATCGAGCAGGATCGTCAGCGCGCAGAGCGCAATCTGGCCGACACCGAGTACTTGGCACGCGAAGTCGTCGCGCTGCGTCTCGCCGTGAGCGAGCTCGCCAGCGAGCGGTTCGTGCGCGACGAGCTGCGAGAGCAGCTTGAAGATCTGACTGCCACCATCCAAGAGCTGCGTGGCGAAATGGTGCCGCAGCAGGCGGGCGTGGGCGTTCCTCCATCGGCCGTCGGAGCATCCGCCGCTGGCCAGGGCGATGCCCAGACGACGCCTGTCTCCCGCGACCACGCTGGTGACGGGCAGGCTCAGGAGCGGCGCTGATGATGCCGGATCCCACGTCGAAGCGCATCAACCCGGCGTTGGAGGCCGCGCTGTCTCGGGTGCAGGATCCAGAGCTGCGGCGGCCGCTCGTCGACCTCGGCATGATCGAGCGGGCGACGCTCGCCGACGGCCGTGCCGAGGCCCTCGTGCGCCTTACGATCGTGGGCTGCCCGGCCTCGCAGCGCATCGAGCGCGACGTCATCGAGGCACTCGAGAGCGTCGTCGGCCCGGGCAACGCCGGCGTCTCCCTCGAAGTGATGAGTGACGAGCAGCGGCGCGCCCTGCTCACCTCGTTGCGCAAGGGCCACCGCGGCAATCCGTTCGGCGAGGGCACCCTCACCCGGGTCATCGCGGTCACCAGCGGCAAGGGCGGCGTCGGCAAATCGACCATCACAGCGAACCTGGCCGCCGACCTGGCAGCCCGCGGCCTCAACGTCGGGGTGCTCGACGCCGACGTCTACGGCTTCTCGATTCCCGGCCAGCTGGGCATTGCGACCGGCCCGACCAAGCTCGACGAGCTGATGCTGCCGCCGATCGGCCACGGTGTGAAAGCGATCTCGATCGGCATGTTCGTCGGCGCGGGCAAAGCCGTGTCGTGGCGCGGCCCGATGCTGCAGCGCACGCTCAAACAGTTTCTGACCGACGTGCACTTCGGTGATCTCGACGTGCTGCTGCTCGACCTGCCGCCGGGCACCGGCGACGTCGCACTGACCGCCGGGCAGCTGCTGCCGAACGCGGAGGTGGTCGTCGTGACCACGCCGCAGGATGCCGCTTCAGAGGTCGCCGTGAGAGCCGGGCTGCTCGCCGGGCAGCTGGGGCAGAAGGTCGTCGGTGTCGTCGAGAACATGTCGTGGCTGCAGCAGGGCGACGAGCGCATCGAAGTCTTCGGCACCGGAGGAGGCCGGCGTGCAGCCGACGAACTCAGCCAAGACCTCGAGCGCCCGGTGCCGCTGCTCGCGCAGATTCCGATGAGCATTTCGCTGCGGGTGGGCGCCGACATCGGTCAGCCGGCCGTGCTGACCGCCGGGGAAGACCCAGCGGCACAGGCGTTGCACGCACTGGCGACCCGACTCGTCGAGCGGCCCCGCGGGCTGCAGGGGCGGTCAATCCCGCTCAGGGTCGACTGACTGCGGCTGAGGCCTGCGTGATCAGGTGGCGTCGCTGTCGAAGGGAGCGGGACGCTGGTTGCGTTCGCGCTCGGCTCGTTCGCTCGCGACGAGTGCCGTGGCCGTGAGTGCGGTGGACGCGATGGCCCCGGTCTCTGTGACGCCTGCGGCACCAGTGGAGCCTGCTGCGGTTGTGGCCGTGGTGACTGGCGGGTCGTCTTGCAGCGCCTCGGCGATGATACGACGCGGATCGTACTGGCGCGGGTCGAGCTTCTTCCAGTCGAGGTCGTCGATGGCGCCGTCGGTCTCGTCTTTGACGCGCTGCTTCGAGCTCTCGAGAAACTCCTTGACCTTGCGCGTGCCGCGACCGAGCATCTCTGCGTAGCGAGGCAGATTCGCCGGGCCGAGAATGAGCGCAGCGACCACTGCGACCAAGAGGATTTTCTCGAAACTCATTCCCACAAGTATTACAGTAGCCGAGTTGTTCCTATGCTTGCAGCAGGAGGTTGCCATGACATCAGCGGCGAACATCGCCAGGTACACGGCCGAATACCAGACCGAGCCTGAGACGATCGAACGCGCCCGAGCGGCGGCGCTCGAGTGGAATGTCGAGGCGGTCTCGCCGATCGTCGGCGCGCAGCTCGCGCTGCTCAGCGGCGCCGTCGATGCCCGCAATATCGTCGAGGTGGGCACGGGAACCGGTGTCAGCGGTCTGTGGCTGCTGAAAGGCGCGCCAGAGGCCACGCTGACCACGATTGAGACAGAGGTCGACTACCAGCAGTCGGCCAAGCGCTCGTTTGCGCAGGCGGCCCTGCCCGGCTCGCACGTGCGGGCCATTCTGGGGCGCGCGTCAGGCGTGCTGGAACGACTTGCCGACCGTTCGTACGATCTGGTCTTCATCGACGCAGACATCGCTTCGGCGCCGACGTATGTCGCACACGGTCTGCGGCTGGCGCGACCGGGCGGCCTCATCGTGCTGGCCCATGCACTTGCCCACGGGCGAGTGGCTGATCCGGCTGCGCGGGATGCCGAGACGACCGGGCTGCGCGACCTCATCGAAGAGATCGGTCAGCGTGATCAGATTCGCTCGTCGCTGCTTCCGCTGGACGACGGGCTGCTGACTGTGGTGGCCCCAGCGAGCTGAGACCCTGGCAAGCCGGTTCAGGCGACCACGTCGGCCAGCACGGCGTGCAGCTCTTTGGCCTCATCTGGCGTGACCGAGACGACAAGTCGTCCGCCGCCTTCAAGTGGCACGCGTACCACGATGACCTTGCCCTCTCGGACGGCCTCCATCGGTCCGTCACCAGTGCGCGGTTTCATCGCTGCCATGGCCTATACCTCTTTCTGAGCGATACGAGCGTGCTGCTTTGCACCACTCCAGTATCTCACGAGCGACCGAAAAGGGGCAGAGCGCACTTCGTCCCAGACCCTTCTGCACATTGATGAGTCGGGGACGAAGACGACGCAGGCTAGAGTCCGGCGCTCTGGGCCCCGTGCTCGGCCTGGGCTGTCGTGAACCCGTCGAAGACCAACTGATCGACGAGCGACTTGTGCGAGAAGCCGGTGAGTTTCAGGTAGTCGGCAGCTTTGCGCTCGGCCTGGGTGCTCCAATCGACGTTCAACGAGTCGACCGCGGCGGCGGCGTCGGCAGCCGAGAAGTGCTCGAACTCGAGCTGCTTGATGAGGCCATCTCGTGAGAAGCCGGTCAGATCAAGGTAGTTCTGCGCCTTTCGCGCAGCCTGTGTCTGCGACACTGAGACCGCCGGAGGCTCGGGCGCACTCGTGGTCGGTGCGGTCTCAGGTGTGGCTTCGGTCTTGGGGGCAGCATCGGTCTGTGCCTCATTCGTGGGTGTGCTCGATACGAATGGCTGCTGCGTTGCCGACGTGCCGACGCCCGTCGTGGTTGACGACAGCGTGGCGCCTGAGGTGGCACCCGAGGCGATGCCGAGCACAACGACCACGGCAGAGACGATCCAGGCGATGGTCGCCTGCTTGCCCTCCGGACGCACTTTGAGCCCCTGCTTGTCAGTTGCGTTGCCGGTGAGGGTGAGAATGAGATCGATCAGTGACCAGATGCCGAAGCCACCGAGGGTGATGAGCTTCAGGATGCCGGTTCCGACTTTGCCGAGATAGAAGCGGTCGATGCCCAAGGAGCCTAAGAACAGGCTGAGCAGCCAGGTGGCCAGAAAACTCTTCGGCGACTGGCCTCGCTGTGGAGCGCCGAACTGAGCGTGCGGGTTTCGCTGCTGTGCCGTCCACCCGGTGCCGTCGAAGTAGCGTTCTGCACCTGGCTGCTGCGGGTCGGGGTACCAACCTGCGGGAGGGGTACTCGGGGTGTTGTTGGTCATGTGGCCAAGCTCCAATCATGAATCGGCTGTGTGTTATCTGAGAATAACCGCTCCCACCGACAGACGAGTGTTCACTGAGCCTCGCACACCTCGGGTCAGCGCAGCCAGGCGACCAGCGCATCCAGACAGCGCGGCACCTCGTCAACGCGCAGACGTTCATCGTCGGCGTGCGCCAGCAGCGCGTCACCGGGCCCGAAATTGACCGCGGGGATGCCGAGCGCACTGAATCGGGAGACATCGGTCCAGCCGTATTTCGGCTTCGGTTCGCTGCCGACGGCCTCGACGAACTCCTGGGCGATCGGGGCGTCGAGCCCGGGGCGGGCTCCCGGCGACATATCGATGAACTCGATTTCGTAGCCGGCGAAGAGGTCGCGCATGCGCTGTTCTGCCTCGGCTGCGCTGCGGCTCGGTGCGAAGCGATAGTTGACGTGCACGGTGCACTCGTCGGGAATCACGTTGCCGGCGACACCTCCCGTGATGCCTACGGCGTTGAGACCCTCGCGGTAGGCAAGACCGTCGACCGTGATCGTCTCGGGCTCGAAGTCGCGCAGAATGTCGAGAATGCCGGCGGCGGCATGAATCGCATTCACCCCGACCCATGCGCGGGCGGAATGCGCGCGCCGGCCCCGAGTGTGCAGCAGGAAGCGGCACGTGCCGTTGCACCCGCCTTCGATCTCGCCACCGGTGGGCTCGCCCAGGATGGCGAAGTCGGCGGCCAGCCACTCAGGGTGCTCACGCGAGACTCGGCCCAGACCGTTGAGGTCGGCGGCGACCTCTTCGTTGTCGTAGAAGACATAGGTGATGTCGACGCTCGGGGCAGGCACACGACCCGCAACGGCCAGAAACACGGCGTCACCGGCCTTCATGTCGACGGTGCCACGACCGTTCAGCCAGGTGCCTTCGGCGTCGGTCGTGGTGGTGGTCGGCACGTTGTCCCGGATCGGCACGGTGTCGAGGTGCCCCGCCAGAAGCACTCGTCGGTCGCGTCCGAGGTGCGTGCGCGCCACAACGGTGTCGCCGTCGCGCAGCACCTCGAGGTCGGTCTGCGCGCGCAGCGCATGCTCGACCGTGTCGGCCAGCCGCCGTTCGTCACCCGACTCAGACGGAATGTCGCAGATGGCGCGGGTCAGGTCGATGACCGAGCCGGAGAGGTCGAGAGCGTCGGGCGAAGTGTTCATGGTCAACATGGTAGCGACGGGTACAATCTGTGCCTATGACTGACACCCCAGACAACGCACCCCGCATCGGATTCGGCACCGGCCTCGCCACGCTCACTGCGAAGGGCGATGTGCTGGACGTGTGGTTCCCGCTGCCCGAGCTGCTCGAGAGAGTCGAAGATGCACCGGGCCAGCAGCCGGGGCTCGAGTCGCACTTTGCGGGGCTCGTCGAAGGCGATCAGGCGCGAGACGAGCTGCGCGAGGTCGAACGTCGGGTGATCTCAGTGGTCGTCGACCTGCAGCAGCCCGTCGAAGACACCGCTGACGCGTACCTGCGCCTGCACCTGCTGTCGCATCTGCTGGTGCAGCCCAACTCGATCAACCTCGACGGCATCTTCGGCCACCTGCCGAACAACGTCTGGACCAACCGCGGGCCGGTCGAGCCCGACACCTTCGACCGTCGCCGCGGGCAGCTGCGCGCAGCAGGCGTCGTCGCGCTGCTGGTCGACAAGTTCCCGCGTCTGATCGACTACGTGAGCCCCAAGGGCGTGCGCATCGGAGACGGCGCTCGCGTGCGTCTGGGCGCACACCTCGCTCCGGGCACGACGGTCATGCACGAAGGCTTCGTCAACTTCAACGCCGGCACTCTCGGCGAGTCGATGGTCGAGGGGCGCATCTCGCAGGGCGTCGTGGTCGGCGACGGCTCGGACATCGGCGGCGGCGCATCCATCATGGGCACGCTCTCGGGCGGCGGTCGTGAGCGCGTGCGCATCGGCGAGCACGCGCTGCTCGGCGCGAACGCCGGCATCGGCATCTCGATCGGTGACGACAGCGTCGTCGAGGCCGGGCTCTACATCACGGCGGGCACCAAGGTCACGCTGCTCGGCAGCGGCGGCACGCAGCGCGTCGTCAAGGCCGTCGAGCTGAGCGGTGAGAGCAACCTGCTGTTCCGTCGCAATTCGGTCACCGGCGCGGTCGAGGCGCTGCACCGCAAAGGCCAGGGCATCGAGCTGAACCCCGAGCTGCACGCATGAGCACCGCGTTCAGCGACGAAGCCTGGACGCTGACCGCCGGGCTGCGCGCTCAGATCGACGAACTCGACTTTCTGCGCGAGCTCGGTGACGGCACCCTCGATATGGACGACTTCCTGTTCTATCTGCGTCAGGACTCGTTCTACCTGACGGGCTACGCCAAAGCGCTCGCCTTCGCGGCGACCCGTGCACCCGACCCGCAGAGTGCCGCCTTCTGGGCGAGCGCGGCGGCAGAGGCGAGCACCGGTGAGACCGAGCTGCACGAGACGCTGCTGCCGCACGGCCGCGCCGAAGAGGTGCGCGAGCCGCTGCAGGCGTCGCCCACCTCGCTCGGCTACACCTCGTACCTGGTCGCTACTGCAGCGACCGAGTCGTATGCCGTCACCGTGGCGGCCCTGCTGCCGTGTTTCTGGGTGTATGCGGATGTCTCGGCCCGGCTGGCCGTGCACGCGCACGATGTGCTCGCCGCTGATCCACAGCATCCGTTCGCCCAGTGGGTGGCCAACTACGACGGCGAGGAGTTCCAGCAGGCGGTGACCGAGGCCCGGCGCTGGACGGATGCGGCGGCCGAGCAGGTCGGCTCTGACGAGCGCCAGCGCATGCTCGACGCGTTCCTCATCGCCACACGCTACGAGCTGCTGTTCTGGCGCACGGCGAAGCGCCGCGAACGCTGGCCCGAGCACTGAGCCAGCGTGGGGCACCGACTGAACGAGAACTGAGAATCTGAGGAGGCAATCATGCTGTTGGCATTCTCTGTGGCGCCGTCGGGCACTGGCCGAGCCGATGCGTCGGTGCACGATGCGGTCGCTGCGGCGGTCAAGGTTGTGCGCGACTCCGGCCTGCCAAACAGGACGAACAGTATGTTCACGGAGCTTGAAGGCTCGTGGGACGAGGTCTTCGATGTCGTCAAGCGCGCGACCGAGGCCGTCGAACCGTTCGGATCGCGAATCTCGCTCGTGATCAAGGCTGATATTCGCCCCGGATACGAGGGCGAGCTGGATGGGAAGCTCGAACGACTCGAACAGGCCATCGAGGGGGCATGAGCGCGGTCTGCATCGTGAAGGGTGTCACCTGACTCGCAGGGTGACATTTGCTCTCGGAATTGAGGTATGCTCTTCTACTTAAGAGCTCCTGCCGTTGACCACCCGCTTGATCATGGGTCGGCCGATGACAGGGGCTTTTTCTCGAAGAACAGAAGGGTCGCGGATGACTGGGGGACGAGGGCGGCGCGGTAGTTCTGGGGCTGAATTGGTGGCGGTTACCGGCCATCGGGATTCGTCCCCGATTCCGACACGAGCTGAGCAAGTCACTGCCATTCTGGTTGACGGAGGTTTCTATCGTCGGCGTGCTGCGCGTCTGTTCGGGCATAAGACTCCGGAGCAACGTGCTGATGAACTTCTTGAGTATTGTCGTCGCCATACGAGAAAAGCCAAGTCACGGCTCTATCGGATCTTCTACTACGATTGCCCGCCTTCTGAGAAAGTCTTGTTTCACCCATTGACCAGGCGAGACGTTAACCTTGCAAAGACCAAAGATCACGACTGGATGGTCGAATTTCATCAGGCGCTGGTCAAGCGACGTAAAGTGGCGCTGAGACGTGGTGAGATCTTGGAAACTCAGTCCGGTTATCAGCTAAAGCCTGACAAGCTCAAGCGACTGCTGAAAGGCTCGATCGCCGTCAGTGATCTCACTGAAAACGATTTCACCCTTGACATCACCCAGAAGGGTGTAGATATGCGGCTCGGCCTTGATATCGCGACTCTAGCCATGAATGGCCAAGTCAATCAGATCATCATGATTGCGGGTGACAGCGATTTTGTACCGGCGGCAAAGCATGCGCGACGTGCCGGTATTGATTTTGTACTTGATCCCATGTGGGCTCACATTTCGGACTCACTGCACGAGCATATCGATGGTCTGTGGGAATGTGTCCGTCGGGAGCCTGAGAACCTCAACGACCCGCTTCACATCGAAAATATGCGGGATCGCCAGGGCGCTGCCGCCGCGGAGGATGACGCAGCATTCGACCTCGACACTCTCTGACCAGACTGACGTGACGTTGGCCAGAGGGGGGCTTGTGAAGTCTGGTGAACCATGTGAAGTGCTGTGTCGGATCGGGCGTTGGTATTGAACCCGGTGAGTATTTGAGGAATCGGATATTCAGGGGAAGGGGGTGCGTCGGATGGGGCTTCCAGACTGTGAAGTGAGTCGTCAGGCCCTGAGACGCTGCTGCGCCCAGAGCTCGTCTGCCGCGAGTACTGAACGAGTACGGAATCAGATCTCTTCGAGGTCGACGACCTCGAACTCGAGCAGATGCGCCCCAGTGGCGACTGGCTTGTGGCCCTCGCCGTGAGCGTGCGCAGCATGGTTCGCACGGCTGTCGCGCCAGTGTTCGAAGTCCTGCTGCGTCGCCCACTGCGTCAGCACGAAGTAGCGATCCTCACCCGCGGTCGGGCGCAGCAGCTGGAAGCTCTCGAACCCCGGCTGCCCGTCGACCGAGTGACGGCGAGCGGCGAAGCGGCGCTCCAGCTCGGCACCCTCGCCTTCGGGCACCTCAAGCGCATTGATGACGACGACTGACATGTTGTCTCCTTCTGTTGCGATTCTCGTTCCGAGGGACTCAGGCGGTCCCACAGCAGTCGGCAGCGCCGACGATCAGGCCCGCTCTTTGAGCACGTAGCGCTGCACCTTCGCGCTCGCCGTTCGGGGCAGCTCGTCGACGAACTCGATCACCCGCGGATAGGCGTGCGCTGCGTAGCGGGTCTTGACCTCCTGCTGCAGCTCGTGGATGAGGGTCTCGTCGCCGGTGAAGCTCTGAGCGAGCACGATATAGGCTGCGACGACCTCGCCGCGCAGCTCGTCGGGTTTGCCGACGACCGCGACCTCGCGCACTGCCGGGTGCATGGCGAGCACACTCTCGACGTCAAGCGGACTGATGCGATATCCAGCAGCCAGAATGAGGTCGTCGTCGCGCGACACGAAGTGCAGCTGACCGTCGTCGCTCTGCCAGGCGAGGTCTCCGGTGAGGTACCAACGGCCGTCGTCGGTGTATCGCTCGGCGGTCTTCTGCGGTGCATCGTCATAACCTGGGAACCACCAGACCGGGCTCTCGGCGGGCGCGAAGGCGAGACGACCCACCTCGCCGGCCTTGGCCGGCCGGTCAGCATCCTGATCAAGGATCTCGCAGTGCCAGCCGGGCAGCGTCACACCCATCGAACCGGCCTGGGCTGGCAGCGAGATGCCCTCGCGCCAGGGCACCCCGATCAGCATGCCGTGCTCGGTCTGTCCGTAGTGATCGTGCGGCTCGGCTCCGAGCACATCGCGCGACCACTCGAGCACCTCAGGCGTCAGGGGCTCACCGGCAGACGACGCGCGGCGCAGGTGCACGGGCAGGTCGCTCTGCGGGTCGTTGCGCATGGCACGGAACATGGTGGGTGCTCCGCAGAAGTTGGTGACGCCGAACCGGCTGAGCACGTTCCAGGCCTGCTCGGCGGTGAATTTGTCGTGCGGCAGCAGGTTCGTGTGACCCACGACCAGCGGCCCGAGCACCCCGAAGTAGAGCCCGTAGGCCCAGCCGGGGTCGGCGGCGTTCCAGAACACGTCGTCGGGCTGCAGATCGAGCCCGTTGACCATGTACGAGCGGAACGACACCAGCGCCTTCATCGGCAGCGGCACGCCCTTCGGCGCCCCGGTCGTGCCCGAAGTGTAGAGCAGTGCGAGCACGCCGTCGCCGCCGATCGACGCCGATTCGGTCAGCGGCTCGGCCGCCTCGACGAGCGGCCCGTAGACCGCGTCGTCTGCCCACTCCGGGTGAGCTTCGGCTGTGGTGTCGTCGTCGACCGGGTCGACGCGCAGGATGCTCCAGCTGCGTCCGTCCGCCGGCAGGTCTTCGCTGGGGTCGAGCTTGTGTCGCTGGTTCGCGTCGGCGACGACGAGGGTGGCGCGACCGGCGTTGACCCGCATCCCGATGGCCTGTGCCGCGAGTGCGGTGAAGAGCGGGATGTGCACGGCGCCGAGGCGCCAGATGCCGAGCAGGATGCCGATGTAGTCGGCCGACCGGGCCATCATGACGCCGACGCGAGACCCCTCGGTGACGCCGAGATCGGCGAGCACGCGAGCCGAACGCTGCGAGAGCTCGTCGAGATCGCCATAGGTGAGATCGGTGGCGTTCCAGTCGGCGTCGACAGTGCGGAAGGCCACGGCATCGCGGGGATGCGCCCGCAGCAGCAGGTCGAGCGCGTTCGCCTCGGGCGCATCGTAGACGGCCCGCCAGCGGGCGATCTCTTCGTCGATGCGCCGAGTGGTCTCGGGGTCGGGCTGCTGCGCTTCGGTCATCTGTGCTCCAGTCTTGTCGTCCTTCTCAGGATGGGCGCAGCGCCATTGCTGCACCCGGCACACAGCCTACGTCAGGCGTCTCGTCGAATGTGGATCACACGGAATCCGCGCGCGGTGGCCGCACGTCGCACGTCGAATGCGCCGGGCAGCTCGTCGGCCAGCCAGCGCTGCAGCGAGTCGGCTCCGAGCTGTTTGCCGACGACGAGCCAGGCCTCGCCGCAGGGAGCGAGCCTCGGCAGCCAGGTCAGCAGCAGCGCGTGCAGCGCCTGCTTGCCGATGCGAATGGGCGGGTTCGCCCAGATGACGTCGAACCCGAGGTCGGCCGGAACGTCTTCGGGGGAGGCGACGACGATGCGATCGAGGCCGAGGTGATCGGCGTTGCGCGCCGTGGCCTCCCTCGCCCGTTCGTTCACGTCGACCGCCCACACCCGCGTCTGCGGCGCCCGCAGCGCGAGTGTCAGCGCGATCGGCCCCCAGCCGCACCCGATGTCGAGCGCCTCGCCGGTCTGCGGCGGCTCGGGCACGCGATCGAGCAGGATGCGCGTGGCCTTGTCGAGCCCGTCGGGCGAGAACAGTCCGCTGGCGACGGCGACGGTGCGTGTGCGACCATCGAGATCGACATCGATGTCGCGCCAATGGGCGGCGACGTGTGGATGTTCTGCGAAATAATGCTCGTGAGCCATGCGTTCAGGTTAGTGGAGGTACACATACATGACAGATTCCGGGCGCCCGTTGGACGAGCTGCTACAGAGGATCGAGGCTCGCGAGCAGGCGACGGAGGCCCTCGGCCGCGAGATCGACGCGACCACGGCGAAGGTCGGCCATGCGCAGGCGCTGCAGTCCGAGGCGACCGAGGCGCACGGCGGCGACGAAGAACGCTTCGAACGCGAGGCGCTCAAGCGCGTGGCCGGGCTGTCGACCGAGCTCGAAGACGTCTCTGAGGTCGAGTACCGACAGCTGCGGCTTGAGAACGTCGTGCTGATCGGCGTGTACACGCAGGGCAGCCTGGCCGATGCCGAGAACTCGCTGGCCGAGCTCGCTGCGCTCGCCGAGACCGCCGGATCGCGAGTGCTCGACGCGCTGCTGCAGCGCCGGCTGAACCCCGACCCAGGCACCTACCTCGGGCATGGCAAGGCGCACGAGCTCAAGGAGCTCGTCGCCGCACTGGGCGCCGATACCGTCATCGCCGACACCGAGCTGGCCCCGAGCCAGCGCCGTGCCCTCGAAGACGTCGTGCGGGTCAAGGTCGTCGACCGCACCGCGCTGATTCTCGACATTTTCGCTCAGCACGCCAAGAGCCGAGAAGGCAAGGCGCAGGTCGAGCTGGCGCAGATGGAGTACATGCTGCCGCGTCTGCGCGGCTGGGGCGGTTCGCTGAGTCGTCAGGCCGGCGGTCGTGCCGCGGCCGGCGAGGGCATCGGCTCGCGCGGCCCCGGTGAGACGCAGATCGAGATGGATCGCCGCCGCATTCACACGCGCATGGCGAAGCTGCGCAAGCAGATCAAGGCAATGGCGCCGGCGCGTGCCGCGAAGCGTGCGAACCGCGATCGTTTCGCGATTCCCTCGGTCGCCGTGGTGGGGTACACCAACGCCGGCAAGTCGTCGCTGGTCAACGCGATCACCGGTTCGGACGAACTTGTGCAGAACCAGCTGTTCGCGACCTTGGACTCGACCGTGCGACGCAACACGACCGAAGACGGTCGCGTCTACACGCTCAGCGACACCGTCGGCTTCGTGCGACGGCTGCCGCACCAGCTCGTCGAGGCGTTCCGATCGACGTTCGAAGAGGCGGCCGACGCTGATGTGCTCGTGCACGTCGTCGACGGCTCGCACCCCGATCCGCAGGCGCAGATCGACGCCGTGCGAACCGTGCTCGCCGAGTCAGGGCTCGAGGGCGCTCGCGAGATCCTGGTCTTCAACAAGATCGACCTCGTCGACGGCGAGCGTCGCATGGTGCTGCGCGCCATGGAGCCTGAGGCCTCGATGGTCTCGACCCGCACCAGTGAGGGCATCGCCGAGCTGGTGCGCCGCATTGAGACGACCCTGCCCGACCCAGGCGTCGAGATCGATGTCGTGGTGCCGTATGACCGCGGCGACCTCGTGGCGCATGCACACGAGCATGGTCAGGTGCTGCACACCGAGTACCTTGACGCGGGCACGAGGCTGTCTGCGCGGGTCAGTCCGCAGCTGGCCCAGCAGATCGAAGCCGTCGCCGTCAGCGTTCCTGCCGCGCAGTGACCCTTGGGCCGTGCAGCGCTCGTCGCCGGTTCGACGCGTGGGCGTGGTGCAGTGTATGGGGCCAGATGCGGCGCTGCGACAGGGGCGACTGACGTCTCAGGGCTGGGCTCAGACGGAGCGCAGCACGGCGACGACTTTGCCGAGGATGACCGCGTGGTCACCCAGGATCGGCTCGTACTGCGTGTTCTGGGGGAGCAGCCAGGTGTGCCCGTCGCGCTGACGGAACGTCTTGACCGTGGCCTCTTCGTCGAGCAGTGCGGCGACGATGTCACCTGCGACCGCATCTTGCTGCTGCCGAACCACCACCCAGTCACCGTCGCAGATCGCGGCGTCGATCATGGAGTCTCCGCGGACTTTGAGCAGGAACAGCTCACCCTGACCGACCAGCTGACGAGGCAGGGGAAAGACGTCGTCGATGTGCTGATCGGCGAGGATGGGAGAGCCCGCGGCGATCTGGCCGACCAACGGCACCATGGCGGTCTCTTCGGAGACGACTGACAGTGCCTGCTGCGCCGGAGTCGACGGCGGCTCGATGACTGCGGCAGCATCCTGCTCCACCAGGACTTCGAGCGCGCGCGGCCGTTTCGGGTCGCGTCGGATGCAGCCGGCCAGTTCGAGCTGGTTGAGCTGATGGGTCACGGACGAGAGTGACGAGAGGCCGACTGCATCGCCGATCTCGCGCATGCTCGGCGGGTATCCGCGGTCGCCGATCGACTCGGTGATGAACGCGAGGATGCTCTGCTGCTTCGCGCTGAGCCGTGAGCGGTCACCGCGGCCTGACGTCGTCGACGTGCGTGGTCTCGTGGTCATCTCTCAGTCCTTCTGCGGGTGATGTCGGTGGGTCGTGGTGCACTGACTCAGGTGATGCTCATTCGAAACTTTATCCGAACACCGCGCATCTGACCAAAGATGTCTTCGAACAGGCGTGGCGAGAACGGCTTGCCGAAACGCCAGTTCGAAGATATATTCGAAAGACACGTTCGAAAGGATCCCTCATGGATGCGACGAAGACCCTCTCACCGGCCCCGACCGTCAAGACGCGCACGCGGCTCACGCGCCGTGGTCGCCAGGTGCGTGCAGTCGCGCTGGCGCTGCTGCTGGCTGCTGTGATCACTGCCGCCATCTCGTTCGGCACCCAGGCCTTCGCCGGAGATGACGGGCCGATCGAGATCACCAAGGTGCAGGTCCAGCCGGGTGACACGCTCTGGGGCATCGCACAGCTTTCGGCTCCGCGTCACGATGTGCGAGACGCCGTCGCCGAGATCCGCCGGGCGAATCACCTCAGCGACGGCATGGTGCATCCCGGCGAAGAGCTGATCATTCCCGCGCATCTGCTCGACGCTTGAACCACCAACCGAGCACACCACAGAGACCAGGGCCACGACGACGCCGTCCGGTTCGGTCGTCTGCTTCCCGTGATCACACGCGTAGACTGGCGGGCGTGACCACTCTTGATGATCTTCCTCTTCGTGCAGAACTCGTCGGACAACAGCCGTATGGCGCACCGCAGCTGCACGTGCCCATCGAACTCAACGTGAATGAGAACACCTTCGGTCTGCCAGAAGAGGCCGTTCGCGACATTCAGCACAGCGTCGCAGCCGTGGTCACCGGTCTGAACAGATATCCCGATCGCGAGTTCACCGCATTGCGCGAAGCCCTGGCCGAGTACCTCGGCCACGATCTCACGCCAGAGCAGATCTGGGCGGCGAATGGCTCGAACGAGGTGCTGCAGCAGGTGCTGCAGGCTTTCGGCGGGCCTGGCCGCTCGCTGCTGAGCTTCGTGCCGACCTACTCGATGTATCCGCTGCTGGCTGCTGGCACACAGACGAAGTGGCTGCCGATCAACCGGCAGCCTGACTTCGTCCTGGACCCAGACGCCGTTGCGGCAGCGATTCGCGAACACCGCCCAGATCTCGTCTTCATCTGCCGGCCGAACAATCCCACCGGCACCGGTGCCTCGCTCGAGGTGATCGAAGCGGCATATGCCGCGACTGAGGGCATCGTGGTCGTCGACGAGGCCTACCAGGAGTTCAGCGGTGCCGACGCTGCGAGTGCACTCACACTGCTGCCCGGGCGCCCACGTCTGGCTATCTCGCGCACCATGAGCAAGGCGTTCGCCTATGCGGGTGCACGGGTCGGCTATCTCGCCGCAGATCCGGCGTTCGTCGACGCACTTCGGCTGGTGCGGCTGCCCTACCATCTCTCTGCGCTCACTCAGGCCGCGGCCGAAGCCGCACTGCGTCACGCGCCGGCGATGCTCGCCAATGTCGATCGCATCCGCGCGCAGCGAGACCGCATCGAACGGCGAGTTGCCGAGCTCGGCTTCACGCCCTATCCCTCTGCGTCGAACTTCGTGCTGATCGGTGGCGTGGCAGACCCGAAAGACACCTTCACGCGTCTGCTCGCCGAGGGCATCATCGTTCGCGACAACGGTATTCCGCACACGCTGCGCGTCACCGCCGGAACCGAGAGCGAGACCAGCGCGTTCCTTGCCGCCTTCGAACGAATCGCCACGCCGGTCACCGCCGGTTAGACTAGGTGATCGTATTGCCTCCGGGCGGCTGATCGCCCTGGACGAGGGCAGTTGACAAGGGAGAGAGATGCCTGAATCATCGCGTCGAGCGACCGTGCGCAGAGAGACCTCTGAATCGTCAGTCCGCGTGACTGTCGATCTCGACGGCACCGGCACGTCGCACATCGAGACCGGGGTTCCCTTCTACAATCACATGCTCACGGCACTGAGCCGACACTCGCTCATCGACCTCGATATCGAGGCGACCGGCGACATCGACATCGATGTGCATCACACCGTCGAAGACACCGCCATCGTCTTGGGCGAGGCAGTGAAGCAGGCGTTGGGCGACAAACGGGGCATCACGCGCTACGGCGACGCCACGGTGCCGCTCGACGAGGCTCTGGCACAGGCCGTCGTCGACATCTCGGGGCGTCCGTACTTCGTGCACACCGGCGAGTCTGAGGCATTCACGATGCACCTGATCGGCGGTCACTTCACCGGTTCTCTCGTCGGTCACGCCGTAGAGTCGTTCGCCTTCCACGCGGGAATCACCATCCACCTGCGTGTGCTGGCCGGCCGCGACCCGCATCACATCGCCGAGACCGAGTTCAAGGCGGTCGCTCGTGCACTGCGAGCCGCAGTGTCGCTCGACCCGCGCGTGACCGGGGTGCCGTCTACGAAGGGAGCGCTGTGAGCGCACGACCCACAGTCGCGGTTCTCGACTACGGCAGCGGCAACGTGCATTCTGCAGCGAAGGCGCTGACCCAGGCCGGGGCCGTTGTGCGGCTGACCCGAGACAAGAGCGCGGTGCTCGCCGCCGACGGGCTGCTCGTGCCCGGCGTCGGCGCGTTCGGTGCGGTCATGGATCAGCTCAATGACGTCGGCGCTCCGCAGATGATCGAGCGGCGCCTCGCCGGAGGGCGTCCAGTGCTCGGCATCTGCGTGGGCATGCAGGTCATGTTCGACGGGGGAGTCGAAGGTGAGACCGAGCACGACGGTCTTGCACAGTGGCCCGGCACCGTCACCAGGCTGCAGGCACCTGTGCTGCCGCATATGGGGTGGAATACCGTTCAGCCCGGCGAAGACAGCCGTCTCTTCGCGGGCATCGAGAACGAGCGCTTCTACTTCGTGCACACTTTTGCGGCGAAACGCTGGACGCTGCAGACCGACCCGCCGTTTCCGCAGCCGGTCGTGACCACGGCAGCCTACGGAGAACCCTTCTTGGCCGCGGTCGAGAACGGCGCCCTGTGCGCGACGCAGTTCCACCCCGAGAAGTCGGGCCGCGCCGGCATCAGACTGCTGCGCAACTGGCTCGGCACCCTGCCGAACACCGCACACTGAGACGCCGCGAATGAGACATCAGGTCACTCGGGCACCCCGTGACCACGAGGAATGAGGGAGAGACACATGAGTGAGGAAGATCTGGCCCAGCGCCCTGAACTGGTGCTCCTGCCTGCTGTCGACATCGCCGACGGAAAGGCCGTGCGCCTCACCCAAGGCGAGGCAGGCACCGAGAAGTCGTACGGCGACCCGACGGATGCCGCGCTCGACTGGGTGCGACAGGGGGCCGACTGGATCCATCTGGTCGACCTCGATGCGGCCTTCGGACGCGGCGAGAACCGCAAAGCGATTCGACGCGTGATCAAGCAGGCCGGGCATGTCAACATCGAGCTCTCGGGCGGCATCCGCGACGACCGCTCGCTCGAACAGGCGCTGAGCACCGGAGTCAAGCGCGTGAACCTTGGCACGGCCGCACTGGAGAACCCCGAATGGGCCGCCAAGGTGATCGGCGAGTACGGCGAAGCGATCGCCGTCGGTCTCGATGTGCGCGGTACCACGCTGGCCGCTCGCGGGTGGACGAAAGAGGGCGGCGATCTCTTCGAGGTCTTGGAACGTCTGGAAGAGGCCGGCTGCGCGCGGTACGTCGTCACTGACGTATCGAAGGACGGCACGCTGAAAGGCCCGAACCTCGAGCTGCTGAGCGAGGTGCTCGCTCGCACCGACAAGCCGGTCGTGGCCTCAGGCGGCGTCTCCTCTCTGGACGACGTCGCCGCACTGCGCGGCCTGATTCCTGCCGGTCTCGAGGGGGCGATCATCGGCAAGGCCCTCTATGCCGGCCGTTTCACCCTGGCCGAGGCGCTCGACATCGCGCGCGACTGAGGGCGCTGATGAGCGACAACTGCGCAGCCGGGCTGCCTGCCGATTCGGCCGGCACGCCATGGGCCGGGCGTCGATTCGAACGCAACCGCTTCGCGGCCGATGACGGCAGCTCGCCGACGGCCTGGCTCGAGGCGGTGCGCCGGTTCCGGCTCGCCGAGATCAGCATCAGCGAGGTCATCGCAGTGCTGCACGAGACCAGACTGCTGATCCCGCTGGTCGCCGAGCTCGAATCCTCGGGTGTGGGCGCGAACGGGTTGCCGGTCGACAAGTCGGCCGAGCTCGCGACCGTCACCGTGGCGACTCCTGACGGTCAGCGTGCGCTGCCGGTGTTCACTGCGGTGGACGCCATGCAGCGATGGAACCCCGAGGCCCGACCCGTGCCGGCCGAGGCTCCGCGGGTCGCGTTGGCGGCAGCCGGGGAGCACACGCCGCGCGTCGTGGTCGACCCCGGTGCCGAGAGCGAGTTCGTCGTGCGCTGGCCGGCGCTGGAGGCATTGGCGACGGGTCGTGCCTGGACCCCTGCGATCGACGACCCGCGTGTGCTGGAGGCATTCATGCGTCCGGCCGGCGAACTGCCCAGCATCAAGTCTCTGGTGCTCCTTCCAGGGGATCCGACCTCACAGCTGCGCGGGCCGGAGATTCTGGTGCAGCTCGAGATCATCGACGGTCTGGACGCCGCGGCGCTGAAAGAGATGTCTGACTGGCTCTCTGCGCAGTGGCGTGCCGATGAGACCATCATGGGGCAGGTCGACTCGATCGGCGTGCGGTTCGTGCGCACTCAGTACTGAACCCCGGGTCGGTGAGCCCGAGCACGCACGACCCGTCTTGTACGGAGGGCGTTCTGGTGCGCTAGTTCACCGGGCCCGTGAGCTTCTCGCCCGGGCCCTCGCCGCGGGCATCGGGAACCAGCGATGCCTCGCGGAAGGCGAGCTGCAGGGTGCGCAGCCCGTCGCGCAGGCTGCGTGCATGCAGATTGCCGAGAGCGGGAGCCGACGCGACGACCAGCCCCGCCAGTGCCTCGACGAGCTTTCGCGCCTCGTCGAGGTCGCGTTCCTGCTCGGGATCCTGAGCCAGCCCGATCTTGACCGCTGCGGCGCTCATCAGATGCACCGCCGCCGTCGAGATGATCTCGACCGCAGGCACGTCGCCGATGTCACGGGTGAGATCGTCGAGCGCCTCTCGCTCGGTGTCGTTCATCTCGCGCGCCGCGACGGCGTCGTCTCGGCGCAGACTGCTGGAACGCTCGCCGAGAATGTCGCCCTCGTGGATGCTTCGCTCGGTCATCGTCGCTCTTTCTCTCGTCTTCTCGGAACTCCACATCGTGGGAGTGGCGCAGGTGCTCGCAGGAACGCGCCTGTTTCTGGTAGTATGACTTCTGCTGTGCATCTCGATGATGCCCAGCGCTGAGCTGAAGAGGAGTTCACACTCCCACCTACTGTAGTCGACCTCAATACAGACTGCCGGGTCTAAAGTGCTCAAGACGCGCCTGCGCCTTGCTGCTTCTCTGACGTTCACCATGCCGTGCACGAGTAAGGAGCAGCCGATTAGCGAGCCGCGCATCAATGACCGTATCCGAGTTCCCGAAGTCCGCCTGGTCGGCCCCAAGGGAGAGCAGATCGGTGTCGTCTCTGTAGCCAAGGCACTGCATTTGGCACGTGAGGCAGACCTCGACCTCGTCGAGGTCGCCCCGCATTCGAAGCCGCCGGTGGCGAAGCTCATGGACTACGGCAAGTTCAAGTACGAAGCCGCTCAGAAAGCCCGTGAGGCCCGTCGCAACCAGACGAACGCTCAGCTCAAAGAGATTCGCTTCCGTCTCAAGATCGACAGCCACGACTACGAGACCAAGAAGGGTCACGTGCTCCGCTTTCTCAAGAGCGGCGACAAAGTCAAGGTCATGATCATGTTCCGTGGTCGTGAGCAGTCCCGCCCCGAGTTCGGCTACAAACTGCTCATGAAGCTCGCCGAAGAGCTCAAAGAATACGCGACCATCGAGTTCAAGCCACTGCAGGACGGCCGCAACATGACCATGGTGCTGGCGCCGATCCGCACCAAGGCTGAGATCAAGGCCGAGGCCGAGCGCGCCGCGAAGCGCGAGGCGAAGGCCGCCGAAGCCGAGGCTGAGGCAGAGGCCGAGGCAGAGAAGACCAACTGACCGATCCACCGGTCGGCAGATACGAAAGAGAAGAAGAAGATGCCAAAGCAGAAGACA
Source organism: Pseudoclavibacter sp. 13-3 (assembly GCF_021168475.1). Lineage (GTDB taxonomy): Bacteria > Actinomycetota > Actinomycetes > Actinomycetales > Microbacteriaceae > Pseudoclavibacter_A. The sequence continues at coordinate 13,746 of NZ_JAJOZT010000006.1, read as the reverse complement.
CATTCCGGTGCCAAGAAGCGTTTTCGCACCACCGGCAGCGGCAAGCTGTACCGCGAGCAGGCGAACAAGCGCCACCTGCTCGAGCACAAGTCGTCACGTCGCACCCGTCGCCTGAGCGCGGATGTCCCGGTCTCGGCCGCTGACACCAAGCAGGTCAAGCGACTGCTGGGCAAGTAAGAGCGAACCGGACCGAAGAGAGAGTACTGAAATGGCAAGAGTCAAGCGTTCCGTCAACGCCAAGAAGAAGCGTCGCGAGATCCTCGAGAAGGCAGAGGGCTACCGCGGTCAGCGGTCGCGCCTCTACCGCAAGGCGAAGGAGCAGGTCACTCATTCGTACACCTACGCCTTCCGTGATCGTCGTGCGAAGAAGGGGCAGTTCCGCCGCCTCTGGATCCAGCGCATCAACGCTGCAGCCCGTGCGAACGGCATCACCTACAACCGTCTGATCCAGGGGCTGAACCTGGCCGGTGTCGAGGTCGACCGTCGCCTGCTCGCCGAACTGGCCGTCACCGACGCCAAGACGTTCAGCAGCCTGGTCGAGACCGCCAAGCAGGCTCTGCCCGCTGATGTGAATGCGCCTCAGGCCTGAACATGCTCACCAGCGTTCACAATGAGCGCGTGAGATTCGCTGCCGCACTGGCACGCAGAGACGCCCGGTCGAAGACCGGGCGTTTTCTGCTTGACGGGCCACAGTCTGTGGCCGAGGCTGTGCAATGGCGGTCTCAGGCGGTCGAGCAGGTCTACGCGGCCGAAAACGCGGTCGAACGTCTCGGCGACCTGCTCGACGCCGCTCGCGCCGCCGGTGTGCCGGTCGAGACCGTCACCGAGCGCGTGCTCAAAGCGATGAGCGACACAGTGCATCCACAAGGCGTCGTGGCGGTGGCCCGGCAGTTTCCCGTGCGTGCCGAAGACCTGTTCGCTGCGGACCCCAGGCTCCTCGTGATCATGCATCATGTCTCAGACCCCGGAAACGCCGGCACCGTGCTGCGCGTTGCTGACGCAGTGGGCGCCGACGGAGTGATCTTCACCGATGGCAGCGTCGACGTGTACAACCCGAAAGTGGTCCGTTCGACGACGGGGTCGCTCTTCCACCTGCCCGTGGCAGTCGGTGTCAGCCTGGAAGACGCCGTGCGACTGGCGCACGAGAGCGGCCTGCAGACGCTCGCCGCCGATATCAGCGGCGACGAACTCTCTTCTGACACTGCCACGGCAGAGCTGCTGGCTCAGCCGACGGCATGGCTCTTCGGCAATGAGGCGCACGGTCTCGACGAGGCCGAGCTGGCCCTCGCCGACCAGGCAGTGCGCCTGCCGATCTACGGTCGGGCAGAGTCACTGAATCTGGCCATCGCCGCCAGCGTCTGTCTTTATCAGTCTGCGTTTCGCATGCACGCCTGACCGGCGTGAGCATCGTCGAGGGTATTCCGGGTGTGACACGCAGACGTCGCTAGAATGGAGAGGTGCGCGCAGGCGCACCCTCCACTTCGATCGCGGCTGCACCATGTGGCAGCCGCCTCGCGAGGAACGTCACGGAACGGAATCATGTCTGATCACACTCCCATCACGGGCGAGATCGTCGACGGTCTTGTCGACGATGCTCTGCAAGCGATCGAGGCTGCGGCGACGACCGATGAGCTGAAGCAGGTTCGTGCCGCGCACAGCGGCGACGGTTCTCGGCTGGCCACGCTCAACCGGTCGATCGGCAGCCTGCCGAAAGAACAGAAGGCTCAGGCCGGCAAACTCGTCGGCCAGGCGCGCGGTCGGGTCAACAAGGCCTTCGCCGCGCGTGAGAGCTCGCTCGCGGCTGCGGAGAAGGCCGAGCGGCTCGCAGCCGAGGCCGTCGATGTCACGGCCGCAGCCAGCATCCACCGCACCGGCGCCCGCCACCCGCTCAACCTGCTCGTCGAAGAGGTCAGCGACGTGTTCGTCGGCATGGGGTGGGAGATCGCCGAGGGCCCCGAGATCGAGAACGAGTGGTTCAACTTCGATGCGCTGAACTTCGACGCCGACCATCCGGCCCGCGCAATGCAGGACACCTTCTTCGTCGAACCGGTCGACCGGCATCTGCTGATGCGCACCCACACCTCGCCGGTGCAGGTGCGGTCGCTGCTGTCGCGCGACCTGCCCGTCTACATTCTGGCGCCTGGTCAGGTGTACCGCACAGATGAGCTCGACTCGACGCACACCCCGGTGTTCCACCAGTTCGAGGGGCTCGCGGTCGACCGCGGGCTGACGATGGCCGACCTGCGCGGCACACTCGAGCACATGGCGCGCATCATGTTCGGCGACGATGCGCGCATTCGCCTGCGTCCCAGCTACTTTCCCTTCACCGAGCCCAGCGCCGAGCTCGACGTCTGGTATCCGGGAGCCAAAGGCGGCCCGCAGTGGGTCGAGTGGGGCGGCTGCGGCATGGTGCACCCCAACGTGCTGCGTGCGGCGGGCATCGACCCCGACGAGTACTCCGGCTTCGCGTTCGGCATGGGAGTCGAACGCACGCTGCAGTTCCGCAACGATGTGAATGACATGCGCGACATGGTCGAGGGCGATGTGCGTTTCAGCGAGCAGTTCGGGGTGATTATCTGATGCGGGTTCCATTGAGCTGGCTCGGCGAGTTCGTCGAGCTGCAGAGTTCCGAGCCGGATGCGGTGCTGGCCGCGCTGGTCAAAGTCGGGCTCGAAGAAGAAGACGTGCACGCGTTCGAGGTCAGTGGCCCGCTGGTCGTCGGTCAGGTGCTCGAGGCGACGCCCGAGCCGCAGACCAACGGCAAGACCATCAACTGGTGCAGCGTGCGCGTGGCCCCCGAAGGCGAGCAGGCGGCCGACGGCGGCGAGGCGGTGCGCGGCATCGTCTGTGGCGCCCACAACTTCACGGTCGGCGACAAAGTCGTCGTGACGCTGCCCGGCAGCGTGCTTCCCGGCGACTTCCGCATCGCGGCGCGCAAGACCTATGGGCACGTCTCTGACGGCATGATGGCCAGCGCGCGTGAGCTCGGTCTGGGTGAAGACCACAACGGAATCATCGTGCTCGCCGATCTGGGGCTCGATCCCGAGGTCGGCACGCCGGCGATTCCGCTGCTGGGCCTGGACGACCGGGCGGTCGAGATCAACGTGACGCCCGATCGCGGCTACGCCTTCTCGATTCGCGGTGTGGCTCGCGAGTACGGCCATGCGACCGGTGCGGCCTTCGTCGACCCGATCGATCGGGTGGGCGCGCCCGCGCTCGCCTCCGGCTTCTCGGCCGAGATCGACGACCGACAGCCGATCCGCGGCGCGGCCGGCGTGCGCAGCTTCGTCACGCGCGTCGTCGACGGCGTCGATGCCGGCGCCCCGACGCCTCCGTGGATGCTGGAACGGCTGACGCTGGCCGGCATTCGGTCGATCTCGGTCGTCGTCGACATCACGAACTACGTCATGCTCGAGACCGGGCAGCCCATCCACGGCTACGACCTCGACCGGCTGGATGGCGGACTCATCGTGCGGCGCGCGCAGACCGGCGAGAAGCTGACCACGCTCGATGAGAAAGAGCGCACCCTCGACCCCGAAGACCTGGTCATCGCCGATCACGCTCATGTCGTCGGCCTGGCCGGCGTGATGGGCGGCGCCGCCACCGAGGTGAGCGAGACGACGAAACGCGTGCTCGTCGAGGCCGCAGCGTTCGAGCCGGTCTCGATCGCTCGCACCGCCCGCCGGCACAAACTGCCCAGTGAGGCGTCGAAGCGCTACGAGCGCGGAGTCGATCCGGTCATCGCGCCGGCGGCGGCGCAGCGCGTCGTCGACCTGCTCATCGAGCTCGCCGGCGGAACTGCCTCCGAGCTCGGTTCGGCCTACCTGCCCGAACTGCCCAGAACGACCGTGCAGCTGCCGGTCGATGCGGCGGCCGCCCTGACCGGCATCGACGTCACCCGTGACGAAGTGGTCTCGATTCTGCGTCAGATCGGTGCCCAGGTCGTCGACAACGGCGATGTGCTCGATGTCACGGCCCCCACTTGGCGCCCCGACATCACCGAACAGGTCGACCTGGTCGAAGAGGTAGCCCGCATCGCCGGCTACGAGCGCATTCCGGTGCGTCTGCCGGTGGCCCCTCCCGGCCACGGCTACACCGCCGTGCAGCAGGCGCGCCGTCGCCTGGCCCGGCATCTCGCCGGCGCCGGTTACACCGAGGTCTTCAGCTACCCCTTCGTCTCGGCAGCGCAGAACGCACTGTTCGAGTCGGCGCAGCTGCCGTCGGTCACCTTGGCGAACCCGCTCGACGCCAAAGAGGGGCTTCTGCGCCGGCTCGTGCTGCCCGGTCTGCTCGACGTCGCGCGGCGCAACATCAGCCGCGGCCTCACCGACCTGGCGATCGTGGAGCAGGAGCTGGTCTTTCGCCCTGAGACGGGGCAGCAGACCGGCTCGCAGCAGCTGCCGATCGGCACGGCTCGTCCCGATGCGGCCACACTGCAGGCGCTCTATGAGAGTCTGCCGGCGCAGCCGCGACACATCGCTGCTGTGATCACCGGCAACAGCATCGCGCATCAGCCCGGCATCAAGGCGCTGCCCGTCGACTGGCAGGAGGCCGGCGCCTTCGTGGCGCAGGTGGGCCTCGTCTTCGGCGTCACCCTCAAGCTGCGTCAGGCAGAGCTCGTCGGTCTGCATCCCGGGCGCGGCGGTGAGGTCGTCGTCTCGACGGCAGAGGGCGAACTGGTCGTGGGGTTCGCCGGGGAGCTGCACCCCGACCACATCGCCGCGATGAAGCTGCATGGACGCATCGCCGTCGCCGAGATCGACATCGACGCGCTGCAGCGCGTCGCTCCGGCTCAGGTGCACGCGGCACCGGTGCGCACGCAGACGGCTGCCACTCAGGATCTCTCGCTGGTGGTGCCGCTCGACACGCCCGCGGCGCAGGTGCGAGCCTCCGTCGCCGAGGGGGCCGGCGACCTGCTCGAACATGTGCAGCTGGTCGACGACTATCGCGGAGACGGTGTCGGCGATGGCGAAAAGTCGCTCACATTCGCCCTGCGCTTCCGCGCGGCCGACCGCACGCTGACCGCCGCGGAGGCGACCGAGGCGAAGGATGCCGCGGTCGCGCTGGCAGCCGAGCGCTTCGGCGCGCAGCTGCGGGCCTGACGTAAGGTGAATGCCATGTCGATCTCTGTAGCAGTCGCCGGAGCCAGCGGGTACGCGGGTGGAGAGCTGCTTCGGCTGCTCTCGTCGCACCCGCAGCTCGAGGTGCGCACGGTCACCGCTCATTCGAACGCCGGGCAGCGTCTCGGCGACATTCATCCGCACCTGCATCGCCTCGGCGACCTGGTGCTCGATGACACCAGTGCTGAGAGCCTGGCGGGTCACGATGTGGTCTTCGTCGCTCTGCCGCACGGCAAGAGCGGCGAGCTCACCGACCAGCTGCCCGAGAATGTCATCGTCGTCGACGCCGGAGCGGATCATCGACTGATCGATGAAGACGACTGGAATCGCTTTTACGGCGGCGACTACCACGGGGCCTGGGCCTATGGCCTGCCAGAGCTGCCCCGCGAGGGCAGCCGTCAGCGCGAATGGCTGCGCGGCGCGACCCGCATCGCCGCGCCGGGCTGCAATGTGAGCGCCGTCAGCATCGGGCTGGCCCCGGCCGTCGCGGCGGGCCTCGTCGAGACCGACGACCTGGTCGCCGTGCTCGCGGTCGGCCCCTCGGGCGCCGGACGCTCGCTGAAACCGAATCTGCTCGCCAGCGAGATCCTCGGTTCGGCCGGCGCCTACGCCGTCGGAGGCACGCACCGGCACATCCCCGAGATCCAACAGGATCTGCGCTGGGCCGCCAGCATCCCGGGCGAGACCTCGTCGCGCGACATTCGCATCTCGTTCACCCCGGTGCTCGTGCCGATGGCCCGTGGCATCCTGGCCACCTCGACCGCACGACTGTCTGCGGGCACCACGCTCGACGACCTCCGTGACGCCTACGAGGCTGCCTACGAAGACGAACGTTTCATCGAACTGCTGCCCGCCGGCCGCTTTCCGGCGACCGCATCCGTGCTCGGTTCGAATGTCGCCTCGCTCGGCATCGCCGTCGACGAAGCCGCTCGCCGGCTCGTCGCCGTCTCGGCGCTCGACAACCTCGTGAAGGGCACCGCAGGTGCCGCCATTCAGTCTGCAAACATCGCCCTGGGCCTTGACGAGGCCGCCGGGCTGCCCATCGAAGGAGTCGCTCCGTGACCGTCACCACACCAGCAGGTTTCGAGGCGGCCGGCGTGGCCGCCGGCATCAAGGCGAACGGAGACCGCGACCTGGCGCTCGTCGTCAACCGCGGGCCGCGCTTCGATGCAGCTGCAGCGTTCACCACGAATCGCTGCCAGGCGAATCCAGTGCGCTGGAGCCGTCAGGCCGCGGCAGACGGGCGCGTTGACGCCGTCGTGCTGAACTCGGGCGGGGCGAACTGCTACACCGGCGATCAGGGCTTCCAGACGGCTCATGCGACAGCCGAGGCCGTCGCCGAACAGGTCGGTGTGTCGGCCGGCGACGTGGTTGTCTGCTCGACCGGCATCATCGGCCATCAGCTGCCGCTCGAGAAGCTGGTCGGCGGGGTGACCGCTGCCGCGGCCGAACTCTCGGCAGACGGCGGCAGCCTGGCCGCCGAAGCCATCCTCACCACTGACACTGTGGCCAAAGAGGTCGCTGTGCAGCACCCCGACGGCTGGTCGATCGGCGGCATCGCCAAAGGGTCGGGCATGATCGCCCCGGGCATGGCCACCATGCTCGTCGTCGTCACCACCGACGCCGAGATCGAGGCCGCCGAGCTGCAGCAGGCGCTTGACGAAGCCGTACGACACACCTTCAACCGGCTCGACGTCGACGGCTGCATGTCGACCAACGACACGGTCACCCTGCTGAGCTCGGGCGCCTCGGGCGTCAGGCCGGAGCACGCGGAGTTCGTCGCCCGGCTGACCGAGGTCTGCGACGCGTTGGCCGCCAAGATCCAGGACGACGCCGAGGGCGCTTCGCACACCATCGACATCGAGGTGCAGCACGCGGCTGACGAGGACGACGCGATCGAGGTCGCCCGCGCCGTGGGACGCAGCAACCTCTTCAAGACCGCCATCGCGGGCAACGACCCGAACTGGGGGCGCGTCCTCGCTGCCGTGGGCACCACCCGGGCCGCGTTCGACCCCTTCGACATCGACGTGACGATCAACGGCACGCGCGTCTGTCACGCGGGTCAGCCCGACCGAGACCCGGCCACCGTCGATCTGGCGCCCCGCGCGGTGCGTGTGCTCATCGACCTGAAGTCAGGCGAGGCGACCGGTATGGTGCGCACCAGCGATCTCACCCATGAGTACGTCGAGATCAACAGCGAATACGAGAGCTGACATGACTGAGCATCTCTCGCTGTCCGAAGACGCCGCTCTCGCCGAGGTCAAGACCGCCACCCTGATGGAGTCGCTGCCGTGGCTGCAGAAGTTCCACGGCGAGACCTTCGTGCTGAAGTTCGGCGGCAACGCCATGGTCGACCCGGCGCTGATCGACGCATTCGCGCAGGACGTCGTGTATCTGAGCATGGTCGGCATCCGGCCCGTCGTGGTGCATGGGGGCGGCCCACAGATCACCCGGATGCTGGAACGTCTGGGTATTCCCACCGAGTTTCGCGTGGGCTACCGCTACACCTCGCCAGAGGCGATGGAGATCGTGCGCATGGTGCTCACCGGGCAGATCTCGCGTGACCTGGTCGGGCGCATCAATCATCATGGTCCTTTCGCCGTGGCCATCTCGGGCGAAGACGCCGGACTGTTCATCGGCGAGCGCATCACGGGAGACGACCATGGCAAGCCCGTCGATCTGGGGCTCGTCGGCGAGGTCGTCGGCGTGCAGCCGCAGATCGTGCGCGCGCAGCTCGACGCCGGCCGTGTGCCGGTGGTCTCGTCGATCGCGCCAGAGGGAGAGTGCGGTGCACAGCCGCTGAACGTGAACGCCGATCGAGCTGCCTCTGCCCTCGCCGTGGCGCTCGGCGCCGCGAAGCTCGTTCTGCTGACGAACGTCGGCGGGCTCTACCGCGACTGGCCAGACCCCACCAGCCTGGTCTCGCAGATCACCGCCGACGAACTCGAACAGATGCTGCCGAGCCTTGAGAGCGGCATGATCCCGAAGATGCGCGCCTGCCTCGACGCCGTACGCGGCGGAGTTCCGCAGGCGCACGTGGTCGACGGGCGTCGTCCGCACTCGGCCCTGCTCGAGATCTTCACGCAGTCGGGCATCGGAACGCTCGTCACCCCGGAGCCCGACGCGGCCGACGGTGCCCAGACGAGCGAAGCGTCCATCGAGCGACGATGATGCGGGACCGCCACGACTGACCGGTCGTTCACGGCGGCCCCGACCACCGCATCCGCCCACTCATCGCGAAACGCACACATTCACCGCACAGGAGCACATCACACACATGGCAGACTGGACCACTGACTATCAGGAGCATCTGCTTCCCGTCTTCGGCACCCCCGCACGCGAGCTCGATCACGGTCGGGGCGCATGGGTATACGACGTCGATGGCAATCGGTACCTCGATTTTCTGGCAGGCATCGCCGTCTCGGCGCTCGGCCACGCCCACCCCGCACTCGTGCGTGCGATCAGCGAGCAGGCCGCTCGCATCATCCACGTCTCGAACATCTTCACCTCGCCGTCGCAGATCGGTCTCGCCGAAGACCTGCTGCGCGTCGCCGGCAGCCCCGAGAACGGCCGCGTGTTCTTCGCCAACAGTGGCACCGAGGCCAACGAAGCGGCCTTCAAGATCGCCCGCGCCCACGCGCACCAGGGCGGAGGCACCCGCATTCTCGCGCTTGAGCATGCCTTTCACGGGCGTACCCTCGGTGCACTCAGCGTGACGTGGAAGCACAAGCTGCGCGAACGCTTCGAACCGCTTGCCGGTGAGGTCGAGTTCATCCCGGCGACGCTCGACGCGCTCGACACCATCGACGACTCGGTGGCGGCGATCTTCGTCGAGCCCGTACAGGGCGAGGCGGGTGTGCTGCCGCTGCCCCAAGGCTACCTGCAGAAGGCCCGCGAGCTGACGACGAAGGCAGACGCGCTGCTGATCGTCGACGAGGTGCAGACCGGCATGGGCCGCACTGGCAGCTGGTTCGCCTTCCAGCAGTCAGGCATCATGCCCGACGTCTTCACGCTGGCCAAGGGCCTCGGCGGTGGCGTGCCGATCGGCGCGACGGTCACCGTCGGAGCAGCCAGCGGCATCCTGCATGCCGGCGATCACGGCTCGACCTTCGGCGGCAACCCGCTGGCGACGACCGCAGGCCGCACGGTCATCAGCTCGATCGAGGGCGAGGCGCTGCTCGACAACGTGCAGCATCAGTCGCAGCACCTGCGCGACGCGCTGCCGACGCTGCCGCTCGTCACCGGCGTGCGCGGCATGGGGCTGCTGCTCGGCGTGCAGCTCGAGAAGCCGGTCGCGGCCGACCTGGTCGCAGCTGCGCTCGACGAGGGCCTCATCATCAACGCACCTGACGCGCAGACCATTCGCCTCGCGCCGCCGCTGATCATCGGCGAGGCAGAGGTGCAGGAGTTCGGCGAACGATGGACCAAGGCGACAGAGAGGCTCAACGCATGACTAGGCATTTTCTTCGAGACGACGATCTGACCCCAGCAGAGCAGGCCGAGGTGCTCGACCTCGCTGCCGCGCTCAAGGCCGATCGATTCTCGCAGCGGCCGCTTGAGGGCCCGCAGACAGTCGCCGTCTTCTTCGACAAGACTTCGACGCGCACCCGCGTGTCGTTCGCCACCGGCATCGCCGATCTCGGAGGTTCGCCCCTGATCGTCGAGTCGCAATCGAGCCAGCTCGGCGGCAAGGAGTCGATCAGCGACACCGCACATGTGCTCGAGCGCATGGTCGCGGCGATCGTCTGGCGCACCTACGCGCAGTCGGGCCTCGAAGAGATGGCCGCGAACAGCCGCGTTCCGGTCGTCAACGCTCTGTCAGACGACTTTCACCCATGCCAGATCCTGGCCGACCTGCTCACGATTCGCGAGCACAAGGGTGCGCTTTCCGGCCTCACCCTGACCTACGTCGGCGATGCGGCGAACAACATGTCGCATTCGTACCTGCTGGGCGGTGCGACCGCCGGCATGCATGTGCGCGTGGCTGGGCCCGAGGGCTATCTGCCCGACCCGAAGGTCGTTGCGGATGCCGAGCGACGTGCCGCTGAGACCGGCGGCTCCGTCTGGGTCGGCACTGATCCGCAGGCCGCGGTCAGTGGAGCCGACGTCGTGCTCACCGACACCTGGGTGTCGATGGGGCAGGAGGCTGAGAAAGCCGAACGCCAACGACTCTTCACCGGCTACCAGGTGAACGACGAGCTCTTCGGGCAGGCCGCCGACGACGCGGTCTTTCTGCACTGCCTGCCGGCCTATCGCGGCTATGAAGTCTCGGCGTCGGTGATAGACGGCCCGAGGAGCGTGGTCTGGGACGAGGCCGAGAACCGTCTGCACGCGCAGAAAGCGCTGTTGGCCTGGCTGCTGCAGCACTGAGCAGGGCAGCCCCGCACGGCTGCCCAGATCGACGAGTCCTGAACGGGCCGCGGCACATCCACCTGCCGCGGCCCGTTCTGCGCATTCGGCGCGCGACGCGGTGCACCGGCTCGACGAGACCTCTCGCGTAGAATGATCACGGCCGCAGGCGCGGCATGAAGGAGCACAATGTCTGAACGCGCAGGAAAAGCCGGAGCTCTCTGGGGTGGACGCTTCACCGACGGGCCGTCGCCGGCTCTCGCCGAGCTGAGCAGGTCGACACAGTTCGACTGGGTGCTCGCTCCGTACGACTTGGCAGGCTCGCACGCACACGCGGCGGCTCTGCACCGGGCAGGCTATCTGACCGACGACGAGTACCGAGACATGATCGCCGCGCTCGACGAACTCGGTCGGCGCGTGGCATCCGGCGCGTTCGCCGCCCAGCCCGAAGACGAAGACGTGCACTCGGCACTCGAACGCGGCCTGATCGAGATCGCCGGCGGCGAGCTCGGCGGCAAGCTGCGCGCCGGTCGTTCGCGCAACGATCAGATCGCGACCCTCGTGCGCATGTACGCGAAAGATCATGCCCGAACCATCGCCGGTCTGGTCGCCCACGTCGTCGACGCGCTGCTCGAGCAGGCTGAACGCCATATCGACGACCCGCTGCCCGGCCGCACGCATCTGCAGAGCGCGCAACCCGTGCTGCTCGGACACCACCTGCTCGCGCACGTCTGGCCGCTGCTGCGCGACCTCGACCGACTCGCCGACTGGCGCGATCGCGCCGACGTGTCGCCCTATGGCTCGGGCGCGCTCGCCGGCAACACGCTGGGTCTCGACCCGCAGGCGGTCGCCGAAGACCTGGGGTTCACCTCGTCGGTGCAGAACTCGATCGACGGCACGGCCTCGCGCGATGTGGTGGCGGAGTTCTCGTTCATCCTCACGCTGATCGGCATCAATCTGTCGCGCTTCGCCGAAGAGATCATCACCTGGAACACCGCCGAGTTCGACTTCGTGACTCTCGATGACGGGTACTCGACCGGCTCGTCGATCATGCCCCAGAAGAAGAACCCCGATATCGCCGAGCTGGCCCGTGGCAAGAGCGGCCGGCTCATCGGCGACCTGACCGGCCTGCTGGCGACGCTGAAAGCCCAGCCGTTGGCGTACAACCGCGACCTGCAAGAAGACAAAGAGCCGATCTTCGACCAGGTGACACAGCTCGAAGTGCTGCTGCCCGCCTACGCCGGTATGGTCGCGACGGCCCGCTTCAACACCGAGCGCATGGCCGAGGCCGCGCCCAAGGGCTTCTCTCTGGCGACCGACGTCGCCGAGTGGCTCGTCAAGCGTGGCGTGCCGTTCCGTGATGCGCACGAGATCTCGGGCAAGCTGGTCGGCTACTGCGAGCAGCGTGGCATCGGGCTCGACGAGCCGACTGACGCCGAGTACGCGTCGGTGGATGCTCGGCTCACGCCCGGCGTGCGAGACGTGCTGACCGTCGCCGGGTCGGTGAACGCCCGCACCGGTCGCGGCGGCACTGCTGTGGTGAACGTGCGGGCCCAGCTGGAAGAGGCACCACGAACACTCGGTGAGACGCTGCGTCGCATCGGCGTCGCCGAGCCGCAGGCATAGAGAGAAAGTGACTGAAACCGTGACGGACACTCCGACCGAACTTGCTCCGCAGCGCATTGACGAATCCTTCGACTCCATCGTCGACGAGCTCCAATGGCGCGGACTCATCTCAGTGAGCACCGATCTCGACGACCTGCGGGCATCCCTCGCCGCCGGCCCGATCCGCTACTACTGCGGATTCGACCCCACTGCGGCGAGCCTGCACTTGGGGCACCTGGTGCAGCTGCTGCTGATGCGTCGTCTCCAGCTGGCCGGCAACACCCCGTACGCCGTGGTCGGCGGGGCCACCGGACTCATCGGCGATCCCCGGCCGACCGCTGAGCGCACGCTGCACTCCCGAGAGCAGGTCGGGGAGTGGGTCACACGCATACAGCATCAGGTCTCGGGGTATCTGAGCGACGAGGGCGAGAACGCGGTGCACATCGTGAACAACCTCGACTGGACGGCACAGCTGAGCGCGATCGACTTTCTGCGTGACATCGGCAAGAACTTCCGCGTGGGCGCGATGCTCTCGAAAGAGGCCGTCTCGAAGCGGCTGAACTCCGACGCCGGCATCAGCTACACCGAGTTCAGCTACCAGGTGCTGCAGGCCAATGACTTTCTCGAGCTTTTCCGGCGTGAGGGCGTGACGCTGCAGAGCGGCGGTCAGGATCAGTGGGGCAACCTGGTCGGCGGCGTCGATCTGATCAGGCGCGTCGAGAAGCAGTCTGCGCATGCGATGGGCACACCGCTCATCACGAACTCCGACGGCACCAAGTTCGGCAAGAGCGAGGGCAACGCCATCTGGATCGACGCCGATCTCACGGCCCCCTACGCGTTCTACCAGTTCTGGCTGAACACCGATGACGCAGACGTGATCGCTCGCCTCAAAGTCTTCACATTCCTGAATCGCGACGAGATCGCGGAGTACGCGCAAAAGGTCGCTGACGAGCCGTACAGACGTGAGGCACAGCGTCGCCTGGCGCTGGAGGTCACTGCACTCGTGCACGGGCTGAGCGCCACACGCGCGGCGATCGAGGCCTCGGCGGCGCTCTTCGGCAACGGAGATCTCACGACGCTCGACGAAGCCACCCTGGTCGCCGCCCTTGCCGAGCTGCCGGCCGCGACGGTCGCGCCAGACACCACAGTCGCTGCGGCACTGGTCGAGACCGAACTGGTGAAGAGCTTGGGCGAAGCCCGACGCGCGATCTCTCAGGGAGGGGTCTCGGTCAACAACGTACGGGTCACCGACCCCGAGGCCGCACTGGCAGGCCAGCCGCTGCTGCACGGGCGCCACGCGGTGCTGCGACGCGGCAAGAAGACGCTGGCCAGTCTCACTGTGGCCTAGGCGTGCAGCCGGGGCATCGGCCCGTCGCCATTCCAGAGGGAGCGGTCACCACCGGTGGCGGCTCCCTCTTCGCGTCCCTGACCGAGGGAAGCGGTTCCTGTGCACGGGAGAGTGCGCTGTCGCAGGCTGCAGCGGCTCCGGTCTCGATGAGCTCCCGTGCGCGGGCAGCACGTCAGACGCCCCCGGTCATTCCCGTACGACACGCCCGGGTGTGGTGGGTGGTTTTGGGTGGTTGGTGGGGTGTGGGTATTGTTTCTTCTTGTCACCCCAAAGGTGCTGGGATCTGTTGGGTTCTGGGCCTCAAGCGGGACCGCTCATTTGTTT
>NZ_JAJOZT010000005.1 GCF_021168475.1 Pseudoclavibacter sp. 13-3 | reverse complement strand
GGGGACCGTGTGGGAGAGTAGGACACCGCCGGAACATCATTCACGGAAGGCCACCCCGAAACGGGGTGGCCTTCCGTCGTTAACCACACACCACGCCAACCACACAACCACCACGACCAGGACTGGCAGGAATGCTTCAGCATGATGAAGACCCTGTCTATAACGGACAGGAGACACACCATGAGTGAATACAACAATCGCGGCGACGACAGCCGCCGCGACAGCAGTCAGGGTCGCAACAGCCGAAATGATCACCGGGGCGGGTCGGGGAACAACCACCGCAGCAGTGGCGGCCCGAAGCGTCAGTACCGTGACGGCGGCCGCAGTGGCGGCCAAGAACGTCACGAGTACCGCGGCGGCGGCCGCTGGTCAGATCGGCCTCGCCGAGACGGCGACGGTGCGGGCTCGTCTCGCGGAGGCTATCGCGGGCACGACGACCGGCGGAGCGACCGTGACAACCGTGACGATCAGCGTAATGGGTACCGGAACGGAGGCGATCGCCGGGACGATCGCCGGGACGACCGGCGCGGCTATCGCGGAGGTGACGATCGGCGTGACGATCGTCGGTCGAACTTTCAGGGACGTGATGATCGACGCGGTGGCTACCGTGATGATCGCAAGGGCGGGTACCGCGGGCGTGATGATCGACGCACCGACCGCACCGACCGTGGTGGGTACCGCGGCGGGAACGACCGTCGTGACGACCGTCATGATGATCATCGTCAGGACGGCTATCGCGGGCGTGATGATCGGCGTGGTGGTTACCGTGGCGACAGCGATCGGCGTGACGATCGTCGTTCGAACTTCCAGGGTCGCGACGATCGGCGCGGTGGCTACCGCGATGATCGCAAGGGCGGGTACCGCGGGCGTGATGACCGTCGTGACGACCGTCGATCCGACTTCCGAGGCCGTGATGATCGACGTGGCGGCTACCGCGCCCATGACGAGCGCCGGTTCGACGAGCGCGCACCGAGGCGCAATGAGCCGGAGCTTCCATCGAATGTGCGCCCCGACGACCTGCCTTTCGGCATGCGCGTCGAGCTCAAGACCCTCGCACGGGAGAATGCCGATGTGGTCGCGCAGCAGCTCGCGGTCGCTCTCGCGCTGATCGACGACAACCCGGCCGAGGCATACACGTACGCGGCCGCAGCTGTGAAGCGAGCTGGGCGCATCGCGATCGTTCGCGAAGTCGCCGGCATTGCGGCATACCGTTCGGGTGACTGGCAGACCGCGCTGCGCGAACTGCGCACGCATCGTCGCATCACCGGCAGTCAGCTGAACATCGCGCTGCTGGCCGACGCCGAGCGCGGCCTGGAACGCCCGGCAGACGCCATCGCCCTGGCCGAAGAGACCGATCTCACCGAGGTGCCGACCGAGGTGCGCGTCGAGCTGGCGATCGTGGTCAGCGGTGCCTGGCGTGATCAGGGCAAGCTCGGCGAGGCGCGCAAGGCGCTTGAGATCCCCGAGCTGGATCCCGACACCGCCTTCTCATACAGCGCCCGTCTCTTCGACGCGTACGCAGACGTGCTGCGCGCACTCGAGGATCCCGAGGCGGATGCCTGGGAGCGGCGTGCGAAGATCGCGGCCCGCGTCTGGAACGAGCACAAGCACGGCACGAGCGGCGAGCCGAAGCCGCTCGCAGACGACGAGGTCGAGGTCCACGACCTGGGTGAGATTCTCGAGTAGTCTTCACACCATGAACGACCCGGCCGGAGTGCTGACGAGACTCGCGCGGTCCGCTTTTCGCGCGAAGTTCTGTCTGACGAAGGCCGACGCCGACTACGCGAGGCAACGGGGCAGGGCGACCATCGCATCCCACGCCCGTGACCTGTTGGCCAAACGGATCGGCGCGGCGCACCCGTTGCACGACGGGCGGCAGACGCCGTATCACGGGCATCCGGTCTTTCCCGCGCAGCATGCCACGGCCACCTGCTGTCGGGGCTGTGTCGAGAAGTGGTACGGGATTCCGAAGGGGCGCGAGCTCACTGCTGAGGAGCTTGACCGGCTCGCCGCGGTGGTCTTGGCATGGATCGACCGCGATCTGCAGCGTGATGCGGCGAACCGCACGGGCCGAGTCTCGGGACGTGTTTCGGCGGGCACGCAGTCGGCGCCGCATGCCGGTGCACACGAGAGGTGACGACGTCTATGAAGCGATTCACCAGAGCCGAGCTGCTCGCGCATGAGAACGGCACCGTTGACGACATCATCGGCGCGAACACCAAGCTGCTCTTCGTCGGGGTGAACCCGGGGCTGTGGACGGCCGCGGTGAACGCTCCGTATGCATACCCGGGCAACCGGTTCTGGCCGGCGCTCGAACGGTCAGGCCTGGTGCAGCGGCACTTCGATGCCAGCCACGGGCTGAGCGCTGCCGATCGGGCTGACTTCGTCGCGGCAGGGCTCGGCTCGACGAACTTCGTCAACCGCGCGACGATTCGCGCTGACGAGCTCTCTGCCCATGAGCTGCGAGCCGGTGCCGCGCGTCTCGACGAGGTGGTGGCGCGTGTGCGGCCGAGGGTGGTCGCCGTGCTCGGCGTGATGTCGTATCGCACGGCCTATCGTCGCCCGAAAGCGCGCATGGGGCTGCAGACTGATCGGCTGGCCGGCGCCGAGCTGTGGGTGCTGCCGAACCCGAGCGGCCTCAACGCCCATGAGACGATCGACAGCATCGCTGCGAAGATGCGTGAGGCGGGCGTGGCCGCCGGGCTGCTGTCTGCAGCACAGGAATGACACGTCGGCGCTCGATCGCCAGTCTGCGTCACTCCTGTGCCGATACCTGCGGCGGTGTCATGCAGATGCCGTTCTCGCTCGGCACCGCGGTGAGCGGGGACTACGCCTCGACTTCGCTGCGGTCGCCAGACCACAGCGTGTGGAACGCCCCCGCCCGATCGACGCGACGATATGTGTGCGCGCCGAAGAAGTCCCGCTGGCCCTGCACGAGAGCGGCGGGCAGGCGAGGCGAGCGCAACCCGTCGAAGTAGGCGAGCGAGCTGGCGAACCCGGGCACTGGGATGCCGCCGAGCGCCGCGTGAGCGACGATCTGTCGCCACGCGCCCTGCGTCGCATCGAGCACCTCGGCGAAGTGAGGCGCGGTGATCAGCGATGCCGGAGCATCCGTCGGATCGCCCTCGTACGCGGCCGCGATCAGGTTCAGGAACCCGGCGCGTATGATGCAGCCGCCACGCCAGATGCGGGCGATCGCCGCGAGGTCGATGTTCCAGCCGTGCTTCGCCGCTCCGGCTTGGATCTCGTCGAAGCCCTGGGCATAGGCCACGATCTTCGAGGCGAGCAGTGCGAGGCGCACCGCCTCGACGAAGGCGTCGCGGTCGGTCACGCCGAGCTGGCCGTCGGGGTATCCGGCGGATGCGGTGAAGCGCTGCTGCGCCGCCTGGCGTTGAACGGGGCGGCCGCTCAGCCCGCGGGCGAAGACCGCCTCGGCGATGCCCGTGACCGGCACGGCAAGGTCGAGGGCGGTCTGCACCGTCCACGTGCCGGTACCCTTCATGCCGGCCTCATCGACGATCACGTCGACGAGCGGGCTGCCGGTCTCAGCGTCTACCTGGCGCAGCACCTCTGCGGTGATCTCGACGAGGTACGAGTTGAGGTCGGTCTTGTTCCACTCTGCGAAGACGTCGGCGATCTCAGCCGGCTCGAGGCCGGCGCCGCGGCGCAGCAGGTCGTAGCTCTCGCCGATCAGCTGCATGTCTGCGTACTCGATGCCGTTGTGCACCATCTTCACGAAGTGGCCCGCGCCGTCGGTGCCCACGTGCGTGACGCAGGGCTCGCCGTCGACCTGTGCGGCGATCGACGCCAGGATCGGCCCGAGGGTCTTGTACGACTCGTCGCTGCCGCCGGGCATGATCGAGGGGCCGTTGAGCGCGCCCTCCTCGCCCCCCGAGATGCCTGCGCCGACGAAGTGCAGCCCACGTGCACGCGCCTCGCGCTCACGGCGAATGGTGTCGGCGAACTGTGCATTGCCGCCGTCGACGATGATGTCGCCCGGCTCGAACACCTCGCTGAGCTGGCGGATCACTTCGTCGGTCGGCTGGCCCGCCTTGACCATGATGATCGCGGTGCGCGGATGCTGCAGCGCCTGAGCGAACTCGGTCACCGTCTCGGTGGGCACGAAGTCGCCCTCGTCGGCATGGTCGCGCATCAGATCGCGGGTGCGCTGCGGAGTGCGGTTGTAGAGAGCGACGGTATTGCCGTGGCGGGCCAGGTTGCGGGCCAGGTTGCTGCCCATGACGGCGAGGCCGACGACCCCGATATTGGCTGATGCGCTGGAAGTCATGAGCGCAATTCTACCGTGGCCGCACGCTAGACTGGGTCGATCTCGTGGCCG
Source organism: Pseudoclavibacter sp. 13-3 (assembly GCF_021168475.1). Lineage (GTDB taxonomy): Bacteria > Actinomycetota > Actinomycetes > Actinomycetales > Microbacteriaceae > Pseudoclavibacter_A. The sequence goes on along the minus strand of NZ_JAJOZT010000005.1, from coordinate 156,717 downwards.
GTGGCCCGAGTGGTGCGTCGGGAAGCCTGGTCGACAGACACGAGGAGACCCATGCCCGCACCCATCCCGCCCGCCGCACCCGATGACCGCGACGTGACCGCAGCATCCGCTCAACGAGCCCATCGCACTCGCAGGGTGCGCCTGACCGAGATGCTGCCAGGCATCCTGCTGATCGCCGCGACGGCGGTTGCGCTCGTCCTGGCCAACTCCGCTGCGAGCGGCGCGTGGCACGACGTGATCGAAGCGCGGCTCGGCCCGCTCACCGTGCACGAGTGGGTCGCCGAATGGCTGCTCACCGCGTTCTTCTTCGTGACCGGTGTCGAGCTGCGTGACGAGTTCTCGCGGGGCAGCCTGTCGACTCCGCGGCGGGCGCTGACGCCGATCGCGGCGGCACTCGGCGGCATGATCGTGCCCGCCCTGATCTTCGTCGCCTTCACCGCCGGCGGGCCCGCAGCGCACGGCTGGGCCATTCCCACGGCGACCGACATCGCCTTCGCGGTCTCGCTGCTCGCGCTCGTGGCACCCGGTGTGCCCGCTCCGGCCCGTGCGTTTCTGCTCGCACTCGCGGTGGCCGACGACCTGTTCGCGATGATCGTGCTCGCAGTGTTCTATACGCCGGGGCTGCATCCGACGATCGTGGCGGTGGCGCTCGGCCTGCTGGTCGGGCCGTGGGTGCGGCCCCGCCTGCGTCGGATGCTGGAGCGGCTCGCAATGTGGGTCGTCGTGCCCGCCTTCGCCCTGGTGAGCGCCGGGGTGCCGCTGCAGGGCGGGCGCGCGGGCGTGGGCGGTGCGCTGTCGCCCGGCGCCGACCCGGTCTTCTGCGGAGTGCTCCTGGGGCTGGTCGTGGGCAAGCCGGTCGGCATCATCCTGGCGACGTGGCTCGTGCAGCGCACCGGTCGCGCGTGGGGCCTCGCCCGAGCTCGACGTGCCGGCACCGTCGCGGTACAGCGCACCCCGGCGTCGGTCAGCTGGCCGGACCTCTGGGTGGTCGCCCTGCTCGCCGGCGTCGGGTTCACGATGTCGCTGCTGGTGGCGCAGCTCGCGTTCTCAGGCGGTGATGCGGATGCTCGGCTGCATACCGAGCATGCAACGCTGGGCGTGCTGGCGGCTTCGTTCGTGGCTCCTGCTCTGGCCGCGACCGTGTATCGGCTGCTGCGCAGAACAGATGTGGCGTGACACGTCGCAGCAGCGTGCGAACGACGGCCGCAGCCGATATGGTGTGCAGACATCCGAGCGAGCCTGCCCCGGAACAGCGCATGACCGAAAGGAAACCAGACCATGACCACGTCAGCGACCAGAGTGATCGGCAAGAGCGGCATCGAGATCTTCCCTCTCGCATTCGGGGGCAACGTCTTCGGGTGGACAGCCGACGAACAGCGCTCGCACGAACTGCTCGACCGGTTCACCGAGGGCGGCGGCAACCTGATCGACACGGCAGACTCCTACTCGGAGTGGGCTGACGATGAGCACGTCGGCGGCGAATCCGAGACGATCATCGGGTCATGGCTGCGCGGGAGGGATCGCTCCTCTGTGGTGATCGCCACGAAGGTGGCGAAGTACTCCAAGCGTCCAGGGCTCTCACCGGCCAATGTCGCAGCCGCAGCAGACGAGTCGCTGCAGCGACTCGGCACCGACTACATCGACCTCTACTACGCGCACGAAGAAGACCCGAACGTGCCCATCGAGCAGACGGCGCAGGCCTTCGACGACCTGGTGAGAGCCGGCAAGATCCGCGCGATCGGCGTCTCGAACTTCTCGGCCGAGTCGACTGAGGCCTGGCTGAAGGTCTCGCGTGACAACGGCTGGGCAGAGCCGGTGGCCATCCAGCCGCACTACAACCTCGTTCATCGCAACGACTACGAAGAGCATCTTGCGCCGCTCGCCGCGCGCGAGAACCTCGCGGTGCTGCCCTACTGGTCGCTCGCCTCGGGATTCCTCACCGGCAAGTACCGCGAGCCCGTCGAGCAGGGCGATTCGCCGCGGGCAGGTGCTGCATCGAAGTACGCTGTGCCGGCCGGCCTGGCGGTCATCGACCAGCTCGACGAGATCGCCCACGCGCACCAGACGTCGATCGCCACCATCGCCCTCGCCTGGCTGCTCACGAAGCCGCAGGTGGTGGCCCCGAACGCCTCGGCCTCACGCGTCGATCAGGTCGCGGGGCTGCTCGCGGTCGGCGAGGTCGAACTGACCGCCGACGAGGTGGCCGCGCTCGACCAGATCTCGACCTGGGGTCACTGACCCTCAGCTGACCGGTCGCGCCTGCCACGACTCAGCCGCGGGCGCGCTCCAGCTCGGCGATGAGCACGTGCACGAGGTCGGCCGCCGGCATCTCGCGAGCCCGGCCGACCTCGGATCCGGCCCAGAGCGCGGCGAACGAGGCGGCATCCCCATGCGCGGCTGCCGCCGCCGCCAGCGCCTTGCCCGCGTCGTAGGTCAGCGGATAGTCGGGAACCCGCACTCCCAGCGTTCTCGCCCGCGCGCCGATCTCGTGCATGCGATTGCGCAGCCCGCGGGCAGGGCGGCCCGAGATCGCGCTGGTGAACGCGGTGGGATCGATCGCAGCGCGCTGCTGTCTGCCGAGTTCGGTGCGCGTGCTGCTCGACCGCATGCTGCTGAGCCGGACGCGACTGACCTCCTCGCGGATGCGCTCGCGGTGTGCTGACGCGGTCGCCGCCTCGGGACAGAGCAGAAACGCCGTGCCCAGCTGCGCGGCGACGGCACCCGCCGAGAGGGCGTGCGCGACGTCGACGCCATTCATGAGCCCGCCGGCGGCGACCACCGGCAGGTCGACGTCCTGCACCACCGCGGCGACGAGGTCGAGCGTCTGGGCCCCGCGCGAGGCCCGCGCATCCGCATCGCCGTCGGGCGTCGCATCGAACACGCCGCGGTGCCCGCCGGCCTCGCATCCCTGAGCGATCACGGCATCAGCACCGGCCTGCTCGACGATGCGCGCCTCGTCGGGCGTGGTCGCCGTCACGAGCACCAGGATGCCTGCATCGTGCAGCTGCTCGATCACTCCCGCGGCCGGCAGCCCGAAATGAAAGCTCACCACGGTCGGTCGGGCGGCGACCAGCACATCGACCAGCCGCTGCGTGTTCTCACCTGGGGTCGCCGCACTGGCGTAGATCGGGCGCAGCGTGCTCGGCGCGGCCGCTTCGAGGGCGGCGAACTCTGACTCGAGCAGTCGCAGCCACGACTGCGTCACCACGGCGCTCGACCGCGGCTCGACGTGCGCGAAGAAGTTGACCATGAACGGCCGCCCGGTCAGCTCGGCCGTGCGGGTGATCTGTTCGCCCGCCCGCGTCGGATCGGCGCCCCCGACGCCGAGCGATCCCAGGCCGCCGGCGTTCGACACCGCAGCCGCGAGTTCGGGCGTGGTCGCGCCGGCCATGGGCGCCTGAATGATGCGGATGCCGTGCAGCAGCATCCGTGCCTGCTCGCGCCGCGAGGCGGATGCAGACTCAGGTGCAGACGAAGTGGGGAACATCGGGCCTCCTCTGACTCGTTCATCGTACGAGAATCGGTGCCGGTGGCCGAACTTGCGGCTTGGCAGCGGGCCTCGACACGACATAGACTGTGCACTGATACTTCGGCGAGGGCCGAGGCCGCTGCGCGAGCAGATGCCTCAGCCGTTATCGACGCAGTGAGTGGGCAGCCCGCCCTCTCCTCGCGCGTGAGTGCTTGAGTTGAGAAAACCGTCGACCACCCGATGCCCCGCGGCATGACGCCGTGCGCTTCGAGCGCGTCGACACCATACGGCGGGTGCGCACGAGCGCATCCCACTGATCAAGGAGACAACATGGCAGACAACGCCGAGAACACCTTCGACGCCATCGTGCGCACCAGCTTCGGCAAGGGCGCTTCGCGTCAGCTGCGCCGCGAGGGCCAGACCCCCGCAGTGATCTACGGCCACGGCGCAGATCCCGTGCACGTCGCACTCGAGGCCCACCAGCTCGGCCTCGCCCTGCGCACCTCGAACGCGCTGCTCACCGTCAAGACCGGTGACGACGAGCACCTGGTGCTCGTGAAAGACGTGCAGCGCGATCCGGTCAAGCGCATCATCGAGCACGTCGACCTGTTGGCCGTCAAGCGCGGTGAAAAGGTCGAGGTCGAGGTGCCGCTGCACCTCGTCGGCGAGCCGGTCGGCGGAACCATCGCCGAGACCGACCTCAACACCGTTCTGCTGAGCGTCGAGGCCATCGCCATTCCCGAGAACGTCAAGATCGAGATCGAGGGCGCCGACGAGGGCACCAAGATCTATGCGAAAGATCTCGTGCTGCCCGAGGGCGCTGAGCTGGTCACCGATCCCGAGGCCCTCGTGCTCTCGGTCATCATTCCGAGCGCGGCCGACATGGGCGACTCGGCCGACGAACTCGCCGTCGAGGCCGCTGAGGCCGAGGCTGCCGCAGAGGCCGCGGGTGCCGGCGACGCCGAGACGACCGAGGCCTGATCGACTCGAGCAGCTGCTCCGCTGGGCCGCGTCGCGTTCGTTCGCGCGCGGCCCAGCTCCACATGCAGGCCCGCACCTGGCCGGTCGGCAGCCAGCCAGACAGACAAGAAGAGAGCAATCACCGCACCGTGAGTGACACCCCGTATCTCATCGTCGGTCTTGGCAATCCCGGGGCCGATTACGAGGCAACGCGACACAACGTCGGTCACATGGCCGTCGAGCGTCTTGCCGCCGACCTCAGTGCCGGTTCGTTCCAGCGCAACAAACGTGCGAACGCCTTCGTGGCGACGGGCGTGACCCGAGCATCCGCCGCTCACGCGACGCACACGCCGGGCCAGACGATCAAACTGCTGCTCGCGCACCTCGGCAGCTTCATGAACACCTCGGGCGGTCCCGTCGCCGCCCTGCTCGACTACTACCACGTCACCCCCGGTCACCTGATCGTGGTGCACGACGATCTCGACCTGCCGTTCGGCACGCTGCGCCTCAAGAGCGGCGGCGGCCACGGCGGGCACAACGGACTGCGCGACATCATCGCCGCGACCAAGACCCGCGACTTCGCACGAGTGCGGGTGGGCATCGACCACCCGCCGGGCCGGCAGCCCGTCGCCGACTACGTGCTGCGCCCCTTCTCGAGCACCGAGCGTCGCGAGCTGCCCATGCTGGTCAGCGATGCGGCGGATGCGGCGCTCGCCCTCGCCACCGATGGCCTCGAACCGGCCCAGCAGCGTTTTCACGCTCCGCACGACAACCGAAAGTGAGCATGGCAGCCAAGCGCAGCAACGTCGACTCCGAAGCAGCTGAGGCAGCCTTCGTGCTGCCGGATCACGCCGAGGCGATCACTCGAGCCTTCGCGGGCACCGACGCCTTTCAGCGGGTGCGCGAGGCGATCGACGAACGCGACCTGAACATCGTCGGCATCGAGCGGCTGCGCACGGCGCTGCTGGCCGCGATGATCGAGGAGTATTCCGGTGACGATCTCTCGGGCGACCCCGCTGCTGACGCCGGCGGCCAGTACCTGATCGTCACGCCGACCGGTCGTGAGGCCGACGTTCTGCTGCGCGCCCTGCGCGAACTGCTGCCCGAGGCGTCGGTGCAGGAGCTGCCGGCCTGGGAGACCCTGCCGCACGAGCGGCTGAGCCCGTCGCCGCAGGTCACCGGGCAGCGCCTCGAGGTGCTGCGCTCACTCGCCGACTGGCGCGACGCGCGCGATGACGCCTCGAGCGCTGAGAGCGGCGCGGCCGCAGTCCAGCCGAAGGTGCAGATCGTGATCGCGAGCGTGCGTGCAGCGCTGCAGCCCGTCGCCGACAACCTCGCCGGCATCCGCCCGCTGCATGTCGCCGTGGGCGAGGAGCATCCGCTCGAAGAGTTCGCCACCCGCCTCGTCGAGATGGCCTACGCGCGCGTCGACCTGGTCACTCGCCGCGGGGAGTTCACCGTGCGCGGCGGCATCATCGACGTGTTCCCGCCGACCGCCGACTACCCGGTGCGCATCGAGCTGTTCGGTGACGAGGTCGACACCATCAAGCCGTTCCACGTGGCCGACCAGCGCACCGACGATCAACAGCTCGACATGGTCGACATCGGCGCCAGCCGTGAGCTGCTGCTCACGGAGCACGTGCGACAGCGCGCTGCCGAGATGCAACACGAGTTTCCGAATCTCGCGGGCATGCTCGAGAAGCTCTCGCAGGGCATTCCGGTCGAGGGCATGGAGTCACTGGCGCCTGCACTCGACGACCACCTCGTGCCGATCACCGACTACCTCTCGCAGGATGCCGTCGTCGCCGTGGTCAGCCCGGAGCGGGCCCGCACCCGTGCCAAGAACCTGGTCGCGACCAACCGTGAGTTTCTCGAGGCCGCGTGGAGCGCCGCCGTCGCCGGAGCCGAAGCACCGATCGACCTCAGCGCCGGCGAATACCTCGACCTCGATGCGCTGCGCACGGCGGCAGCCCCTCGTCACTGGTGGCAGATCTCGCCGTTCGACAGCGAGATCGCCGGTGCAGAGACCGGTGGGGCGGATGCCGCAGATGCCCCCGCGGGATCGGTGCCTGTCGTCGCGCGGGCAGTGCCGAGCTTCGCAGGCGACGCCAACGGAGCGATCGAGCATGTGCGGGCGCTGCTGGCCGACGGCTGGCGCGTGGTGATCACAGCGGTGGCGAAGGGCACGGCCGCCCGCACCATGCAGCTGCTGGCCGATCAGGAGGTCGCCGCGCGCCCCGCATCCGCCGCAGCGATCGAGGCGGGCGTGGCCGGCATCCTCGTGGCCGATGTCGACGAGGGCTGGGAGCTCGCCGACGAACGGCTGGCGCTGATCACCGAGGCCGAGTTCTTCGGGCGCACCGCCGGCTACAACCGGGGCCAGCCGAAGAAGCTGGCGAGCCGGCGGCGCAAGACGGTCGACCCGCTGCAGCTGAAGCCGGGCGACCTGGTCGTGCACGACAAGCACGGCATCGGCCGGTTCATCGAGCTGACCAGCCGCGAGGTCGGCGGGCGCGACGGGCGGCACCTGCGCGAGTACCTCGTGATCGAGTACGCGCCGAGCAAGAAGGGGCACCCGGGCGACCGCCTGTACGTGCCCACCGACCAGCTCGACCAGCTGACGCGGTATGTGGGCGGGGAAGACCCGACGTTGTCGAAGCTCGGCGGTTCTGACTGGTCGCGCACCAAGAGCAAGGCGCGCAAGGCGGTGCGCGAGATCGCGGTCGGGCTGGTGAAGCTCTATGCCGAGCGCACTCGTGCGAGGGGGCACGCGTTCGGGGCTGACACGCCCTGGCAGCACGAGCTCGAAGAGGCGTTCCCATATGCCGAGACGCCTGATCAGCTGCAGACCATCGACGAGGTCAAGCACGACATGGAGCGCGAGATGCCCATGGACCGCCTGCTCGCCGGTGACGTCGGCTTCGGCAAGACCGAGGTCGCGGTGCGTGCGGCGTTCAAGGCGATTCAGGACGGCTACCAGGTCGCGATGCTGGTGCCGACCACGCTGCTCGCCCAGCAGCATGCCGAGACGTTCGCCGAGCGGTATGCCGGGTTCCCGGTGAAGCTGCGCACGCTCTCGCGCTTTCAGACGGCGAAAGAGACCGCCGACACGATCGCCGGGCTCGCCGACGGGTCGGTCGACATGGTGATCGGCACGCACCGCATTCTGAGCAAGAGCGTGCACTTCAAGAAGATCGGGCTGGTGATCATCGATGAGGAGCAGCGCTTCGGCGTCGAGCACAAGGAGCGGCTCAAAGAGCTGAAGACGAATGTGGACGTGCTCTCGATGAGCGCCACGCCGATTCCGCGCACCCTGGAGATGGCCGTCACCGGCATCCGCGAGATGTCGACGCTGGCGACGCCGCCCGAGTCCCGCCACCCGGTGCTCACCTATGTGGGCGCGTTCAGCGACAAGCAGGTCGCCGCTGCGGTGCGGCGCGAGCTGCTGCGCGAGGGGCAGGTGTTCTACGTGCACAACCGGGTCGGCGACATCGCCAAGGCCGCCGCGCACATCGCCGAGCTGGTGCCCGAGGCGCGCGTCGGCGTCGCGCACGGGCAGATGGGCGAGAGCGAGCTGGAACGCGTGATCGTCGACTTCTGGGAGCAGAAGTTCGACGTGCTCGTCTCGACCACGATCATCGAGACAGGCATGGACATCCAGAATGCGAACACGCTGATCGTCGACGACGCGCAGCGGTACGGGCTGTCGCAGCTGCACCAGCTGCGCGGGCGCGTGGGCCGCGGCCGCGAGCGGGCCTATGCCTACTTCTTGTACGACCCGGAGAAGACGCTGACCGACACCGCCCACGACCGGCTCGAGACGATCGCGGCGAACAACGAGCTCGGCGCCGGCATGCAGGTCGCGATGAAAGACCTGGAGCTGCGCGGCGCGGGCAACCTGCTGGGCGGCGAGCAGAGCGGACACATCGCGGGTGTCGGGTTCGACCTGTACCTGCGGATGGTCGGCGAGGCCGTCGACGCGTTCAAAGGAGGGGACGCCGCGGAGCAGATCGAGCTTCGGCTCGAGCTGCCGGTCGATGCGCACATTCCGACCGACTACGTCGATTCGGAGCGGCTGCGCCTCGAGGCGTATCAGAAGCTGGCGACCGCTTCGAGTCCGACCGGGCGCGAGGGCGCCATCGACGCCGTGGTCGAGGAGTTCGAAGACCGCTACGGCAGGCTGCCGCTGCCGGTGCGCAACCTCATCTCGGTGTCTCGTCTGCGGCGTGCGCTCGCGGGCGCGGGGCTGGCCGAGGTCATCGCGGTGAGCGGCCGGCTGCGCATCGCGCCGCTCGAGCTGAGCGATTCGCTGCAGATGCGGTTGCGTCGGCTCTACGGCTCGTACACGATGCTGCCCGCGGGCGGCGGCGTGCTGATCACGGTGCCCGAGCAGCTGCTGGGCGCAGACGACGTGCAGCCCCTGGTCGACTGGGTGACCGGTGTGCTGGTGAATCTGGAGGTGATCGAGGCGCCGGTGGCTGCTGCCAGTGCGGCCGCTGAGACGCACGCTCAGGCCAGCGCACAGACCGGCGCCCGGGCGAAGGCGGGGCAGAGCGGGGCATCCGCGTCATCGGTTTCAGGCCGTGATTCGGGCGCTTCCAAGCCGCAGACCTTCGAGGAGCGAGCCGCAGCGCGTCGGGCTGCTGCCGATGCGCGAGCGCGCGAGCGCAGGGCCCGCCGGCGCAAGGCCGACGACTTCTGATCAGAGAAGCCGCCGTCTGGTGCTACTCGCCCGTGCTGCCGTCAGCAGCGCCGCCCGTCATCCCGATGACTCCGGCGTCAGAACCGGCCTGCTCGGCGGCATGAATCTCACCCTGAAAATCACGCAGCGTCGATCGCAGCGCTCGTTCTGAATCGAACCCGGACGCCTTCGCCGACGCCACGATCGCGAGCAGCAGCTTGCCCAGGTCGTCTTCGTCTTCGAGCTGAAACGCCCCGGGCTGCGTCGCGTCAAGCAGGCCCAGCTTGTGCGCGCGCCCGATGACCTTGTCGGCAAGTGAGAGTGCGGGCAGATCCTGCGGAATCCCGTCGAGCACGCTGGTGCGCTCGCTTTTCTCGCGGGCCTTGGCCGCGTCCCACACCGCGACCACGTCGTCGGCCGTCTCGGCGTGCGCGTCACCGAACACGTGCGGATGCCGATCGCGCATCTTCTTGTCGACTGCGGCCGCGAGGTCGTCGATGTCGAATCGCCCTTCGGCCTGAGCAAGGCGCGCGTGAAAGAGCACCTGGTAGAGCACGTCGCCGAGCTCCTCTTTCAACGCGTCGGTCGCTCGCTCCGACGCGTCGTCGGTCTCGATCGCCTCGAGAGCCTCATAGGTCTCTTCGAGCAGATACTTCGCGAGCGAGCGGTGGGTCTGTTCGCGATCCCATGGGCAGCCGCCCTCTGCCAGCAGTGTGTCGACCGTGTCGACCAGCTTGTCGAGCTCCGGATGACCGGCCACGGCGGCCTCGTTCGAGAACAGCGAATCAGCCAATGCGCTGCCCCTTCGCCGAGTTGCGGGACGGAGCGCGCGTGCGAGACGTGGCCCACCCGAGCAGAATCAGCGAGAGCACGATCTGCCCGGCGATGCCCCAGAACCACACCGGCTGTGTGCCGGCCATCTGCTGCTCGGGGGTCTTCGAGTCAGCCGACCACTCGCATTCCTCGATCGTCTCGATCGGAATCGCCGAGTGCTGCGCCTTGCGCAGCTCGACCTTGAGTGCGGTCAGCAGATTCGTCGGATACCCGACCGCCGTGCCGGCGTCACCGTGGCCGAACCGGGCCGGGGTGGCGTCCGCCAGAATCACGAAGGGGTTCGCGGCCAGCACCGGCCAGACCAGATCGGGGCGCTGGTAGCTGCGCTGCTCCGAGACCACCTGGCAGCGCCGGCTCTGCGCGGTGCCGTCAGCGGCTGCCCCCTCGCCGTCAGCACCCGATTGGCCGTTCGACTGGTCGGCAGCGGAATCGCCCTGCGAGCCTGACGCCGCGACGTGCGTGTTCACCTGCACGGTGCGCTCACTGGTCAGCAGGGCAGAGCCGATGTTGAACGCGAAGACCGAGCCGACGCTCAGCAGCGCGATCACGAGGTACGACAGAGCAGTCGCGGCGCCCGAGCGGCTGAAGATTCCCGAGAACGAGACCGAGATGGCCGAGAAGAAGGCGAGTTCCAAGAAGAGCACGACCAGGGCGGGCACCACGACGATCCAGCCGACGTCGCCGATGATCGCCGCGAAGAGCAGGAACGGCAGCGCCACCAAGACCAGCACGAGCGAGGCGATCCAGGCGGCGAACGCCTTGGCCCAGACGATCGTGGCCGCCGAGACCGGTGCGGTCTGCACGAGCGTGAGCACTCCGCTTTCACGGTCGCCGTTGATCGACCCGCCGCCGAGGGCAGGCACGACGACTGCGGCGAGGAACAGGGTGAAGTACAGGATCAGCGAGAACAGCCACGCGCCCAGAGGCTGGCCTTTGCTCTGACTGATGAAGTAGGCGCCGGCGGTGAGGCCGCCGATGGCGAGCAGCCAGATGATCAGCAGCGGCAGCCATCCAGAGCCGCGCACGCGCTGGCGCAGCTCGAGACCGATGAGTGTGAGCATCAGCGGTCACCTCCTTTGTGGTGGCGGAGCCGGTCGGGCGAGGTGCGGCCAGCGCCCTCGTGCGAATCGGCAGCCGGACGGTCGGCGGCATCGTCGACGTCACTCGAGTCGTCGGTCTTGGCGCCGAGCGCGTCGAGCACCGACTCAGTCGTGTCGGCCGGGGCCTGCTGCTGCAGCGCCCGGAACGTCTGCTCGGTCGCGCTGAACGCCGGACTGTAGTCGTGCACCGGAACGCCGGCGATCACGAGTCGCGCGAGCAGCAGGTTCGCCGCCTCGTCACTGCCCATCAGCACCTCGACGGCCTGCGTGACCGGGTCGAGGTCGAAGGGGGTCTCGAACCGCTGCAGCGCCTCGAGCAGCGCCTGCGGGTCGAGACTGCGGATGCGCCACGAGCGCGGCGCGGTTGCAGCCTGGTTGACCTCGGCTGACGAAGCGCTGACGCCCTCGGTGAGATAGACGACGTGGTCGGCGTAGTCGTCGAGGCCCTCGAACCAGTTGGTCGAGACGACCACCGTCTTGCCCTCGTCGGCGAGCTGTCGCAGGGCGGCCTGCACACGGTCGCGGCTGATGTTGTCGAGACCCGACGTGGGCTCGTCGAGCAGCAGCACCTGCGGATCGTGCACGAGTGCCCGCGCCAGTGAGAGCAGCTGCCGCTGACCCCGCGAGAGCTGACGCGCCTGACGCTTGGCCACGTCGTTGAGGCCGGTCTTGGTCAGCAGATCGATCGTGCGTTTGCGCGCCTCGGCCCTCGGCAGCCCGTAGAGCCGTGCGAAGGTCTGCAGCGTGTGCCGCACCGTCATGCGCGGCCACAGCGGAATGTGGTCGGGCACCCACCCGATCGACGAGCGGGCATCCTGCGGGCGGGCCACGGCGTCGATGCCGTTGATGCGCACCTCGCCGTTCTGCGGCTTGAGCAACGTGGCGAGAATCTGCAGCACCGTGCTCTTGCCGGCGCCGTTCACGCCGACCAGTGCGGTGACATGCCCAGACCGGGCCGTGAAGCTGACATCGACCAGCGCACGATTCTTGCGGCCGAACGACCGCTGCAGATGACGTACCTCGACGTTGCGTTCGGTGATGAGCGGCGCCGATGAAGGCTCGAGATCGTCTTCGTCGGCCGGTGTCTGCGCTGCGGCCGCGGTCGCGCCCGGTGTGGGCTGGCGTGCGGATGCGGCATCGGCGCTGTCGCCCGGGCTGTCTGGCTGCGGGTCGTCTGGCTGCGGGGCGGCTGAGGCCGCCTCTTCGGGAATCTCGGCGGTGGGCTGCTCTGCGAACCCGGCTGCGGACGCTTCAGCACCTGTCGGCTCGTCGTCGAGTGAGATCGGCGTCGCGATCAGCGGCAGTGCTGAAGGATGCGTATCGACGTCGACGTCTGGGTCGTACGTCGAGGTGGTGCGGGGAGCTCCTCCGAACGGGGGCTTCCCGGCCTCGTCGCTCTGCTGCGCGAGGCGTGCGCCGGCCGCAGCCTCTTGCGGCGCAACCGGGTTCGGCTCGGTCTCCGGAGCCGATGCCCCCGCGTCAGCGGCAGGTGCAGCGCTGCTCGCGGCAGCGCTGTGCTCGGCTGCGTTCGGCGCAGCCTCACCGGTCGTCACTGCAGGGTTCGTCTCAGCACCGTCCAGCTCAGCACCAGGCGCAGATTCGCTCGGGTTCGTCTCTCCCCGGGTCGTCTCAGTCGACGTCGTCTCAGTCGTGTTCGTGACAGCCGCGGTCGTCGCGGTCGTCGCCTCGGCCTGTGTATCGGCACCTGCAGCAGTGCTTCCGTCAGCAGTGGCATCGGCAACGGCGTCACCAGTGCCACGGGCATCCGCGGCATCGACCGCGCCGCCATGGTGCTCATGCAGCGGGTCGGGAGCTCCGGCAGGGCGACGGGCGCGAGCCGCACGCAGGATGCGGGCAGCATCCGCTGCGGCCTGGCCGCTGTCGTAGACGGGCCGCTCGGGCATCGCCGGCGGAGCGAACCGATCACCAGGCTGCGTCGCCGCGCCCGAGATCTGCGGGCCGTGCGCGTCGCGGTCGGCGTCTGCAGACGTCGAAGCGCCAGGCTGCTGGCCGTCGAGGGCTGCACCGCCGTCAGCGTCGGTCTCAGGCACGTCGATCGACTGCGGCCCGACCGGGTCGGCAGATGCGATGAAACCCTCGGGCTCGCCGATGGGCGCCGTCTGCGGGTGCGGTTCGCTCGCAGCCCGATCGACATCGACTGTGGACGGGCCGGGCTCGGGCACCTCGACGGTTGTCTCGGCCTTGGTGCGTCTGCGCCAGCCGAAAAGACCGCGCCTGTGCTCGTGCGCGTCGTTCTCGTTGTTCGCCATGCTCCGCCTCACTGATCGGGTTCAGACACCTGCCTGAACATTCAGCCTAAGCATGAACCCCCGACATGCTCTGTTCGTCTTCGGCGCGCCCCGCACAATCTGCCCGTGGAATCCGCAGTCTCCTGTCACTCTGCGCCGCTCACCGGCGCAGCCGACCGGGCAGCGCGTGGCATGATAGACAATCATGGCTCAGCAGATCAATCCGCCTCGCGGCATGCGCGACTTCCTGCCCGCTGACAAAGCACGCCGGGAGCGTGTGCTGTCCACAATTCTCGACACCTACCGTCGACACGGCTTCACTCAGATCGAGACGCCGGTGCTCGAAGAGCTGAGCCGGCTGACCTCGGGCATGGGCGGAGACAACGAGAAGCTCGCCTTCCGCGTGCTGCGCCGCGGCCTCACCCGTGAGAAGCTGCAGCACGCACTCGAGACGGGCGACGAGGCCGACCTCTCCGACCTCGGCCTGCGCTTCGACCTCACCGTGCCGCTGGCGCGCTACTACGCCTCGCACCACGCCGAGCTGCCCAAGGTGTTCCGCTCGATCCAGGCCGGGCCGGTCTGGCGCGCCGAGCGCCCGCAGAAGGGCCGCTACCGTCAGTTCGTGCAGTGCGACATCGACATTCTGGGTGAGCCGACGGTGCTCGCCGAGCTCGAACTCATCACCGCGACCTCGGCAGCTCTCGCCGAGCTGGGGCTCATCGGCGCGACGATCCGAATCAACGACCGTGGCATCCTCAATGCGATTCTGGCCGACTCGGGCTTCGCCGAAGCCGACACCGCGCGCGTGCTGATCAGCATCGACAAGCTCGACAAGATCGGTGCGGACGGCGTGCTCGCCGAACTGCGCGACGCCGGGTTGGGTGCGCAGGCAGAGCGCCTGGGCGCCTTTCTCGAACGGGTGGAACAGCTCGGGCTGCAGCCGCTCAGCCGCGAGGCGGTCACGAAGGCTCTCGGAGACATCGAGGCGCCCGAGGCCGTCGACAACCTGGTCACCATCGCCGAGGCGCTCGCCGCGACGACTGCGGACGACGCCCCCGCCGCCGCAGGCGCACGCCGCCGGGGTGCACCCGCAGCGGCGAGGCTGGTCTTCGACCCGACGCTGGTGCGCGGCATGGGCTACTACACCGGCACCATCTTCGAGATCTCGCACCCCTCGTCGAAGTCCTCGGTCGGCGGCGGCGGCCGCTACGATGGCATGATCGGCCGCTTCTTGGGGCAGCAGGTTCCGGCGGCGGGGTTCTCGATCGGCTTCGAGCGCATCATCGACCTCGTCGACGACTCGGCGTCTGGCCCCGAGGGCGGTCTCGTGCTGCTCGCCGACCGCAAGGCCCCGGCGCCGAACCTGATCGTGATCAAGGCGCAGGCGCTCGCGCAGACCGATCACACCCGCGTCGACATCGTCACCGAACCGAAGAAGGCGGGCAGGCTGCTCGACGAGCTGGCGGCCGATGGCTATACGCACTTCGCGCGCGTTGCTGCTGACACCGTGGCCTACGCCGACCTCGAGGTGCGCCCGCTGGGCTGAGCCCGGGTGAGGCGAGAGATGTCACACTCCGTCATATTCTTGGTCGCGATTGGGGCGTTGCGGTTCAATGCGGCTACGCTTTGCGAGTGATCACCGCTTCTCATCTCTGCAAAGCCTATGGCTCGGGCGCGGCCGCCGTGCATGCGCTCGACGACGTGAGTCTCACCGTCTCCGACGGTGAGATCTTCGGGGTGATCGGGCAGAGCGGAGCCGGCAAGAGCACACTGCTGCGCACGATCAATGCGCTGGAGCGCCCCGACCGCGGCAGCATCGTCGTCGGCGAACATGAGATCACCGCACTGACCGGCAGCGCCCTGCGTGCAGCCCGCCATGAGATCGGCATGGTCTTTCAGCACTTCAACCTGGTGGGCAACCGCACGGTGCAGCAGAACGTCGAGTTCGCCCTCGAAGCGGTCGGCGTTCGCGGCCGTGCGCGCTCGTCTCGAGCCCGAGACATGCTCGATCTGGTCGGCCTCGCCGACCGCGGCCGGCACTACCCGGCGCAGCTCTCGGGCGGGCAGAAGCAGCGCGTGGGCATCGCACGGGCGCTCGCCGGCGAGCCCAAAGTGCTGCTCTCCGACGAGGCCACCAGCGCGCTCGACCCCGCGACCACCCGTTCAATTCTCGAACTCTTTCGCCGCATCAACCGCGAACTCGGGCTCACCGTGCTGCTGATCACCCACGAGATGGACGTGGTCAAAGGCGTCTGCGACTCGGCTGCGCTGATGGAACACGGACGCATCCTCGAACAGGGCCGACTGCTCGACCTGATCGCCACTCCCGGATCGAAGCTGGCACGCGAGCTCTTCCCCCTCGACGCCGGCCAGACAGAGGTGCCGAGTGCACCTGGGCAGACCATCGTCGACATCACGTTCGCCGGCGGTGAGGTCGGCGAGGCCGTCATCGCTCGGCTCGCACGCCGACGCAGTCTCGACGTCAGCATCCTCGGAGCGATGATCGAGCGCATCGCCGGCCAGTCGGTCGGACGCACACGGCTCGCGCTGCCGGCAGTCGGTGTCGAGGCAGAGGCCGCGATCGCAGAGCTCAAGGCAGAAGGGCTGATCGTCGATGTGCTTTCGGGCGGAGCCGCCGCGTCCGCGTCGTCCGCAGCGCACATCGCGAACCCTGAAACGGCGCACACCGATGAGGAGGCCGGCCGATGATCGACATGAACGACCCGAAATTCTGGCCGAATCTCTTCGACGTGGTGCTCGAAGGCACCGGCGAGACCCTGTACATGGTGCTGATCGCGACGATCATCACCGTGATCGTGGGGCTGCCGCTCGGCGTGCTGCTCGTGGCCACCGAACGCAACGGCTTTCTGAGCAGCATCTTCGGTTCGCGTGCGCTGGCTCGTGTGCTGAACGCCGTGCTCTCTTTCATCGTGAACTTGGGGCGATCGGTGCCGTTCGTGATTCTGATGATCGCGCTCATCCCCGTGACCCGGTGGTTGGTCGGGTCGTTCATCGGCACCGGCCCGGCGATCGTGCCGCTCACGCTGGTGGCGATTCCCTTCTTCGCGCGGCTCGTCGAGATCGCGGTCAAAGAGGTCGATCCCGGCCTCTTCGAGGCGTCTGAGTCGCTGGGGGCGAGCCGCTGGCAGCTGGTGCGCCGCGTGATTCTGCCAGAGGCGATGCCCGCGATCGTGCTCGGCCTCGCCACCACGTTCACGTCGATCGTCAACTTCTCGGCGATGGTCGGCGTGGTCGGTGGCGGTGGGCTCGGCAATGTCGCGCTGAGCTACGGCTGGCAGCGCTACAGCTGGATGCACGTGATCGTCGTGATCGTGGTGCTCTTCGCGATCGTGCAGATCGCACAGCTCATCGCGAATGTCGCCGCCCGCAGACTGAGCCACCAGGGGGCAGGGCGCGCCACAGCGGTGCAGAAAGACCTCGAAACGGCCTGAGCGCCTCGCCCCTGCAGCCCTTCGACCAACGAGAAAACAGGAGACAACATCATGAACAGACTCACCAAACGACTGCTCGCAGCCGGTGCCATCGTCGCAGCCGCGGTCAGCATGACGGCCTGCAGCAGTGGGTCTGGGGCGTCGAGCGACGGCAGCAGCCTGGGCACGATCAAGGTCGGTGCCCTGCCCACCCCGGCCGGCGACATTCTCAAATTCGTGGCCGACGGGCAGGCGAAGGACGCCGGGCTCGACCTGCAGTACGTCGAGTTCAGCGACTACAACACGCCGAACCCGGCGCTCTCAGACGGCTCGATCGACGCCAACCTGTTCCAGCATCAGGCGTTCCTGGACAACTCGAACAAGAGCAACGGCACTGATCTGGTCAGCGTCGGCAAGATCTACCTGCCGGCGGCCGGCTTCTACTCGAAGAAGGTCGACAGCCTCGATGCGCTTGAGAACGGCAGCACCGTGGCGATTCCCAACGACCCCACCAACGAGGGCCGCGCGCTGGAACTGCTCGCCGCGAACAAAGTGATCGAGATTCCCGATGGCGCCACTTCGGCGAGCGACATCACGTCGAACCCGCGTGAGCTGAAGTTCGAAGAGCTGGACAACCCGACGCTGGCCCGAGCCGTCGACGATTCGAACATCGATGCTGCGTTCGTCACTTCGACGTTCGCGTTGGGCGCCGGGCTGACCGCCGACCAGGCGATCATCCTCGAGACCACCGAGAAGTACGCCAACGTGCTGGCGACTCGTCCTGAGCTCAAAGACGACGCGCGCGTGCAGAAGCTGCACGAGCTGCTGACCAGCGATGAGACGAAGAAGCACATCTCTGACACCTGGCAGGGTCAGGTGCTGCCGCTCAGCTGAGTGCGCCCATCGTCTGATCGATGACGGATGCCCGGGGCACGTTCGCGTGCACCCGGGCATCTCTGCGTGGTGGGCGGGGTCTGGCGAAGACAACGTAGACTGTTGAGAGAACCCGTATCAGCACCGACTGTCGCCCCGCGGCGGCGCATGGCTGCCTGCGGGTTTCACACAGAGATCACGAGCCGAAGACATCACCTTCGGAGACCCTGAGAGGCATTCAGCATGGCAGGCATCGTTTCGGTTTCAGCACGCGAGATCCTGGACTCGCGCGGCAACCCCACCGTCGAGGCAGAGGTCACCCTCGACGACGGCACCCTCGGTCGCGCAGACGTTCCCTCGGGTGCGTCCACCGGCCAGTTCGAGGCTATGGAGCGTCGTGACGGAGGCGACCGCTACCTGGGCAAGGGAGTGCTGGGCGCAGTCGAGTCGGTGAACACCGAGATCAGCGATCTGCTCGCCGGGCGTGACTCCGCAGACCAGCAGGGCATCGACGAGGCGCTCATCGCGCTCGACGGCACCCCGAACAAGGCTCGCCTCGGCGCCAACGCAATTCTCGGCGCATCGCTCGCCGTGGCACGGGCCAACGCTCTGTCGAAGCAGCAGGAGCTCTACATCTCGGTCGGCGGCGACGCTGCGGTCACCCTGCCAGTGCCCATGATGAACATTCTCAACGGCGGCGCACATGCCGACTCGAACGTCGATTTCCAGGAGTTCATGATCGCCCCGATCGGGGCGAAGAGCTTCGCCGAGGCGCTGCGCTGGGGCAGCGAGGTCTATCACACCCTCAAATCGGTGCTGAAAGAGCAGAAGCTCAGCACCGGCCTGGGCGACGAGGGCGGCTTCGCACCGAGCCTCGGGCACAACGCCGACGCCTTCGCCGTCATCACCGAGGCGATCGAACGTGCCGGCTACCAGCTGGGCAGCGACATCGCGCTGGCACTCGACGCCGCATCCAGCGAATTCTTCAGCGACGGCAGCTACCACTTCGAAGGCGAGTCGCGTGATTCGCAGTGGCTCATCGACTACTACGACAGTCTGGTCAGCGAGTACCCGGTGGTCTCGATCGAGGACGGTCTCGACGAGAACGACTGGGCCGGCTGGAGCGCCCTGACCGCGAAGCTCGGCGATCGCGTGCAGCTGGTGGGCGACGACCTGTTCGTCACGAACCCAGAGCGTCTGCAGCGCGGCATCGACGACCAGGCGGGCAACTCGATTCTGGTCAAAGTGAATCAGATCGGTTCGCTCACCGAGGCGCTGCGTGCCGTCGAACTCGCTCAGACGAACGGCTACAGCGCCATGATGTCGCATCGCTCGGGCGAGACCGAAGACACCACGATCGCCGACCTGGCCGTCGCCACCAACTGCGGCCAGATCAAGACCGGTGCCCCGGCACGCAGCGAGCGTGTCGCCAAGTACAACCAGCTGCTGCGCATCGAGCAGCAGCTCGGCGACCGCGCGGTCTACGCAGGCGCAACGGCGTTTCCCCGGTTTGCGAAGTAAGCAGCGCGACTGCAGATGAGCGAACAGCGACAGGGGCGGCGGTTTCCAGCGTTCCCCGTGATTCTCACGGTGGCGCTGGTCGCCGCCGCCCTGCTGCTGACGCCGAACATCCGCCTCTACGTCGAGCAGCAGCAGCAGAAGCAGCAGCTGCAGTCCGAGGTCGACCAGCAGCGCAGCGAACTCGGCGAGCTGCAGCAGGAGCGTGCACGCTGGGACGATCCCGCGTACATTCGTGCGCAGACGCGCCAACGCCTCTATTTCGTGGTGCCGGGCGAGACGACCTATGTCGTGGTCGACGGCGACCAGGCGAAGAGCGCCGATGACCGCGCGCACCAGACGCCGAGCCAGAGCGTGACCAGCAGCGATCAGAAGTGGACCGATCTGTTGGGGTCGTCGATCGTTCAGGCGGGTGTCGGAGACCAGCCACTCGACGGCGACCAGACGCAGAGCGACGCCGGTCAGCCTCCGTCGAACGACGACGACCAGGGCGACCAAGGTGGCCAGAACGGTCAGAACGACCAGGGTGAGCAGCAGGAGCAGCAGTGACCGAAGCACAGAACGACGTGAGCGAGCGCGACCTCGAGATCATGACCGAGCAGCTCGGCCGGCCGGTGAGGTCGGTCGTCGCGGTTGCGGCGCGAACCGGCGACGGCACTCCGACCGTGGTGAGCACCGCGCCGCGGCTGGCTGACGGCACGCCGTTTCCAACCTTCTACTACCTGACGCATCCGGGGCTGACCGCAGCGGTCTCGAATCTCGAGGCGGTCGGGCGCATGAACGACTTCAACCAGATGCTCGCCGATGACGCAGAGCTCGCCGAGCGGTATCGGCGCGCGCACGCGGCCTACATCGCCGATCGCGAGAAGCATGGCGAGGTGCCCGAGATCGCCGGTGTCTCAGCGGGTGGCATGCCCACGCGAGTGAAATGTCTGCACGCACTCGTGGGGCACGCGCTCGCCGCCGGACCAGGTGTGAATCCGGTCGGTGACCTGGTGCTCGAACAGGTAGGCTGGGACAACCTCCACGGCACCTGCGCGCGGCCCCGCGTGCAACCTGATGCAATCTGAGACGGTCCCGAGACCTCGCAGGCGCTTTGGAGTAGATTGATCCATGTTCGTCAACAAGTCTGCAAAAGGAACGTCGTGACCAAGATCCTGATCATTGGTGGTGGCTACGCGGGTTTCTACACCGCGCGCACACTCGAGAAGCTGCTGAACCCCGGCGAGGCCGAGGTAACTCTGGTCGATGCTCGACCCTATATGACCTACCAGCCCTTCCTGCCTGAGGTCGCGGCCGGGTCGATCGAGCCTCGCCACGTGCTGGTGCCGCACCGTCGCCACCTGAGCCGCACGAACCTCATCAACGCCAAGGTGACGGCGATCTCGAACGCCGACAAGCAGGTCACCGTTCAGGCCGAGGGCGGTGCCCCCTACGAGCTGGACTATGACGTCCTCGTCGTCACGTTGGGCGCCGTCTCACGCACCTTCCCGATTCCGGGCATCGCCGAGAACGCGATCGGTCTGAAGTCGGTCGAAGAGGCCGAATGGATTCGCAACAAGGTGACTACGAACTTCGACCGTGCGGCGAACCTGCCGACCGGCCCCGAGCGCCAGCGCCTGCTGACGTTCGTCGTCGTCGGCGGCGGCTTCGCAGGCATCGAGGGCTTCGCAGAGGTGCGCGGCCTGGCCACCAAGCTGCTGAAGTTCTACCCGCAGATCAGCGAGAGCGAGCTGGAGTTCCATCTCATCGAGGCTGCAGACCGCATCATGCCCGAGGTCTCGCTCGAGACCGCGAAGTGGGTCATCGACGACCTCAAGAATCGCCACGCGACGATTCACCTCGAGACGCAGGTCACCAGCGCGGTCGACGGCATCGTCGAGACCTCGAAGGGCGATAAGTACCCGACCGACGTGATCATCTGGACCGCTGGTCAGATGGCCAACCCGGTGCTGCGCAACAGCGACCTGCCGCTTGAGCCCCGTGGCCGTCTGCGCCTGCGCGCCGATCTGCGCGCCGAGACCGACGACGGCGTGCTCGACAACGTGTGGGGCGCCGGCGATTCGACGCAGGTTCCCGATGTGACCGGCAACGGCCTGCCGTTTGACGGCTCGTGCGTGCCGAACGCTCAGCACGCGGTGCGCCAGGCGAAGCGCCTGGGCAAGAACATCGTGGCCTCGCTGCGCGGCGATGCTCCGATCGACTACGTGCACAAGCCCGCTGGTGCAGTGGCCGGCCTTGGCGTCGGCAACGGCGTCTTCACCGGCGGCCAGAAGAAGTTCTCGCTCAAGGGCTTTCCGGCATGGGTGTTCCACCGCGGCTACCATGGTCTGGCGATTCCGATGTGGGAGCGCAAGTTCCGCGTGTTCGGCGACTGGTGGCACCAGCTGTGGATCGGCCGCGACCTGGCGACCACCAGCCACGGCGTCGAGCCCCGTGCCTTCTTCGAGGAGTTCGCGTCACGCCCGCGGCCGAAACCTGCCGAGGCAGAGAAGCCTGCCGAGAACAAGGCCGACGCGAAGGCTGCCGAGGCAAAGGCGGCTGACGCCAAGCCCGCTGAGAAGGCTGCTGCGAAGTAGTCGCACGGTTTGGGCAGCGTCGCACAGATCGACGCGAATCTGACTGTGTCAGCAGAGCCCTGAAGCCCCGCACCTCGTGTGCGGGGCTTCTCTGCTGTCTGGGTGATCTGTGGCCCGGTGATTCCGGGTTGTTCTGCTTTCTGCAGGCTGCCGTTCCTGCTCCGCCGGCGTGACCTCCCCAGATCCTCCCAAGTCCCTTGCCCCTTCTTGCCGCCCCTGCTTTGCAAGTTGCGCCTGCCCGTCTTGTTTTTTTGGGCGTTCTTGCCATTCCGAGTCTCCAGTGGCGGCAGCGGCTACCATCGGCTCAGCCGATCAGCGCATCTCGCAAACGGCGGGGTCGTGAAAGGGCCAATGAGACGTCGTGACGGCAAGCACGTGATTGGGGGAGGCCGTGATCAGGCAGGGGGAGAAGGAACCGAAGGCGTGGCGGCATCAGAGTGTCTGCGAACTGCGGATGCCGCCGCGAGGCCCCGAGCAGAAGGCATCTGACTCGTTGTCGGCCGAGTCGATGCTCTCAGAACTTGTCGGCGTTGTTGAGCAGCCGGCGGATGCGATCGGGAATTGGCGGGTGCGTTGCGAAGAGCTTGTCGACGAACCCCTTCTTCAGCGGATCGGCGATGTACATGTGGGCCATCGCCGAGTTCTGCCGAGCCAACGGCTGCGAATACCGCTGCAGCTTGTCGAGTGCACTGGCCAGCGCCTCTGGATCTCGTGTGGTCAATGCCCCGGTCGCATCTGCCAGGTATTCTCTCTGCCGCGACACGGCCAGCTGAACCAATGTTGCTGCTAACGGGGCCAGTACCGCTGCAGCGATTCCGATGATCAGCATGATCGGATTGTTGCCGCCGCTGTTGTTGCTGCGGTTGCCTCCGGTCATCCCACTCCAGAATGACATGCGCATCAAGATGTCTGCGACCATGCCGATCGCCGCGACCAGGCCGAAGACGATCATGTTCAGTCTGATGTCGAAGTTGCGCACGTGCCCCATCTCGTGTGCCATGACCCCCGTGAGTTCACGATCGGTCATCAGCTCGAGAATGCCGCTGGTCGCACACACAATGGCATGCTCAGGGTCGCGGCCGGTCGCGAACGCGTTGGGCGCGGGGTCGTCCATGATGTAGACCTTGGGCATCGGGGTGCCCGTGGTGATGGCGAGGTTCTCGACGATGCGCCACAGCCGAGGGTTTTCGGCCTTGGTGATCTCACGCGCACCGCTCATGGCGACGGCCGCCCGGCCAGCCATGAAGTACTGGATCACTGCATAGACGCTGGCTCCGACCAGCGCCCAGATCGTGATCGTCCAGTTGCCGAAGAGCAGGCTTGCGGCGTACCCGAGCAGCGCGATCAGCACGACGAACATCAGAATGATGAACACCGTGTTGACCTTGTTGCGGCGGATGGCTCGATACATGAATCAGGTCAGAACTGTACGCGCGGGGGCTCTGCGATCGCGCTGGGATTGTCGACCTCGAAGAACTCGCGGCTGGTGAACCCGAAGGCACCCGCGATGATGTTGGTCGGGAAGGTCTGAATCTTGGTGTTCAGCTCACGCACACCACCGTTGTAGAAGCGGCGAGACGCCTGAATCTTGTCTTCAGTGTCGACGAGCTCTTGCTGCAGGTGCAGAAAGTTCTGGTTCGCCTTGAGGTCGGGGTATGCCTCGGCGACGGCGAACAGGCTCTTCAGCGCACCCTGCAGGTGTCCCTCGGCGACAGTGGCCTCGGCCGGGGTGCTCGCGTTGATCGTCTCGGAGCGCGCCTGAGTGACCGCCTCGAACACGCCTTTCTCATGCGCCGCGTAGCCCTTGACCGTCTCGATCAGGTTCGGCAGCAGGTCGGCTCGACGCTTCAGCTGCACCGTGATGTCGCTCCAGGCTTCGTCGACGCGCACGCGCAGACGAACCAGAGCGTTGTACGTGGCCCATAGCCAGATGCCGATGATCACGACGATCGCGATCACGACAATGAGGGTGATCCATCCAGCGCCCACAATGATCTCCTTGTTCAAGTCTTCAGCGAGCATGCCGCCCGCAGCCTTAACTCTACAGAGGGTGCCTGACACAGCCGCTAAGATGGCAGAGCGTGCGATGTGCTTGCAGCGGAATATCCTGCCGACGCACCGCTCGTGTCAGCCCCCATAGCCCAATTGGCAGAGGCAGCCGACTTAAAATCGGCCCAGTGTCGGTTCGAACCCGACTGGGGGTACGACCCTCTCGTCTGCCAGTGTCTGGTGTGACACCTGACGTCTCTTGAATGGGAAGACGTCACGACGTTCAGAGAGAAGGTGTGTGCTCAGCTCACGCGCCGAAACTGGCCAGCGCCTTCGGTGCGGATCTGGGCGGAGACCACCTGTGCTGACGCATCTGGAGACGGGGCAGGAGTGACGTCGGAGACGACGTCGGTCGATTTGGTGTTCGGAGACGCGGAGTTGCGGGTGCTGCGCGACCACCACGATGTCCATGAACGTGATCGCTGCGTCTCGTGCGTATCGGCACTGCGGCGAGATGCGCGAGTCTGGCCGACGACGTCTCCGGCTTGTTCGCCCAGGGCAGTCTTCGGCGACAACATCGTGGCTGTGCCTGCCGGCTGTGATGCCGCGGGAGTCTTGGTTGCCGGCGCCCTCTTCGGTGTTGTGGACGCTGAGGCCGACGCACGCGAATCAGTGGGCGGCCGGTAGGGGGCGGCCGCTTGGGCGCGCTTCTCTCGTTCTATGCGAGCGCGTCGCAGCGCCTTCTCCTGCTCGTACTCTCGGAGGGCGGTCCGCGTGCCCGCACGAACCGCTTCACGCACGACGACGTAGAGCAGCAGCAGGCTGACGACGACAACGAGGAGCGATCCCGCCACGATGAGCAGAACCAGTGCGACTGCGGTCACCTCGATGTTGGCCATATCACCCTCCCTGTGCTCTCAGAATTCTATGAGAACGTGATGGGAATCGGGGCGACATGCGCACGGGAGTGATCGAATCGTTACACAAGGATGGGGCAAGCGCCCGCACGTTCCCGAACAGCGTCGTGAAGATTGTGAAGCGTCGCGCCTTCTGGTGGAGCGATGGCCGATCTCACGAGTAGGCTCTGCAGACAGGGTGGACCCGTCGGGCTTGCGCGCGCACGCAGACGATCTTCCGTGCCCGCAGCAGAATGGAGAAACCAGTGTCCGAGTCCGTCACATCTCGCGAACCCGCTCCGAACGAGACGATCGCCGCTCAGCTCGCGCACCGCAGCATCCGCGCGTACACGGCTGAGCCGATCGACGAGGCGACCATGCAGAGCCTGCTTGACGTCGCGGCGCAGGCGGCGACCAGCAGCTTCTATCAGCAGCGAACGATCATCCGAGTGAAAGATCCCGAGGTGCGGCAGCGCATCTTTGAGTCGTCGGGCCAGCCGTACGTCGGTGGCGCGCGGGGCGAGCTGCTCATCTTCGTCGTCGATCTGCACCGTAACGCACAGATTCGTGCGCGGCAGGGGGCCAGCCTCGAGCCGCTCGAGAGCACTGCGCTGTTTCTGCAAGGCGTCGAAGACATCCTGATTGCGGCGCAGAACGTGGTCGTGGCCGCTGAATCCCTTGGGCTCGGCACCGTCTACTTGGGCAGCATCGGGGGAGACCCCCGCAAAGTCATCGACGCGCTCAGGCTGCCCAAGCGCACCTTCCCGCTGGTCGGCCTGCTGATCGGCCATGCCGACCAAGAGCCTCAGCTCAAGCCGCGCTTGCCGAAAACGCTCACGGTCGGCGTGGACGCCTACCCCGATCTCTCCGACCACGACGAGGCGCTCGCAGCCTACGACGAGATCGTGCAGACCTATTACGATCTGCGTGACACGAGCCGTCGCATCGACTCGTTCTCGCGCCAGATCGCGACGAAGCCCGGCAGCGGCGCCGCAGAGCAGGCGCCGGTGCTCGAGGTGCTGCACGACCAGCTGCTGGCGCTGCGGTAGTCGGCGGATGCTGGACAGTCCGTGTGGAGCACGGGCCGGTCAGCGGTGCAGGGCAGGTGCCGGGGCAGCCAGCAGACTGTGGCTCGTTCGCTGGACGGTTGAGGGCAGGAGGCCGAGGTGCTGGCGGAACGCGTGGCTGAACGTCTGCACTGATCGATAGCCTGCGCTCTGGGCGAGGGCGGTCAGGTCGCTCTGCGGTGTCAGCCGTTCGAGCGCGTAGAGCACCCGTGCCACGGTGTGGTAGTGGCTGAACGACATGCCGAGCTCCTTCCTGAACGCTCGTTGCACGGTCTTGGCGCTCACGCCGATCTCGGCTGCGAAACTCGTGATCGATCGATTGTCGGCAGGATGCTCACGCAGCGTGCGTGCCACGGTCTTGATCTGCTCGGTCTGAGCTCGCGGGATATGCGTGGGCAGGGGATGCTGGGCGGCAATTGTGGCCGCGATGTCGATGGTCGTGCGCGTGCAGGCAGTGAGACACAGCCCGAGTCGCTCGATCTGATCGCAGCCGTGCATCAGTCGGTGCGAGATGTGCTGCAGCACGGCGTGCTGTATCTCGGAGCTCATCAGCACGCCGGTCGGGCCGGTCGGGAGTCGAAATGGTCCCGGGTGCACGACTCCCGCTGCGAACACGACGGGCACCGGAGTCGAGGGGTGAGAAGTGCTGGCGGCGAGAGCGTGCGGCGACCTCGTCGACGCCGGAATCCACAGCGCCATGCCTGGTGTGAGCAGGTGGTCGTTCATGCCGATTGAGATGCGGTGCGTGCCTCGGCTCGTGACCATCAGCGTGCCGGCTGGCTCGGCCGGCTGCGGTGTCTCCTGAACGAACTTGCTGTGTCCGATGCCATGTTGCTCGTCTCTCGGCAGGGAATTCGTTCCTTCGATCTTCACAGTCTGCGGCGACTTTGCCATGCTGTTCACGGTCCTTCCTCTGTCTGAGGTGAGCCTTGCCTATGTGTCCGCGCACAAATATAGCAAGGCCTGCCTTATCGACAGATGAAGATGCCTCATTGTGAACACTGAAAAGGAAGTGGCGTACAGATGACAGCTGTCAATGTAGTGAGCGCCGCGCCGCCACGCAGCAGGAGATCACTCCTGCAGCGTGCGGGTGCGTGCACGCTCGGCGTGGCCCTCGTGGTCAGCGGAGCTTTGGGCGGGTCTCTCCAGGCCTCTGCGGCAGAGCAGGACTCGACTCCGGTGACTCGAGACATCTCGTTCACCTCGGAGAAGACGCAGGGCATTCCAGGTCAGTACCAGATTGCCTACTCGTCCAAGCGAGACGCCCTGTACGTCACAGGCTCAAGCGGCCGACCTCCCGTGATGACCAGCACGATCGCCAAGCTCAACCCGGAGACGCTCGAAGTCGAGGCGGTCGCCGATCTGCCCGTGCTGAACCACGACCAGGCCCTGGAGACGGGCGGCGAGGTCACCCACACGGGATACAAGCGCCAGGGCGCGTTCGGCATTGACGTTGATGACGTGAACGGTGAGATCTGGGTCACCAACACGCGCGACAACCAGGTGTCGTCGTACAGCCTGGACACGCTGGACGAGGTGTGGAACAGCTACGACGCCAATTCGCGTGTGCGCGATTCGGCAGAAGACGTGGAGGGTGGTCAGGGAACCACCACCTACGCAGCGGGCACCACCGAGGTCACGGCTGAGCTCTCGCATCCTCGCGAAGTCGCTGTCGACGAGGCGCGTGGATACGTGTACGTCTCTGCGGCGAATCGCGGCGGTGGCAACGACACCGGCGTGATCGTCTACGACGCGAAGACCCATGAGAAGGTCAACGAGATTCACACCGGTGCCGACACCGTGACCATGGGCTTCGCCCTGGACGAGGCGAACGGCAAGCTCTACAGCAGCGACATGAAGCTCGACAAGATCTACGAGATCGATCTTGCGACCCAGAAACTGTCGAAGACCATCGGTCTGCAGACGAACAGCTCGGGCACGACCTTCTCGTCGTCGAACGTGGCGATCGATACGACGCTGGGTGAGATCTACACGTCGAACCAGGGTGGCGGCGATCTCGCGCTGCAGGCCTACGACCTCGAGACCGGGGCGCTCAAGTACGAAGTCAACACCGGTGCGCAGGCGCTCGCCGTAGCCGTTGACCAGGACAAGCACCTGATCTACGTGGCCGACTTCAACCAAGGCACGGTCACCGTCGTCGACGGACTGAGCCACGGCATCATCGAGACGGTGCAGGTCGCTTCCAAGGCGGCCAACCACATCATCGTGGCCGACGGCAGCGCCTACGTCGTCGACAAAGCCGGTGCGCACACGCAGGTCGAGGTGCCCTTTGCACTCGACTTCCTGACCGGTGAGGTCGGATCGAACAACGTCGAGCAGAAGGGGGCGACTGCGGCGCAGACGGCCATCACTGCCGATGACGTGACCAAGATCACCCCCGGGGCAACCACTGCACACGTGTACGTGCAGAACACGACCGAGGTCGTGCCCGGCAGCACGACGACGCCGCTGGTGCTCTCCGGCAGCGGCTTCGCACCGGGCCAGCAGCTCGCCGTCAAGATCGATCGAGATGACTACGGTCAGATCGGTGCGAACGCGGACGAGAACGTGTCAGAGGCGACTCGCGGGCGCATCGTCGCCGACGAGAACGGCAACTTCACCGGTGAGACGATCGTAGTGCCCACGGCCAAGCTCAACGGTGACGCCACGACGGCGGGTGAGCACACGGTGTACCTGCTCGACAGCTCACCTGTGGTCAGTGTCAAGGCGACGTTCCAGACGACAGCCGCACCGACCGTCGCCGCGGCGGCGGGCGAGACCAAGCTCGGCGCGAACAGCCAGGGTGCGATACGGACGGTGAGCTGGTCGAGCGAAGTCACCGCCGACGGCACGATCGAGCTCTCGGGAACCAACTGGGTGAACACGGCAGGCACCGCGGGTGCGCGCATCGGCTTCAAGGTGTTCACTCCAGCGGGGAACGCCATCACGTCGACGTACGAGGTGGAGAACACCGGCGAGAACGCCACTCAGGACGACTGGCGGGCGCGGAATGTGCAGGGCATCGTGCAGGCCAACGCCAACGGCGACTTCACTCTGAGCATTCCGGTGCCGACCACGTCGAACTCGAATGTCCAGACGAACCTCAGCGCGGGGAACACCTTCGAGGTTCAGGTGCTCTCGGGAAGCCTGAGCAAGGATGCGAACGGGACGCTGCTGGATCCTCCCGGCAGCGGCAAGCTCGGCCCGATCACGGTCGTCGATGCGGCAGAACCAGTTGTGCCTGCCGAGTTCACCCCCGCCGCCTACGTTCCAGGTGTCTCGGAGCCCACGGTTATCCCCTTCCAGGGATACCCGGAGACGCTCGGTGACGAGGCAGACCCTGACACGGTGGCTCCGGAGCTGACCGTGCCCGGCGATGTGACGATCACGGTCGGCGACGAGTTCGACGCCCACGAAGGGGTGTCGGCGTCGGATGACGTCGATGGTGATCTGACAGATCAGGTGCAGGTCGAGGGAACCGTCGATACCGCGACAGCGGGCTCGTACACCCTGACGTACACGGTGGCGGACAGCGCCGGAAACACGGCTGAGAAGACGCGCACCGTCACGGTCGAGGCAGCATCACCGGTTGATCCGGTGGACCCGGTTGATCCGGGTCAGCAGGCACCGACCACTGCTCCGGCCGCTCCGCACAGCAGCTCTGACGGGCTGACCGCTGCGAATCAGGGCGACATCTCACTGATCTCTCTGGACGGCACCGTGGCGACCATCGACGTGTCCAAGGTGGCTGCAGACGGAGACTGGCTCTACGTCTACGGTTACACGACGCCGCAGGGGCTGGGCTGGTTCCAGGCCGCTGGCGGTCGAATCAGCGTTGACGCTGCCGCTCTCGGCGCAGGCGATCATCGTCTCACCGTTCAGAACGAAGCGGGTACGCTGCTCGGCTGGGTCGGGATCACCCTGACGCAGCAGGACGTCGATGCTGCAGCAACGTCTGAGACGTCGGAGACATCCGAGACGTCCGAGAGCACCA
The DNA here is from genome assembly GCF_021168475.1 of Pseudoclavibacter sp. 13-3. Lineage (GTDB taxonomy): Bacteria > Actinomycetota > Actinomycetes > Actinomycetales > Microbacteriaceae > Pseudoclavibacter_A. The sequence goes on along the minus strand of NZ_JAJOZT010000005.1, from coordinate 127,077 downwards.
CCTCGGCAAGCGTGCTTGCGCAGACAGGCGCCGGCGTCGCCGGCATCGCCGGCGGGCTCGCGCTGCTGGTGGCAGGCGCCGGTGCACTCGCCCTGACGCGGCGTCGCCGGGTCTGAGGCAGGTAGGTCGGCAGTCTGCTCAGAACGTGAGTGCGAACGCACAAATACGTTCTGAACGAGAGACAAGTTCTGAACGAGACTGACGGACAGGAGGGGCCGGGAGCTGAAGAGCTCTCGGCCCCTCTGCTGCGTCTCTCGGCCCCTCCTCTGGTCTTCACAACCAGCCTGACTCGGAACAGCGGCGGCCAGCGGCTATCTGCTGGAAGCAGAAGCAGAAGCAGAAGCAGAAGCAGCGCTCAGAGCCTGTGAACGTTCACTCCGAGGCCGTAGGCCTCTGGGCGGTCGCCGAAGGTCCGGCGGAAGGTCGCGACAAAGCTGGTCGGGGAACTGTACCCGGTCGCGTTCGCGACTTCTGTCAGCGTGCGGCCTTCGTCGAGCAGCTGCAGGCCAAGGCGCAGACGCGCCTGCAGCCGATACTCGTTCACGGTGCAGCCGGCCTCCGCACGGAACTGACGGAGCAGCGTTCTGGGGCTGAGCCCTCGCTCCGCGGCCCAATCCTGAAGCGACGGGGTGCTCGCCGGGTTCATCTCGATCGAGAGGGCGAGCGCACGGGCCTCAGGGCTTGACGGGCGGGCAAGCCTGACCGCTGGTCTGCTGTTCTGCGCGATCACGGCGACGATGGCGTCGGTGTCGACGGGCGCGCCTTGGAAACGTGCCGTCACGTACGCAAGGATGAGATCGTGCAGGGCGGTGGTGACCGGAATCACTCGGGGTGCGTCTGGCACGGCGCCGTTGTGTGACGGCTCTGCCGAGATGGCGATGCGGAACAGCGGGGGATGCTCCCTGGGCTCGACGCGAAATCTGGTCGCTGCGGGTATCCAGACTGCTTGGGTGGGTGTGGCCCTCCAACGATGCGCCTTGACGACCAGTTCCACAGGCTGTGTCGGGGGCCAGAACAGAGAATGCATCTGCGCCTGCATGACATCACCCTCCTGTCCCAGCGGAACTCACAGCAACCTTACACAGGTGCACCGTTGTGTCATCAGACCTTGTGAAGGATGTCCTCTGCTGCAGGTTCCCGTGTCGGATGCCGATTCCTCGCCCCATGCGCTTGGCGCACGGTTCCGTTCCGCGTTGACTAGACGTTCATGCGGTGTTTCGTCGTGCACATCAGTTCGGCTCTGCTGCGTCGTGCTCGGCCACTCTGGACGATAGGAATTCTGTGACTCTGCGGTTCATGCGTCTCATCGCCACTCGACCCCGAGCGACCCTCGCCAAGGTTGTGGGCTGTGTCATCGGCGTCGCCGTCGCCGCGACCCTCACCGGCTGCGGCGTGGCCTCCACGCCGGGCACGCAGCCCGCATCCGACGGGCAGACGCGCACGGTGGCCGACGCGACCGGCGCGACAGTGACCGTGCCCGCCGACCCGCAGACCGTGGTGACCCTCAGCGAGCCGACCCTGGACGGTGTGCTCGCGCTCGATATGAAGCCAGCAGGCACCACTGCGGGGCGAGGGCTCCAGGCCGCCCCGTCATACCTGGGCGACCGAGCGGCGGGCGTGCCGATCGTCGGCAACGTCGCCAACCCGAACTTCGAAGAGATCGGCAAGCTCAAGCCCGACCTGATCCTCACTGACGGCACGAGCATCAACGACGATGCGCAGATCGAACAGCTCAAGGCGCTTGCCCCGGTGGTCGTCGCAGGAGACGCCGGCGGATCCTGGCGTGACAACTTCCGCATCGTCGGCGACGCGCTCAATCGTGCAGACGAGGCGGCGAAGGTCGTGCAGAGCTATGAGGAGCACGTCGACGACGTCAAGGCGCAGCTGGGCGACTACAGCGGCAAGACGTTCTCGATCGTGCGGTGGCAGGGCAATACGGCGTCACTCATTCTTCAGGAGCTGCTGCCCGGGCAGGCCCTGACCGACCTGGGCCTGCAGCGGCCGGCGAGTCAGAATCGAGAGGGGGCGGGGCACAGCGAACCCGTCTCGCTCGAGAACCTGAGCGAGATCGATGCCGACTACATGTTCTTCGGCACGCTCGGCGGCTCGTCGGTCGACAACAGCGACGCCGGCGGGGCCAGCGATGAGGAGGCCGCTAAGGAAGCCCTGCGCCAGGCGGTGGCCGTTCCCGGCTTCACGAGCCTGAACGTCTATCAGCAGCAGCACGTCTTCCTCGTCGACGGTTCTCGGTGGACCTCGACTGGTGGGCCGCTGCTGATGGACTCGCTCATCACCGACGTGCAGAACAAACTGGCAGGAGAGTAGCCGATGACTCCGCAGAAGTATGATCAGGCCCCGGCCGTGAGGTCTCAGGCGGCGTCTCAGCATCGGCGTTACGGCACAGTCGATCAGGCGTTTCGAATCGTGCGCGGTCTGACGGCGACTGCCGCAGCCGGCCTGCTGGTTCTCGGCGCTCTCGGGGCGCTGCCTGCATCTTCGGCCGGCGCCGTCGACGGGGAAGACGTTTCGAGCACTGTGGACGTCGTGGCGGCAGCGTCCGCATCGCCGCTCGCCGAAACCGCGGCGACGACGGGTGCTGACTCGTGCCAGAGCCTCGTCCCGCTGAACGGCACGCCAGGGGGAACGGCCGAGGGCATTGGCGCGGGCACTCTGCACGTGACGAACTGCGAAGCGGTCGGCAGCCCGGGTGCGACGATCGAAGTCACCGGCGAGGGGTTCGCGTCGCGCCTGCCCGGGGGCGTCCTGAATTTCAAGCTGAACGATGGGAAGGACGCTGACACGGTGCTGCCGGGAGACCAGCCTGCCGGCACAGTCGACGGCACGGGCACCCTGCGCGTCGACGCGGAGCAGCATATTCCAGGCGCCGCCGGAACCTTCTCCGTGTCGATCAAGCTGCCGGACAACCTGCAGACCGGCGGCGTCTACTGGGTCCGTCTGCTGGCGGGGACAGAGGACGGCCACGGCGTCCTCTCGAAGTGGGCGAAGTTCAGAGTCGCCGAGCCAGCTCCCTCAGACACCCCGACGATCACGGCGGCCAGCAGCATCCCCGAAGCCACCGCGGGTTTTGACGCGTCTGTCGCGGGCAGCGGGTTCGACGCCGAAGCCGGTGAGGCCGTCCGGTTCGCTCTGCGGCCGTCGCAGGGAGAGGGCGTCGTGCTCGAGACGGAGCCGGCATCGGTGACCGTGTCACAGGAGGCGGCCTCCCGTGGAACGTTCACAGCCGCCGTGAAGATTCCTGCAGACACATCGCCGGGGAGCTACACCCTCGTCGCAACGGCGGGTCAGGCACAGGCGACGCTGACCCTTCCCGTCGAAGCGGCCGCGGCGCCGTCATTCACCACCGCACTGCAGTCGGTGTCGGTCACAGCCGGCGACGAGATCGAGCTGAACGCGGCAGTCGCCGGTTCACCACGGCCGCGCGTGACCTGGGAGCGCTCCGACGACTCCGGCAGCACATGGACGGGCATCTCCGAGCAGGACGCCGCCCGTGGCGCTCTGACACTGGCCGCGGGAAGCATGACCGCGGAGGTCAATGGGCGTCTCTTCCGCGTCTCGGCGGAGAACGGCGTCGGCCAGGCCCAGAACGTCGCGGTGGCGACGCTGCGGGCGGACGGCACCGGCAGCGTCGCCGGGGGTGTGCGTCCCGAAGGGTGGAACTGCGAGGCGATGCGGGTCACGGGTGACGCCGACGCCCGTCTGTGCGTCGTCGCGCTGGTCGAAGCGGGCGGGAAGCTGCACCTGGAAGGCACCGGCTGGACGACAGCAGACGGTCTGCGCGGGTCGTGCATCGCGTTCAAATTCGACAACGGCTCGGAACTGGCCCTGAACCCGCCGAGCAGCGACTCGACAGGCACCTGCAAAGGCGGTGGGACCACCAACAACGTGTTCGCTTACCAGATGGCGGACAATGACGGCGACTGGATCGCAGACGTGCAGATTCCGACGACGGCCACATCGTCCACGCTGGCGGCGGCCGGGGCGGACTGGGCAGACGGCCAGACGCATTCGGTGACGCTTCTGACCGGCAGCGCGCGATCCGGAGACGTCGGGCGCAGCACGACGGTGAGCTTCGGCATCGGCAGCCGTGTGGATCCCAGCGCTGCGGCCAGCGGCTCCGGCGAGGGCACCGACAACATCGTCGTGCAGCAGGCCGCAGGCACCACGTCGGCCACGGTCACGACCACCGACCTGGTGAGCGTGGCGCAGGCGGCCGCCGTGCAGCGTCCCCTGATCACCCCGGCCGCGCCGGTCTCCGGCGATGACGAGCTCACCGATCTCAACCGCGGCGATCTGGACGTCGAGCAGGACGGCACAGTGCTCACGGTGACCTTCCCCGATCTGGAGCCGGGGGCATGGGTGTACCTGCACGCATGGCCCGGGCCGCAGACGGTGGACTGGATACAGCTCGACGCGGAACGCAAGGTGCGGTTCGACATCGTCGACCTTGAGGGCGGCGACCACAAGTTCAGCTTCGTGGATTCGTCTGGCGGACTCGTCGGATGGGTCGCCGGCACCGTGCCCGGCAGCAGCGGCAGAAAGACCTTCGAGTCGACGACGCCGGTCGCAGGCACCGTCACCCCGACGAACTGGAACGGCCCGCTGGTGCTGGCCGCCTTCGGCACGCTCGCGCTGGGCCTGGTCGGCACCACCGTGCTGGGCATCGCCCGCAGAAGGAGGAGCGCATGAACACGTTCAGCATGCGATGGGGTGGCATCGGGCGGATGCTCGGCGCCGTTCTCGCAGCCGTCGCGGTGGTGCTCGGCGCGTCATCGGTCGCTGCTGCGCTGCCTCCCGCCGGGGCGAGCTCTGACAGCGCAGGCACCGCATCCTCGGTCAGCTCGTCCACCGTGAGCGTCGGCGACGCCCTCACCTTCACCGTGACGGGGTTCCCGGCGAACCACGTCATCAGCGTGAAGATCGCCGACGGGCAGTACTGCGGATCGGGCGTGCGCTACGGGTCGTGCGTGGTCACCCGGGTGAACAGCGACGCGAGCGGTCGGGCCACGGGCACGATCGTGATTCCCGCCGACCTCACCAACGGGTCGTACTGGCTGCGGTTTCTGACCGACTCCCCGGCGACCTCGAACCGCGGGGGGAGCGACTTCCGCGTCGTGGCCAAGAGCGCGAACGCCTCCTCGACCGGCAGCAGCACGCAGACGGTCACCGGCGAGGTCGCGCAGACGCAGAGCGTGGGCGACGGCGCGGTCGTCATGGTGCCCGCGCCAGACTCAGCCGACGTCGCGAAGAACGTGACCGACGACGAACTGCCGATCGCCGGGGGAAGCACCGGCGACGCAGACCCGGCGGCTGAGAACGCGGCAGATGCGGCGGCAGATTCGGCGGCAGAGACCACGATCGAAGCGTCCGCGACGTCGGTCGGGTTCCCCTGGTTCGGCACGTCGGTGTTCGCCGGGACGCTGCTGCTGGTCGCCGCCGCGGTGACGGCTCTGCTGATCTGGCCGCGGGGACGGCGGAAGGCGTGACAGCGCGCGGCATGGGGCGAAGCTGCAGTCGTGCGTGAACCGGCGGTGGCTGAAGGCGGGGCTCGAACGCAGAGAACGTCCCGAACCGGTCGTGGTGCTCCGGGCCCCGAAGAGATCCATCGCCCGGGGTCAGTGCGCCTCGCAGCGGTCGTCGGTGTGCTCGTCGCGCTCGCCCTCGGCATTCTGCTGAGCCTCTCGCTCGGGTCGAAAGACATTCCGCTCGGCGAGACCTGGCGCCTGCTGCTCGCCCCCGACGGCGGCCAGAACTCGGTCGTGCTGCACCAGCTGCGCATTCCGCGCACTGCGATGGGGCTCATCGTCGGCGTCGCCCTCGGTGTCGCCGGCGCCCTCATGCAGTCGCTGACGCGCAACCCGCTGGCCGACCCGGGCATCCTCGGCGTGAACGCCGGCGCCTCGTTCGCCGTCGTGCTAGCCGTCGCCCTGACCGGCATCAGCGGCATCAGCTTCTACCTGTGGTTCGCGTTCGCCGGTGCGGCCGTCGCATCCGCAGCGGTCTACACACTCGGCGCGACCGGCAGATCGTCGGCCACGCCGGTGCGACTCGCACTCGCCGGCGTCGCGATCAGCGCGGCGCTGCAGGCGCTCACCGAAGCGGTCATCCTCGGCAACCAGGTCGCATTCAACGAGTTCCGCTTCTGGGTCGCCGGCTCGTTCGAGGGGCGCGGCTGGAACATCTTCATGACGGTGCTGCCCTTCATCGCCGCCGGGCTCGTCATCGCCGTGCTGCTCGCGCCGTCGCTCAACGCACTCGCGCTCGGCGACGAGACCGGCAAGGCGCTCGGCGTGCAGGTCAACCGCACGCGCACTCTCACCATGGTCGCCGTCACCCTGCTGGCCGGCGCAGCCACGGCCGCAGTCGGCCCGATCGGGTTCGTCGGCCTGGCCGTGCCCTTTCTCGCACGCTGGCTCGTCGGCACCGATCAACGCTGGGTCACCGTCTTCAGCGCTCTGCTCGGCCCGGTCTGGCTGCTGGCCGCGGATGTAATCGCGCGCCTGCTGGTGCGCCCGGACGAGGTTCAGGTGGGCATCATCGCCGCGCTGATCGGTGCGCCGATCTTCGTGCTGATCGTGCGCCGAAGAAAGATCGCAGCCCTATGAGCGACACCAGAACCAGCATCGCGCCCACGTCATCCACCGATCATCTGCCGCTGGTCACGCCGACTGCTGAACAGCAGCGGAAGGTTCGTGCGAGTCTGCGCCAGGCCCACTCGCATCTGCACCTCGGCCCGCTGCGCCTGCGCTTCGAACGTCGTGGCGCGATCGTGTACGGGGCGCTGCTCGCCGGCATTCTCATCACGGGCACCGTCAGCGTGCTGCTGGGCGACTACGACATCAGCGTCGGCGACGTCTTCGGCTCGGTCTTCGGCACCCAGACCTTCGACGACCCACTGGTGCCGTACTTCGTGAACCAGGTGCGCCTGCCGCGCGTGGTCAGCGGCATTCTGGTGGGCATGGCACTCGGCACGTCCGGTGCGATATTCCAAGTGCTCAGCGGCAACCCGCTGGGGTCTCCCGACATCATCGGTTTCACCCGCGGCTCGGCCACCGGAGCGATTCTCGGCATCATGTTCTTCGGCGGATCGACCGCCGTCGTCGCAGCCGGAGCCATCGGCGGCGGCCTGATCACCGCAGCCATCGTGTACGGGCTGGCCTGGCGCGGGGGAGTCGCCGGCTACCGCCTCGTGCTGGTGGGAATCGGTGTGGGGGCGGTGCTCGCCGCGATCAACTCGCTGCTGATCGTGAAGGCCGATCTCTCCGCAGCCCAGAAGGCCCAGCAGTGGATGGCCGGGTCGCTGAATGCTTCGCTGTGGCCGCAGTGCGGCATGATCGCGGTCGCTCTCGTACTGCTGCTGCCCGCGGCGTGGAGCCAGTTTCGGTCGATGACGCTGATGCCGCTGGGCGACCCGCTTGCGATCGGTCTCGGCGTGCGCGTCGAGCGCTCGCGTCTGGTGATGATCGTCGTCGGCGTGGCGCTGATGGCCGTCGCCGTCGCCGCCGCCGGCCCGATCTCGTTCGTGGCCCTCGCTGCGCCGCACCTGGTGCGCCGCATCACGCGAACGCCGGGTGTCGGGCTGATCGGGGCGGGGCTCATGGGTGCTCTGCTGGTGCTGGTGTCTGACCTGATCGCGCGGCGCATCTTCGCGCCCAACGAGCTGGCGGTCGGTGTGGTCACCGGTTCGCTCGGCGGCATCTACCTGATCATCCTGCTGGCCATGGAATGGAGGAAACGCGCATGAGCGCATCCACCGAACACGCAGCGCCCCAGGCGGGCGCGACCGGGGCGACGAAGGCGAGTGGGACATCCGCTGCACCCTCGCGGCTGAGTACACAGAATCTCGTCACCGGGTACGGCAACGCCAAAACCGGGCGCGAGATTCTGCACGATGTGACCGTTGAGATTCCGGAAGGGGAGCTGACGGTCATCGTCGGACCGAACGCGTGCGGCAAGTCGACGCTGCTGAAGTCGATGGCGCGCATGCTTTCGCCACGCAGCGGGGCGGTGTGGCTCGACGAGCAGCAGATCACCGACTACGCGCCGAAGGCGGTCGCCCGGCGGCTCGGTCTGCTGCCGCAGAACCCGAGCGCGCCCGAAGGCATCATCGTCTCTGACCTGGTGGCGCGGGGGCGTTTTCCGCACCAGAATCTGCTGAAGCAGTGGACGCCTGCCGACGAGCGCGCCGTGGTCGAGGCGATGGCTGCGGCGAACGTGTCTGATCTGGCCGACCGCACGATCGACCAGCTGTCGGGAGGCCAGCGGCAGCGGGTGTGGATCGCGATGGCGCTGGCGCAGCAGACACCGCTGCTGCTGCTCGACGAGCCGACCACCTACCTGGATATCGCTCACCAGGTCGAGGTGCTGAACCTGGCTCGGCGGCTGCATCGCAGCGGGCGCACGGTCGTCGCGGTGCTGCACGAGCTGAACCTGGCGTTCCGGTACGCGACACACCTGATCGTGATGAAGGAGGGCGTCGTCGTCACGCACGGGGCACCCCGAGAGATCGTGACGTCAGAGCTGATCGAAGAGGTGTTCGGGCTGCCGAACGCGATCATCGAAGACCCGATCAGCGGCACGCCCCTTGTGGTGCCGTGCATCGAGGAGCTCGACGAGTCCGCGGGGGAGTAGGAGCCGGCTCGGTGCCGATCGAGCCATGGGAGATGCCGTTCGCCATCCCTGCTCGGACGCAACCGCCCGGTTGCATGCGGTTGCAGAGTCGTGAGGCGCACTCGACCATGGCCAGAGCCAGGCTGCCGTGCCAGAATGGGCGGGTGAATGAACACGAGGTGAACGCGCTGTGAAGAGCGTCGCCGAATCAACAGGGGAGTCAACGATGAGCCCGGCCAGGCGGCACCCGCCGAAGACCCGCCGCCCCGAACCGGCACCGCTGACCACCAGCCCGCTGATCGCCGGGCTCGAGGCGCGCATCGCTCACCTGCTCGAGCATCCCGACGGCGTGCACACGCCCCAGACGCTCGCCGACGAATTCCGGGCCGAGCACCCGATGAGCCCGGTGTTCGAGCATCTGCCCGCCACACCCGAGCACCCCGACGCACCAGACGACCCCGACCACCGCATCGTCACGTTCGTGCTGCACGACGACGCCGCCGCGCAGGTGCTGCTCTTCATCAACCGCATCACCGACGAGACCGATCTCGACCAGTCGCTGATGCATCGCATCCCCGGTACCGACCTGTGGCACCTCAGCTATCTCATGCGCCGCGACTGGATCGCCTCGTACAGCTATCAGATCGCGCTGCCGGGCGCGCCGGCGCCATGGCAGGGCCGTGACCAGCGCGGCATCCGCGAGGTGCTCGACCACGGCCTGCCCGACCCGCGCAACCTGCGCCAGATCACCAACCGCGCCGGGGTGCGCATGTCGGTCGTGGCGCTGCGGCACGCGCCGCAGGAAGAATGGCGGGCCCCTCGCGACGACGTTCCCGAAGGCACACTGGTCGAGCACCGCGGCCCCGACGACCGCCGTCTCTGGGTCTACGAGCCCAGCGCGCTCGAGCTGGCGAAGCCCGGCCGGGCTCATGACGCACTCGCCGATGCCGGCGCCCAGGCGATGCTCGCCGGCCAGCAGCTGCCCCTGCTCATCGTGCTCGACGGCGACGTCTGGGCCGGCGTGCAGCCGCTGCCGACCATCCTCGACAACATGATCGCCGACGGCGTCATCCCACCGCTGCTGGCCGTCTTCGTCGACAGCGCCGACCGCGAACGCCGCTGGGACGAGCTCGACGAGCACGGCGGCATCGTCGACTGGTTGGCTGATCGGCTGCGCCCATGGGTGGTCGAGCACTGGGGCGCGGCTTTGAGCTGGGACCCTCACCGCACGGTCGTCGCCGGCCAGAGTCTGGGCGGGCTCGCCGCGATCGCCGCGGTCGTGCGCCGCCCCGACGTGTTCGGTGGCGCGATCAGCCAGTCTGCCGCGCTGTGGCAGCCGGATGTCGCGCTCGAGGCCGCCGCCCGGCCGCCGGTGGGTGCGCGCATCGATCTGCAGGTCGGCCTGCAGGAGTGGGTGCTGCTCGAGCCGACGCGCGCGCTGGCCGCCCAGCTGAGCGAAGCCGGTGTGGATGTCACACTCACCGAGGTCAACGGAGGCCACGATTACGCGTGGTGGCGCCGCACACTGGCCACCTCGATCGAGCATCAGCTCGGTGACGACCCGGTGCATGTTCGCCGCTAGGCTGGGGGTATGAGCTTTCGAACCAAAGACGGCAAGCGGCTGGCCAAGACTCTGCGCACGCGGGCATCGCAGCCGCGCGTGGGCGAGCGTGCGCCCAGCGACAAGCAGCTGCGTCAGTATCTGAAGTCGGCGGGCAACGCGGCCGATCACTCCGGGCTGCGCCCGTGGCGCATGATCACGCTGCGCGGCGACGAGCGCAACCGGTTGGGCGCCGCGATGAGCGAGGCGCACGGCGATAGGCATCCGAGCACGAAGCCGCTGCGCGCGCCCCTGCTGATCGCGGTGGTCGGCAGCTACCGCGCCGACAAGTTCTCGAAAGTGCCGCAGTGGGAGCAGCTCGCGGTGGCCGTCGAGGTCGCGCACGGGCTGCAGCTGCTGCTGCAAGCCGAGGGCTGGGGGTCGTTCTGGCGCACCGGTCGAATCGTCGAAGAGCCTGCCGTGCGTGCATTCCATGGTCTGGGCGAGCACGAACAGCTGCTGGGCTGGCTCTATGTCGGCGAGATGACCGACCGGCCCAAGGCGGCCCGCAAGCGGTCGCTGCCAGATGCCTCGCTCACCGCGCTGCACGGCTGACAGCCGCGTCGCATGTCACTGCACTGTGAAGAGCCGTGTGCTGCGCGGTCGTGTCGGCGGGCTCGACTAGAATGCTGAGCATGTCAGCAGACGCAGGTCGAGACCGGTTGTCGAATCGCGAGAGCGAGTTCGTGCCTCTGGGCGTGCGCATCGCCGCCGGGTGGAGCTGGCGGGTGATCATCATCGTCGCAGCCGTCGCCCTGGTCGTGTGGACGGTCGTGCAGGTCAGACTCGTGGTGATCCCCGTGGTGGTCGCCGTGCTCTTCGCCTCGCTGCTGCGGCCGCTCGTGCTCTGGCTGCACCGACACGGCATGCACCTCTGGCTTTCGGTGGCGCTGGTCGAGCTCGGTTTTCTGGCCGTCGTGGCAGGGCTGTTCTGGACGATTGCGACGCAGCTCAGTCGCGGCCTGAACGGGCTGATCGAGCACTCCGAGAACGCCTACCGCGAGCTCAAGACCTTTCTGCTCGACTCTCCGCTGCACATCACCGAAGACGACATCAACAATTACCTCGGAGCGCTCTGGCACTCGGCGCAGCAAGACAGCCACGCGATCGTCAGCGGCGCCCTCTCGGTGGGCACGACCGCCGGTCACATCGCCACCGGCGTGCTGCTCGTGCTCTTCTCACTGCTCTTCTTTCTCGCAGACGGTCGCACCATCTTCTTCTGGGCCATGCGCCTGGTGCCGACGCGGGTCCGTGCGGCGGTCTCCGGCGCCGGCCACGCGGGCTGGCGCACGCTGTCGAGCTATGTGCGCGTGCAGATCCTGGTGGCGGCCTGCGACGCGGTCGGCATCGGCATCGGCGCCGCCATCCTCGGCCTGCCCATGGTGGTGCCGCTGTCGATCCTGGTGTTCATGGGATCGTTCGTGCCCTTCGTCGGCGCCATCGTCTCGGGCATTCTGGTCTGCGTCGTGGCCCTGGTCTACAAAGGCTGGATCATCGCGTTCATCATGCTCGCCGTGGTCATCGCCGTGCAGCAGCTCGAGAGCCATGTGATGCAGCCGCTGATCATGGGCAACGCGGTCAAGGTGCACCCGCTCGGCGTGGTGCTCTCCGTCGCCATCGGCACGATGCTCGCGGGCATTCCCGGTGCGCTCTTCGCAGTGCCCTTCGTGGCGGTGACGAACCGAATCGTGAACTACTTCGGCGACCGCGACTGGGAGTCCGACCTCTTCGCCCAAGGCGTTCAGCTGACCATCGACGAGAACTCCGGGCGTTCGTCGTTCACCGGTCCACATGCTGCGAAGAGAGACGCAGCCGTGGTCGCGGCGACCGTGGCCGGCGGAATCAGCGATTCGACATCCGCTGACGACGACGCCTCAGACACCACGAACGGTGACGGGGCGTCAGACGCGAACGACGACGAACCGAGAATTACCAAGGGCTGAGCGCCCTGCGCCAGCCCGTACCAAACCCCCTTGCAGACGCAGTCGGCCGCTGCGCCCGCCCCTGAACAGACCGGGCCGGTATTCTTGGAACGTCGCAGCATCGCCCGCATGGCTCTGACCATCTGTGCGCGGTGTCGCGTGTGACCGGGGAAATCACACGAAAGCAGAAGAACTCCACATGACCACACCAATAGGACTCGCCGCGGCGCCGTCGCTGCAAGAGATCGAACGAGCACGCGCGAACGTCTCGCAGATCGCCAAGATCACGCCCATCGAACGGTCGAAGGCGTTGGGAGCCGAACTCGGGCACGAGGTGTTCATCAAATGCGAGAATCTGCAGCGCACAGGTGCATACAAGGTGCGCGGAGCGTACACCAAGCTGCTGTCGCTGACCGATGAAGAGCGTGCGCACGGCGTCGTCGCGGCGTCGGCCGGCAACCACGCGCAGGGCGTCGCGATGGCTGCCCGCGAGCTGGGCGTCGATGCGACCATCTTCATGCCCATCGGAGTCGCGCTGCCCAAGCTGCAGGCCACCCGCCGCTACGGCGCCGAGGTGAGGCTCGAAGGCGACATCTTCGACCGCACCCTGGCAGCGGCCAAGGCGTTCAGCGCCGAGACGGGTGCGACGTTCATTCCCCCGTATGACGACCCGAAGGTCATCGCCGGCGCAGGAACGATCGGGCTTGAGATTCTCGATCAGCAACCCGATGTCGAGACCGTCGTCGTGCCGATCGGCGGGGGCGGCCTGATCTCGGGCGTCGCCGCCGCGGTGAAGCAGAAGGCGCAGCTGCTCGGTCATCGCATCCGAGTGGTCGGCGTGCAGTCAGACCGCGCCAGCTCGTATCTGCCGTCGCTTGAGGCGGGCCATCCCGTGACCGTGCCGGTGCAGCCGAGCATCGCCGACGGCATCGCGGTCGGGCGCCCGGGCACGCTGAACTTCGAGATCATCCGCGACCTCGTCGACGAGATCGTCACGGTGCGTGACGAAGAGATCGCGCGAGCCATCGTGCTGATGCTCGAACGCGCGAAGCTCGTCGTCGAGCCAGCCGGCGCGGCGGCCCCCGCAGCGATTCTCGCGGGCAAGGTGCACAGCGAGGGAACGACTGTCGCGATCGCCTCGGGCGGCAACATCGACCCGCTGCTGCTGCAGCAGATCATTCAGTACGGTCTGGTCGAGCTGTCGCGCTACGCGACCATCTCAGTGATGCTGCCCGACCGCCCTGGCCAGCTGCAGATCATCTCAGAGCACGTCGCCGGGCAGGATGCGAACGTGGTCGAGGTGCTGCACACGCGACACGGCAAGGGCTTCGACATCGGCGCGGTCGAGCTGCAGATCTCAGTCGAGACCAAGGGCGAAGAGCACCTGCAGCAGGTGCTCGGCAGTCTGCGCGAGATCGGGTACGACCCGCAGATCGTGCGGTGAGGCGAAGGTGAGAAAGGGCGTCTGGCCGAGGCCAGACGCCCTTTGCGCCACAGATGAGAAGCGGTGAGCCTACTCGCCTGAGTAGGTCTCGACCGAGACGATCTCGACCTGCATGGTCTTGCCGTTCGGGGCCTCGTACGAAACGGTGTCTCCGGCCTTGTGATGCACGACGGCGCCGCCCAGCGGGCTCTCTTCGCTGAAGACCTTGATGTCGCCGCTTGCGATCTCGCGGTTGCCGAGCAGAAAGCGCAGCTCGCGGCCGGCGACCTTCGCCGTGACGACGGTGCCACGGGCGGCGCGGCCGTCTTCGACCTCGACGGTGCCGACCTGCGCGTTGTGCAGCAGCGCCTCGAGCTCGCGGATGCGCCCCTCGAACTTGCCCTGTTCGTCTTTTGCGGCGTGGTAGCCGCCGTTCTCTCGAAGGTCGCCCTCTTCGCGCGCCTCTTCGATGCGCTTCGCGATGTCGCGGCGCCAGGGGCCGCGCAGGTGGTCGAGCTCTTCGTGCAGGCGGTCGTATGCCTCCTGCGTCAGCCAGGTTCCCTCTTGCTGATCAGCCATTGCACTCTCCTCGGATGACTAAAGGCCAATTGTACTCCCCGCCCTCTGACACGGGCGGCAGCGCGCGCATGCTCAGAGAAGCCGGTCAGACGATCCAGCAGCTGTCGACCGAACCGGCCATGGCCGGCTGCACGGTCTTGACGGTGACCTCGATGGTGCGGCTCTGCACGTCGGCGGCGGGCACGTCGACGTACTTCCAGCCGACCTGGCTCTGGCCTTCGCCGCGGGCATCGACCGCGCAGCGCGTCGCAGCACCGGGAGCGACGTTGAGCGTGAACCGAACCGTGGCGTTGCCGTGCTCGTCGATCGCCGATGTCGTCGTCTTGGCCTGCACCGAGGCCATGGGCTGCGCGGCCGCGAACCAGGCGAGTGCCACGATCGCGAGCACGATGAGCACCGAGCCGAGCCAGATCCAGCCGCGGCGACTCAGCCGACGGGGAGCTCGACCGTAGCGCTCCTGCAGCATCGCACTGTTGCCTGCACTCATGCGCCGACCCTCACCTCGCCTCGATAGTCACTACGCTCGAGTCTATCGGTGTCGGCAGCCGTCGGATGCGTCGGGAACGATCGCGGCCGACCGCACTGATTTACACTGGAGTTCATGCACGTGAGCGACGGCGCGTCCGGGTGCAGACACGTGCACCGCAGCCTGGTGCGCAAACGCAGCTGAGGAGGCCCACCAGTGACACTTCGCCTGATGGCCGTGCATGCGCATCCCGACGACGAGTCGAGCAAGGGCGCCGCCACATTCGCGCACTACGTGCGGGCCGGCGTCAGCGTCGCCGTGGTCAGCTGCACCGGCGGCGAGAGCGGCTCGGTGCTCAACCCGAGTCTTCGTCGCACGGCCTGGGCCGCCCGCGACATCGCCGGCCTGCGCCACACCGAGATGGCGGCCGCCCGCGACATCCTCGGGGTCGACCATATCTGGCTCGGCTACCGTGACAGCGGCCTGCCCGATCCGGGCGACCCTGTTCCGCCGCTCGCCTTTGCCTCCCTGCCCATCGATCTCACGGTGCAGCCGCTCATTCGGGCGATCCGTCGCATCCGCCCGCACGTGCTCATCACGTATGACGAGAACGGCGGCTACCCGCACCCCGACCACATCCGCTGCCATGAGGTGAGCGTGCGTGCGCTGCGTGCCGCGGCCGATGCGACCGTGCACCCGGATCTCGGGCCGGCCTGGCAGGTGCAGAAGCTGTACTACGACCGCATTCAGAACTATCAGCGTTTTCAGGCGGTGCACGCGGCGATGGCCGCCGACATCAGCGAGGTCGGCGGCGGAGGGGTGAGCGGGTGCGATGGAGGCGATGGTGCGGTCGAGCGCGCAGCTGCGGCGCGGGTCGGCGAAGTCGCCGAGCTGTTCCGCGAGCGTCCGCTCAAGGTCACCACCCAGGTGGAATGCGGGGAGTGCTTCGAGACGCGGGATGCGGCACTGCGCTCGCATGAGAGCCAGGTCGCGCCGGACAGCCCGTTCTTCTTTCTGCCCAACGATCTGCAGCGACGGGTGTGGCCCTATGAGGATTACCAGCTGGTCGACTCGCGGGTGCAGACGGCGATTCCAGAGCACGACCTCTTCGCCGGAGTCGTGGACGATGACGGTGCCCCAGACGCTTCGGACGACCGCAACGCTTCTGCTGCCGCTGACACTGCGTTGTGACTGCTTGCGCATGCGCTAACCGTGAGAGACTGGAGACCATGACTGTGCTGCCTGAAA
This sequence comes from Pseudoclavibacter sp. 13-3, assembly GCF_021168475.1. Classification (GTDB taxonomy): domain Bacteria; phylum Actinomycetota; class Actinomycetes; order Actinomycetales; family Microbacteriaceae; genus Pseudoclavibacter_A. The sequence goes on along the minus strand of NZ_JAJOZT010000005.1, from coordinate 111,211 downwards.
CCGTGACTTCGGCTCTGCCGATCGCTGATGCGTGGAGTGCCGAGACCGAGACCAGCCCCTCGCCCTCGCCGTCTGATCAGCCTCAGCAGGATCAGGAGCAGATCGGTGCGGGCCCCGGGGCCTTCTTCGCGATCTTCGTCATCGCCGTGCTCATCGCGATTCTGATCTTCGACATGGTGCGGCGCCTTCGGCGCATGCGCTACCGTCGCCAGGCACGCGTCGAGCTCGCAGAGAAGTACGGCGTGGTCGACCAGGAGTTTCCCGAGGGCCTTGACGACGATGACGTGTTGCTCGATCCGTTCGAGCGCAAGAAGCGCCAGATCGCTGAGCGCGATGCCAAGTTCGAGGCCCGGGCGGCCCGCCGCGAGGCCAAGCGCACGAACCGCGGCTAGCAGCCCGGTTGCCGCCGCTCGGGCGTTCGATCAGCTGCCGAATCGCCGCTGCCGCAGCGCGTAGGCGCGCAGAGCGCGCAGGAAGTCGACTCGACGAAAATCTGGCCACAGCACGTCGGCGAAGTAGAACTCGCTGTGGGCCGCCTGCCAGAGCAGAAAGTCGCTCAGCCGCTGCTCGCCCGAGGTGCGCAGAATCAGATCAGGGTCGGGCTGACTTCCCGTGTAGAGGTGGCTCGCGATCTCGCTCTCGCTGACCTTCTCGGCGAACTGTGCCAGCGACCGCCCCCGGTGCTGCCAGTCTCGGGCGGCCAGGCGCACTGCATCCACGATCTCGCGACGCCCGCCATAGCCGACCGCAAGATTCACCTGCATGCCCACGGCGTCGGCGGTGCGCGCCTCGGCCGACTGCAGTGCCTCGACCAGCTCGCGCGGCAGGCCCTCTGTGCTGCCGACATGATGAATGCGCCAGTCGCTGCATCGTGAGATCTCGTCGGTGAGATCGATGATGATCTGAATCAGCTGGGTGAGTTCGTCGGTGCCGCGGTGGCTGAGGTTGTCGGTCGACAGCAGGTACAGCGTCACGATGCCGATGCCGAGCCCGTCGCACCAGCCCAGAAACTCGCGGATCACGGCGGCTCCGGCACGGTGTCCGGTGGCCGCCTGGGAGTTCTGCTTCTGCGCCCAGCGTCGGTTGCCGTCCAGAATCACCGCCACATGCTGTGGAGGCGTCTGCTGCCTGAGCTGCTTCTCAAGACGACGCTCATAGATGCGATACAGCAGAGGGGTGCGATGTGCAGTACTGGACACTCACCCAACGATACCCAATCGGGCGCGGCCACGGGGCAGACCGCGGATCCGCTCGCGAGTAAACTGTGCCCCATGAGCGACCAGACACGACGGCAGGGCGTGACGCCAGCGGACTCAGCCGACGCCCGGTCGGTGCAGTGTGCTGCCGTCAACGGCTCTGAGCAGGACGTCGAGCGTGCTGTTCAGGCTGAGGAGCCGAAGCTGCCGCATCTTCCGATCACCGAGGTCACCCGTGAGATCCGCGGCGACAAGCCGATGCTGCGCGGGTGGCTGCACGCGGTGAGCTTTCCGCTGGCGCTGGCCAGCGGCATCGTGCTGATCACCCTGGCGCACGGACTCTGGCCGAAGCTGGCCTGCGCCGTCTACATGGCCTCGTCGATCCTGCTCTTCGGCAACTCGGCGGTCTACCACATCTTCAACTGGGGCCCGCGAGTGAAGCTGGTGCTCAAACGCATCGATCACTCCAACATCCTGCTGCTGATCGCGGGCACGTACACGCCGCTCGCCACGATGACGCTGCCGCCTGGTCAGGCGAGAGCACTGCTGCTGATCGCCTGGAGTGCGGCGTTCGCCGGCATCCTCTTCAGGGTGTTCTGGATCGGTGCGCCCCGCTGGCTGTACGTGGTGATCTATCTGCTGATGGGCTGGGGCGCGGTCATGTACCTGCCGGCGTTCTATCGCGCGAACCCGGCCACGATGATTCTGGTGATCGTGGGCGGCCTGCTGTACAGCATCGGGGCCGTGGTCTATGCGCTGAAGAAGCCGAACCCGTCTCCGAAGGTGTTCGGGTTCCACGAGGTGTTCCACTCATTCACCGTCTTGGCCTTCGCATGCCACGCCGTGGCGATCTACCTCGTGACGGTGTGAGCCGTCGCCCAGCCCCTTCAGATCACAGCACGGTGCGCAGCAGCCGCAGTGCGACCACGAGCGGCGAGGCGTCGCCGGTGGGCGCCTCGGCGAGGCGGTTCGCCAACGCCCGCACCCGGTCGATGGCGCCGGCATGCTGTGTCTCCCACGCATCGAGCCGAGCCGCGGCGGTGTCGCGCTGGTCGCCGCGCGCTGAGGCCTCGACGGTCTGCAGGGCGCTGCCCGTGATCTGGCGCAGCACCGCGTAGACGTCTTGGCGCAGCGACGAACGCGCGAGCGTCTGCCACAGGTCGTGCCGCGGCAGACGGCTGACCAGCTGCAGCAGCTGTTCGAGGTGGTACCGGCGCAACGCCAGGAACTCGACCGCCGCCGCATGCTCGAGCGCCGCATCCGAGGTATCGGGCGCAACCGGGACATCCGCCGATGAGGCCGTGGCCTGCGCGTCGTCGACCAGGTCGACCACACCGATGAGATGCACCTCTTCGAGAGCGAACGCGCTGCGCTCGGCGACGGCGTCTGACACCCCGGCCTCGACCAGACGCGCCACGGTGCGCTGCTCGTGATCGCCGTGATGCAGAGCGGGCAGCTCGCTGCGCAGCCGAGCCAGTGGCCGCACGTAGCGCTCGCGCAGTCGGGGCACGTCGAGCTGCTCGCTGTGCGTCTCGAGCAGCAGTCGCACGCCGCGGCCGAGCGCGCGTTTGAAGCGGATCAGGATGTCGTCCTGCGTGTCGGTCGACACGGCGTTGTCGGTGGTCGCGATGTCGCCGAAGACGGTGTCGACGTCGAACGCCTCACGAATGACCGCCCACGCCCGCACGACCTGCGCCGGGTCGTCGCTGGTCTCTTCGATCACGCTGAAGACGAACTGCACACCGCCGTGGTCGACGATGTCGTTGGCCAGCGTCGTAGCCTTGATCTCGCGCGCCAGAGGATGCCGCTCGAGCGCCTCACCGTAGCGCGTGACCACCTCGGGCGGAAAGTACTCGCGCAGCAGCTGGTCGGTCCACGATTCGTCGGGCACGTCTGATTCGAGAATCGCATGCTTCAGCGTGATCTTGGCGTACGAGAGCACGATCGCGAGCTCGGGCGAGGTCAGCCCCTCGCCTGCGGCGATGCGACGGTCGAACTCGCCGTCTTCGGGCAGGTGCTCGAGCGCCCGGTCGAGCACGCCGTCGGCTTCCCACTCAGCGATCAGTCGCTGGTACGAAGGCATCAGCTCGCTGCGATCGCGCTCGAGGCCCAGGGCGCGGTTCTGCCGGTAGTTGTCGGTGAGCACGAGATGCGCGACCTCGTCGGTCATCGAGGCGAGCAGCTCGTTGCGCTCGTCGAAGGTGAGCACGTGGCCGTCGGCCTGTGGCGAGGCGAGCAGAATCTTGAGGTTCACCTCGCGGTCTGAGGTGTCGACGCCGGCTGAATTGTCGATGGCGTCGGTGTTCAGACGGATGCCGTGCTCGGCCGCCTCGACGCGCCCGGCCTGGCTGAACCCCAGGTTGCCGCCCTCGCCGACCACCCGCACGCGCAGGTCGCGCCCGTCGACGCGGATCGCGTCGTTGGCCCGGTCGCCGATCTCGGCGTCGGATTCGCCGCTGCCCTTGACATAGGTGCCGATCCCGCCGTTGTAGAGCAGGTCGGCCGGTGCGGTGAGCACGGCCTTGATCAGCTCGTTCGGCGTGAGCGCGGCCGGGGCTCCGCCATCGCGGTCGAGGCCCAGCACTGCAGCGACCTCTGGGGAGATCGGCACCGCCTTCGACGCCCGCGAGAAGACTCCGCCGCCCTCGCTGATCAGCTCGGGGCGGTAGTCGGCCCACGACGAGCCGGGCTTCTCATACAGGCGCAGACGCTCATTCCAGGCGGCCTCGGCGTCAGGGTGCGGATCGAGGAAGATGTCGCGGTGGTCGAACGCGGCGATGAGGCGGATGCTGCGGCTGCGCAGCAGCCCGTTGCCGAAGACGTCGCCGGACATGTCTCCGATGCCGACCGCGGTGAACGGGTCGGTCGCGACGTCGACGCCGAGCTCGCGGAAGTGCCGCTCGACCGAGGTCCAAGCTCCGCGGGCGGTGATGCCCATGGCCTTGTGATCGTAGCCGTGCGAACCACCCGACGCGAAGGCGTCCTGCAGCCAGAACCCGTCGGCGATGGCAATCTCGTTGGCGGTGTCTGAGAACCGGGCGGTGCCCTTGTCGGCGGCGACCACCAGATACGGGTCGTCGGGGTCGTAGGCGACCACGGCATCCGGATGCGTCACGGTGCCGGCGGCCAGATCACGGTTGTCGGTCACGTCGAGCATGCCGCTGACGAACAGACGGTAGGCGTCTTCGCCGGCGGCCATCCACGCGCCGCGGTCGACGTTCGGGTCGGGCAGGCGCTTCGGATAGAAGCCGCCCTTGGCGCCGGTGGGCACGATCACCGCGTTCTTGACGACCTGGGCTTTGACGAGCCCGAGCACCTCGGTGCGAAAGTCTTCGCGGCGATCCGACCAGCGCAGGCCGCCGCGGGCGACCTGGCCGAAGCGCAGGTGCACACCCTCGACCTCGGGAGAGTAGACCCAGAGCTCGAACAGCGGCACCGGCTGGGGCACGCCGCTGATGCGTCGCGGCTCGATCTTGAAGGTGATCTGCGGCTTGGGCGATCCGTCGGCGGCGAACTGGTAGGCGCTGGTGCGCACGGTGGCGATCACGGCTTCGGCGAGCCGCCGCAGCACCGTGTCGGTGTCGAGGCTGGTGATCTTGGTCAGGGCCTGCTCGATGTCGGCCTGTATGGCCAGCACGCGCACGCGGCGCTCGTCGATCGTGCCGTCGACGGCCGGATCGAACGACTGCTCGAACAGCTCGACGAGGGCGAGCGTGATGTCGGCGTGGTCGACGAGCGTCTCGGCGATGAACGTGGTCGAGTAGGCGAGCCCGATCTGTCGCAGGTAGCGCACGTAGGCGCGCAGCACACTCACCTCGCGCCAGGTCGCGCGGGTGGTGGTGACCAGACGGTCGAGCGGGTCGGACTCGACCCAGCCCAGCCAGGCCGCCGCGAAGGCTTCGGCGAAGTCGGCCGCGAGGGTGTCGAGGGTGTCTGCCGCGCGCACTCCGTAGTCGTGCACGTAGACGGGGGAGCGGCCAGAGCCGGCCTGCACCACGAACGGGTGCTCGTTGACGACCTCGACGCCGAGGTTCGTGAAGATCGGCAGCACCTCGGCCAACGCGATCGGCTCGTCGTGAAAGACCTTCACATGCGCTTCGCCATCGACGTCGCGATACAGCCGCAGCGACAGCCGGTCGGCGTGTGCGACGGCGCTCGGCGCCGGTGTGCGAACGACGCCCTCGGCCTCGAAGACGGAGGTCGTGGACGCGGTCTCGACGGCAGCATCCGCCGGGCCCGCCGTCACCGGGGCGCCAACCGCACCCAGCATGCCGGTCAGCGCCGCCTCGGGCGACGAGACTGCAGCGAGATGCGGCAGATCGGCCAGCGCCTCGGCGGGCGTGAACGCCTCGCGGTAGCTGTCGGGGAACGCCTGTCGCAGCTGCCGGGCGACGGATGCCGCGGCGATCTGGCCCGACTGGGCGGCCACCAGCTCGGCGAGCTGATCGTGCCACGTGCGGGTGAGCTCGATGATGCGCGCGTGCAGGGCGTCGATGTCGGCGTCGGGCAGCAGCTCGCCCGGCTTCAGGCGGGCGACGAAGTAGAGGCGAGCCAGCGCCGAGTCGGACATGCGCGACTCGTGCTCGACATAGGCCGCGTGATACGTCTGCTGCAGCAGGTCTGAGATGCCCAGACGCACCTGTGTGTTGAACGCGTCGCGGGGCAGATAGACCAGCGCGGTCACGAAGCGCTCGTAGGGGTCGGTGCGCAGGAACACCCAGCTGCGCCGTCGCTCGGCGACCTGTCGCAGAATCAGCACATTGCGCCGCAGCGTCTCGGTGTCGGCCTGGAACAGCTCGTCTCGGGGGTAGGTCTCGAGCAGGGCGAGCACATCGCGGCCGTTGTGGCTGTCAGGGCGGAAGCCGCTGCGCTCGAGCACGCTCTGCACCTTCTCGGCGACGACGGGAATGCTCAGCACCGACTGGGTGTAGCTGGCCAGGGTGAACAGACCGAGAAAGCGACGCTCGCCGTCGACCCGGCCGAAGGCGTCGAAGCGCTTGACGCCGACGTAGTCGAGGAACGCATCGCGGTGCACCGTCGACCGCGAGTTGGCCTTCGTGATGATGAGCACGTCGCGCTCGCGAGCCTTCTCGAGGTTCTTGCGCAGCAGCGGCTTCGGTGCGGCGGCGCTCGATTTCGGGGCGGTGCTCGATGAGCTGCTCGACTCGGGCGCCTTGGCCGGGCCGCTGTGGCGGAACAGGCCGAGCCCGGTGCCGGCGACCCGCTGCAGGGCGTCATCGCCGTCGACGGTGACGAGGTCGTATTCCTGGTAGCCGAAGAAGGTGAAGTTGTCGTCGTCGAGCCACTCGAGGAATCGTGAGGCCTGCGCCGAGCGCTCTTCGAGCCCGAGCGGGGGAGCGGCGCGCAGCTCGGCGCTGATGCGCTGCGCCTGCGCCCGCATCAGCGGCCAGTCGTCGTTGACCAGAGTCACGTCGGCCATGACCTTCTCAGTGGCCTGGACGAGGGCGCGCCGCACGTCGTCGTGCGCGATGAGCTCGGTGCTGACGTAGACCCACGACTCGACGGTGACTTCGTGGCCGGGCTGTGGCAGGGCGAACGACTCTGTGCGGGCGGCGGCCGTGGGCGGGCTGATCACTGAGACGACCCGACCGTCGCGATCGCGCGTGACGACGAAGGTCGGATGCACCACTGCGTGCACGTCGATCTGCTGCCGGCCGAGCTCTGCGAGCAGCGAGTCGACGATGAACGGCTTGTCGGGCGTCACGATGAGCAGCGCGCCGCTGAGCTGTCCGTCTGAGTCAGGGGCGGCCGGGCCGGTGAAGCGCACCAGCGACTGGCCGTGCGCCCGCGTGGATGCGAGAGCGAGGTGGTCTTCGACGACCTCGGCGAGCAGCGCGCCGCCGATCGAGATCACGTCTTGATCGCCGAGGGCTCTGGTGTAGCGAGTGAGCAGATCTGCGAGGTCGTTCACGGAGGCGAGGCTTGGAGCGCTCGAAGGGCTCTGCGTGAGGACCGTTCGGGCCTCGGCGAGCACAGTGTCGCGCGCCTCGGGGCCGGTGCCCTGCGCCTCTTCGTCAGCGCGGGCTGGGATCGTGGTGGCTTCGCCGTTCACGTGTTCCTCCTGGATCACTCTGAATCGTTCTGAATCGCTCAGCAGTCGGACACCGGGTCACAGCGGGATGCGGAGGCCACGGTGCTTCCGGATATGAATCACCCTACCCATTGCCGCCGACACGAGGCGGGTGCCAGAGATTCGTATATCGCCGCGATGGCCATTGCGTCGGATGTGCAGAGAGGGTATAGGCGACATGTCGCAGAGGCATGTCGGGACAGCATGTGCGCGCGTGGAGATCTGCGCATGGGTGGGCTGAGGCTCAGCACCTTCTGCTCGGCGTTCGAGGAGCAGTTTTTCTTTTTTAGGGGGTGGGGAAAATAAGAGAGGCGCAGCGCTCGAGGCACAGTATGAGGGGGAGACGCAGCGTTTGAGGAGCAGCATGGGGTGCAGCGTTCGAGGAGCAGCATGGGGTGCAGCGTTCCAGGAGCAGCGCCCCTACTCGGCGTCGGTAGTCCAATCGTCGAGGGCGAGACGCATCAGGGCGCGGTCGAAGGACTGTCCGCGCAGCAAGACCTGTTCCCGGTGCACGACTGTGAAACCCTGGCGTTCGAAGACCGGTATCGCGACCAGACTCGCGTGGGAGGTCAGCTCGACGGCGCCATGATCTCGGGCCCGCGCGATCGCCGCTGTCAGCAGCTGGCTGGCGACGCCCTGCCTGCCGCGATTGGGGGCGACGAAGAGATGGTCGATGTAGCCCGAGTCGCGAAAGTCGACGTATCCGACGATGTGCTCGGTCGCGGCCTGAGCTTTCGTGCCGTGGTCGGCGTCACGTCGCGCGTCGGGCGCGGCGACAGCCATGCGACTGCTCTGCACCTCACCTTCGGGATCGGTCCTCACAGCCATGAGACCCTTCTGACCCCCGGGCGAGGCATCGATTGCGACCGACACGACTGCGCGGTCGTCGTGAGACTCCGCCAGCATCTCGACCGCGACCAGCGTGTGGTGAGCCGAGCGATCGGCGTTCCAGCGGTTCAGCGAACCGCTGCCGGCCGCCCAGGCAGCCCGTTGCTCGGTCGTGTAGTGCGAAGCGGCGGTGATCTTCACGGCGCGCGAGAAGACATCGCGGGTCGCGGCGGCATCCGCCGAAGAATACGGCCGAATGCGCACCGGAGCCGCTGCGGCGGGCTGCGCGGAGGCGGACATGGCCGCAGTCTACCGACCGCATCGTTCGGCCGTGTGACAGAACGTCGGCAGCTAGACGTTGAAGCGAAACTCGACCACGTCGCCGTCCTGCATGACGTAGTCTTTGCCCTCCATGCGCACCTTGCCCTCGGCCTTCGCCTCGTGCATGGAGCCTGCGGCATCGAGGTCGTCGAAAGAGACGATCTCGGCCTTGATGAAGCCCTTCTCGAAGTCAGTGTGAATCACACCGGCGGCCTGCGGTGCGGTCCAGCCCTGGTGGATAGTCCAGGCGCGAGCCTCTTTCGGACCGGCTGTGAGGTAAGTCTGCAACCCCAACGCCTGGAAGCCGATGCGAGCGAGCTGGTCGAGGCCGCTCTCATTCTGTCCGATGGTGGCGAGCAGCTCGTGGGCCTCGTCTGCGGAGAGGTCGATGAGCTCGCTCTCCATCTGGGCGTCGAGCAGGATGGCTTTGGCCGGCGCGACGAGTGCCTCGAGCTCGGCACGCTTGGCATCGTCGGTGAGCACGGCCTCGTCGACGTTGAACACGTAGACGATGGGCTTCGAGGTGAGCAGGCCGAGCTCTTTGACCTCGTCGAGGTCTATGTCGTCGGCGGTCGAGAGGGGCTCACCCCGGTTGAGGTGGGCTTTCGCGGCAAGTGCAGCGTCGAGCACTGACTTGTCGATCTTCTTGCCCTTGACCTCTTTCTCGTAGCGGACGATCGCCTTCTCGAGCGTCTGGAGGTCTGCGAGCACGAGCTCGGTGATGATGGTCTCGATGTCGCGCTTCGCATCGACGCTGCCATCGACGTGCACGACGTCGGGGTCGCTGAAACCGCGGCTCACGAGGGCGATCGCGTCGGCCTCGCGGATGTTGGCGAGGAACTGATTGCCGAGCCCCTCGCCTTCACTGGCGCCCTTGACGATGCCGGCGATGTCGACGAACGACACGGGGGCCGGCACGAGTTTCTCGCTCTGGAAGATCTCGGCGAGGCGGTTGAGCCGCTTGTCGGGCAGGTTGACCACGCCCACGTTCGGCTCGATCGTCGCGAACGGGTAGTTCGCCGCGAGAACGGTGTTCTTGGTCAGTGCATTGAAGAGGGTCGACTTGCCTACGTTGGGCAGTCCCACGATTCCGATTGTCAGCGCCACGAGGGTCAAGTCTAGCCGGTGTGCGGCAAAGGCGTCGTGCTGCTCTGCGGCGTCCATGCGCCGTGCAAGAGCATCTGTGTCGGACGCCTGGGCCGTGCAGGAGCAGACAGGCCGTGCAGGAGCAGATGCACCGTGCAGGAGCAGATGAGCTTCGCAAAGCAGGCGTCGTGCTGGCCGAGAGGGGTGGTGCAGGAGCAGATGTGTCAAGCAGGAGCACCAATTGCGGCAATCACGCTCCAGACTGGAGCAAATGCTCCTGCACGGCACGTTTGCTCCTCGTAGCAAGACGTGCGTGTACTCCAAGGCAAAAGGCGAGTCCAAGAGACTGAGATGGCTGGGCGAGTGCCGGGCCGGCACAAGGCTTCTATCCAACGAGTGCATGGCGCAGAGTTCAACAGCTCGGCGGGATTCGAGGTCTGAGCTTCTCCGGGCAGAATCGCGCGAGCAGGGCTTCGATGCTGCTGAGCACCAAATCCCAGTGGTAGATGATTTGTGCGAAAGTGAATCGCAACGGGATGACCCCGGTTTGGGCTGAGCGTGCCGCTTTCGCATGATCCTTGACATACCGGCCTGGCTCAGCGTGGCCGCGACCATCGGCTTCGAGCGAGATGATCTCCTCGATGAGAAGGTCAAGTCGCTCAAGACTCGGAAGTCGTACCTGAATCTTGACGTCGTAGCCGAGAAGCCTCAGACGGACGCGTGGGTATGACTCGATGATTGATTCAGAGTCTGCATCGCTGAGAGCCAAGACCTGTCTGCCAAGCGAGGAACGCATGAGCTCTGAACGAATCTCATCTTCTCGGAGTGCCGACGCTGGGGGCAGCTTTCTGCTGCGTGCAGTGTGCAAGAGTCCGTCGACGACGGCAACAGCTTCCACGATCTCAAGCCGTCCCAGTGCGTGTCGGAGCGCCTGCTGCCAGGGGACGATTCCAAATGGAGCTGCTGGCATGGCGGCGTGGTGCACGTAGTGGGTGTGCAGGCGCTCTCGCTTGATCGGCGCAGTATGGCCCACCTGCACAATATGGCCGTAGGCGTCAGGAGGAATTCGACCGCCCCAGCGTGCCAGTGCGTGCGGGCCGCTGAGGACACCTCCCAGCGAGACCGCTCTGAGCACGTGAGGATCTGGTGCAGGAGCTGTCTCGACCCAACCTCTGCGGATGGTCTTGATCAGTCCCTGACGCCGTGCTCGCGCGAGGTCTGCTCGTGAAGCGCCTTGTTGCAGAAGCCAGCGCACTTGGACGACTCCAGTGGGTACCAGGGCGAGTAAGTCTTGCATGAGAATACGATGCCCTCATCGGGCGCTCAGCCGATTCCTGGTCCGTCTGGTGTTGACGAGATGCATGGCCTGTGCCGGTTGTGCAGAGTGGAAGGCCCCCGAGTCGTGAGAACGCGGAAGCAGCCGGCTCAGTCGAGCATTTGCCCCGTCTCGATACTCGTGGCAGTGAGCTGTTGACAGCCTGGGCCTGCGCTCGGTCACACCTGCAGATGAAGTCGAACGAGATCCTCACCTGCTCGCTTCGCACAGCAGGAGCATCTGAACCGTGTAGGAGCAATTCTCGCCGAAGAGCGCTCCCGCTCGTCACAGATGCTCCTGCTTGGTGGAAGCTGGGTTCAACGGCCAGGAGATGTCGAACTCATGCGCTCCTGCGAGGCATAAGCGCTCCTGCTCGGGGCAGGTGCTCCTGCTTGGCGGGGTCAGCGCTCAAACGGCCAGAGGCCCTTGAACGCAATCGCAGCCCCGAACCTGCAGCCCCGAACCTGCAGCCCCGAAGCTGCAGCCCGAACCTGCTCGCGACTCCGGCAGCAGACACCAGCCACCACCTGACCGCACAGCGTCTCTGACTAGAAGTCCCCGAGCACATCGGTCACCAGGCCTGCGATCTCGCTGCGCTCGCTGCGTGTGAGCGTCACATGCCCGAACAGCGGGTGCCCCTTCAGCTTCTCGACCACCGAGGTGATGCCGTCGTGCCGGCCGACCCGCAGGTTGTCGCGCTGATTCACATCGTGTGTCAGCACCACACGCGAATTCTGCCCGATGCGGCTGAGCACCGTCAGCAGCACGTTGCGCTCGAGAGACTGCGCCTCGTCCACGATCACGAAGGAGTCATGCAGCGACCGCCCGCGAATATGCGTCAGGGGCAGCACCTCGACGAGCTCGCGCGCCACGATCTCTTCGAGCACCTGCGGCGACACAACGGCGCTGAGCGTGTCGAACACCGCCTGGCCCCACGGGTTCATCTTCTCGTCCCGATCGCCCGGCAGATACCCGAGCTCCTGCCCACCGACCGCATACAGCGGACGAAACACCATGACCTTGCGATGCTGCCCGCGTTCGAGCACCGCCTCGAGCCCTGCACACAGTGCGAGCGCCGACTTGCCAGTGCCGGCCCGACCGCCGAGCGACACAATGCCCACGCTCGGGTCGAGCAGCAGATCGATCGCTAGCCGCTGCTCTGCACTGCGCCCGTGCAGCCCGAAGATGTCGCGGTCGCCCGAGACCATCTTGACCTGCCCGTCGGCGAGCAGCCGCCCGAGCCCCGAACCGCGTGCCGACGAGAGCACCAGTCCCGTGTTCACCGGCAGCTCCTCGGTGCCGTCGAGGTCGACGCGATCCTCGTTGTAGAGCGCTGACATCTGATCGTCGGTCACGTGCAGCTCGGCGAGGCCGGTCCATCCTGTGTCGACGACCTGCTCGGCGCGATACTCGTCAGCCGCAAGCCCGAGCGCCGACGCCTTCACCCGCATTGGCATGTCCTTCGACACCACCACGACGTCGCAGCCCTCGACCGACAGGTTCTGCGCGACCGCCAGAATGCGCGAGTCGTTCGTGGATCCGCTGCTCTGAAACCCGCTCGGCAGTGCTGCGGTGCTCGAATGGTTCAGCTCGACGCGCAGCGAACCGCCCTCGTCACCGATGGGCACGGCGAAGTCCAGTCGCTCGTGTTCGCGGCGCAGATCGTCGAGGTTTCGCAGCGCCCGGCGCGCATAGTATCCGAGCTCCGGATCGTGCCGCTTGCCCTCCAGCTCGGTCACGACAACGATCGGAATCACCACTTCGTGCTCGGCGAACCGAAAGATCGCGTCGGGATCGCTGATCAGCACTGACGTGTCGATCACGTACGTGCGCTGCCCGGTGCCGATCAGATCGGCGTGATGTGCGTGGGCGAATTGACCGGCGCCGGTGCCGGCTGTACTGCCTGCTGTCTGGGCGGCGTTCCGGCTCGGTGCCTGCACACTGCGTGCGGATGCGATGGTCTGCCCGCCTTCGACGGTCGCGCTGGTCGACTCGCTGCGGTGGGATGTTGTGGCCACGTTGACTCCTCAGACGACTGATGCGTGAGGGGCCGCTGCCTTCCTTTCGGGAGGGGAGGCCCTACCCGCGCCGATCGGGTGATCGGTTGTCTTGAGCCTAAAGCAGAATTGGCGCGATTCCAGTTCATTCTGCGTGTGACCGCGTGACGCTCCGGTGAACACTGAGCGACGCCCGTGTTGCCTGCAGCTGATACTGGGTAGCTCGCCATCGTTTCGCTCTGCTGCGACTGCGGCCGTAGGTCCACGAGCGAGCTGGAAGTTGGTATGCCTCAAGAGGTTTCGTCGCGCTGCTCGCCTGCCAAAAGAGAGAGATCCACAGCACTCTCAGAGCATCAGGTCGGGGCGAAACGGAATGGGGCACGACCGGGTGCTCATCGCACGCAGAGAACCGAGCATCGTCTCATGCCGCGGTCGTGCTGGGACACACGTGTCGGCTGATGCCTCGGGTGCGCCGAGAGAGCAGAGTGAAGGCACAGAAAAACGGGGAGTGGCCGGTGCCCCGATCTGGCACTGGCCACTCCCCGCAGAACTTGCGCGAATCAGAGATTCGGCGAGGTCATCGACAGCACGTCGAGGGCCTTGTCGAGCTGCTCTTCGGTGATCTCGCCACGCTCGACGAAGCCGAGGGCGATGGTCGCCTCGCGCACGGTGACCTTGTTGGCCACGGCGTACTTCGCGATCTTCGCCGCGCTCTCATAGCCGATCACCCGGTTCAGCGGTGTGACGATCGACGGTGACGACTCTGCCAGCTGGCGAGCACGCTCGACGTTGACCTTGATGCCGTCGACGGTCTTGACCGCGAGCAGGTGCGTCGAGTTGCTCAGCAGGCGGATCGACTCGAGCAGTGCATTGGCGATCACCGGAATCTGCACGTTGAGCTCGAAGTTGCCCGAGGCACCAGCCCAGGTCGCAACCGTGTCGTTGCCGATGACGCGCGAGGCGACCTGCAGCACCGCCTCGGGAATCACCGGGTTGACCTTGCCGGGCATGATCGACGAGCCGGGCTGCAGATCGGGCAGGTGCAGCTCGCCCAGACCGGCGTTGGGGCCTGACGACGCCCAGCGCAGGTCGTTCTGAATCTTGATCAGGCTGACGGCGATGGTGCGCAGCGCGCCCGACGCCTCGACCAGCGCGTCGCGCGCGCCCTGAGCCTCGAAGTGATCTTTCGCCTCGGTGATGGGCAGCCCGGTGTCTTCACGCAGCAGCTCGATGACCTTCTGCGGAAAGCCCTTCGGCGTGTTGATGCCGGTGCCGGTCGCGGTGCCGCCCAGCGGCACCTCTGCGACGCGTGGCAGTGCAGCCTCGACGCGCTCGATGCCCAGACGAATCTGACGCGCGTAGCCGCCGAACTCCTGACCGACGGTCACCGGGGTGGCGTCCATCAGATGGGTGCGGCCGGCCTTGACGACGTCCTTCCACTCATCGCGCTTCGCCTCGAGCGAGCGGGCGAGCTCGTCGAGCGACGGGATGAGATCTTCGAGCAGCGCACCGGTGACGGCCACGTGCACCGACGTCGGGAACACATCGTTCGACGACTGCGAGGCGTTCACATTGTCGTTCGGGTGCACCGGCTTGCCGAGCGCCTGCGACGCAAGATTGGCCAGCACCTCGTTGGTGTTCATGTTCGAAGACGTGCCCGACCCGGTCTGGTAGACATCGATGGGGAAGTGCCGGTCGTACTCGCCGGTGACGACCTTGTCAGCGGCGTCGGCGATCGCCTGAGCGACGTCTTGCTCGAGAATGCCCAGCTCGGCGTTCGCCAGCGCGGCGGCTTTCTTGATGTGCGCCAGCGCGGCGATGTGCCGGTGCTCCAACCCGGTGCCCGAGATGGGGAAGTTCTCGACGGCTCGCTGCGTCTGTGCGCCGTAGAGTGCGTCAGCAGGAACTCTGACCTCTCCCATGGTGTCGTGCTCGATGCGGTATTCGGTCACTGTTACAGCCCTTCTTTCTGTTCTGTGCTGCGTTGCACGTGCAGCTTCGAGGTGGATGCGGTGGTGGGGTCAGTGGGAGAGCTCGCGCCCGGCGGTGCTCGTGACCGACTGCCCGAGGTCGAGGCCGCGCGCAGTGATGGCGCGCACACGTGAGGTGCTCAGATCGTAGATGCTGCCGACCACCGCGGTCTCGCCACGGCTCACCGCGGCGGCGACGAGCTCGGAACGTTCCATGATGGCCTGCACCGTATTCTCGACCTGCAGCTCGCCGATGTGTCGCGGCGAAGTGTCACCGTCTCGCCCGGCCTGCGTGACTGCCGGCTTGATGCGGTGCAGCAGCTCTTCGAGAAAGTAGCCGGGGGGCGTCGGCTGCTCCGGGTCTGCGGCGGCGATGGCTCCGGCGATCGCGCCGCAGCTCTCGTGACCCATCACCATCACCAGCGGCACGTGCAGCGAGCCGACCGCGAATTCGATCGATCCGAGGATGCTGGTGCCGATGACGGCGCCGGCGTTGCGTACGACGAAGAGATCGCCGAGGCCCGCATCGAACACGATCTCGGCAGGCACACGGGAATCGCCACAGCCCAAGACGACTGCTTTCGGAGACTGCCCGGTCAGCAGCTCCTGTCGGCGAGCCTCATCGCGATGCGGGTGGCGACAGCGCATCGTGGCGAAACGGTCGTTGCCCTCCTGCAGCTCATCCCATACCTCTTGAGGCGTACCAAGTTCCAGCTCGCTCATGGCTCTCCTTCGTGCCGGTGTGCGACGGTTCGTCCGATCGGGGGTCAGCTGTTCAGCGAGGTCAAAGTCGCGTCGACCAGCTGGGCGAACTCGTCGTCATCGGCTGTTCCGTTGAAGATCAGTGTAGTTCCCGCGACCTCGGTGGTCAGCGCGTAATCGTTCTGCCCCTTCTGAAAGTCGGGGGAGTCTCGCTGGTCATAGACGGTGAACGCATGGCCGGAGAGCTCGATCTGGCCGGTCGGCCGTCGGCCGTCGAGATCCTGGCTGACCCAAGTCGGGTTCGCCCCCCTGACCTGCTCAAACCGGATGTATTGGTGTCTTGGCGTCAGGAACCCGATCGTCCAGACTTGCAGCTGGTTCGTGGGCTCCTGGTCGATGTCGGCGCGATTCGCCTGCCAGCCCTGGCCCGGTTCGGGAACCGCGAGCTGCCAGTCGATGGTCGGCTGGATGCCCTGCGCCGTGCCCTGGAAGTCGACGGCATCGTGCATCGGTGAGTTGTCGCGGGGCACGACGATGAGCATCAGCACGAGCACGCCAGCGCATGCGATGATCGCGAGAATCAGATTGCGCAGCGTCTGCTGGGCGCGGTGCTTCTTCGCAGAGTCAGAGGCCTGAGACGGCACCGGGCCGCGCGGAGGCGCAACTGCTCGGTCGCTGTCAGCTGGGCTGTCGGCAGTTGAACTGGCGACGCGCTCGGTCTGATCAGAAGACGTCATCGTCGCCTGTGCTCGTCGCTGCAGCGCCGGCAGCACCAGCACCGGCAGCACCGGTGTCCTCGTCGCCTGCCACGGCGCTCTGCCGACCTGCTGCTGAGGTCTCTTGCGCGGCCTCGAGGCGCTGGCGTGCGCCGGTGAGCCACTGCTCGCAGCGATCAGCGAGGGCGGTGCCGCGCTCCCAGAGCTCGAGCGACTCTTCGAGGGTCGCACCGCCTTGCTCGAGACGATTGACGGTTTCGGCCAATTGGTCGCGAGCGGTCTCATAAGAGAGGTCGGCGACCTCTTGCGCATAGTCGTGAGCCATGATCGACAGTCTACTTTCTCTCTGCGGCGGCGAGATGATGGTCTGAGATCTGGTCGACGGTGCTCTGCAGCTCTCCTGCGGCCAGCAGCACCGAGACGTGCTGCCCGACGGTCGCATCGGCGGCGTTCGTGAGCACGGTGCCGTCGTCGAGACGGGCGATCGAGTATCCCCGTTTGAGCGTCGAGAGCGGAGAGAGCGCGACGAGGTGCCCACGAAGAGCCTCGATCTGGCTGTGCCCCCGTTCGAGCGTGCGGACGAACAGCTCGGACGAGCGGTCTCGCAGCCGGTTGACGTCTTCGGCGCGCTCGTGGAGCATCCACTCAGGGTCGCGCATGACCGGACGACTGCGCAGCTGCGCCAGCCGCTCGTGCTCGTTGCGCAGGCGGCTGCTCATCGCCGTCAGCAGGCGGGTGCGCGCCTGTGTGGTGCGCAGCAGCTCGTCTGAGACGTCTGGCACCACCCGCTTGGCGGCGTCGGTCGGAGTCGAGGCGCGCAGATCGGCGACCTCATCGAGCAGCGGGCGATCGTTCTCGTGACCGATGGCGCTGACGATCGGAGTGTGCGCCGCTGCTGCCGTGCGCAGCACCCGTTCGTCGCTGAACCCGAGCAGGTGCTGAAAGTCGCCGCCACCACGGGCGATGATGATGACTTCGACCTCGGGGTCTGCATCGAGCTGCTGAATCGCGGCCACGACCTCGTCGGGCACGCGTTCGCCCTGCACTGCGGTGTGGATGGTTCGAAAGCGCACGGCGGGCCAGCGCAGGGCGGAGTTGCGCAGCACGTCTTTCTCGGCGTCTGAGTTCGCCCCGGTGATAAGACCGATCAAACCGGGCAGGAACGGCAGGCGCCGCTTGCGCTCGACGGCGAAGAGCCCTTCGGCGGCGAGCTGTCGACGCAGGCGTTCGAGTCGTTCGAGCAGCTCGCCCAGCCCGGCGTGACGCAGCTGGGAGGTCACGAAGGTGAGCGACCCGCCCTTGGGCCAGTAATTCGGGGTGAAGAGCCCGACGACGCGGTCGCCCTGGTTGAACTCGCCGAGATCGATGCGGCGGGCGGTCGACGACCAGATGGCGAACGAGAACGTGGCGTCTTGGTCAAGGTCTTTGAGCTTGCCGAAGACGTTGCCGCCGCGCACGTTCCACTGTGTGATCTCGCCTTCGACCCAGATGCC
Organism: Pseudoclavibacter sp. 13-3; assembly: GCF_021168475.1. Taxonomy (GTDB): domain Bacteria; phylum Actinomycetota; class Actinomycetes; order Actinomycetales; family Microbacteriaceae; genus Pseudoclavibacter_A. The sequence continues at coordinate 93,496 of NZ_JAJOZT010000005.1, read as the reverse complement.
GCCGAGACGGTCGATATAGCCCTTGAGCTGCTTCGCCACTCGTGCGACCGACCATGGCGCGTCGGACGTCGCCGGGCCGTCGTGCTGAACCTGCTCGCTCATCGTGCTCCTGTCTCATGTCGTGCCCGCTGCGGCCGAACCATCTCTGGTCGCAGCCCGCAGCCCGCAACATGCCTGCCGTGTGCACCGCCTTGCGCGGCCGAGTGCGCAGTCAGCTGCCGCGGCGACGGTGGCACCGTATCATGAAGGTGTGACACCAGAAGCCGCGAACGATCCCGTCTTCGTGCCGACTCCGCGCGTTCCCCGCGCCGCGCCGGTGCTGCCGGTGATCGCTGATGATGACAGTCTGCCCCCTCGTCGGGTGCTGCTGGCTGCCCCACGCGGGTATTGTGCAGGAGTCGACCGTGCCGTTGTGGCTGTGCAGAGAGCGCTCAAGATCTATGGCGCCCCCGTCTACGTGCGCAAACAGATCGTGCACAACAGACACGTCGTCGCCGAACTCGAGGAAGACGGAGCGGTCTTCGTCGAAGAGCTCGACGAAGTGCCCTCGGGGGCGCACGTCGTCTTCAGTGCGCACGGCGTCGCTCCCAGCGTGGTCGCCGAGGCCGCAGAGCGCGAGCTGCAGGCCATCGACGCCACCTGTCCGCTCGTCACGAAAGTGCATCGCGAGGCGAGGCGATACGCGAAGCAGGACTATGACATCCTGCTGATCGGTCACCGCGGTCATGAAGAGGTCGAAGGCACCTCAGGCGAGGCGCCCGACCACGTGCAGATCGTGAACGACCCCAGCGAGGTCGACCACGTGGTGGTGCGCGACCCGGCGAAGACCGTCTGGCTCAGCCAGACCACGCTCTCGGTCGACGAGACGATGCGCACGGTCGAGCGGCTGCACGAACGGTTTCCCGAACTGGCCAGCCCCCCGAGCGACGACATCTGCTACGCCACGTCGAACCGACAGATCGCGATCAAGAACATCGCGGCGCGCTCCGACCTGGTGCTGGTCGTCGGCTCGTCCAACTCGTCGAACACCATGCGGCTCGTCGACGTCGCGCTCGATCACGGCTCTCGGGCCGCGCACCGCATCGACTTCGCGCATGAGATTCAGCCCGAATGGCTCGCCGGCGTGCGCACCATCGGAATCACCTCAGGCGCCTCGGTGCCCGACGTGCTCGTCGACGAAGTGCTGGCCGCGCTCGCCGAGGCCGGCTGGCGTGACGTCGAGGAGGTGCGCACCGGCGAAGAAGACCTCACCTTCTCGCTGCCCAAGGAGCTGCGTCGCGACCTCGCGGCCGCAGGCGAAGAAACCGGGTTGGGCGGGCACACGCGCTGATCTTGCCCGCGCCGCTGACCCGCCCCGATCTGCCTGCGGATCAGGTCTGACTATTCGGCCGAGGCCGCGGTCTGCTGACCGTGACCCTGACCGGCTTCGCCGCCCTGACCATGACCGCGCCGGCGACGACGGCGACGAGGCTTCGCGGCCTCGCCCGTCTGCTCCTGCTTCGCCTCGCCCTGCTGCCCGCCCTGTGAACGATGGTCGTCACGACGATCGCTGTGGGGCCGGTCGCGGTCTCCGTGCTCGCGCCCGCGACCGTTGCCGCGGCGCCCGCCACGGCGTCCGTCGTGCGAGCCCTGGCCGCCGCGTCCGCCGTGATCTTGGCCGCCGCGCGAACTGCGGCGCTCGCCGCTGCGCGTCGATGCTGTGAGTCGGCCGGTGGCAGCCTCGGGAATGTGCAGATCGCTGAACAGATGCGGCGATGTCGAATAGGTCTCGGTCGGCTCGGGCTGGCCGAAGTCGAGCGCCTTGTTGATCATGCCCCAGCGGGCGACGTCCTCCCAGTCGACGAAGGTGACGGCGATGCCGTGCTTGCCGGCGCGGCCGGTGCGGCCCACGCGGTGCAGATAGTCTTTCTCGTCTTCGGGGATGCTGTGATTGATCACGTGGGTGACATCGTCGACGTCGATGCCGCGGGCGGCCACGTCGGTGGCGACCAGCACGTCGGCCTCGCCGTTGCGGAACCTGTTGAGGTTGCGCTCGCGCTGATCCTGGTTGAGATCGCCGTGCACGGCGACGGCCTTGAATCCGCGGTCGTCGAGCTCGTCGGCGAGGCGGCTCGCGGCGCGCTTGGTGCGGGTGAAGATGACGGTGCGGCCGCGGCCCTCAGCCTGCAGGATGCGACCGATGATCTCGTCTTTGTCGAGCGGATGCGCGCGGTAGACGAAGTGGTCGATGTTGGCCTGTGTGAGGCCCTCGTCGGGGTCGACGACCTGCACGTGGATGGGATGCGTCATGAAGCGGCGGCTCAGCGAGACGATCGCTCCAGGCATGGTGGCCGAGAACAGCATGGTCTGGCGCACGTCGGGCAGCTTCGAGAAGATGCGCTCGACGTCGGGCAGGAACCCGAGATCGAGCATCTTGTCGGCCTCGTCGAGCACGACGAAGCGCACACGGCCGAGCTGCAGGATGTGCTGCTGGTTCAGATCGAGCAGGCGGCCGGGGGTGCCGACGACGATCTGCGCGCCGTCGTTCAGCGCGGCGATCTGATCGTCGTACGACTTGCCGCCGTAGATCGCCGCGATCTTGACGTCGGGGCGGTGCGAGGCGGCGAAGAGCAGGTCTTCGTACACCTGCTGCGCGAGTTCGCGGGTGGGCACGACCACGAGGGCCTGCACGTGGTCTTCGGGGTGCTCGCCGAGCTCCTGCAGCACGGGAAGGCCGAAGCCCAGGGTCTTGCCGGTGCCGGTCTTGGCCTGGCCGATGATGTCGTTGCCCTTGAGGGCGAGCGGAATGGCCTGTTCCTGAATGGGGAAGGCCTCGGTGAAGCCCTTGTCGTCAAGGGCCGAGACGATGCTGTCGTCGATGTTCAGTTCTCTGAAGGTGGTCACGTGTGTTCTTTCATCTGCGCGCCGATCGGTGCTCTCGGGTCGGGAACGACGTGTGCGTCGCGTCACCGACCGGGCACCCAAGGCGCTGATCTGCACTGCCTGTCATCAGGCATCGCTCCGATTCTACCGGGTCAGCGGCCGTTTGCCATCAGATCGCATCGACTGCGGGTACGATGAAGCCCGTGTTCAAACTCTTTCGTCGCCGCCAGAAGGGCACCGAGCTGCGTGTTCGTTCGCGCTCGGAGTCTGCCCACACGTCTCGCCCGACGAATGTGCGCATCGATTTTCTCGCCCCCGACTCCGAGGTGCTGGTCGGCACGCTCGCCTATTTCAAACTGTCGGCGTTCGAGTATCTGACCGGCGTGCTGCCGCTCATCGAGCAGCCCGACCTGCGCGCGCAGACCGCCGTGGTGGCCGAAGAGCTGCTGATCAGACACCGTCACTATCGCGGTGCGTTCGGCCAGGGCGACAGCGAGCTGACCTTCGGCGGCGTGCAGGTGCACCAGGCCGACTCAGACGAGCTGTGGTCTCGGCTCAGCCCGAACCTGTGGCAGGAGGCAGTTCTCGCGGTCTATCTGGTCGACGGGTTCGCCGACGACTTCGTGGCACGGCTCGGCAGAGGGGCGAAACTGCGCACCGGTCTGCGCTGGCCGGTCGCCGAGCGCCCTGATGCGGACGCTGCGCTCTCGGTGCTCGCACAGGAGATCGAGCGCACGGACTGGCTGGCCGATCGGCTGGCGATGTGGGGACGTCGCCTGGTGGGCGATTCGCTGCTGTGGTGCCGTGCTCTGATGGTGCTGCCAGACCCGGTGCTGCGTGCGCTGCGTGACACCTCGCTGCATCGTGACGACGAAGTGCAGCAGGTGATCTCTCAGATCGAGGCTGTGCATGCTGACCTCATCGCGGGGCATACGGCGCGCATGGAGAGGCTTGGGCTCACCGCCTAGCGTTCCCGGCTTCTGCGGCAGGTCGGCGAGCCCACAGCCTCAGCTGCTGACGGGATGCGGCGTGGTCAGGAGACGAAGCCGACGCGGCGGGTCTCCTGCGGGCCGACCTCGACATAGGCGATGCCCGCTGCGGGAACGACGAAGAGGCGCCCCTTGTCATCGATCAGCCTGAGCACGCCGTGCTCGTCGGCAACGGCTGTGCTGACCGCCTCGGTCACCTCTTCCGGCTTCTGAGCCGATTCGAAGCTGAGCTCACGAGCGCTCTGACGAACACCGATTCTGACCTCCATGGAGACTCCTCACTCTGGTCTGCGAGACGCTCACACCGAGCAGCCTCAAGACGACGACATACGGGTCTCAGTCTAGGCCACCGCTGTTCTGAGAGCCCACGGAGTCGTGCCTGTTCGGAACCATTTCCGCTCACGGCGCACAAATCCGAAACGTTCGGCTGGCAGGGCCCTCAGGAGTCGTGTCGGAGGGGTGTCGTACCGTTGAGACATGCCTGAGATCAGATTCACCAGCAGTGCCTCAGCACCAGCCCGCGTGCTCGACCGATCTGCGCTTGACGCGTCGCAGCTGCAGGTGATCGAGCGGTCGCAGCAGGGGCATCTTCGTGTGCTGGGCGCCCCGGGCACCGGCAAGACGACCGCGCTCGCCGCAACGGTGATCGACGCCCTCGATCGGGGCGTGCGCCCTGAGCAGATACTGGTGATCGCCTCGTCGAGGCAGTCTGCGGCTTCACTGTCGACGCTGGTCGACGCCGGCCTGCGCGACGTGTCGGCGAGTTCTCTGGTGCGCACAGCAGCGTCGCTCGCCTTCGAAGTGCTGCGAGCGGTGGCTCTGGCGCACGGTCAGACACCGCCGCGTCTGCTGACCGGCGGCGAGCAGGATCGCCTGCTGCAAGACCTGCTGCACGGCCACGAGACGGCGGATGTCGCCGGCGGCGCACTGCCCTGGCCGCCGGTGATCGGGCCCGAGGTTCGCGAACTGCGCGGGTTCCGCACTGAGCTGCGAGAGCTCTTCGGACGGGCGTATGAATACGCGGTGACGCCGCAGCTCATGGCGCAGCTCGGGCAGACCACGAACCGTGCCGAATGGGTGGCCGGTGCTCAGCTCTTCGACGAGTACCTTGCCGTCAAACGGGCCATCGAAGAGACTGCGACGGCCTATGACTCGAGTGAACTGGTCTCAGCCGCGGCCGAGGTGCTGGCCGACACCCCGCCTGCGGGGCTCGCCGATCTGCGGCTGGTGCTCGTCGACGACCTGCAAGAGAGCACTGCTGCGCTGATCGGGCTGCTGCGGCCGCTGGTGCAGCGTGGCGCACGACTGGTGACCTTCGGTGATCCAGATCAGGCGACCAACGGCTTCCGCGGTGGTCGCCCCGATCTCGTCGCACACCTGCATGACGAGATCGGGGTGCGCGCCGAGCAGTTCGTGCTCGAGCAGAGCCATCGGCTGCACGGCCAGCTCGCCCAGGCGGTCAGCAAGATCCTGCAGCACGTCGGCACTGCATCCGCCGGCGAACAGCGCCGGGTGCTGCAGGCGACGGCCGGACGCGCAGAGAATGCCGGACGCGCAGAGAATGCCGGACGCCCAGAGAATGTCGGACGCTCAGACGCGGCCCGACGTCAGGCAGCTGCCTGGGAGGCGCAGACGACTGATGCGAAGGCGCAAGGCGCTGTTCAGAGCATCGGCAGAATCGCTGCGAAGTCATTCGCGACGTCGAGCGACGAGATCACCGGTGTCGCCGGAGTCCTGCGCCGGCGACATCTCGAAGAGCACCTGCCTTGGGCACAGATGGCCATCGTGACGCGATCGTCAAGCGAGCTGGAGCAGCTTTCGCGGCAGCTCGCGGCGGCCGGCGTGCCCGTCTCACTCTCTGGCGTCTCGGGAGCGCTGCGCGACGAAGCGGTGAACCTCGATCTGCTGCGCACCGTCGAGGTCGGCTGTGGGCTGCGCGACCTCGACGAGCAGGTCGTCACCGAACTGCTGACCGGACCGCTCGGCGGGCTCGACGGTGTGCATCTGCGACGAGTGCGCCGTGCGCTGCGCGAACGCGAACTGGCCGAGGGCGGTGAGCGGCGAGCCTCAGAACTGCTCGTCGACGCTGTGCGCGGCGGTACCGGGCTGCCGCATGCAGGGCCGTTAGCGGGGGCAATCGCACAAGTCGACCGGCTCTTCGCGCTGCTGGGCGAGATCGGGCAGGGCAACGAGCGCCGGGCTCCGGCGGTCGAACTGCTCTGGCTGGCCTGGCAGAAGGCTGGGGTCGCAGACGAGTGGCGCAAGCAGGCGCTCAGCGGCGGGGTCGCCGCCGTCGACGCGAACCGCAGACTTGATGCCGTCGTCGCGCTGTTCGCCTCGGCTCAGCGACATGTCGAACGCTTTCCCGAGGCCGACGCTGGCGAGTTCGTCGAGCAGCAGCTGCAGCAGAGCGTGCCCGAAGACTCGCTCGCCCATACCGGTCGTCGCGACGCGGTGTTCCTGGGGTCGGCTTCGGCGACGATCGGCCTCGAGTTCGACACGGTCGTGGTGATGGGGCTGCAAGACGGCGCCTGGCCGAACACACGTCAGCGCAACACGCTGCTCGGCGCCGAACAGCTCGTCGAGACGGTGCGCGGCGAGCGCGACGTCGATCGCCGTCGCGAGGTGCTGCACGACGAACTGCGCATGTTCGTGCAGGCCCTGAGCCGTGCGCGCTCGCACGTGCTGCTGACCACGGTGATCGACGAAGACAACGCGCCGAGCATGATACTCAGAATGCTCGACGACATCGTCAGCACTGAGGCGGCCGAAGGCGAAGAGTACGGCTGGTACACCCTGCGCGGCGTAGTCGGCACGCTCAGACATCGACTCAACGGGCATCCAGACGACCAGATCGCCGCTCGCGCGCTGGTCGTGCTCGCGCACGCGGATGTCCGCGGGGCCGCTCCGGCCGAATGGTCCGGGCTGGCCGATCTGAGCACGACCGAGCCGCTCACCGAGCTCGATCCGTTCGCCGGCGACCTCGACGCTCCGCTCGCTGTCGAGACCAGTGACCGCATCGGCCGCCAGACCGGCGACACAGCGATGGCCGCAGCCGTCGAAGGTCCGCTGGTGCGGGTCTCGCCGTCGTCGCTGCAGATGTTCCAGAACGATCCGCTGGCCTGGTTTCTCGGACACATCGGGGTCGACAGCGGCGGCATGTCGACAGGCATCGGCACGCTGATCCACGAGGCCTTCCAGAAGGCCGAAGAAGAGCACCACCGTGATCTCGACCGTCTGGTCGGCCAGGTGCGTCGGCGGTGGGGCGAGCTTGACTTCGAGACCCCCTGGCAGTCGCGCATGATGCTCGACGACGTCACCAATCGGCTGCGCAACATGCGCGCGTACATGCTCGACGCCGACAAACTCGGGGCACGAGCCATCGCGCTCGAAGAAGGCTTCACCGCAGAGTGCGGCATCGCTGAGATCATCGGAACAGTCGACCGCATCGAACAGCTGCCCGACGGGGCCGTGCGCATCATCGATCTCAAGACCGGCCGGCCCTTCAAAGAGGCCGAAGTCGCCGAGAACCTTCAGCTGCTGGCCTATCAGATCGCCGTGGCCGCCGGGGCGGTCAACGGAGTCGATGCTGCGAAGCTGCAGCAGGCGATGCTCGTCTTCGTCGGCGGCGACCGCAAGAGCTACAAGCCTCTCGTGCAGGCCGCTCTCGACGCGCAGCAGCTCGCCAACGCACGCACCTTGGTCGACCAGCTCGCTCGAGGCATGGCCGGCAGCGAATTCTGGGCCGACCTCGCCCGCACGAGACAGGGCGACGGCAGCGCGGCGACCACGCACATCCACACGCTCGGCGAGACCACGATGCCGGCTCGACAGCCGGTGCAGCACATCCAGGAGGCACAATGACGCAGCGAATCAGCGCGGCCCGCATCGCCGAGGCTGTCGGCATCTTTCCGCCCACGGAAGAGCAGCGACGGGTCATCGAGCACGAGGGCGAACAGCCGGCACTCGTGATCGCCGGTGCGGGCGCTGGCAAGACCGAGACGATGTCGCGCCGTGTGGTCTGGCTGGTGGCCAATGGGGTGGTCTCACCAGAGCAGGTGCTCGGGCTCACCTTCACGCGCAAGGCTGCGAGCGAGCTGTCGTCGCGCATCGACGGGGCACTGCGAGCCCTCGTGCGCTCTGGCCTGGTCGAATCGGTCGATCTCAGCGAGCCTCCGTCGGTGTCGACGTACAACTCGTTCGCCAACATGCTCTTTCAGGACAATGCCCTGCGCATCGGTCGTGAGCCCGATTCGACGCTGCTCACCGAGGCAGGTGCCTGGGGGTTGGCGCATGAGGTCGTGCTCGCCTCTGACGACGACGAAGCTCTGTACGAGCTGGGCAGGTCGCCGACCAGGGTCGCCGAGATGCTGCTCACGCTGACGCACGCAATGGTCGACAACAATGCCGAGCCAGACGACGTGCTGCGATTCGCGCAGGAGTTCGCCGGGCTGCTCGATCTGCCGCCCAAGCCACGGGCTCGCAAACCCGGGCCGGGCAGAGAAGTCACTGACAGCGTCACGGCGGTGCAGACACTGCAGACCCTGGTGCCCCTCGCCGTCGAGTATCAGCGGCGCAAGCGCGAACGGGGACTCATCGAGTACGCCGATCAGGTGGCGCTTGCATTCGAGGCGATCAGGCGCGACCCCAGCGCGGCCGAGCCGTATCGACAACGATTCGATGCCGTGCTGCTCGACGAATACCAGGACACCTCGGTGTCGCAGACACGGCTGCTCAGCACTCTGTTCCACGGGCAGCGGGTCATGGCCGTCGGCGACCCGAATCAGTCGATCTACGGCTGGCGCGGCGCGAGCAGCGAGAACCTCGAGGGCTTTCACCGCGACTTCGGAACCGAGGGCGCTCCGGCGAACTTCGAGCTGGCCACGAGCTGGCGCAACAGTCGGAGCATCCTCGACGTCGCCAATGCTCTCGTTGCCGATGCCGCCGCCGATTCGTCGGTGCCCGTGGTGCGGCTGCAGTCACGGTCGGGCGCCCCAGACGGTGCGGTGCAGGTGTCGGTGTCGGCCGACCTCGAAGCCGAGGCCGACGCAGTCGCCGCCTGGATGCGTGAGCGCATGTCCGAGGCGTCCACCGGCGCGGTGCTCTTTCGGGCGCGAGCGCTGATGCCGGTCTTCGCGCAGGCTCTGGCCCGAGCCGGAGTGCCGCACGAGATCGTGGGCTTCGCCGGTGTGCTCGAAGCCCCTGAGGTCGTCGACCTGCTCAGCGCACTGCGCGTCGTGCACAGCGCCGACGCCGACAACCCACTGGTGAGACTGCTGGCCGGCGCCAGGTGGCGGGTCGGCCCCGCAGACCTGCAGGCACTCGGCAGTCTCGCCAGACAGCTGGCCAGCTATGACGCCGATCTGCAGAAGCTGGCTCCGGCAGTGTTCGAGCAGATCAAGCAGTCGGTCGCCCGAGACGACCAGGCCACGCTGGTCGACGCCCTCGACCTGATGGTCTCTGGCGGGCCTCGCGTCGAGCATCTCATCACCCGAGCCGGGTTCTCACGGGCAGGCGTGCTCCGACTGCGAGATGCTGGTGTGCTGCTGCGCTCGCTGCGCAGCCACGCGCACCTGCCGCTCACCGAGTTCATGCAGCTGGTCATCGAGCGCTTGGGCATCGACGTCGAGCTGCGGGCCAACGAGAGTCTGCGCCGGCCGTTGCAGAACCTCGATGCGCTGCTCGCGAAAGCGAGCGAATACATGCACAGCGCTCCGGCCAGCACACTTGGCGGATTTCTCGCGTGGATCGCCCAGGTGGAACGTCGAGAGCGTCTGGCGGCCGAAGGAGCCCAGACACAGCAGGGCGTCGTGCAGCTGCTGACGGTGCATGCGGCCAAGGGGCTGGAATGGGATCACGTCGCAGTTCCCCGGCTCGTCGAAGGCGAGATGCCGGCGCGTCTGACCTCGGCCAAAGGCTGGCTGTCAGCAGGTGAGCTGCCCTACGAGTTTCGCGGTGACCGCCTTGATCTGCCCGAGCTCGCCTGGCGTACTGCAGCCGATGCCGCTGAGTTCGGCGAGACGCTTGAAGCGTTCGGCGAACACGAGAAGCGTCGTCACCTCGACGAAGAACGACGCATCGCCTACGTCGCATTCACCCGAGGGCGCGACGACCTGCTGCTCTCCTGCTCCGCCTACCGGGCCGATCGGGTCGGAGCGCGCACGCCGAGCGTCTTTCTCAGCGGGCTGGTCGAACGCGGGGTGCTGCCCGATTTCTCAGACGACTTCACCGGGCAGCCCGAACCGGTCGAACGCGGCGTCGACCAGTTCCCGTGGCCGCAGGATCCGCTCGGCGCACGCCGTGCCTCGGTCACCGCTGCCGCCGCAGCCGTCGAAGCGGTCGAATCCGCGCCTGCGGCCGCAGGGCTGAGCGCAGACCCTGCCACGTGGCCCGACATCGGCGGCTGGAAGGCGCCGATCGAAGCGCTGTTGAAAGAGCGCGCAGATGCCGGCCGAGGGCTCAGCATCGAACTGCCGAGTCGCGTCGCCGCGTCGCGCATGCACGAGTTCCTCACCGACCCCGTGGCCGTCGCAGCGCAGCTCTATCGGCCGATGCCCATCGAACCGCACCGCGAGACCCGTGTCGGCACGCTCTTTCACGAATGGGTCGAAAGGCGCTATCGGGTCAGCGATCAAGAGCTCCCTCTCACTGCTGAGTCGTCTTTCGACGATCTGCAGTCGACGCCGGCCCTCGACGAGCAGGGCCGACTGCGCGCCGACAGGCTCGCCCCAGAAGAACGCCCCGGCACCGCACCCACTGTGCTCGACGAACAGGCGAGCGCCCGGCTCGCCCGGCTGCAGGCGACGTTCGAACGCAGCCGGTGGGCAGCCGCACGGCCGGTCGCCGTCGAGACGCAGATTCGTCTGCCGTTAGGTGACGTTCAGACCGTCTGCAAACTCGACGCGGTGTTTCGCACCGACGAGGGCTACGAAGTCGTCGACTGGAAGACCGGTCGGGCTCCGCAGACCCCGGCCGAGCTCGACGAGCGACAGATTCAGCTGGCGCTCTACCGTCTGGCCTGGGCGCAGCATGTCGGCGTCGACGTCGCCGAGGTCTCGGCGCGGTTCTACTACGTCGCAGACGATCGTGAGATCGCCCCGTCACGATTCTTCACAGCAGACGAGCTCGCCGAACGGTGGTCGACCATCGCATCGTGATGCGGTCGTGCCGGTCAGGCGCGAGCGGTGGAAGACTCCGGCGCGTCGTCGTCGACGATCGTGGCGTTCTCTTCGTTCGCCGCAGAATGCGGTGAGCCGTCGCCGTCCGCCTCGTCGGCATCGGTCTCAGATCGGTCATCGCCGTCTGCGATTTCGCCGTCTTCGATGACTTCGGCGACGACTACCTCGTCGGTCTCCTCCTCGACGACGATCTCGATCGGCTCGGTCATCACGATCGGCTCGTTCGGCTGCGCCGCAGCGCCAGCACGATCAGCGGGACGCGCCGCAGCACCCGCACCACGCTCGGCGCGGAAGTCATCGGTCGAACCTGCTGCGGCATCCGCCGTCGGGCGCTCGGCCTCGAAGACCGGGTCGGTCAGCAGCAGGCGGTAGTTGCCGTCGACCAGATCGGCGAGATCCTGCAGCATGTGCTTGGCGTCTTGGGTGATCTTGTCGTCGTCGCCGTCGACGCCGTGCAGCAGCCATTTGGCCACCTGCAGCTCGGCATAGAGCGTGGCACGGCGGCGCAACGACTTGAGCGCGCCCTCGCCGCGGGCCGACCCGTAGGCGTCGAAGACCGCGTCGACGGCCTGCAGCACCGCCGAGTGCATCAGCCATGAGAAGTCGAGTGCCGGGTCTGAGATGCGCAGCCCGCCCCAGTTCAGCACGCCCGAGACCTCGTCAGCCTCGATCAGCACCGCCTGGTCGTCGAGCTCGCCGTGCACCACGGTCGGCTCGAACTCCCACAGGCCGTCGTCGTCGATCGCGGCAAGCCAGCGGTCGAGCAGCGCGCGTGGCACCAGCCGCGTCTTCTCCGCGCGCACGATGATCGTTCGAGATCGTTCGCGCACGACCTCCGGGTGCTCGTGCGGCAGCCCGTAGTCGTCGACGAAGCCGGTCGGCAGCGTGTGCAGCGCGGCCAGCGCACGTCCGAGGGATGCGGTGGCCGGCGATGTCTGGGAGAGGTCGGCGATGTCGATGAGCACGCCGGGAATGTACGTGTAGATCAGCGCAGCCGACCCGGCGAACTCGGCGCGCCCCGCCTCGCTGGGCACCTGGAAGGGGAGCCGGGTGCGAATGCCGGCGCTGAGGGCGCTGAGTGACTTCAGCTCTTCTTCGAGATGGCGGTAGGCGGTCGGCGAGTTCGGCACTCGGATGATGAAGTGCCGGTTCTGATCGTCGGCGACGACGGCAGAGTCGTAGTCGCCGGTGGTGCCGGCGGTGTGCATCGCGACCGAGGTGACCTCGAGGCCGGGAATTGCCGAAGTGGCGAGTGCAGCTAATGTGAGAGGAGACCGACTCATGTGACCAGAGTAGAGGACGAGGATGCCGTCAACAGCGACCGCCACGCACAACGACCTGCTCGGCGGGCTCGATGTGCAGCAGCGCACGGTCGCTGAGGCGCTCACCGGGCCGGTGCGCGTGCTCGCGGGCGCCGGCACCGGCAAGACACGGGCCATCACGCACCGCATCGCCTGGGGCATCCAGCAGCAGATCTACCAGCCGAGCTCGGTGCTCGCACTCACCTTCACCAGTCGCGCCGCGGCCGAGATGCGGCTGCGCCTGCAGCGGCTGGGGCTGCCGCCGGTCGCCGCCCGCACCTTCCACGCCGCCGCCCTCGCGCAGCTGCGGCACTTCTGGCCGCGGGTGCTCGGCACCAGACTGCCGAACCTGCTGACCTCCAAGGCCCCCGTGATCGCCGAGGCGGCAGCGGCCTGCGGCATCGAGAGCATCGACACCGCCCGGCTGCGCGACCTCTCGTCGCAGATCGAGTGGCGCAAAGTGCGCTCGCTCACCGTCGAGCGGTATCTGCTCAGCGACCACGCCGGCGTCGACGGGCTCGCCGACGAGCAGGTCGCGGCGATCATGATGCGCTACGAACGGCTGAAAGAGCAGCGCCGCAGCATCGACTTCGAAGACGTGCTGCTGGCCATGACCGGGATGCTGCGCCAGGAGCCGGTCGTCGCCGACGAGGTGCGCGACCAGTACCGCTTCTTCGTCGTCGACGAGTACCAGGACGTCTCGCCCGTGCAGCACGACCTGCTGCGCGAGTGGATGGGAAGGCGCCGAGATCTCTGCGTGGTGGGCGACCCGAGCCAGACCATCTACTCGTTCTCTGGTGCCGACCCGCGTTACCTGCTCGACTTCGAGAATGAGTTCGCCGGCACGACCTCGATCGAGATGAGCCGCAACTATCGCTCGGCTGCCCCGATCGTGGGGCTTGCCAACCGCATCATGGCCGGGCGGCCGGGTGCCGTGAAGCTGCACTCGCCGACGGCGGGGCCGACGCCGATGCTCAACAGCGCTAACGACGAGTCGCAAGAGGCGACGCTGGTCGCAGCCCGGATCCGTGCGCAGATCGACTCAGGTGAGAGTCCTGGCGAAATCGCAGTGCTGATGCGCGTCAACGGGCAGACCGCCCGCTACGAGCAGGCGCTCGCAGATGCCGGAGTGCCCTACAAGCTGCGCAGCGCCACTCCGTTCTTCTCACGTCGCGAGGTCGTCGACACCATGCTGCTGATCGGCGTGGCCGCGGCGTCGACACCCGAGGAGCTCGCGCTGTCGGCCGTGCTCAAAGCGATCGGCGAGGCCGGGTGGAAGGCGGATCCGCCCTCGCAGGCAGGTGCCGTGCGCGAACGATGGGAGTCGCTCGACGCGATTCGTCGCCTTTGCGTCGACGCCGGTGAGCGAACACAGCTGGCCGTCTTCAACCGCGAGCTGATCGAGCGGCGCGAGCAGAAGCATCCGCCGCCCACCGAGACTGTGATGATATCGACCATTCACGCGGCCAAAGGCCTGGAATGGGACCACGTGCACGTCGTGGGGCTCACCGATGACTACCTGCCGTTCGGCGGGGGTGCCGATGAGGCGCAGATCGACGAAGAGCGGCGACTGCTCTACGTGGCGGTCACGAGAGCGCGGCGCACGCTGCACCTGTCGTATCCCGAGCGCGTGGCGGGTCGCGCCGTCAAGCCGTCGAGGTTTCTCTCGGAGCGCTGATCGCCTCGTCGAAGGGCTGGTCACGGCACAGACAGCGCGGATGCGGCTCGTGCGCGAGCAGCCGCGTCTGGCCGTCGTGCACGACGACGCGGCGATTCCAGATCTGGGGCAGCCGGCTCGGAGAGGCGGCGAGCGCGTCGAGCGCGCAGCGAACCGCGAGCGACGTGGCCAGCGCGACGTCGGTGGGCAGCGGAGCCAGCCGTGCTCTGCGCCACATCTGATCGCAGATGAGGGCCCAGTCGTCAATCTGGTCACGTGCATGCTGATGCACGCAGCCGAGGCAGCCGGTCTGGCCTGGTACGACCAGGGGCCCGACGACGATGGCGCCGGTCGCGGTGGCCCACACGCTCAGGTGCACGCGATCGTCACGCAGCAGAGGAGTCCACTGCGCGGGGTGCGGTGGGCCGTAGCCGCAGACGATCGTCAGGTCGTCGTGCGCGTCGTCGCCGGTCGTGATCGCGCAGTCGTAGAGCTCGGCGATCTGGGCGTCGTGCTGATGCCACGCGCCGGGCGAGACCGGCTGCCGCAGCGCCGCCTCGGCGGGCAGCCTGTGGCACCGATCGGCCGGGTGCGGTGAGCCGTCGAGTCCGTGCGGCACGGCGGGGTCGGGCCGATGGTGCAGCGTGGCGCAGCCACTTGCTGCGAGCGTGCGCAGAATGGCCGCCGGCAGCGACCCGTGCCCGGTCACGGCGACCTGTGCACGCTGAACGTGTTCGGTCGCGCGATGGTGCTCGGCGAGAGAGTGCGAGGGCCGCACGTTCCAGAGTCGGTGCAGACTCAGCGGCTGCGGTGTGCGCTGGCACCGGTCGCCGAGCTGCGCGAGCAGGCCTTCGACGGATGCCGGCGTCAGCCCGCCTCGCTCGGCTCGTCGTCGCAGTTCGTCGTCGGTCACGCCGCTCTGCAGAGCGACGAGCAACGATTCGATGCCGGGACTCGGGTCGTCGAAGACGACCGGATGCTGCAGGCCGACCTGCAGTCGCCCGCCTGCGCGCCAGAGCAGCGGGTGCTCTGGATGCAGCTGCAGCGACGGCGGTGCGAGACGGGGGTCCGAGGCTGATGATGAGGCCGTTCGCGTGTTCATGCTCCGAGTATGCGAGAGAACGCTCGAGCGTGCGAACGGTTCTCCACAGGCTCGCTCGCGCGGCTGCGGGCGCACTAGCCCCGCTGCGGAGCGTCGCCCTCTGAACCTTCGTCGGAGTCGTTCGGCTCTGGCGAATCGGGCAGGTCTCCTTCGAGCAGACGGGCCAGATCACGATCGAAGTCGCTCTGCTCGTCGCCGCGAGCACGGCTGACGAACGCCTCGGGGGCATCGAGCTCATCGATGGTCGGCAGCAGATCGGGATGCTGCCAGATCGCGTCACGGTCGGCGCTGCCCAGCGAGTCGGTCACTCTCATCCAGAGGGCCGCCGCCTTGCGCAGCTGACGCGGACGGAATTCGAGGCCGATGAGCGTGCCGAAGGCATGCTCGGCCGGGCCGCCGATGGCCCGACGGCGGGTGACCGCCTCGGCGATCGCCGCACCCTTCGGCAGCCGGCGCACAGCGGTGCCGGTCACCGTGTCGACCCAGCCTTCGATGAGTGCCAGCAGCAGCTCGATGCGGGCCAGGGCGGCGGTCTGATCGTCGGTGCGCGGAGGAATCAGCTCGCCGCGCTGCACGGCACCCCGCAGCGAATCGAGATCGGAGGGGTCGATCTCGCCGCCGAGCGACTCGATGCGACTCACGTCGATCTGGATGCCGCGGGCATACGAGGTGATGGCGCTGGTGAGCTCACTGGTCAGCCAGGGCGCGTGTCGGAAGAGCGCGACGTGCGCCAGCTCGCGCGTAGCCAGGAAGATCGTGATCTCTTCGACCGGTACTTCGAGGCCCTGTGAGAAGTCGTGGATGTTCTGCGGCAGCAGTGCCGGCTCGTTGTTCGGCATCGCGGGAATGCCGATCTCATTGGCCGACACGGTCTCTGCGGCGAGCTGGCCGACGACCTGACCGAGCTGGACGACGAAGACCGTGGTCGCCATGGCGCGCATCACCTGCACCGCCTGGCCCAGAGACGCCCGCATCTCTTCGGGGAGGTTGCCGCGCAGCGCTTCGAGCAGAGCCTCGGCGACGCTGCCGGCGACGGGCTCGCAGAGCCGCTGCCAGAAGGGCAGAGTCTCGCGTGCCCATTCGGTGCGGCTCATCACACGGCCGGCCGAGACCGGTTCGAATGCGGTGGCCTCGCTCAGCCACAGACGAGCGATGTCAAAGGCGTTGGATGCCCTGGTGCGGTCGTCATCGGTGAGTACGACCTCGGAGGCGTGCGCGACCTGCTGAGCGCGCTCGCGAGCCTGCGACCAGTCGACCTGTCCAGGAGGAGTCGACGCGGCCTGCTGAATGGAGGCGATGATCGAAGCGATCGCGTTCTGATCGATGGGGAGTCCGGCTGCCTTCGCGAGCCCCTCGGAATCACCGCTGAGCAGCTGCTTCAGCAGACGCTGAAACTCGTCGTCGGAGCCGTCGTCCTGTGGTTCGGATGGGTTCTCAGGGGAAACCATGGAGACCTCCTTGGTGTTCGTCACAACGGTACACTAGTGTGATTCACGCCATGCCCATCGCTCGTCACCGTCTGAGCCGACTCGCGACCATCGTCGCCGCCGGAGCGCTGATCGTGTGCGCCTTCACGCCGAGCCCGTATGTGATTCGCGAAGAGGGGCCGGCCTACGACGTGCTCGGCACCGTCACGAACGAAGACCAGACCGAGACGAAGACGGTGCTCGACATCACCGGTGCGCCGACCTACCCGACGACCGGCAGCCTCTACATGCTGACCGTCCGCGTACTCGGCAGTCCACGCGCGCAGCCGAACTGGGTGCAGACCGCCGCAGCCTGGGTCGATCCGTCGCGGACGGTACTGCCGCTCGACGCGGTGTATCCGCCAGGGCAGACGTTCGACGATCAGGAGCGCGAGACCGCCGAGCAGATGACGAGCTCCCAGCAGGCAGCCGTCGACGCCGCCCTGACGCATCTCGGGCTCGAAGACGCTCCGACGAAACCACAGGTGCAGATCAGCCTCGACAAAGTCGGGGGACCAAGTGCCGGGATGATGTTCTCGCTCGGCATCATCGACAAGCTCACTCCCGGCTCGATCACCGGCGGCGAGACGATCGCGGGAACCGGTACCATCGACGCCGCCGGCCAGGTCGGGCCGATCGGCGGCATCCGCCAGAAGGTGCTCACCGCTCGTGACCACGGAGCCCCCTGGTTTCTCGCACCGGCAGCCAACTGCGCCGAACTCGCCGGTGGCATCCCCGACTCTCTGACCGTCGTCTCGGTCGCCTCGCTCGACGACGCCCTGCATGCGCTCGACACCATCGCGACGACCAAGAGCGTCGAGGGGCTGCCGCAGTGCGCACGCTGATCGAAGTCAGCCAGCAGCGGAACATGCCCCTCGACTGACCGGGCGCCAGCAGGTGCTGGCTAGAATGACATGACGCACTGACCGAGCAGCACCGGCTACACCCGCGAAGGAGCGCCCCATCGTGTCTGACCCCCATAGCACTGCGAGACAGCCCACCAGAAGTCGCCGAGTGGCTGTGATCAGCATCATCGCGCTGGCGGTGATCATCGCGCTGCTCTTCGCCGCCTCTGCCGTGTGGACCGACGTGCTCTGGTACCGGCAGGTGGGCTTTCTCAACGTTCTGACCACACAGTGGTTCGCCGGCGGGCTGATGGCGCTGATCGGGTTCGTGCTGCTGGCCGGGCCGCTCTGGGTGAGCGTCTGGTTCGCCTTCCGCTCGAGGCCGACCTATGTGCGGGTGAACGCCACTCTCGACCAGTACCAGCAGGTGCTCGAACCGCTGCGAAAGGGCATCACCTGGGGCATTCCGATTCTCTTCGGTCTGTTCGGCGCGCTGTTCTCTGCGAGCCGGTGGACGACCGCAGCGCTCTGGATCAACGGCGGCACCACGGGCGAGACCGACCCGCAGTTCGGGCTCGACACCGGCTTCTACCTGTTCCAGCTGCCCTTCTACCAGCAGCTGGTCGGCTATCTGCTCTTCGCCGTGCTGCTCAGCGGCATCGTGTTCGTCGCGATCTCGTATCTCTACGGATCGATCCGCATCGAGAACCGTCGGCTGCGGGTGGCCAAGGGCACTCGTGTGCAGCTCGCCGTGACCATCGCCGTCTACGTGGCGCTGCATGCCGTGCGGCTGTGGCTCGAACGCTATCAGCAGCTGACCGACCCGGAGGGGCTGTTCACCGGTGCCGGCTACTCCGGCGTCAACGCGCAGATTCCGGGCCGCACCATCCTGGTCGCCGTCGCGGCGCTGGTCGCGCTCGGCTTCGTCTACGCCGCGGTCACCGGTCGCTGGCGCATCCCGGTCGTCGGCGCGGCTGTTCTGGTGGCGACCTCGCTGCTGATCGGCGTGGCCTATCCGTGGGGCGTGCAGACCTTCGTGGTCAAGCCCAGCGAGCGCAGCCTCGAAGCCGAGTATCTGCAGCGCAATATCAATGCCACGCGTGAGGCCTACGGCATCGACAAGGTGAACGTGCAGTCATACAATGCGGTCACCGACGCCAAGGCCGGTGCACTGCGCAGCGACGTCGACACCACCGCCTCGATCCGTCTGCTCGACCCCGACCTGGTCAGCGACACCTTCCGGCAGCTGCAGCAGTACAAGCAGTACTACCAGTTCGGCTCGAAGCTCGACGTCGATCGCTACAACATCAACGGCCAGAGCGTCGACACGGTGCTGTCGGTGCGCGAGCTCAGCCAGCAGTCCACCGACTCCTGGTACAACAACTCGATCGTGTACACGCACGGCTATGGAGTGGTCGCGGCCTACGGAAACCAGGTCACCTCAGACGGCAAGCCGATCTTCTTCGAGGGGGGCATCCCCAGCAGCGGTGATCTCGGGTCGTTCGAGCCGCGCATCTACTTCGGTGAGAAGTCGCCGACCTATTCGATCGTGGGCGCGCCCGAGGGCGATTCGCCCCGTGAGCTCGACTATCCGTCGGGCAGCAGCGCGAATCCCGACGAAGGCGAGCAGAACGAGTCGAATCAGAC
The DNA here is from genome assembly GCF_021168475.1 of Pseudoclavibacter sp. 13-3. Lineage (GTDB taxonomy): Bacteria > Actinomycetota > Actinomycetes > Actinomycetales > Microbacteriaceae > Pseudoclavibacter_A. Next base: position 74,449 of record NZ_JAJOZT010000005.1, on the reverse strand, counting down.
GTACACCACGTTCTCGGGCGACGGCGGGCCGAAGCTCGACAACGGGTTGACCCGTCTGCTCTACGCCATGAAGTTCGGGTCGATCGAGATTCTCACCTCGAACGCGGTCAGCAACTCCTCGCAGATTCTCTATGACCGAAGCCCGATCGATCGCGTGCAGAAGGTCGCCCCGTACCTGACGCTCGATCAGGATCCATACCCGGCGGTCGTCGACGGACGCGTGCAGTGGGTCGTCGACGGCTACACGACCAGTGACCAGTATCCCTACTCGCAGCAGCAGAGCTACCGTCAGGCCATCAACGACGGAGCGTCGTCTGCGGCTCGTCCAGCGACCGACACCATCAACTACATGCGCAACTCGGTGAAGGCCACGGTCGATGCATACGACGGTTCGGTCACACTCTATGCATGGGACCAAGACGACCCGGTGCTGCAGGCGTGGCAGAAGGTCTTCCCGAACACGGTCAAGTCGTCAGACGAGATGAGTTCTGCACTGCTCTCACATGTGCGGTACCCGACCGACATGTTCAAGGCTCAGCGCAACGTGCTCGGCACCTACCATGTGACTGACGCCGGTTCGTTCTATTCGCGTGAAGACGCCTGGCAGGTTCCGGCTGACCCGCAGGCCGGCTCAGACACCTCGACGAAGCAGCCCCCTTACTACCTGTCGATGCGTCTGCCCGAGCAGGAAGACGCGGCGTTCTCGCTGTACAGCACGTTCATCCCGATTCAGCAGAGTTCGGGTGGATCGCGCAACGTGCTGCGTGGCTATCTGGCCGCCAACGGCGACGCCGAGGGCGCTGACGGCAAGCGCAGCGAAGACTACGGCAAGCTCACCCTGCTGCGTCTGCCCGGCGAGACCAACGTGCCCGGCCCCGGTCAGGTGCAGAACCTCTTCGACTCGGACAACACCGTATCGACACAGCTGAACCTGTTGCGTCAGGGGCAGACCACGGTGAGCAGCGGCAACCTGCTGACGCTGCCTGTCGGCGGGGGCCTGCTCTACGTGCAGCCGGTCTACGTGCGGTCGACGGGTGAGACCTCGTACCCGCTGCTTCGCAAGATCCTGGTCTCATTCGGTGACAAGGTGGCCTTCGAAGACACGCTCGACAAGGCGCTCGACGACATCTTCGGCGGCGACTCCGGTGCCGTCGTGGGCCAGAACGGCCCCGGGCAGGCCGGGCCGTCGACCGATGGGCAGTCTGCAGCATCAGACACCGGGCAACAGGCTTCGCCTTCAGACGGCGGTACGAGCACCTCATCGTCGAACCCGACGGTCGCGGAGGCGCTCAGAGACGCCAAGGCGGCGTTGGACGCTCGTGAGCAGGCACGCGTCTCTGGTGACTGGGCGGCGTTCGGCACGGCCGACAAGCAGCTGCAGGATGCACTGCAGCGGGCGATCAACGCTCAGCAGTGAGGCCGCCTTCTCAGCGACGGTGAGCAGCGGCAGCCAGACCCTCGATGAGGATTCCGGCTGTCGCTGCTTCCGATCGCCGATCGTCACCGACGCCGTCTGCGCAGCACGGCGCCCGTGCCGAGAACGAGCATCGAGGCCCCAGCGGCGACCCACAGCACCGGAGCAGGAAAGCCTGTGGCGGCGAGTGCGATCTCTCTCGAGGCCACGGGTGCGATGGGTTCAGCAGGCGGAGCCGGTTCATCGGGCACGGGCGGCACCGGGGGCGGCACAGCGATCACGGTCTCACTTTCAGCGCCGCAGTCACCCTCGTGCAGCATGGTCGTCAGCGCCGGCTCATGAGCGTCAGACGCTCCGGGCTCGACAGTATCGGCGCCAGACGCTTGCGTGACCGTGGTCGAGAGATGATGACGGAAGCCATAAGTGCCCGGTGCCTCGACCGTCACAGGGTCAGAGACGTAGTCGCCCGGTTTCGTCACCGTGATGGGCTCCGGCTGCGTCCACATCGGTGCCAGACAGACCGGCTGTGCTCCTCCGTCAGTAGAATCGTCGAACCGGTACAGCGAGAACGACAGGTCGGTTCGCACACTCTCCGACCTGTTCGAGGTCGGGATGGTTCCGGTGACTGTTGCGGTGTCTGTCGTCTGTTCACCGGCGACGAGATACCTCGCCGTCTTCGTCGTCGCGGTTGGACGAGTGAGCGTGATCGTCTCGTGCGGCAACAGATGCCTGCCCTGCCAGCGTTCCGTGCTCGGGGAGCGGTCGATGCGTTCGACCCAATACAGGTTCGGCCAGACGTCTTCGCCGACGAAGCGCGACCATGGCACATCGACCGGTTCGGTCGACACCGTCTCGTTCCCGGTGACCGTCGTCGACACCGTCGCCAGACGCTCGGCGTCGACGGGCGCGTCAGGCAGTCCCTCGGTGCGCGCTGGTTCGTGCGACATCCACAGCTCCGAAACCACGGTGAGCTCAGCCGCCGGATCGTTGCCGCTCACCGAGATCAGATCGGTCACCCGGCCGTCGACGATCTCTGACGCCTGCGTCACCACACTGGGCTGCCACGGCACGATCGTCTGCTCCCGCTCGGCGTGGAAGTCTGCGGAGAAGTCACTCGCGAAGCGCCCACGAAGATGCTCTGGCTGGTCGGCCACGCGGAAGGAGACCACGGGGTAGAACCAGCCTGACCGATCGACCGCACGCTTCGACGAGACGACGAGATCGCCGGGGCCGGTCGCAGTCGCCTGCACCCGGTCGAAGTGCTCGGCTTCGGCAGGGGGCTTCGCTGAACGGGGCAGAGGGCTCGCGGAGTAGTACCAGTCGACGGTGAAGGTCGCCGGAATCTGACCGGAGCCGTCGACGGAGGGCAGCCACGACGTGTCGCGGCTGGCGCGAACATGCAGCGTGTCGACCAGTGGCGACCCGACCAGCGGCGTCTCGTCGGCTGCTGAGCCCTCGTGGTGCCAGGTCTGTGCGGTGGTGTCGGCCTCCGGCTGAAAACGGTCGACGACTCTCACCTGCGCCTGGGCTGAGATCGGCACGTTCTCTGCGGATGCGACGATTCGCTGGGCATCCGCTTGAGTCGGGTGCGCAATGAGCAGGTGCGAGCTCGGGACCGACCGGGCCGTTTTCACCGTGATCTCGCCGGTTCCGGTCGCCAGGATGCGATGGCTCCCATCGGCATCGAACGAGAGCGTGGTTGTTCCGGTCTGCTCCCAGACCCCGGGGCCGGTGATTGAGGCGACCACCTCGCCGGGCACCGGCTCACCGCTGCGTCCACGCGGCGTCTCCAGATCGACCGTGACCTGCTGGCCGCCGTGCTGGGGCGTGAGTCTCGGCCCGGCCATCGTATGCGGGCCGCCGAACCGACCGGCCTCCTGCCACATGCGATCGGCGAGCTCAGCGGTGTCGGCGGTGAGCTGCTCGCCCGCTCGAAGAGCGAATCCGACGCCGGTGTGATGGTGCAGGGCACGGTAGACCGCACGAGCGGTGAATTCGTCCTGCGTGTCTCCCCAAGTCGCCAGGATGTAGGCCGCTCGCTCCAGCGGCTCTCCGGTGAGCTCGACCCCGTTTCCGCTCACGAACACTGATTCCTGCTGCCAGTCGCCATAGGTGTAGTCAGAGGCGGCTGGTCCGAAGAGGTCAGGGTCGAAGGCGCACCAGGCGATACGACCGTCGTCGAGTCGAAACGACCCCATCCAGACCGGTGTGATGCCGTACTCGTATCGACCCGCGTGGGTCGAACCCCCGCCGAGCGCATGGGCCGGTGCGGGCAGCAGCGGGAGCATCGGAACGACCATGAGCAGCATCACGACTGCTGCGACGACGGCAGACCACCGGTGACGGTGCGCAGCGAGCTCCGGGCCTGATCTCAGACGGTCGTCGGGCGCGTTCGGCGGATGCTCGCCAGGGTGCGGCCTCGAGCTGGCGGATCGCCTGGAGCGCGTGACGGATTCGTTCATGATGTGCCTTTCCGAAGACGGATGATTCGGCACGAGACTACGAAGAGTGCACCCTGACAGCAGACGCGCGAGAGACCGTTGTGAACGGACTCGACGAGTCAGGCTCGCTGTGCGCAGTCGATGCAGAGCGTCGCAGCAGGGCGGGCCGCGAGTCGTCGAGGATCGATCGGGCGGCCACAGCGGGCACAGATCCCATAGGCTCCCAGGCGGGCGCGACGCACTGCAGCCTCGATCGCCGCACGCTCGGCCTGCGCCGCTTCGAGCAGCGCCGCGGCCTTCGACCATTCGAACGACGCCGGCACGCCCTCGGGGTCGTGCTCGTCATCAGCCTCACCGCAGGCTTGCAGGCGTCGCACCTCGACCAGCTGTGCGGCTGCCAGGCGTTCGCGCTCCTGCGCAGCCGCCAGACTGTCGAGCAACTGCGCGAGCGCCGCATCCGAGGTCATGTCGCGATTCTGCCACGATTCGCAGACGCAGACGCAGACGCAGACGCAGACGCAAGCAGACGGCGGCGGCGCTTCGGGAAAGGACACCCCGAGACACCGCCGCCGCGCGTCTGCCGGCCTCAGCCCGCCTACTCGTTCGAGAGTCCCTCGACCGGTGACAGCCGGGCCGCACGCCTGGCCGGCAGCACCGACGCCAGCAGGCCGACCAGCACCGCTGTCACCACGAACAGCAGGTACTGCACCCATGGCAGCTGCCATGAGATGTCGATGCCGGTGCCGAGGGTCTGCCCGAACAGAATGCCCACACCGAGCAGCCCGTACGCAGTGCCGAGCATCAGGCCGATCGCCGTCGCCACGATCGATACCAGAACCGACTCCATGCCGAGCATCGCCCGCAGCTGACGCTTCGTGAGACCGAGCGCTCGCAGCAGTGCGTTCTCGCGCACCCGTTCGATCACCGACAGCGACAGCGTGTTCGTCACCCCGATCACCGCGATGACCACCGCGATCGCGAGCAGCCCGGTCACGATCGACAGCAGCACGTCGATGATCTGCTCGTACATCAGCTTTTCGAGCTGGGCGGGCGACACGTAGTCGTCGGGCATGATCGTGCCGATCTGCTCGGCCACATGCTGCACCGCCTGGGCGTCGAGACCCGGGGCGAGCTGCATGATGATGCTCGTCGTGGTGACGGGCACCCCGATCTCACTCGCCACCCGATCGAGCGTGGGCTCGTCGACCAGTGCGCCGAAGTACGGGTTCTTCATGCCGTGCTGCAGGTGCAGAGACGCGGTTCGTCCGTCGGGCCCGGTCATGCTCATCTCTCCGCCGGGCACGCTTCCGTCAGGCAGCGCCTCGTCGACGACGGTCACTGTGTCAGGCGAGGTCGCCGGCAGAGGAGCCTTCGCCACCCGCTGCCAGGTCTGTGGATCGACCGCCTCGAGCTGGGTGAGCTGTGCCGAGGTCGGGGCATTCTGCCCGACGAACGACGCCGAGTCGCCCACGACGATGCCCTGCACAATGCCGACCGACTGCACGTCGTCGATCACGGCGAGCCGCTGCACGCGATCATCGATCCACTGCTGGTCGGTGCTTGCCTCACGACTCTGCGGCGTCAGAAACACTTTGACGTCGACCGGCCGGGCCTCGTCCACGGCCGTGAGCAGGGTCGCCTTGGCGACCGACGCGCCGGTGAACACGGTGGTCACCAGCGTGACGCCGATGAGCAGCGCGGATGCCGTGGCCGCAGTGCGCCGCGGGTTCCGAGACGTGTTGAGGGTCGCCATCTGTCCCGGCACACCGGTCAGTGCGAGCAGCGAGCCGATCGCACGCACCAGCGGCGGCACGATCACGATCGCGAGCATGACCACGCCGACGATGCTCAGCGCCGAGCCGAGCACGCCGCCGCCGAGACCGGTCAGCAGCTGCTGCTCTGCGGCGCCGTCGGTCATCGGCTGGTGCGCGGTCGTCCAGCCATACCACTGCAGTGCGGTGCCGGCCGCGAAGAGCACGAGCCCGACGATCACTCGGGTGCGGCCCGCGCGGGTTCTGGTCGGCGCGGCCAGCTCAGGACGCAGCGCGGCGAGCGGCGCCACGCGCGTCGCCGAGCGAGCCGGCTGCCAGGCGGCGATCAGCGTGACGACGATGCCGGCGAGCAAGCTGACCACGACCGATGAGACCGGCACCGACAGCTCGGTGAGCATGCCGTCGCCGCTCGACCGAGAGAGGGCGACGGCACCCGACATCATCAGCGCCGCGACCACCACACCCAGCCCCGAGGCGACCACGCTCATCACCAGTGCTTCGAGCAGCACGCTGCCGCGCACCTGTCCACGACTGGCGCCGAGACAGCGCAGCATCGCAAGTTCGCGAGTGCGCTGCGCGACAATCACCGAGAACGTGTTCGCGATGACGAGCACGCACACGATCAGCGCGATCACGGCGAAGGCGAGCAGCATCCCGGTCAGCACGTCGGTCTGGCCGGTGAACTGCTTGACCTGATCGGTGACGACCTGCTCCGTGGTGCGCACCGTGAGCCTGTCGCCCGCCGAGGCCGGAGTGGCCGACGAGATCGCCCCGGCCACCGCATCACGCGCCTGGTCAGGCGAGACGCCCGCCTTCGCCTGCACACGAATGCTCGTCATGGGCAGCAGGTCGGCGGTGCCCGCAGAGCTCGAGCCGATGTCAGCCGGCAGAGTGCTCATGATCGCGGCGAGCAGCGAACTCTCAGACAACGACACCTGCGGAGCCATGCCGCTGCCCGGCGAGCTGCTCGTCTCGGTCAGACCGACCAGCGTGACCTCGACGGGCGACCCGCCGGCGTTCGTGAACCGCACCCGGTCGCCCACGTGCAGGCCGAGCTGGTCGGCGCCCTGGGCATCCATCGTCATCTGGCCGTCACCGGTCACCCATGAGCCGTCGACCAGCGCGTGCGGGCGCAGCGGCATCGGCAGCTGCACGCTCGCCGAGACCGGCTGGCTGCGCCCGTCGAGCGCGAGCGCGAGCGACGCCGTCTGATCAGCCCCGACCGCTTCGACCTGCGGCAGATGCTGCACCGCGTGCAGCTGGTCGAGGGTGAGACGTGCGGCGGATGCCCCGCTCGCGCCCGCCTCGTCGTCACCGTCATCGCCGTGGTCGGCGTCGTTCGCGCTGGCAGGCTGCGGTGCGACGAGCACGTCGGCGTTGGTCAGATCTGAGCCCAGCGTGTGCCGCAGGGTCTGCTGGAAGGAGGCGTTGAGCATGAGCGTCGCCGCGACGAACGCGACGGCGAGCACCACCGCGACGGCGACGGCGACGAGGCGCGACCAGTGCGCGCGCAGAGTGGAGAGGGTCGTGCGCAGCATCTCACGCCCCCAGCCGGCTCAGCGCCTGCATGATCTGGTCGGTGTCGGCGCCGCGCAGATCGTCGGCGATGCGCCCGTCGACGATCATCAGCACGCGGTCGGCATACGAGGCGGCGACCGGGTCGTGGGTCACCATGATGATGGTCTGACCCATCTCACGGGTGCTGCGGCGCAGCAGCGTGAGCACCTCGGCACCCGACGTGGAGTCGAGGTTGCCGGTGGGCTCGTCGGCGAAGATCACGTCGGGGCGGGTCAGCAGGGCTCGGGCGATCGCCACGCGCTGCTGCTGGCCGCCGCTGAGCTCGCTCGGCTGATGCCTCAGGCGCTTCTGCAGGCCGAGTCGGTGCACCACCTCGGCGAACCACTCCTGATCGACGCGCTGTCGGGCGAGACGCGCCGGCAGCGTGATGTTCTGCTCGGTGGTCAGCGTGGGCACGAGATTGAACGACTGGAAGACGAAGCCCACCTGGTCTCGGCGCAGCTGGGTGAGCTGGTGGTCGCGCAGGCTGGTCACCTCGGTGCCGCCGATCCAGGCCTGCCCCGAAGTCGCGGTGTCGAGGCCGGCGAGCACGTGCATCAGCGACGACTTGCCCGAGCCCGAGGGCCCCATGATGGCGGTGAACTCGCCGCGGCCGAAGCCCACGTCGACGTGGTCGATGGCGGTGACCCGGGTGTCGCCGCGGCCGTAGACCTTCAACAGGTCGACGGCGCGCACGGCGATCTCGGCTGTGGCGTGCGCCTGCGCTGAGACGGTGCGAACCGGGGTGGTCGGGTCTGAATCCGGGATCATGACACTCCTCTGTGGTGGGCGGTCGAGCGAGCCCGCTGCGACCTGATACCCACAGCATCGCCGAGTCCGCCTGCGGGCGCGTCGTGCCAGAGGAGGATTCTCGAGGTCTCATCCTGCAGGAGGAGACCGAGATGCTCGGGCGTTCGCGTTCACCCAGGTGCTCGTCGCTCGCAGATGCCCAGAACGCCCAGAACGCTCAGTCGGCGTCGGGCGCCGGAGCCGCGATGCCCGCATGGAATGCCTGCACGACCGCCTGCACACGGTCCCGCGCATCGAGCTTCATCAGCACGTGCCCCACGTGCGTCTTCACCGTGGTCTCAGACAGATGCAGTCGGGCGGCGATCTCGGCGTTCGACAGCGCCTCGCTCATCAGCACCAGCACCTCGCGTTCGCGTGGGGTGAGCGTCGCGATCGCGACGCGGGCGGATGCCGTGCTCGGGAGGTCTGCGGGCTCGGGTGAGCGGGGCGGGCGCGCGCCGGCATCCGCCGCAGCTCTGGTCTGCAGCATCGGCACGACGTGCGCCAGCAGGCGACGCGTCATCGACGGCGAGATCACGGCATCGCCGCGGCACACGGTGCGAATCGCCGCGAGCAGGTCTTCGGGTCGGGCGTCTTTGAGCAGAAAGCCGCTGGCTCCCGCCTCGATCGCACGCAGCACGTATTCGTCCAGGTCGAAGGTGGTGAGCACGATCACCCGCGTCGCGGGGTGGTCGGCGAGCACGCGGGCGGTCGCGGCGATGCCGTCCATGATCGGCATGCGCACGTCCATGAGCACGACGTCGGCGGGGTGCGCTCGCAGCTGTTCGACGGCAGCCTGCCCGTTGCCGGCCTGTACGGTGACGGTGAGGTCAGGCTGGGAGTCGACCAGCATGCTCAGCCCGCCGCGCACGAGTGCCTGATCGTCGACGATCGCGACGTCGATGTGCGAGGCGTCGGGGCGCGACGTCTCGGCCGGTGCGGTCTGCGCACGGTCAGGGTCGGTCGTCGTCATGAGGCTCCGTTCTCGTAGGGCAGCGTCGCGTGCACGCTGAAGCCGCCGCCGGCACGCGGGCCGGCCTGCACATTGCCGTCGTAGAGCGCGAGACGTTCGCGCATGCCGCGCAGGCCGTTGCCCTCGCCGTCGTCGCTGCTGAGCGCGCCGCGGCCGTCGTCATCGATCTGCAGCTGCAGCGTGCGCGGCCCCCAGCGCAGAGCGACAGTTGCGTGGGGGTTGGTGCCGGCGTGCTTGAGGGTGTTGGTGAGCGCCTCCTGCACCACGCGGTAGGCCACGAGCTGGGCGCCGGCGGTGAGACGCGAGACGCGGGCCTCGTCGCCGCTGACGGTGAGCTTCGCCCGCGTGCCCGACAGCTGCACGGTATCGACGAGGTCTGGGATGTCGGCGACGGTCGGCATCGGCCGGGTCCCGGAGCTCGAGTCGTCGTGCAGCACCCCCAGCAGGCGGCGCATCTCGTGCAGCGACGAGCGACCGGTCTCGGCGATGGTCTCAAGCGTGCGGCGGGCGATCTCGGGGTCGTTGCGCGAGGCATACCGGGCTCCGTCGGCCTGGGTGATGATCACTGAGAGGGAGTGGGCGACGACATCGTGCATCTCACGGGCGATGCGGGCGCGCTCGTCTGCGGCGGCGAGGTCGCGCTCCTGCTGCTGCTGAATCTCAAGACGCTCGGCGTGCTCGCGCAGGTCGCGCTGCTGGGCGATGCGGTTGCGGGTGATCGCGCCGAGCAGCCAGGCTGCGGTGACCGATGCGGCGACGAAGCCGAAGAAGAGGGCCATGGCCAGAATCATGCCGAGCACCGGCTGGGTGATCTCGCCTGATTCATCCACCGGATCGGATGCGGAGGACAGCGGCATGGCACGGTACCGAACGACGAGGGCTGCGGCGCCTGCGATCGCCAGCCAGAATCCGCCGATCGAAGCCCAGCGAGGAGCATAGGCAGCGAGCGCGTAGACCATCATGAGCACGAGGGCGTCAGCGGGCAGCACCTGGACGCCGAGCACGACCTGCAGCACGCACACCGCCGCCATCGCGATGCCTGCGGGCAGTGTGTGCGTGCGGCGCCAGATCAGGGGTGCCGTGACGAGTACCGAGAAGAGAAAGCCTGTCCAGGGTTCGTTCTGCCAGTTCGTGTGGTCGAAGGGGCTGCCGAAGCCCACGAGAGCGAAGGGCAGCACGAGCACCATCGAGAGCGCGGCGACAAGCAGTGTGTCGACCAGCTGCACGTGCGTCGCGAACCAGTGCAGCACGCGGCCGACCATGCCCCGGCGCGGGCGGTGGGCGAGCGTCGGACCAGCCTCAGCGCTCGAAGTTCTCGGTCTGCTCACACTCCCAACTGTAGGGCGCGCCCCCTGGCGCCGGGTCATCCTGCAGGAGGAGGTTTTCCCCTCCTGCGTCAGGCCGTCCCCGAACCGGCAGAACTGACGTGGAACCGACGCAGAGTAGACGCAGATGCAGATCGGTGCTAGTGTTATCTCTTGTGCCGCGGGGTGGAGCAGTTCGGTAGCTCGCCGGGCTCATAACCCGGAGGTCGTTGGTTCAAATCCAGCCCCCGCAACAGAAGCGCCGACGCGGTGCACAGAAGGCCGGAAGCCCAATCGGGTTTCCGGCCTTCTGCATTTCACGCGCCTGCAGCTGACCGGTTTGCGCTCATGTCCCTGTGTCGCATGGTCCGAGCCTCACCCGACGGCGCTTCACCGCTGCTCGTACGACTGGTCGAAGAAGTCGAGCTCGAGCTGCACGGTGCGGCCGAAGAACTCCCGTGCCTCAGCGGCATGGGTCGGCCCGACGCGGTCGAGCTCGCTGCGCAGAAACTCGACCAGCTCCCGGAACGGCGGGTTGTCGTGCAGTGTGATCCACTCTGCGTGCACGAAGCTCTTGGGCGCCTGCTCGGGCGCGCGCACGGCCCAGCTCAGGTACGACCACTCCGACACCAGCAGCACCGACAGAATGATGGTGTAGTTCCGGGTGTCCGCGGCATCCTGAAAGACCCGCTTGAACCCGGCCGTGGCCGCCGTGTCGGGAATCCTCGCGCGGTCGGCCTCGCTCACCCCGAACTTCGCGAAGCAGCGCAGAAAGTACGTGCTCTCGTCGCCGGCCACGTCGCCGGCGAACGCGGCGAGCTTCAGTCGAGCATCCAACGTGTCGGCGCTGGCCACGGCCGCCCCGATCAACGCCAGAAAGCCGTCGAGAAAGCGGTGGTCCTGAATCAGGTACCCCGACATCACCGAGTCGTCGATCGAACCGTCGAAGAGCTCTGAGACGAAGCGGTGCTCGACGACCGCCTGCCAGTTCGCCGCGTTGTCGTCGCGCAGCGAGTCGGTGAAGCGCTGGCCGGCGGATGCTGCGCTCGGGTGGGCGGCGGACGTCTCGTCGTGATCGGATGCGGTGGTTGCGTGCATGAATGACTCCCATTCTTCCTTCGCCGGCATGACCCGGACAGGTTCGACGGTCGCAGGCGTCGGCAGCCTGATCTCAGCCCCGTGACCGGGGCACCCGTGTGGACACCGCCGAGCGTAGCAGCAGGCGCAGGCCGGCTCTACTACGCTGGCAGAACATCTTCCGGCAGAGAGGCCGCACATGTCAGACCAAGATCACACCGACGGGTTCAGCGCGAGCGAGCGCGAGGCGATGCGCCAGCGCGCCGAAGAGCTGCGCTCTGTCAGCGGAGTCAAAGGCGCCGCGAAGAAGGCCCGTGAGTACGAGGCGTGCCTTGCGGCGATCGACGCGCTCGACGGCCTCGATGCCCTGATCGCGCAGCGTCTGCACCTGATCGTGGCCGACGAGGCCCCGCATCTTGCGGCCAAGACGTGGTACGGGTTTCCGTCATACGCGAGGGGCGGCAAAGTCATCGTGTTCCTGCAGCCCTCGTCGAAGTTCGACACCCGGTACGCGACGCTCGGTTTCAGCGAAGACGCGCGACTCGACGACGGGGTCATCTGGCCGACCTCGTTCGCCGTCACGGCCTGGAACGATTCGGTGGATGCTCAGGTGCGTGCGCTGGTGCGTCGTGCTGCGAGTGCGGCTGAGTAGACTCTCCGCGTGAACTACCGAGAGATGTATGCCCAACGCGAGGAGGTCGTCGGCGAAGCGCTCGCCGACGGTGATTAGCGCGGCTGCTCTCGCCGTGTTCGACGTTCCGTCGTGCACGGCGATCGAGCGAACCCGATCACATACTCACCATCTCTCTGCGGCGACGCGACGCTTCTTCGACGTTCCGGGCCGCGAAAGGCATTCCTATGCAGTCTCTCACCGAATCATTCATCCGCTCATCGTTCGTCAACGCCTCGCGGCGCGAGATGAAGGAGCTCACATTTCGCGACGACTTCGCGGCACTCACCGAAGACGACTGGCAGCAGCTCGACTACCTGGGGTGGCGCGACCCGAAGTATGCGCGACGTGCCTACGTCGTGCTGCCGCGCCTCGACGGCGACCCGGTCGGGGTGCTGCTGACCCGCGCAGCGGCGGCCCCGCGCACGCCGACCATGTGTCATTGGTGCCGTGACGTGCGCTTGCCGAACCCGGTCATGCTCTGGAGCGCGAAGCGTGCCGGGGCGGCAGGTCGTCGCGGCGACACCGTCGGCACCCTGCTCTGCGACGACTTTCAGTGCTCGCACAACGTGCGCAACGATCCGCCGGCGTTCTACAAGGGCTACGACGTGCTCGCCGCACGTCAGCAGCGCATCGACGACCTGCGCGCACGGGTCTCCGGCTTCGCCGAGTCGTTGATCGGCGCCGTCTGAGCTCAGCCCAGCGTGGTGACGAACGGAGTGTCTCCCGGGCGGTCGTCCCGGGAGGCGCCCGGCGTGCCGCTGTGCTGGTCGTTCCCGGTGGTCGGGCGCTGGGCCTTCTGCAGCGTCGCACCGACGACGGGGCCGATGATCACTGAGATCAGGCCGCCGCCGACGAGTGCAGCGGCCATGCCGCTGTCGATGATCTGCTGTGAGACGGCCAGCGAGGATGCGGCGACGATGATCGGCAGGGCGGTGCCCGTATAAGCCGCCAGTGCGAACCGTGACCGGGCTGAAGACCCCTTCGGCGCAGTGAGCATTCCGGGCAGACCGCGCACGACGAACAACGCGAGCGCAGAGCCCACAGCGATCAGCAGGAGCGTGGGCGACGCGAACAGGGCCGGCAGGTCGAAGCCGAGGCCGGCGTTGATGAAGAAGATCGGCACGAGCAGGCCGAAGCCGATGCCCTGCAGCTTCGACTCGACGAATGCGGCATCATCATGCGGAGCATCTGAGAGCAGCACGCGCAGCACCATACCTGCGGTGAACGCGCCCAGCAGCGTGTCGATGCCCAGCAGCAGGTCCAAGGCGACGAGCACGCCCATGATCATGATCACGAGTCGCAGCGCGAACTGGCTGCTGGTGTGCTGAGTGTCACGGATGAACCGGTGCAGTCGGCCGTGGGGCAGGCGATTGGCCAACCACAGCAGAAACACGGCGATCACCGCGAAGACGATGAGCACGATCAGCGACGTACTCAGCGCGCGACCGGAGAGCAGCAACGACATCGTGATCAGCGGCAGAAACTCGCCGACCGCGCCGTTGGCGACAACCGACGTCGCGAAGGGCGACCCCAAATCGCCGGCATCCTTCAGAATGGGCAGCAGCATGCCCACAGCGGTCGAGGAGAGCGCGATCGCGACGACGGGTGCGACGGATGCGCCGGCCGCCACCGTGCCGATCGCGAAGAGCACGGCGAACGAGATCACCCAGGCGCTCGCCGCTCGTCGCAACGGTCGGCCGGTGATCGAACGCACGTCGATTTCGGTTCCGGCAAGCAGAAAGAGAAAAGCGCCACCGAGCTCGGAGAGCACCGAGATCATCTCGTTCGGCTGAATGAGACCGAGTACCGCCGGCCCGGCGATCACACCCAGTGCGATCTCGATCGCGGGCAGCGGCACGGGAGCGACGCGCCCGATGAGGCGGGTGGCGAGCGTTGCAACGACGGCGAGAATGGGGAGCAGAGCGATGCTGAGTGAGAGGTGTTGCACCCTCTCAGTCTATGCACAGTGCGGGACGTCGCTGTCCCATGCACTCGCCAGGCCCGCCTGACACAATGGACGCAGTACGGTTTTCGCGATGAGAGGATGCTCACATGGCCCGTTTCGAAGAGTTCAAGGTCTCTGGCGGACAGCTGCTCGATCAGGTGAAACAGCTGCTGCACGAGGGCAATGTGCGCTCGATCGCAGTGAAGAGCAAAGAGGGCCGCGTCATCGTGCAGTTCCCGCTGACGCTCGGCGTCGTCGGCGTCGCGCTCGCCCCGGTGCTCGCGGCGGTGGGTGCAGTAGCCGCCCTGGTCACCGAGTGCACCATCGTGGTCGAGCGTGACGAGAGCGCGCCTCCGCGCACGATCAAGGTCGATCCGGTTGATGACCCTGACGCGAAAGGCGACTCTGCCGCGTAGCGTTCGAAGTCGCCTGCGACGTGGCTGTTGTCTGTTCTGCGCCTGCAGCGCATAATGGTGTCAGCAACAAGTGCTCACGGGGTCGGTGCAATTCCGAGCCGGCGGTGACAGTCCGCGACCCGTTCTTACTCGTCGAAGTGATGAGGCAGGCGGTTGAGCCGGTGAAATTCCGGTGCCGACAGTGAGAGTCTGGATGGGAGTCAGCACTTGCGGCCTGCGACGTCGAACGTCGTCATCGGCGCACCCGAAACGGGGCCCGATGACAGCTCCGACCTCGCGCCGCATGCTCCCGTGGGCCGGGAAGGAACACATGTTCACCGGTCTCATCGAGGCGCGAGGGGTTCTCTCCGCGCTGCATCCTCACGATCGCTCGGCCGATGTCACCCTCGAAGACGTGCCGTTCGCCGCCGCTCTCTCTCGTGGTGACTCCGTCGCGGTCAACGGCGTCTGTCTGACCGTGCTCGAACACGGCGACTCGTCGTTCACCGCAGACGTCATGGCCGAGACGCTGCAGCGCACTACCCTGGGTACGCTCGCCTCTGGCGTCGCTGTCAACCTCGAACGTGCGCTGCAGGCCGATGCCCGCCTGGGCGGGCACATCGTGCAGGGACATGTCGATGCCGTCGCCGAGGTGCTCTCGACCAGTACGGTCGGCGAGCAGCTCGTGCTGCGTCTGTCTCTCATCCCTGACGTCGCCGATCTGGTCGTCTTCAAAGGCTCGATCGCCGTCGACGGCGTATCTCTGACGGTGAGCGCGCGCGGCGACGCCTGGTTCGAGGTGTCGCTCATTCCGCAGACCCAGCACGACACCGATCTCGGCTCGCTGAACCCGGGCGACCGCGTGAACATCGAGACCGATGTGCTCGCCCGCCATGTGCAGCGGCTGCTGCAGTCCCAGGGCGTGCTGCGGGCACCCGCGCACGACACCGAGGAGGTCGTGCGATGACCATCGCCGCTCAGGCCGACGCACCGGTCGTCGCCGACGCCACCGATCTGGACCGTATCGAGGCGACGCTGCGCTCTGCCGTCGAGGCGCTGCGCAGAGGACTCCCCGTGCTCGTCGCCGACGATGAGCAGCGTGAGAACGAAGGCGACGCCATCATCTCGGCGGCCATGGCGACGCCCGAGTGGATCGGCTGGATGATCCGGCACACTTCGGGCTATCTCTGCGCGCCGATGACCAACGAACTCGCCGACCGTCTTGATCTGCCGCCGATGGTCGCGCACAACCAGGATCCGAAGCGCACCGCGTACACGGTGACCGTCGACGCCGCTGAGGGCGTCACGACTGGAATCTCGGCGACCGACCGGTGTCGCACGCTCAACGTTCTGGCCGACCCGGCATCCACCGCCGACTCGGTGCTGCGCCCCGGCCACATCGTGCCGCTGCGCGCCCGCGACGGCGGCGTGCTCGTGCGCGGCGGGCACACCGAATCGGGCGTCGATCTGATGCAGCTGGCCGGACTGCCAGCGGTGGCCGCCATCGGCGAGATGGTGCATGACGACGGCGAGATGATGCGTTTCCCCGACGTGGTGCGCATCGGCGCGCGCTACGGGCTGCCCGTGCTGACGGTCGCTCAGATCGCCGCTTGGCGGCGGGCGCATCCCGACAACGCTCCGCTCACGGGTGTGGGGGAGTCCGAGACGACGCCGTCGATCGCCGATCAGCAGACCTTGACCGAATGCGAACGAGAGCAGGTGCACGCATGAGCCGAGCGGGAGCCCCCCAGGGGCGCATCGACGAGTCAACGGGTGATCACAAGCAGAGATCGAACGGCGTGCGCGTCACCATCGTGGCCGCCAGCTGGCACGAGCAGGTCATGAGCGGCCTGATCGCCGGCGCGGAGCGCACGCTCATCGAGGCGGGTGCGCAGTGGCGCACGGTGCGGGTGCCCGGCAGCTTCGAGCTGCCGCTGGCGGCGCAGGCCGCCTTCGACGGCGGTGCGGATGCCGTGGTCGCGCTGGGCGTGGTGATCCGTGGCGGCACGCCGCATTTCGATTTCGTCTGCGAGGCCGCCACGAGCGGCCTGACGAGTGTCGCCCTCGACAAGGGGCGCCCGGTCGGGTTCGGGCTGCTCACCTGCGACGACGAGCAGCAGGCGATCGACCGAGCGGGTGGACCTGATGCGTCCGAAGACAAGGGAGCCGAGGCCGCCGCCGCCGCTCTCGACCTGCAGCGGCAGCTCGGCATCCTGCGACACGGGTGACGAGACCATCGTCTCGCGCGAACTGTGCGGTTCGTACGAAACGGTGCAGAGTAATCGGAAAACCTGGGAAGTCGCCGAGGAGATGTCGGTGGCTCCGCCTACAATGAAGAACCATGAGCAATCCCGTCGTCGTCGCAATCGGTCGCCTGACTCAGGCGGTCGCGCGCCTGCGCGGAGGCGGCTCGGCGCTCCCGGGGTATGTGGTCGAGAAGATCGCTCCGCACTTCATGGACCAGACCCTGAGCCAGCTGCCCCAAGGGGTGATTCTGGTCAGCGGCACGAACGGCAAGACGACCACGACGAAGATGATCGTCGGACTGCTGGCCGCTCAGGGGCTCCGTGTCTTCAGCAACAAGACGGGGTCGAACTTCACCCGTGGGGTGGTCGCCAGCCTGATCGACGAGGTCGACTGGCGAGGCGATCTCGCCGCCGACATCGCCGTGCTCGAACTCGACGAGGCGCATGCTCTGCACTTCATCGACAAGGTGAGGCCACGAGTGTCTGTGCTGCTCAACGTGATGCGCGACCAGCTCGACCGCTTCGGCGAGATCGACACCACGGCGCAGCTGCTGACGAAAGTCGCCCAGGCCACGACTGAGACCGTCGTGCTCAACCGTGACGACCCGCGAGTGCGCGCCATCGCCGATCAAGTCGCGCCTGAGACGAAGGTGCGCTACTTCGGCTATGCGCGACGGCTTGCCGAGCTCTTCCCCGACGACGACAGCCTGCACGAGTCACGTGACGCGCGCACCGGCTCGGCTCTGGCCGTTCCAGCGGCCCCTGCCGATGTGCAGCTCACAGAGGTGACCGGGCAACAGGCCGTCTACACCATCGACGATGAGCGGTACACGGTCGACCTGCAGCTCTCGGGCGTGCACAACGCCTTGAACGGCGCTGCGGCACTCGCCGGCGCACGCGCCGCGGCGAACCCCGCGAACCCGCTGCGCACTGCGGGGCTGATCGCGGCTCTTGGCCAGGTGAAAGCCGCATTCGGCCGAGGCGAGACGTTCGATGTCGGCGGCCGACCGGTTCGTTTCTCCCTGGTCAAGAACCCGTCTGGCTTTCGCTCGTCTCTGCGGTCGCTCGGCGGCGTCGATGAGGCGGTCATGATCGCGATCAACGACGACTACGCCGACGGGCGCGACATGAGCTGGCTGTGGGACGTCGACTTCAGCACGCTGCGCGACCGCGGGGTCAGCATGGTCAGTGGCGTGCGCGCTTGGGACATGGCCCTGCGGCTGCAGTACGATCTGGTCGCGGCCGATCGAGTCGAGCCCGCACTGAGTGCCGGCCTCGAGGGCTTTCTGGCCGAATCCAGCGGTCACCCGGCGCGCATCTTCTGCACATACACGGCCATGCTGCAGCTGCGTCGTGAGATGGCGCGGTACACCACGGTCACTCGGATCGGAGAATGACGAGCATGGCAGAGCCGACCAAGACCCAGACGTCGAAGACCACCGAGGCTGCGGGTGCGACCTGCACGACCGAGCTGCTGCTCTATCGCGAAGAGATCGCGCTGCTGTGGTCGCCGAGAACGGCGGCTCCGTCAGAGTCAGACGCCCCGGATTCCGCCTCGTCGACTTCCGGCGCCGCGACCGCTGACGTCCCGACGTCGGGGCCGGCCGCCGCAACGCTCGTGCACCGCCCCTTCCGCGCCTCGTTCATGGACGAGCCGGTGACCTCCGTGACTCCGGGCTCAGACATCGGGCGTCCGGTCGACATCCTGCAGCTCTACCCAGACGAGATGAACATCTACGGAGACTGGGGCAACACGCTGACGCTGGTGCGGCGGCTGGAATGGATGGGATTCGTGCCGCGAGTGCACGACCTGCATGTCGGCGGCCCGCTGCCGCGTCGCGCCGACATCGTGGTCGGCGGCGGCGGGCAGGACTCCGGCCAGGCCAAGGTCTACCGAGACCTGCTCGAGCGCCAGCAGTGGGTGCAGACGATGGTCGAGATCGGCACGCCCATGCTGCTGGTCTGCGGCATGTATCAGCTCTTCGGGCGCAGCTTCGACACCATCGGCGGCCAGCAGCTCCAAGGCATCGGCGTGCTCGACGTGCACACGAAGGGCGAGAGCGAGCGGCTGGTCGGCAACGTCGTGGTCGAGAGCGAGCAGTTCGGCACCATCATCGGCTTCGAGAACCACAGCGGGCAGACCTTCCTCGGCGACGGCGTGCAGCCGCTCGGCACTGTGCGCAGCGGCCACGGCGCCGGCAACAACGGCAGAGACGGCACCGAGGGGGCTCGCGTCGCCAACGTGGTCGGCACCTACCTGCACGGTTCTGTGCTGCCGAAGAACCCCCGTCTGGCCGACTACCTGATCGGTGCTGCGCTCGCCAACCGCTATGGGATGATGCGGGTGCCCGAAGTCGACGACCCCTTCGTCGACCAGGCTCGCGCGGTCGCGCTGACGCGTCCTCGCTGACACCGCGAGGCTCCTTCGAGGGTGCCCGAACCCCGGTGTGATACGGCGTGTCGTGTCGCACGGAACTACGTGTATACGATGCCCGTATACGATTCGCCACCCCTGTTCGCTCTCGGTACATTGAGGGAAAATGACCGCCGAGGCAAGGAGGCCCCGTGGCGAACAAGGAGTTTGTCGACACACGACGAGGTGAGATCGACTACATCGCAGTTCAGGCGTCGTCTGAGTTTACCCATCTGAAGAAGAAGCACCGCCGCTTCGTCCTTCCGGTGCTGCTGGTGGCGCTGATCTGGTACTTCGGATTCGTGATCGTTGCGATCACACAGCCCAAGCTGATGGCTACGCCGGTGTTCGGGCACGTGAACCTGGGCATCGTTCTGGGGCTGGCACAGTTCGTGACCACGTTCGCGATCACCATGTGGTACGTCTCATTCGCCAACCGCAGGCTCGACCCAGACTCGGAGCATCTGCGCGCCGAGCTCACTGAGGCCGAGCAGCAGGCCAAGCAGACCGCCGCAGCGGGCAAGGGGGAGTAGAACATGACCGACGTGCTGATTCAGAGCAATGCGGTGACCGAGAACAACCCGGTTCTCAACATCATCATCTTCCTGCTGTTCGTGGGCGTCACGATGTTCATCGTGATCCGGGTGAGTCGCAGGGGCAACAAGTCTGCAGACGACTTCTACGCCGGAGGGCGCGGCTTCAGCGGCACCCAGAACGGCACGGCCATCGCCGGCGACTATCTGTCTGCGGCGTCGTTCCTGGGCATCACCGGAGCCATCGCCGTCAGCGGCTATGACGGGTTTCTCTATTCGATCGGATTCTTGGTGGCCTGGCTGGTCGCGCTGCTGCTCGTCGCCGAGCTGATGCGCAACACCGGCAAGTTCACCATGGCTGACGTGCTGTCGTTCCGTCTGAAGCAGCGTCCCGTGCGCATGGCGGCGGCGATCAGCACGCTGGCGGTGACCTTCTTCTATCTGCTGGCGCAGATGGCCGGTGCCGGTGGTCTCGTGTCGCTGCTGCTCGGCATCAGCGACAAGCTCGGTCAGTCGATCGTGATCACCATCGTCGGCGTGCTGATGATCGTCTACGTGCTGATCGGCGGCATGAAGGGAACCACCTGGGTGCAGATCATCAAGGCGATCCTGCTGATCGCGGGTGCCGGTGCGATGACCATCTGGGTGCTGGCGCTCAACGGCTTCAGCCTCGACCTGCTGCTGAGCCGAGCGGTTGACGCGGCGAACGGCAACGAGGCCATTCTCGCACCGGGGCTGAAGTACAAGAACCCGGCCGACTTCATCTCGCTGGGCGCCGCTCTGGTGCTCGGCACCGCGGGCCTGCCTCACGTGCTGATGCGCTTCTACACGGTTCCCACCGCGAAAGAGGCCCGCAAATCTGTGGTCTGGGCGATCTGGCTGATCGGTCTGTTCTACGTCTTCACCCTGGTGCTCGGCTACGGTGCCGGCTATCTGATCGGCCCCGACACCATCAAGGCCGCTCCGGGCGGCGTGAACTCCGCAGCTCCGCTGCTCGCCATGCAGCTCGGCGGGCCCCTGCTGATGGGCTTCATCTCGGCGGTCGCGTTCGCGACGATCCTGGCGGTGGTCGCCGGCCTGGCCATCACCGCGGCAGCCTCGTTCGCTCACGACATCTACTCCAACGTGATCAAGAAGGGGCAGCACGTCTCGCCCGAGGCCGAGGTCAAGATCGGTCGCAACACCGTCGTGGTGATCGGCGTACTGGCCATCGTGGGCGGCATCGGCGCGCAAGGGCAGAACGTGGCGTTCCTCGTGGCACTCGCCTTCGCAGTCGCAGCCAGCGCCAACCTGCCGACGATCGTGTTCTCGCTCTTCTGGAAGGGCTTCACCACCCGCGGTGCGGTCTGGAGCATGTACGGCGGTCTGATCATCACGCTGCTGCTGATCATCTTCTCTCCGGTGATGAGCGGAACGGCGACGTCGATGCTGGGCGACGGTGTCAACTTCGCCTGGTTCCCCCTCGAGAACCCGGGCATCATCTCGATTCCCGCAGGCTTCTTCCTCGGCTGGCTCGGCTCGGTGATCCCGGCCAAAGAGAAAGAAGACCCGAAGCTCGAGGCCGAGATGGACGTCCGATCCCTCACCGGCTTCGGTGCCGAGGGTGCGGTCGACCACTGATCGCATTCGAGTGATCGCCTGAAGCAGAAGGGTGCGGAGCCAGACCGTCCAGACGGAGGCTCCGCACCCTTCTGCGTGCTGTGCGAACTTCAGATGAGCGCAGGCGGCGAAGCCTCAGCGAGCCCACGACTGTGCTCACCGGCCCGGGTCGTCAGGTCAACGCCGGGCCGCAAGGGGCGGTCAGCCGACCATGCGGTGGCGTCGATCGACTCGACGCCACACGAAGAAGCCCGTCAGCGTGAACACACCATAGAAGATGTACATCACGGCGGTCGCATAGTAGCCGGCGCTCAGCAGCAGCGGCACGCCCACGACGTCGACCGCCACCCAGATCAGCCAGAACTCGACCCAGCGACGTGCCATCCCGTAGGTCGCCAGCAGCGAGCCGACGAACGTCCAGGCATCGGCCCACACCGGCTCATACGACCCGAGCAGTCGAAACAGCGGTGTCAGCGCAATCGTGCCCAACACCATCACGCCCGCCAAGACGGCGCGTTGACGGCCTGTCGCCCAGACCGGAGAGACCCCGGACTCGCGGTCGACTGCGGTGCGGTGCCCAGGCTCGGCATCAGCCGCGGCGCGGACGCCCAGCTGAGCAGCCGGCACCGCCTGCCCGACCAGACTGGCCGCCTCGGCGGCACTGGTGCCCTGTCTGCGCTGGCGAGAGCTCTGGCGCCACTGCCGCCAGCCCCAGACTGAGACGGCGATGAACATGATCTGGCGGCCGGCCTGCCCCAGCAGAGTCGCCGCCTCGCCATGCGACAGGATCGCGCCCAGAAACACCGAGAACAGCAGGGCGTTGCCGATGATGCCCACCGGCCACGCCCACACCTTGCGACGCATGCCGCCGAGGGCGCTGGCCAGTCCGAACACGTTGCCGACGACCTCGCGGAGCACCAGGGGCTTGAGGTCGCCCAGGGGAATCGTCGCGTTGTAGAGCCACGAGATGCTGTCGATGAGAGACATTGTCGCCTTTCCGAGCCGAATGCCGAGCGCCATGCTACACCGGGTCGCGCGCCGGTGACCGACTGTTACCGTGGGTTCCATGTTCGCTCACTCCGCTGGCTGCGGCCGCTATGCGCCCAGCCCCAGTGGCGATCTGCACATCGGCAACCTGCGCACCGCCGTGCTCGCCTGGCTCTTCGCCCGCTCGACCGCTCGCCGCTTCGTGCTGCGGGTCGAAGACCTCGACCGTCAGCGCGCGCGTGATCCTCAGTCGCAGATCGACGACCTCCGCAGTCTCGGTCTCGACTGGGACGGGCCGATCTCGGTGCAGTCCGAGCACCTCGACCGGTTCGACGACGCGCTCGCCGACCTGCAGCGGCGCGGCCTGGTCTACGAATGCTTCTGCACCCGCCGTGAGATCGCCGAAGCGGTGCGGGCACCGCATGGCATCCCCGGGCAGTATCCGGGAACCTGCCGCCATCTCAGCGACGCAGAACGCGCGCGTCGCCGCCGAGAACGGCCGCCGGCACTGCGACTGCGCACCGGCACAGCCGCCGAGACCGTGCACGATCTGCTGCATGGCCACTTCACCGGCGCGGTCGACGATCTCGTCCTGCGCCGAGCCGATGGCGCCTATGCCTACAACTTCGCTGTGGTCGTCGACGATGCCTGGTCTGGTGTCGACCAAGTGGTGCGTGGCGACGACCTGTTGGCGTCTGCCCCGAGGCAGGCGGTGCTCGCGAGGATGCTGGGGTGGAGGCCGCCCGAATACGCGCATGTGCCGCTGGTGGTTGGTGCAGCCGGACACCGACTGGCCAAGCGTGACGGAGCCGTCACTCTTCGCCAGCTGGAGGCCGCCGGTCACCCGACGACCGCGGTGCTCGGCTGGATCGCACGCTCGCTCGGGTCGGCCGTCGATGTCGACGACGCCGCAGACAGCCCTGAGCATGCGCCCGAGCCTCCTGTGGGCCTGCTGCGACGCATGCTCGAGACCTTCGACCCGACGGCACTGCCGCTGGAGCCCTGGACGTTCGCCACCCTCGCCGCGCAGTGACCGCGTGGCAAGATGGAGGCGCGACCACCGCATCCGTCGGCGAACAGGAGAGCACGTGTCAGAGCAGAATCATGAGCCCATCGACTTGGAGGCAGCCCTCGGCCTGCCGCGGACGACGATCGACGCGCTGATCGGTGCCGTTCGAGCCCAGCAGCCCAGGGCTCTCAGCGAGCTCGCCGAGCTGGTGGCCTTTCCCTCGGTCGCCGACCCCGCGCAGTTCGACTGGCAGCACTCGCGCGACGCGGCGCAGTGGCTGCTCGCTCACCTGCACGCGGCGGGCATCGACGACGCGCACACAGTCGACACCGTCGACGGCAGCCAGACCATCGTCGGGCATGCTGCCGCTCCTGCCGGTGCGCCGACCGTGCTGCTCTACGGGCACTACGACGTGCAGCCGCCGCTGGACGAAGCGCTCTGGCACACCCCGCCGTTCGTGCTCACCGAACGCGACGACGGCCGCCTCTACGGTCGTGGCGCGGCCGACTGCAAAGGCAACCTGGTCGCTCACCTGGCCGTGTTGCGTGCGCTGCGCGACCAATTCGACGGGCTGCCGATCGGCGTGCGAGTGATCTTCGAAGGGTCTGAGGAACAGGGCGGCGGCGGGTTGGCCGCCTATCTGCGCGAGCACCCCGAAGACTTCGCCGCCGACGTGATGATCATCCTCGATTCGGGCAACGCAGCCACCGGCGAACCGACGCTGACGGTGTCGCTGCGCGGAGTCGCCGACCTGACGCTGACCGTCGACACGTTCCCGGTCGCGCTGCACTCCGGTCAGTTCGGCGGCGCCGCGCCGGATGCACTGCAGGCGCTGATCCACATGCTCGACTCGCTGCGCGACGAGCGCGGCGACCTCACCGTCGAGGGCATCGATGCGACGCAGCACTGGAACGGCGTCGAGTATCCCGAATCGCAGTTTCGCGCCGATGCCGGGCTCGATCCTGACGTCCAGGTGATCGGCTCTGGCAGCGTCGCCGACCAGCTGTGGGCCCGCCCGACGGTGACGGTGCTCGGCATCGACGCGCCCTCGGTCGTCGGCTCCACAGCTGCAGTGCAGGGGCATGCGGCTGCCCGTCTGAATCTGCGGGTGCCGGCGGGCATGTCCGCCTCGGCGGCGCAGGATGCCCTGGTCGCGCACCTCTGCAAGGTCGCGCCGTGGGGTGCGCAGGTGAACGTGACTTCGGGCGGTACCGGTGAGGGCTTCGCCGCCGACACGACGACGCCCGCCTACGGCATGCTCGGGGCCGCCCTGAGCCGAGCCTTCGGCCGAGCGGTGGTCTTCGCGGGCAGCGGCGGTGCGATCCCCCTGACGAATGAGCTCAGCGAACGTTTTCCGGATGCCGAGATCGCGCTCTTCGGCGTCGAAGACCCGGCCGCCGCGATTCACGCGCCGAACGAGAGCGTCGCCCCCAGCGAGATCGAAGGCGTCTCGATCGCCGAGGCGCTCTTCCTCGCCGGTCTCGCCTCGCGGCCTGTCGCCGCCGGATGAACAGACGCTGCAATCTGCGAAGGTCTCATACCTGGTCATCGGTCTGCGCGCACTCGTCGAGCCGACCGATAGACTGACCCAGTGCGCGCCTGCAGCAGGCGTGGGGAAGGACCGCTGTGCCAACTCCGGAGGAATCGCTCTGGCTGAACAACACCGTCACCGTCGCCGCCGGGCAGTTCGGGCCCACGGCCGACAAGCAGGAGAACCTGCGGCAGATCACGATGTACGTGCAGGAAGCCGCCGATCGTGACGCCTCGCTCATCGTCTTTCCCGAGTATTCGTCATACTTCAACGGGCGTCTGGGCGCAGACTACGTCGCGAATGCAGAGCCGTTGGGCGGCCCATTCGTCACTGCGCTGGGCCGTCTCGCGCACGAGCACCAGATGCACATCGTGGCGGGGCTCGTCGCCGAGAGCGAGATCGACGACAAGTTCTCGAACACCGTCGTAGCGGTCGGGCCCGACGGAGAGATCGAGTGCACGTACAGCAAAGTGCATCTCTTCGACGCCTTCGGGCACCGAGAGTCGGACTGGGTCGTGCGCGGCTCACTCGAGGGTCCGGCTCCGGCGTTCGAAGTCGACGGCGTCTCGGTGGGGCTGCAGACCTGTTACGACCTGCGGTTTCCAGAACTCACCCGTCGTATCGTGGATGCGGGGGTCGAACTCGTGGCGATTCCCTCCCAGTGGGTGGGCGGTCCGCTGAAAGAGCACCACTGGAACACGCTGGTGCAGGCCCGCGCCATCGAGAACACCGTCTATGTGCTGGCCGCAGGTCAGTCGATTCCACATGGCATCGGCCGATCTCTGATCGTCGACCCCATGGGGGTCGTGCTCTCGGCCACCGGCGCAGAGAGCGCGTTCCTCAGCACTGAGATCAGCTTGGAGCGCATCGCACAGGTGCGGGCGAACAACCCCGCGCTGCAGATGCGCCGCCTCGACGTCATCGTTCCCGACGAGGGATCAGCCACGCAGTCGCTGTAGCCGCTCAGCGGCATCCTGCAGCACGGCATCCTGCTTGCTGAACGCGAACCGCAGATACGGGCGGTACAGCTCGGCGTGCTCGGGTGCGGCGAAGGCGGTGAGCGGAATCGCGACGACTCCGCAGCGCTCGGGCAGCAGGCGAGCCAGCTCTGTCGCATCTTCGAATCCCAGCGGGCGCCCGTCGGCGACGCAGAAGTACGAGGCGGCGGCGGGACTGCTCTCGAACCCGGCCGTGACGAGCCCGTCATGCAGGATGTCTCTGCCGTGCTGCAGCCCAAGCCGTATCTGCTCGTAGTCGCCGGTCGGCAGTCGCAGACCGGCCGCGACGGCCGGCTGGAACGGCGCGCCGGTGGTGAACGTCAGAAACTGCTTCACCGCCTGCACCGCTTGGCGCAGATGCGCAGGTGCGGTCAGCCAGCCGATCTTCCACCCGGTCACCGAGAACGTCTTTCCTGCGGAGGAGATCGTGATCGAACGCTCGGCGGCACCTGGCACCTGCCCGATGCTGGTGTGCTCGGCGTCGTCGAAGACGAGGTGCTCGTAGACCTCGTCGGTCACGATCAGGGCGTCGAAGCGCTTGGCCAGCTCGACGATGCGGGTCAGCCCCGCGCGGCCGATCACGGTGCCGGTCGGGTTGTGCGGGTTGTTCAGCAGCACGATGCGTGTGCGATCCGAGAAGGCCTGCTCGAGCCGGTCGAGGTCGAGGTCGAAGGTCGGCGGGGTCAGCGGCACGCGCACCTGGCGTGCACCGGACAAGGCGATGAGGGCGGTATACGCGTCGTAGCAGGGGTCGAGGGTGATGACCTCGTCACCCGGCCCGGTCAGCGCGAGCAGGGTCGCCGCGAGCGCCTCGGTGGCACCAGTGGTGATCAGCACCTCGCTGTCTGGGTCGATGTCAAGACCGTAGAAGCGTCGCTGGTGCTCGGCGACGGCGAGGCGAAGTTCGGCGAGGCCTTGGCCCGGCGGGTACTGGTTGACGCCGTCGGCGATCGCCTGCCGAGCCACGTCGAGCACGATCTGCGGCCCGGAGGCGTCGGGGAACCCCTGGCCGAGGTTGACGGAGCCGGTCTCTACCGCCAGGTTGGTCATCTCTGCGAAGATTGTGGGGGTGGGCTGGCCAGAGGCGTTCAGCAGACCGACTGCGGCCGCAACGTGTCGCCATGGCTGTGAACGCTCATCGTGCGGGGCGAGATCCTCATGTGAAGTCATGGCCATAACTCTAGACTCGGTCGGAATGAGATTCTGCTCAGCTTTGCCACAGGTGCTTCATAACATGCAGGTGCACGGTGGATACGTACGAGAGGAACGATTCTTATGACTCCGGAAGAGCAGGACGGCCAGCGCGAGGCCGCCGAGCAGACGTCGCCGAGCATTCGGCCGCAGCAGGCCGAGCCAGCGCACCACGACACCGCGGCGGCACAGCCGGTTCCCCCTCGCCAGCCGTTCTCCGAGCAGCCGACCACGCCGCTGCCCCCGGTCTACGCTGCGCCGCCGGCCTCGGCACCCGTCTTCGGGGCGCGCGCAGACTCCCATGACGCGCAGATGCAGCCGGGCTCAGAGGCCTCTCGCGTCGCCCCGCAGCAGACGCAGCAGGTTCCGACCGAGGCATATGCGACTCCACCCCTTGGCGATCTGGGCGCGTCGGCGGGCGTTCCGGGAACGCCTGGCGTCGGATTCGACGGCGCGGACGGCTCGGGGCCCGCCGGCTACGCGGCATTCGGAGATGCCGGATTCGGCGGCGGCTCTGCCGACGGCACCGGTGATCGATCCGGATCGGCCAAGCGTGGCGGCGGGTCGATCGCGAAAGTGGTCGGCATCGCGGCGCTCGTCTCAGCGCTGGTCGGCGGCGGAGCCGGCGCCGCCATCGGCTGGCAGGTCTCGGGGCACGGCGTCTCCTCCGTCAGCACCAGCTCGGGCAGCTCGAATGTCACGATCAACAATCCGCAGAGCGTGACGCAGATCACTGCAGCCGCCGCGAAGGCGAGCCCCTCGGTGGTCACGATCTCGGCGACCAGCGGCAGCGAGTCTGGCACCGGCTCGGGTGTCGTGCTCGACGACGCGGGCCACATCGTGACGAACACTCACGTGGTCACCCTCGACGGTGCGACGTCGAAGGCTCAGCTCAGCGTCACCCTGAGCGACGGCAGCATCTACGAGGCGTCGGTGGTCGGGCTCGACCCGACCACCGACCTCGCCGTGATCCAGATCAAGAACCCGCCGGCGCTCACCCCGATCACCATCGCCGACTCGGCCAAGCTCAACGTCGGCGACACGGCGGTGGCCATCGGTGCGCCCCAGGGCCTGCAGAACACCGTCACCAGCGGCATCGTCTCGGCCCTGAACCGAGCAATCTCGCTCAGCTCGTCGGCCGCGCAGGACGGAAACGACAGCGAGGACGGCAGCACTGATCAGGGCAATGGCTTCGACTTCTGGAACAACTTCGGCTCGGGCGGCGGCAGCAGCCAGCAACAGCCGCGCTCCCAAAGCGGCAGCTCGTCGACTGCGGACAACTCCATCTACCTGTCTGTGATTCAGACGGACGCTGCGATCAACCCCGGAAACTCGGGCGGCCCGCTGGTGAACGACGCCGGCGAGCTGATCGGGCTCAACGTCGCCATCGCCACCGCGACGAGTTCGTCCGGTCAATCGAGTTCATCGGGCAGCATCGGACTGGGATTCGCCATTCCGGCCAACGTCGTCAAACGTGTGACCAGTGAACTCATGTCGACCGGCAAGGCCGAGCACGGTCAGCTGGGGGCCACGGTCAGCAGCGCCACGGCCCAAGACGGTGCGACGGGTGCATTGGTCAAAGACGTCACCAGCGGTGGCCCAGCCGATCAGGCGGGCCTGCGCGCTGGCGACATCATCACCAAGGTCGACGACGTGCGCATCACCAGCTCGTCGCACCTGATCGGCACTGTGCGTCAGAACGGTCCCGGCACTAAGATCACGGTTGAGTACGTGCGCAGCGGCCAGACGCAGAGCACCGAGATCACGCTTGAGACCTCGGCTCAATGACGGAGTCGGGCCGAGACGAGCCCGGCTCAGACGGAAGGGACCGATCATGACGTCGATCACGGATCACTCTGGAGACGACGATCCGCTGCGTGAACTCGAGCGGGAGTTCGACTCAGGCAGCGTCGCCGTGCTCGAGCGCGAGATGCAGGAGCTCGAAGAAGACGGCGACCATGATCGCTTCGCGCACTACGTGCAGAAAGAGAAGATCATGGAGTCCGCCGTCAACGGCACTCCGGTGCGCGCGCTGTGCGGCAAGATCTGGACGCCTGGGCGAGACCCGAGCAAGTTCCCGGTCTGCCCGGAGTGCAAAGAGATCTACGAGCGCATGCGCGACGAGTGACCGTCTGACGTGTGCTGCGTCAGCGGTCACTCGAAGAGACTGGGGATGGCCGGGTCGCCCTTCGAGAGACGACGGCCGTTGGCCGGCAGCTCCTGCAGCACCTCTTGGTGGTGTTCGCGTGCGGCGCGCGTGCCGTTCACCCCGAGGTACGACGGATTGGCCTCGCCCTTGGTGATCAGGGGCACCAGCAGCGAGCGGTCGTTCGCGTCTCGGGCGGCCGTCTTCTCGACCGCGATGATCTCGGCCGTGGCACGTCCCTGAGCGTTCAGCCGACGCGCGGCATCCTTGCGCCCGCCTTGGTGCGCCTTGCCCGCGCTGGTCTTCTGCACCGGAGTCCAGGAGCCGTCGGCGTTCTGTCGGCTGGTCAGCTTGTAGACCATGCCCGCCGTCGGGTGCCCGGAGCCGGTGAGCACCGACGTGCCCACGCCATAGCTGTCGACCGGGCACGACTGCAGTGCGGCCAGCGCGTATTCGTCCAGATCGTTGGTGACCGTGATCTTCGTCTCAGTGGCGCCGAGGTCGTCGAGCTGCTTGCGAACGGCGGCCACGGTGCTGGCGAGGTCGCCGGAGTCGATGCGCACGCCGCCGAGCTTCGGCCCGGCGACTCGCACGGCGGCTTCGACCCCCCGCGTGATGTCATAGGTGTCGACGAGCAGAGTGGTGCCGACGCCCATCGCCTCGATCTGCGCACGGAACGCATCCTCTTCACTGTCGTGCAGCAGGGTCCACGCGTGGGCGGCGGTGCCCATCGTGGGGATGCCCCAACGCCGGCCCGCCTCGAGGTTCGAGCTGGCGGCGAAGCCGGCGATGAAGGCGGCTCGCGTGCCGGCGACGGCTGCGACCTCGTTCATGCGCCGCGAACCCATCTCGGCGAGGGGGCGTCCGTGTGCAGCGGTGAACATGCGACTGGCGGCGCCGGCGATGGCGGAGTCGTAGTTGTAGACGCTCAGGGCCAGCGTCTCAAGCACGACGCCGTGGGCGAAGTCGGTCTCGAAGGTCAGCAGGGGAGAGTGGCTGAAATAGAGCTCACCCTCGCGGTAGCCGAAGGCGTTGCCGTCGAAACGGTAGTCGGCCAGCCAGTCGATGGTCTCGGGGCGCACGACCTTGTGGTCGCGCAGAAAGCGCAGCTGCTCGTCGGTGAAGCGGAAGTCGCGCACCGCCTCGAGCAGTCGGCCGGTGCCCGCGACCACGCCGTACCGGCGCCCTGCGGGCAGTCGGCGGGCGAACAGCTCGAAGAGACTGGGGATGTCTGCAGTGCCGTCGTGCAGGGCGGCGTCGAGCATGGTGAGCTCATACCGGTCGGTGAGCAGGGCAGTTGACGTCGCCGTGGTGATCGGCGACACGTTCGCGTTGCGCATGAGCCAACTCTACACTCTGCCATACCTGTCCAGACCGGTTCATCCATGTCGGCCGGGCCTGGCCCGCCAGGGCTCGTCGGATCGTGCTCGGCAGCACTCGTCCAACTGCGCATCCAGGCTGCGGGCACGCACGTGAGGCTCACCTGCGCGTGCCATAATGGCGAGCATGTCGACTTCTCTCATCCTCGCCAGTCACAATGCGCACAAGCTCGATGAGTTCCGGCGAATCGTCTCCCAGGCGCTCCCTGGGGCGATCGTAGAGTCATATGACGGCCCTGAACCGATCGAATCGGGAGTGACGTTCGAAGAGAACGCCCTGATCAAGGCTCGGGCCGCCGCCCGTCACGACGGGCGACCGACTTTCGCCGACGACAGCGGCATCGCCGTCGAGGTGCTGGGCGGCTCTCCGGGCATCTTCTCGGCGCGCTGGGGAGGCGCCCAGGCCGGCGACGCCTTCAACCGTCGACTTCTGCTGCAGCAGATCGCGGACGTGCCAGACGGGCATCGTGCCGCCGAGTTCGTCTGCGCCATCGCTCTGGTGATCCCGCCTGAGGGCGGGCGGCCAGCGCGCGAGCACACCGTGGTCGGCCGGTGGCCGGGCACCGTGCTGCGCGAGGAGCGCGGCGACGGCGGCTTCGGGTACGATCCCATTTTCCTGCCCGTCGGCGAGCGCCGGTCGTCAGCCGAACTCAGCGCCGACGAGAAGGACTCGCTCTCGCATCGCGCCCGTGCCTTTCGGGCTCTGGTGCCGATTCTGTGTGACGAGTTCGCCTCCTGAATCGAGCGCTCAGCCGACCGCAGGGGCGTTGGTCGCGAAGAGCTGCTCGCGCACGGCACGGCGCAGCACTTTGCCGAGCATCGAGGTCGGCAGCGAGTCGACGACGACGAACGCCCGCGGCACCTTGTACCGGGCCAGCGTTCGTCGGCAGTGCTCCGCAAGCGTGTCGCGGTCGAGTGCGGCACCGGCGCGCAGCACCAGTGCCGCAGTCACGCGCTCATTGCCGCTCTCAAGCCGTTCGCCGACGACCGCGGCCGCACGAACATCCCGATGAGCGCACAGCACCGCCTCGACCTCTGACGGCGACACGTTGAAACCGCCGGTCACGATGAGCTCTTTGCTGCGGTCGACGATGCTCAGGTAGCCGTCGTCGGCCTGCACCACGATGTCGCCGGTGCGCAGCCACTCGCCGTCGATCAGCGTCTCGGCCGTGAGTTCGGGGCGCCGCCAATAGCCGGCGAAGACCTGCGGGCCGCGCACCATCAGCTCGCCCTCGCAGCCCGGCGCAGCATCCGCACGCGGGTCGTCAATCGCGGCGATGCGGATGTCGGTGCTCGGAAACGGAACCCCCACGGTGCCCGGGCGGCGGCTCGGACCGATCGGGTTGCCGGCGATGATCGGGGAGGCCTCGGTCATGCCGTAGCCCTCGACGAGCAGTCCGCCGCTGAGACGCTCCCAGCGGTCGACCAGATCAGCGTGCAGCGTCATGGCCCCGCTGATCGAGAATCGCACCGAGTGCAGATCGACGCGACCATCTTCGGCCGCAGAGCAGAGACGGTCGTAGATGGGCGGCACGGCCGGCAGAAAAGTGATGGGGCGTCGGCGCTGAGCGGCGATCAGCAGATCGAGGTCGAACTTGGGCTGCAGCGCGAGCGTCGCGCCCATGGCGATGCCGTAGGCGAGGCAGAGGGTGAGCCCGTAGGCGTGGAAGAACGGCAGCACACAGGCGAAGACCTCTTGACCGCGTCGCAGACCAGGCACCCAGGCTTCGCCCATCAGCTCGTTCGACCGCAGATTGCGGTGGGTGAGCATGGCGGCCTTCGGGGTGCCGGTGGTGCCAGACGTGTACTGCAGCGCGGCGAGATCGCCGAGCGCCGGCATCGGCCAGTCGGCGGCGATCGGCGCGGTGCGTTCAGCCAGGTCGTGAAAGCTCAGCACCGGGGCGTCACCTGGGGAGGAGAGTGCCGCGCGCATCGTGCGGGCCCGGCCGACCGGCAGGCGCAGCGCGAGTCTGGAGCGCAGCGGCAGCGCCTCGATGAGGTTGACGGCGATGAGATGCTCGGGGCGACGGTCGGTCGGGAAGCCTGCGATGAGGTCGGCGACCGAGTCCCACACGATCGCCACGCGGGCGCCGTGGTCGGCGAACTGCGCGCCGAGCTCGGCTGCGGTGTACTGCGGGTTGTGCTCGACCACGACGGCGCCGATGCGCAGCACGGCGTAGAAGGCGACGACATGCTGCGGGCAGTTCGGCATCACGAGGGCCACGCGGTCGCCGCGGCTCACCCCGAGGTCGAGCAGTGCCTGCGCAAGGCCGTGCACCTGGGCGCCGAGGTCGGCGTAGGTGAGCGTGCCGCCGAGAAAGTCGGTGGCGACTCGCTGAGCGTGTGCCGTGACGCTGCGCTCGAAGGCATGGGCGAGCGTGTCGTAGTGCTCGGGAATGTCAGCAGGAACGCCCTCGGCGTAGGAATCAGTCCACGGACGAGATGTCATGGTCACGGCTGCCTCCAGATGTGGGTGTCGAAGAAGCGGGGACGGGGCCGTCACCGCTGACGTCGACTTGCTCTCAGAGTATCGGGGCACAACT
Source organism: Pseudoclavibacter sp. 13-3 (assembly GCF_021168475.1). Lineage (GTDB taxonomy): Bacteria > Actinomycetota > Actinomycetes > Actinomycetales > Microbacteriaceae > Pseudoclavibacter_A. Next base: position 41,534 of record NZ_JAJOZT010000005.1, on the reverse strand, counting down.
TGTGAGACTCCTGTCTTCGCACAGAAATGCCTGTCTGAGTTCGGAGATTACCTCCAAAGTCGTCGTGTGAGGAGCCTTCGGCGAATCAGAGCCGGAAGATCGCAACGACCGCGCCGACGAGCAGTGGCAGCGTGAGCAGCCCAAGCATCGTGACGTTGAGCGCCAGACTGTCGCGCAGCACGGCGATGAACTCACGGATCGTGGTGCTGGGGCGATAGTAGCGAGCCGTGTGGCCGCCGACCGCCTGCCCGGGGATGCCCAGACGGCGCAGCAGCATCGCGGCACGAAACGCATGGTAGTCGCTGGTGGTCGCCACGATGGGGCCGCGTACGCCGCGTGCCTGCAGCAGATGTTGGGAGAACCGCAGGTTCTGCTCTGTGGTGCGGGAACGGTCTTCGATCGCGATCTGATCATCAGGCACGCCGAGCGCCCGCAGCCGCTCAGCCATCGCATCCGCCTCGCTGCGGGGCTCGTCAGGCCCCTGCCCGCCCGACGCCACCATCAGCGGGACCCGCCCATCGTGCTTCAGGCAGCGCTCGCGCACCCGGAGGCCGGCACGAATGCGCTGTTCGATCAGGGGAGTGACCTCGCCGTCGCGCAGACCGGCGCCCAAGACGATCACCGCGGCCGCACGCTCGGAACGATGCCACGCCACGGAGGCGTAGACCAGCGAGTAGAGCAGATACGCGGTGAATGCGAAGGCCACGTAGCCGATCGGCGGCAGCAGCAGAGCCGGACTGTTACGAACTGATAAGAAGCCCTCGCCCATTCGCTCGCGCAGACTCCGATTGATTCTGCCCCACCTCAGAAACCGAGCACATCAGTCATGCACGACGCCTGACTCGCGTCTGAGCAGGAGCAATTGCAATGAGCAGGAGCAAAACTAGGTAGGAGGGACTGCACCGAGCAGGAGCGATAATCCAACAGGAGCAAATGCACCGAGGAGGAGCAGGGGGAGGACAATAACTGCTCCTGCTGGGCACAAATGCTCCTGCACGGTCACAGACTTGACGAAGTCCGACCGTATCGTTCCGGTACGGGGCATCGCGCCGGGCGAGATGACTGCTTGTGAGCTCGCCGGGGCTCTTCGCCGCCGGTGTGAACATCGCTGATCTGGTGCGGAAGGCGGGACTTGAACCCGCACGCTCGAAAGCACAGGAACCTAAATCCTGCGTGTCTGCCAGTTTCACCACTCCCGCGTTGCAGCGGGTGTGGTGAAACAGAGGGGCTGGGCCACCACTCCCGCGTTGCAGCGGGTGTGGTGAAACAGAGGGCTGAGCCACCACTCCCGCGTGACGCAACGGCCTCAGGTCGTTGAGATGAGCCGATTCTAGCAAAGCAACACTGTCGTCCTGCTGCGGCCCGAGTGCTGTCAGACGCGGGTGGTGGCTGGTCAGCGTACTATCGGGGCAGGGCAGCCTGCCCCCTGATGGGCCGACAGAGAAGAGGTCATTGATGGTGTCACGCAGAATCTACGCTGATCGAACCGAACAGTCGTTCGAAAGTGCCGAGGAGCGTCGAGCTCAGGGCAAGGCCTATCGCAACGAGATGCCCATCGAAGAACTCGGTGAGTACGTGCGCAGCGATCGTGACCCCGTCGAGATCTTGGAGCAGCAGGACGAAAACCGACTGCCCGATCTGGTACCGCTGCGACGCGAGCGCATGTCGGCATCCCCGTTCACGTTCTATCGCGGCTCAGCGCGTCTCATGGCCCATGACCTCGCACAGCAGGCGAACACTGGTCGGCAGGTCGTGCTCTGCGGTGACGCGCACATCAGCAACTTCGGCTTCTTCGCGTCGCCTGAGCGTCGCCTCGTGTTCGACCTCAACGATTTTGACGAGGCCGCGCCGGGCCCCTGGGAGTGGGACGTGCGGCGCATGGTCGCGAGCGTGGTGCTGGGTGCGCAGGATGCCGGATACAGCGACGACGACGTGCGTCATCTCGCCCAGCAGGCGGCGCATTCATATCGCATCGCCATTCGCGGCCTGTCTCAGGAGTCGGCGCTGGAACGGTACTACCAGTCGGTCGATGAGCAGATGATCGTCGACCGCTTGGACGCCTCGTCGCTGCCCGCCTTCCAGAAGGTGGCTGCGAAGGCCCGGCGCCGCACCTCGGTGCAGGCGGTCGCGAAGATGACCGAACGCGACGAGCAGGGGCGACTGCAGTTTCGTGAAGAGGCGCCGGTGCTCACCCACCTCATCGATGCGCACGCCCGCGACCTGCGCAAGCTCTACCGCGAGTACCTGGGCTCGGCCTCCCCGGACATCCGCATGCTGCTCGAGAAATACCGCCTGATCGACGGTGCACGGCGCGTGGTCGGCGTCGGCAGCGTCGGCACTCGTTGCTATGTCGCGCTGCTGCTTGACGCCGTCGGCCAGCCGCTCGTGCTGCAGATCAAAGAGGCGGTCACGTCGGTCATCACCGAGTTCAACAAGCCGAACGCGTCGACGCCCGACACCTTGCAGCGCCGGGAGCACAACGGCAAGCGCGTCGTCGATCATCAGCGCATTCTGCAGGCGGTCTCCGACCCGTTCCTCGGCTGGGGATCGGCCAATGGGCATGACTACTACATTCGTCAGTTCCGAGACATGAAGGGGTCGATCGACCTGTCGAAGCTGAACGCACGCAGATTCGAGGAGTACGTCACGGCCTGCGGCCTGCTGCTGGCTCGCGCGCATGCCCAGAGTCCGGCGGTGCACTGGATCGCCGGTTACCTGACCAAGGGCGCGAAGTTCGACCGGGCGATGACTCAGTGGTCAATGGCCTATGCACAGCAGGTGAGCGAGGACTTCGCACGGTTCACCGCCTGAGCATTGGCTGAGCAAGCCGCCTGCAGCGAAGGTCAATCACTGCAGGAGCAAGCCGACCCCGGTAGAGTAGTGGCGATATGGCTGACCTCGAAATCTCTGAACGCATTGATGCTCTCCGTTCCACGTATGGCGACATTCGCCAGGTGGTCGATCCCGAGGCGCTGTCCCAGCGCATCGAGGAACTCAACGAACAAGCCGCTGAGCCCGGCCTCTGGGACGACTCCGAGCGCGCGCAGAAGGTGACGAGCCAGCTGTCGCACGCCAAGTCGCAGCTCAACAAAGTCGAGTCGGTCGGGCAGCGCATCGACGACCTCGAAGTGCTCGTCGAACTCGCGAACGAAGAAGACGACGCCGCATCGAAGCACGAGGCCGAGCACGAGCTCGAACAGCTGCAGAAGGCAGTCGACGACCTTGAGGTTCAGACCCTGCTGAACGGCGAGTACGACGAGCGCGGTGCGGTCGTCACGATTCGTGCCGGTGCCGGCGGCGTGGATGCTGCGGACTTCGCCGAGATGCTGCTGCGGCAGTACACGCGCTGGGCCGATCACCACGGACTCAAGCCCACGATCCTCGATACCTCTTATGCCGAAGAGGCCGGCATCAAGTCGGCCACGTTCGAGATTGACGACCCGTATCTCTTCGGCAAGCTGTCGGTCGAGGCGGGCACGCACCGGCTGGTGCGCATGAGCCCGTTCAACTCGGCGGGCAAACGGCAGACCTCGTTCGCCGCCGTCGAGGTGGTGCCGTTGGTCGCGCCCACTGAGCACATTGACATTCCCGACGCCGAAATCCGTGTCGACGTGTTCCGTTCGTCTGGCCCCGGCGGCCAGTCGGTCAACACGACCGACTCCGCAGTGCGCATCACCCACCTGCCCACAGGCATCGTGGTGAGCTGCCAGAACGAGAAGAGTCAGATTCAGAACCGAGCTGCCGCGCTGCGCGTGCTGCAGTCGCGCCTGCTCGAGATTCGACGGCAGGAAGAAGAGGCCACCAAGAAGGGCCTCGCCGGCGACATCAAGGCCAGCTGGGGCGATCAGATGCGCTCGTACGTGCTGGCTCCGTACCAGATGGTCAAAGACCTGCGAACCGGGTATGAGGTGAACAACCCCGATGACGTCTTCGACGGCGACCTCGACGGGTTCATCTCGGCCGGCATCCGCTGGCGCAAGGGAAGTGCACGGCAAGACTCATGATGATCAGTTTCGAGAACGTTTCCAAGCGGTACAAGAAGGCGGATCGTCCGGCGCTCGAAGACATCACCCTCGACATCGACAAAGGTGACTTCGTCTTCATCGTGGGTGCGAGCGGCTCGGGCAAGTCGACGATGATCCGACTCATTCTGAAAGAAGAGAAAGTCAGCGCCGGTGACATTCATGTGCTCGGCTACGATCTGCGCGCCATCTCGTCGCGACGCATTCCGTTCTACCGCCGCAATCTCGGTGTCGTCTTTCAGGACTTTCGGCTGCTGCCCAGCAAGACGGCCTATGAGAACATCTCGTTCGCACTCGAAGTAACCGGCAAGTCGGCCGGATACATTCAGGAGGCCGTGCCAGATGTGCTGCGCCTAGTCGGGCTCGACGACAAGGGCGACGCCATGCCGCACGAGCTCTCCGGCGGCGAGCAGCAGCGTGTGGCGATCGCTCGCGCCGTGGTGACCAAACCGGCGATTCTGCTCGCCGACGAGCCGACCGGTAACCTCGACCCCGACACCAGCGCGGGAATCATGAGTGTGCTCGAGCGCATCAACGCCGGCGGAACGACCGTGCTGATGGCGACGCATGACACGACGATCGTCAACCGAATGCGCCGTCGCGTCATCCAGCTTGAGAACGGTCACCTCGTGCGCGACGAGCGGGACGCGGGCTACCTCGAAGAGAGCCCGGTCGTGGCCGCAGCGCAGGCTTCTGCCGCAGCCCGGGCCGTGCACCATGAGACACCCGCCCCTGCGCAGCGCCAGCAGCAGGCACCGCCGACGTTCACCGCCGCATCGCTGCAGAGCGAGACGATGTCTGACGCTCGCGGCGTGCAGCCGACGGGCGGGGCCGCGGGTGCATCCGCCGACGCGCAGCAGCCGACGACACCGGCGAGCGGCTCGCGGCCCGCTCAGCCGAGCAACCCGGTCGAAGAGGTTCGTCAGTTCACGAACGAGCGCATCGTCATCGAGACCGAACCGGTGCTCGACGGGTCGGCGCCGCCCCAGCAGGCCGAACACCTGCCACCCCGCGTGCAGATGCCGCGGCAGGGTGCGGCGAACGGCCGGTCAGCGACTTCACAGCCGACTCAGCGGGCCAGCCAGGCACCTGCAGTGCCCCGTGCCGCCGAGCCGACGCAGCCCGAGACCGGGCGCCTCGAGCTCGACGCCGAAGAAGACATTCAGGTGATCGCCTATGAATCTCAGCCGCTGACCGAGCGTCTGGGGCTGGTAGGCGGCAGCCAGCCTGCGCCGGCACCCGCCGAGCGCGGGGCGCAGAGCGATGAGAGCGAGGAGCGTCGGTGAACTTCCGTCGAATTCTGGCTGAGACGCGAACCGGACTCAGCCGCAACATGTCGATGGTCGTGTCGATCATCCTCGTCACCTTCATCTCATTGACCTTCGTCGGTGCGGCCGGGGTGCTGCAGCAGCAGATCAACTCGATGAAGACGTTCTGGTACGACAAGGCCCAGGTGGCGATCTACCTGTGCTCTGACACCTCATCGGTCGATCGCTGCCCGCAGGGGGCCGCGACTGACGACCAGAAGCAGGCCATCGAGCAGAAACTCGACTCGCCGCTGTTCTCGGAGTACGTCGACCGGCACTACTTCGAAGACCAGCATCAGGCCTATGAGAACTTCAAACAGCAGTTCTCAGACAATCAGGCGCTGAGCTTCGTCACCGAAGACCAGCTGTGGAGCACATACTGGGTCAACCTGAAAGACCCGACCCAGTCGCAGGTGATCATCGACGCGTTCACGCAAGATCCAGGCGTCGACCAGGTGCAGGACCAGAAAGCCTATCTCGATCAGATCTTCTCGGTGCTGAACGTCGGATCGCTGACCGCGCTCGTGATCGCCGGTCTGATGCTCGTCGCGGCCATTCTGCTGATCACGACCACGATTCGACTGTCGGCGTTCTCGAGACGACGAGAGCTCGGCATCATGCGTCTGGTGGGCGCCTCGAACTTCTTCATTCAGACGCCGTTCGTGCTCGAAGGGGTGATCTCTGCCCTGATCGGGTCGGTGCTCGCCAGCGGGGCACTGGCGGCGATCGTGAAGTTCTTCGTGCAGGGCTACCTGGCCAACGCGATGCCGTACACCGCGTTCGTGTCGCTGCACACCATCTGGCCGGTGTTCCCGATCGTGATCGGCGTCGGCGTGGTGCTCGCCGCACTGGCTTCGGGCTTCGCGATCAGACGCTACCTGCGAGTGTGACCTGATGCCCAGGGAACAAGGCGAGCAACTCATCGCCAGCAACAAGAAGGCACGGCACGACTACACCATTCTCGACACCTACGAGGCGGGGATGGTACTGACAGGCAGCGAGGTGAAGTCGCTTCGTGAGGGGCGCGCGACCCTCGCCGACGGCTACGCGTACATCGATCGCGGCGAGATGTGGATCGACAACGTGCACATCCCGCAGTACCTGAACGGAACTTGGACGAACCATGCGCCGAAGCGCAAGCGCAAGCTGCTGCTGCATCGTCAGGAGATCATCCGCATCGGGCGCGGCCTCGACTCGGCCGGCACGACGCTGGTGCCGCTGAAGCTCTATTTCAAGGACGGCCGGGTCAAGATCGAGATCGCGCTGGCGAAGGGCAAGCGTGAGTACGACAAGCGTCAGACGCTGCGGGAACGCCAGGATCAGATGGATGCCAAGCGCGCGATGGCACGGATCAACCGCCGGAATGACCCGCGCTGAGCTGCGCATTCAGTGTCTTCTGCGTTGGAAGGCCGCCTTGCTGTTAAGAAAAACCCGCGGGCCACTTGAATGTCTGGTTTAGGTGAGGGTAACCTTATCTGTGGTAGTGGTGAAGTCATTGGCCGGATCGCCTCACACCTTTGATCTGGCGAGTGGCCAAGCTCTCGCGATCGGCACGGTTCTTCAGATGTGCTGTCGATCTCACAATTGAATACTGGACGCACGTGAGGCCCCGTGAGAGCGGGGCCTCGCCAGTTAACGAGGGGGTTGCCGGTAGATCGTTGTCGGCTGTGAGCAGTGGCGTCGCGGGTGGTCTCGTCGCGGGTAGATTCGTGGCTGCCGGGCAAGCTGTCGCCTTCGAGTCGTATCCATCCTTGCCCGGTGTCTTTCTGAATCATCGAACCGTGCCATGCTCGCTCATCGAGTCATGCCAAATGCTCTTCCACTGCATCGAGTCATGCCAAGTTCCATGTCTGGATGGGCTGTGGCGTCATTTCTCATGTCTGGATGCGGGCGGGTCGAGAGAAGCTGGCTGTGCTGGAGCCGCTAGGGAATGCAACGGCCGATCTGGCGTTGTAAGATGATGAGTCCATCGTTCGGAAGCGATTTCGCACGGCGGCCAGTTGATAACTGAAGAGGGGCCGATCGGTTTCGACACTGTCTTGATGATTGTGAGAAGCGGGCCGAGAAGGCGTGGATGATCTCGTAAACCAAGTCACGCAACCCAATAGGTGCCAACAACAAACGCACCGATTTCGCTCTCGCTGCCTAAAGCGAGTTCATGAAATCCGTTCAACTGAGTATGCCTTCGCCTCAGACCTGAACGTCATTGAGAGGGCTTGCCGCCGAACCAAGTGAGTGGGTTCGTCGGGACTTTTCAGACTCACTGGGCCTGTCAGCCAGCTGCCTGTCGCAGGGCTGGGGCCAAGCAGAACGTGAGACAGGCTACGCCCGTAGAAGTCGCATGAAACGAGCAGTGGACCCGGGTTCGATTCCCGGCGGCTCCACTACAGCCCATCACCCTGTTCATTCGGGGTGGTGGGCATCTTCGCGCAACCCGCGAGATCCTCGTGTACAAGCGGATCGAGGCACTCTCATCGGTCAATGACGGCAATGCCTACAGCTCGCAAGATCACCTCCGAGAGTATTACCAAGAGTATTACCGTCAGACGCCGTGAGGCTGTTCGTATGACAACACGAGGGTAGTGGTGTCATGCAGATCCGAACCGCACGACTCGACCGAGGTGGCAGAGCATTGCACGCATCCTCGGTACGCTCACGATCATGATGACTGACGTTCCCGACGACTCGAGCAGGCCGCGCAAACGTACGATGGCTGACGGCAGACCCAGCGACAGCAGGTTCACTCGATTCCTGCTGAGGTTCATCGGGCCGCCCGCGGTGTCGCCTCTGACCGCAGACGACGTGCGTGCCCTCGAAGAGGTCAAGCGCACCAATGCCAACCGTGGCAATGCGCATCGGGCCGCCGAAGAGCGAGACGGTGCCTAGCGCGAGACACCGGCCAGATAATCAATCGCAGCTGAGCTTCGAGGCGGGGCTGCCACGGCATCCGTCAGATGCTGCGCCGCTGCTGAATCAGCGGGCAGTCGAACAGGTCGGTCTCTCCGCGCAACCCCACCTGGTTGAGGTAGCGGATGATGATGCCATACGACTGGAACAGGCCGGTCTCGGTGTAGCGCACGTCCTTCGCCGCGCAGTACTCGCGTACGATCACGGCCGCCCGACGCAGGTGGGGTCGTGGCATGGACGGAAAGAGATGGTGCTCGGCCTGGTAGTTCAGTCCGCCCATCAGCGTGTCGACTACGCGACTGCCGCGGATGTTGCGGCTGACCAGCACCTGACGGCGCAGAAAGTCGAGGCGCATGCTCTTCGGCACGATCGGCATGCCTTTGTGATTCGGCGCGAACGATCCGCCGAGATAGAAGCCGAAGATTCCGAGCTGTACCGCCAGAAAAGTCACGGCGATGCCGGGGGAGAGTACGAGGAACACCAGCGTGGTGAACGCCACCAGGCGAATGCTCAGAAACAGGATCTCGGCCCAGCGTCTCGAGACGCGCTGGCGTGAGAAGAGCCGGCCGATGCTGGAGCCGTGCAGTGCGACGCCTTGCAGAAAGAGCAGCGGAATCACCAGCCACCCCTGCTTGCCGATCGCCCAGCTGCCAGTCGAGCTGCGCCGTGCCTCGGCATCGTCCGGCGTGAATGCGATGACCCCCGGTGCGATGTCGGGGTCGGCGGCGACCTTGTTCGGGTTGGAATGGTGGCGGGTGTGCTTGTTCTGCCACCATCCGTAGCTCATGCCGACGAAGAGGTTGCCGACGATCAGGCTGATCCACTCGTTCCAGCGGCCTGACTTGAAGATCTGTCGATGGGCGGCGTCGTGGCCGAGAAACGCGATCTGAGTGAAGATGACGGCGAATGCTGCTGCGGTGAACATCTGCCACCACGTGTCGCCGATCCAGATGAACGCCAAGACGCCGATTGCGAGCACGAGGGGCGTCAGGATCAGCTTGGTCCAGTAGTAGCCGTAGCGTCGCCGCATCAGTCCCTCATCGCGGATGCGCTGGGCGAGCTCGGTGTAGTCGCTGCTGGGCGTGTGCCCGCCGCGTGTGGGGCGTGCACCTTGCGTCGGTCGCGAGATCTGCACCTGCGGTGGTGCCTGGGCTTTGCCCGGTGGGCCTGTCGTGTGGGTGGTTTCAGTCACGGTCTTCTCCAGTCTCTGTCTGAGAACAACAACGGAGTTCCGTCATCTGTATATAGGCACACTCTTCCCTAGTGCAGGCCCATGCACAAGGGCATGCGGTATTGTGACGTCGACGTGCGGTCGAATCTCAATGTGATGCCGCATCAGCGTGTACGGCAACGGTCGAAGCCGCGTCGGGCGAGCGCGTCTGCGCTCCGTCGTTCCCAGCTGCGTCACCTGCGGTCTGTTGCGCGGCGATGAGGATGTCGAGCTTGCGCTCAAGCTCCTGGAACTGCGCCTGCGTGGCCGCCTGACTCGCTTCGTCATCTTGCCGGATGCGTTCGACGATCCAAGAGGCGAGAGTGCCTGTTGCGGTGCTGATGAGCGTGATGCCGCCGATCATGAGGGCGACCGCGACCAGCCTGCCGGTGATCGTCACGGTGGTCTCGTCGCCATAACCCACTGTGGTGATCGTGACGATCGCCCTCCAGAGCGCGTCACCGTATGATTCGATCTGTGATCCGGGCTGCCCACGTTCTGCTTCGAGGATCGCCAGCGAGCCGACGAAGACCAGTAGACAGACTGCCCCGATCACGTAGGTGATGATCTTACCGCGCAGAGCGGTGCCGGCCGTGCGCTGCAGCACTCGGAGCAGTGTGACGAGTCGCAGCAGTCTCAGCGGACGAAGCACCGGAAGTGCGACCACCGCGAGGTCGAAGAGGTGGGTGTAGAACCAGCGCCAGCGGGGGCGGGCCAAGCTCAGCGAAATGATGTAGTCGACCACGAAGACCGCCCATGTCAGGTTCATGGTCCATTCGGCAACGGCCCGCGGGGCTCCAGTGGGCTCGCCGAGCACCTGCCAGGCATAGGCGATGAGAAAGACCAGAGCAGCCGCTGTGAGCGGCCACTCAGTCATCTGCCTCCAATAGGTCAGCGCTGACCTGTGCTCAGGCGGGGCGGCGTCGATCACTGCTTGGCCAGGGTGCCGATGACCGAGTCGTCTGAGTTGAACACCTGAAGCTCATCACCGTGCACCTGGGCGTGGTCGAGACCAGAGAGCCAGGTGTCGACGTCGATGCAGGCCATCATGGTGGCTGCGACCTGAGAGAACTGAACCGTGTGGTCATGCTGGCTCCAGGAGCCGGTGAGCCGATTGCAGCCGTCAGTGCCCGAGAACTGACCGCTCTCTTCCAAAGTCAGCGATGGGCTGCTTGAAGCCGTTGGCCCCCAGCCTCCGACGGGGGAGGCAGACGAACTCGGTGAGGCGCAGCCCACCAGTGCAAGAGACACCGCTGCGCCCGCGGACAGGACGAAGGCCATGTCCGCGGTGCGCCAGAGGTGTCGCGCGACCATCGGTCAGCCGCGAGGTGCGAGTGCCGCCGACTTGAGCTGCTCGAACTCGGCCGGTGTGATTGTTCCGGCGTCGAGCAGCTGCTTCGCCTGTGCGATCTCTGCTGCCGGGTTGGAACCCGCGACTGAGCGTACGTAGTTCTTCGTGGCGTCTTCGACCTGCTGCTGCTCTTTGACCGCGCGCTCGGCCATACCGTTGCCGCGGGCGATCAGATAGACGATCGCTGTGATGAACGGCAGGAAGATCAGGAAGAGGAACCAGATGGCTTTGGCCCAGCCGTTCAGCTTTCGGTCGCGGAACAGATCGGTGATGATGGAGAACAGCGCCATGAGATAGGCCACGAACACGAAGAAGGTGACGAGCCACCAGATGGTGTTCCAAATGGTTGACCAGAAATCAGCGAACATGTGTGTCTCTCCTTGTGTGAATGGCTCACTGGCTGAACGATCCTCAGCAGGTCAGCGAACCTTATCTGTCACCTGTTAGTCTAGCGAGCTGCAGCCTGCACGGCGGGCGCTGAACAGCATCCCCATGATGCTCACGCGGTGGTGCGCGCGTTGCGCAGCCACGTGAGAGCGAATCGCACGCCGATCGGCAGAACAGATATCAGAACGATCGCGATCAGAATGATGTCAACGTGCTGGGCGATCCAGGGGATGCCGCCGAGCAGATGCCCGGCCACCGGCAGCCCGACGCCCCAGACCAGCGCGCCGATGCTGTTCCAGAACAGAAATCGAGTGCGACCGTACCCGGCGACACCGGCGGCGAAGGGCACGAACGTGCGGATGATCGGGATGAACCTCGCGAGCAGAATCGCGGGCCCGCCGAAACGCGCGAAGAACTGGCTGGCCTTCGCGGTGTGCGGGGCGAGTCTGCCCTGCACGAAGCGTGAGATGCGCTCGCTGCGCAGTGAGAGGCGACCGACGGTGTAACCCGTCTGATCGCCGACGAACGCCATCACCGCGATGACGAGGCAGACCAGCCACAATGGCAGCGTTGAGAGCGCCTCGTTCTGCGACTGTGCGGCACCCGTGAGCATGCCGAGCAGAAAGACCAGTGAGTCTCCAGGCAGAAAGAAGCCGATCAGCAGACCCGTCTCGGCGAAGACGATGACGGCGCAGACGACCAGCGCCCACGGGCCGGTCGCGGCGAGGATGACATGGGGATCGAGCCAGGAGAACACCTGCTCACTCTACTCGCCGGATGCTGTGGTCGAGCCCGCTTTCCGGTCTGTCTCTGCCGTCTGCCGAGACAGAGATCGCCTGTCTCCTCTCAGGCGGGCGCTCGACTCGTGACAGGGACAGGCGATCGCGTTGATGACGACCGGGCCACCATCAACGCTCACCGGCGATCAGGCGCGTGGGTCGTCGACGATGCACTTCTTCTGCTCGGCGGTGTAGAGCCAATCCATCTGCACATCGAAGGGGGCGAACCATTCGGTGGCCTCGACGCCAGTGCGCTTGTCTTGGTGCAAGCCGTAGCTCTTCGGCGGCGCGACGTGGAAGGTCACGGTGTAGTCGCCGGGATTCTCCAGAGAGCCTACGAGCCCCGCGGCCTCGGCAGTCTTCGGAATATTGGTGCCGTAGTGCGAGCCGTCGCCGGCGTTCATCTCCATGAACATGCCGCTGACGATTTTCTTGCCTGACTTGTCGGTCACTGTGTAGTCGATGTTCAGATCGGCCGGAGTCTCGTCGACTGACCAGCCGTACCTGGTGCCCTCTTCGTTGACCTTGACGTCGAGTTCGATGTGCGCGATCGAATCGGCGTACGCAGGCATCATGCCCCCGTCGAAGGCCATGTCGCCAGGCTGGAAGTAGTTGGCCTCCATGTGGAAAGGTCCTTGATCGGCATCGCCGACGGGAATCTCGTGGTTCTGGCCGTCGTCTTCAGCGGTGCCGCACACGGATGCTGCCAGCCGGGCGTCTTCGGTGGTGGCGTCACTGGTGTCGGCCGCACTGCTCTCAGCGCTGTTGCTGTTGGCTGCACCGCTGTCGTTCGACGAGCAGCCGGTCAGTGCCAATGCACTGGCTGATGCGACCAGGCAGATGCCCAGGGCGGTGCGGGTCATTCGGTTCATTGTCATTCTTTGCTCCTTTATCTCTGGGTGGCTGAGCGCCACCTCGTCGGGGAAAGCTGTGCGTGCGTGCGTGCGAGCGCAGTCAGTCGGTGGGCTCGGTCGCGAGCAGCATTGCTTCAGCTTCGGCTTCGGCTGATTCGTGCTTCTGCCGGCGCAGATCTCGATTCTGTGCAACGGTCAGCCAGATCGCGGCGACCACGAGGATGAGCTGAGGCAGCAGCGTTTCCGCTCGTGGGTAGAGCCCGAGCACCGGTATCGTCAGCCAGCTGAGTGATGGAATGCTCGTCTGCCCCAGAACGAAACCGGCCTCCCCGAGCTCCACCACGCCGTTGCCGACGAAGACGATTGCGAGCAGGAACAGCAGAGCCGAGGTTGCTTTGAATACGATCCCGATCGGCAGCTTTACTGCGAAGTATCGGAAGACGACGAAGACCCCGAGCAGAAGCGCAGCTGCTGCGGCGATACCGATGCCGACCCAGAACGAGTCAGCCATGCCGCCCTGGAAGGCAGCGGCATAGAACAGCACGAGTTCGGCTCCCTCTCGGCTGACGGCCAGGAAGGCCGCGAACGACAGGAGCCACATGCTGCCCGTGGTGATCGACTGATCGACCTTGCCACGCACATAGCGCTCCCAAGCCTGTTCGTCGGATTTGCTGAGCATCCAGTTTGAGATGTAGAAGAGCACGAGCACCGCCAGGAACATCGTGCCGCCCTCGAGCATTTCCTGCCCGGCACCCGCGTTCTGGAGCACCGCGCCTAACAGCACGGCCAGCAGAATGGAGACGCCGATGCCGGCGAGCACACCCCAGTAGACGTATTTTGTCAGCCGTCTGTTACCTGACCGAACCAGGTACAGTACGATCGCGGCGACGACGAGTAGAGCTTCGAGCCCTTCTCGGAGCAAAATCGTGAAGGCAGTGACGAACGAGTAGACGCGGCGCGCCTCGGGCGTGACCGTCGTCGTCGTACGCTGGTCCAGCAGCTTCTGCGCAGCTGCCTCTTTCTGATCTTCAGGCAGGTCATCTGCGATCACACCATCGAGCTCTAAGGCGTCACGGGCGACGTTCAGCTTGATGCTTTCGATGGTGCTGCGAGCGGAAGTGGCGTCTTTGGCCTTGGCCTGCGACTTGGCCTTGCCGAACAGGCCTTCCAACATGGGCTTGCGATTGCCGCTCAACGACATCGACGGCCCTTCGAGCAGCGGGTCGTAGTACTTGAAGTAGGCATTCTGCACTTCGCGGTAGGCCGAATCGTAGTCGGCGCTGTCAAGGGCGTCGAGGGCATTGTCGAGAGTGTCGGCGACCTTCAGCGCGACGTCTTGGTTGCTGCTCTCTGCAGTGTCGGCGGCAGCGTGTGTGGGGGTCGTGGTGAGGGACACCCCGATGAGTGCCATGAGCGCCAGCGCAAGGCTGACGATGACGCGCATGTTCCCGGCGAGGCGCGCGTCGTGCGACGCGACGACGAGCGGCGCCTGATTCTGCAGAGACTGATTGTGTGCCACGACTTCCCCTAAAGGTCTGATGATGCCTTAGTGAGGTTAGACCCTCCTTATTTATTCGGCAACCCAAACTTATAATGAAGGCTACCCTGATAATGGTGTTGCGAGATCAAGGGGCGCCACGGTCTGCTCACAGCCGTGACTCTGGGGGTTCCCGAACCTCCTGGGCCTGTCGTGCCGGTCGCCGCGTCGAGGTGAGCGCATAATTGCAGCATGGTGAACGTGCGTGACCTGCTTCAGGGCATCTGGCCGGTGGCCGTCGGCGGCATGATCGGCACCGCGGCTCGCGCCTCGATCGAGACCGCCCTGCCGGTGGCATCCGGGTGGCCTTGGCCGACTTTTCTGATCAACATCGGGGGAGCGCTCGTGCTCGGCCTGCTCACCGGCCTGCTCGCCCGTGGCGCGGCCGCGGGATTGCGGCGCCTGCTGCGTCTCGGTGTCGGCACCGGGATCATCGGCGGATTCACCACCTACAGCACGTTTGTGATGGAGGTCGATCTGCGACTCGCGGAAGGCAGCGCCACGCTGGCCATGCTCTACGCCCTCGGCAGCATCCTCATCGGGGTCGCTGCAGCGGTTGTCGGGCTGGTCATGGGGCGAAGGGCAGTGCGGGCATGACGTTCGGACTGCTTGTGCTGACGGCGGTCGCAGGCGGCGTCGGCTCGGGGCTGCGCTATACCGTCGACACGCTGGTGACCGGCTGGCGGCTCAAGTCGTCGCCGAGCGGCATGCCGATGGGCACGATGGTCGTGAACCTGAGCGCCTGTCTGCTGCTGGGGCTGCTGACCGGGTGGGCGGCCACAGCGGCCGCGCCGACGGTGGGTGCGGGCTCGGCCGGGGCGGATGTCGCGGCTGCGGTCACCGTACTCGGCGTCGGCCTGCTGGGCGGCTATTCGACGTTCAGCACCGCCTGCGTCGAGACAGGGCGACTCCTGCTGCAGGGCAAGGTGCGGCTGGCGGTGACCCATGGGCTCGGCATGGTCGTCGGATGCCTCATCGCCGGCATGATCGGCATCGCCGTGGGCGGGATGCTCGGCTAGCGTCGCTGCGGTTCGGAGGCGTCTGATCGACCTGTTCGGCCCGGTCGCCACGTATGCGGAGAAGCACTCGCAGCGGGGGTTCCCGGTGTCGGTGGGCCGGGCTAGTGTGTCTGACATGAACGGGACTCCGAACGACCGCAGCGAGACGTCGCACATGCCGATGGAGCACGGCGGCATGGGGCACAGCGGGATGACGCACAGCGGCACGACGGGCATGGCCCCGATGGCGCACATGCATCACGCCGGGCACGTTCTGCGCTTTCGGCGACTCTTCTGGACCATGCTCGTGCTGTCGATACCGACCGTCCTGCTCAGCTCGATGTTCGCCGACGTCATCGGCTACCGCCTGCCCGAGGTCGGGTGGCTCGCCTGGGTGAGCCCTGTGCTGGGCACCGTCGTCTACGCGTGGGGCGGCAGACCTTTCCTCGTCGGCGCCGTCGATGAGATTCGGTCTCGTCAGCCGGGCATGATGCTGCTGATCGCGCTCGCGATCACCGTCGCCTTTCTCAGCTCGTGGGGTGCGTCGTTGCATCTGCTGAGTCACGAGCTCGACTTCTGGTGGGAGCTCGCCCTGCTCGTGGTCATCATGCTGCTCGGCCACTGGATCGAGATGCGCTCACTCGCCCGCAGCGGGTCTGCGCTCGACTCGCTGGCCGCACTGCTGCCCGACGTGGCCGAGCGCGTGGTCGCGCACGGCGCTGACGGTGCCGAACAGATCGAACAGGTGCCGCCGACAGCGCTGCATGAGGGCGATCTCGTGCTGCTGCGGCCGGGTGGTGCAGTGCTGGCAGACGGCGTGGTCGTCGACGGCGCGGCCAGTCTCGACGAATCGATGATCACCGGCGAGTCCCGTCCAGTGCCCCGATCGTTCGGCGACCACGTCGTCGCCGGCACCGTCGCGACAGACTCCGGCCTGCGCATCCGCGTGACGGCTGTAGGAGACCGCACAGCACTCGCGGGCGTTCAGCGGCTGATCGCCGAGGCGCAGCAGTCCACGTCGCACACGCAGCGTCTGGCAGACCGTGCCGCCGGGTGGCTGTTCTGGTTCACGATCGCCGCTGCCATGATCACGGCGATCGTCTGGGCGATCGCTGGGCGGCCTGATCAGGCCATCGTCCGGGCCATCAGCGTGCTGGTGATCGCGTGTCCGCATGCGTTGGGACTGGCGATCCCGCTGGTGGTCTCGATCGCCACCGAGATCGCGGCGCGCTCTGGTGTGCTGGTCAGCGACCGGCTCGCGCTTGAGCGAATGCGCACGGTCGACACCGTGATCTTCGACAAGACGGGAACGCTGACCCAGGGGCGCCCCGAGGTCACCGCGGTGCTGCCAGCTACGCAGACGATGTCAGATCGCCACGATTCGGGCGCCGCAGAGAACGCGGTGCTGCTGACCGCGGCCTCGGTCGAGCAGAGTTCGGAGCATCCGCTCGCCACCGCGATCGTCGCGGCTGCGCGGCGGCGAGAGCTGACACTGCTGCCGGTCGATGGCTTCGTGTCGGCACCCGCAACCGGCGTCTCGGGCATGGTCAATGGGCATCGCGTTCGTGTCGGCGGCCCCGGGATGCTCGCTGAGCTGGGGCTGGCTGAGCTGGGGTCGGCCGAGAGTGGGGCGGCCGAGACCGGGGCGGCGGAGATCGGGACGGCGGAGCGGCAAGGCGTCGAGGCCTGGCGCGTCCAGGGGGCGACCATTCTGCACGTGGTGGTCGATGACCAAGTGGTGGGTGCCCTTCGACTCGCCGACGCTGTGCGCCCCGAGTCGAAGCAGGCGGTCGCGGCGCTGCACGAGCGCGGCTGTCAGGTGATGATGCTGACCGGCGACGCTCAAGCAGTCGCCGATCACGTCGCCGAAGCCGTGGGCATCGACCGTGTCTATGCGCAGGTGCGCCCTGAAGACAAGGCGGCGCGAGTCCGAGACCTGCAGCGAGAAGGCCGTGTCGTGGCGATGGTCGGCGACGGGGTCAACGATGCGCCTGCACTTGCGCAGGCCGATGTGGGGCTCGCAATCGGTGCCGGAACCGACGTGGCTCGCGGCGCTGCCGGCATCGTCCTGGCGGGCTCAGACCCGCGCACCGTCGTCTCGGTCATGGAGCTCTCACGACAGGCCTACCGCAAGATGCAGCAGAATCTGTGGTGGGCCGTCGGCTACAACCTGATCGCGGTGCCGCTCGCCGCCGGCGTGCTCGCACCGCTCGGCTTCGTGCTGCCGATGACCATCGGCGCCCTGCTGATGTCGGCTTCGACCGTGGCCGTGGCGGTCAACGCCCAACTGCTTCGGGGGATCGATCTGCGCCCGGGACAGCCGCGCGCACAGGCGTCAGGCCCCGACGGCGGTGCCGAAGAGAGCGCCCACGGCATAGGTCACCACCATGGTGAGCAGTCCCATGCCGACGTTGCGCACGACGGCCCGCCCGCGTCGCGCGCCGCCGAGCGTGGCGCTGACGAATCCGGTGAGCAGCAGCGCGACCGCGACGGCGACGATGGTGACACCGATGCGCACCATCTGGTCGAGCGGCAGCAGCATGGCGATGAGCGGAATGAGCGCACCGACGGTGAACGACGCGAAGGATGACCCGGCCGCGGCCCACGGGTTGGTCAGCGCATCGGGGTCGATGCCGAGCTCCGCATCGGCGTGGGCGCGCAGCGCATCGTGCTCGGTCAGGTCTCGTGCGACGAGCTTGGCCACCTCGGGGCTCACTCCGCGGTCGACGTAGATGCCAACCAGCTCGTCGAACTCCTCGCGGGGCATCGTCTTGAGCTCCTGCCGTTCTTTGGCGAGCATCGCCTTCTCGGTGTCGCGCTGAGTGCTCACTGAGACGTACTCGCCGCCGGCCATCGAGAAGGCGCCGGCGACCAGCGCCGCGATGCCGGAAGCGGCGATCGCCACCGTGTTCGTCGTCGCACCCGCGACGCCGATGATGGTGCCGGCGACCGAGACGATCCCGTCGTTGGCCCCGAGCACACCGGCGCGCAGCCAGTTGAGCTTCTCGCCGACCGATTCGACATGCTCCTCGCCCGGGTGGTGGACGTGGGTCGACTTCGCCATGACGGCTCCTCCTGCAGATCAATGCTGAACGTGACGCTGCAGATGGACGCTGCAGGTGATGGGTCTCAGAAGAGTGTACTGACCGAGTCAGGTGCCGAACGACGCACGATGAAGCCTTTCGGCTATCGCCTATCGCCTGATACCGATATTATCGTTCTATGACGATCAAACCTTCTCCGCAGGCGTCGACTCGGGGCACCGACTGCGCTCGGCTGTTCCACGCCGTTGCTGATCCTGCCCGGCTGCGCATCCTGCGCCACCTGATGCTCGGCGAGCACAACGTTCGTCAGCTCGTCGACCACTTGGGGCTGGCCCAGTCGACGGTGAGCGCACATCTCGCCTGCCTCCGCGACTGTGGCCTCGTTCGTGCTCGTGCGGCGGGACGATCATCGTTCTACTCGATCGTCGCCGAGGCCGAGGTGGGTCGACTGCTCGCCGCCGCAGAGTCGCTGATCGCCGCTTCCGGCGTCTCTGGGCAGCATCCGCATGATCACGCACGCATCGAGCGCAGCGCCGATGCGGCGCCGACGGCGCGAGGGGGAAAATGATGCACGACACACACTCGGTTTCAGGCGGGGGAGTCGGCGGACGCTCCCAGCGTCGTCGCCTCGCCGTCGCCTTCGGCGTCACGGCGACGATTCTGGTGGCGCAGGCGATCGGCGCGGTAGTGACCGGCAGCCTCGCGCTGACCACTGACACGGTGCACATGCTGGTCGATTCGTCCGGGCTGCTGCTCGCCCTGGTCACGGCGCATCTGGTGCTGCGGCCGGCGTCGCCGGAGCGCACCTGGGGATTCCGACGGCTCGAGGTCGTCGCGGCGCTGGTGCAGGCGGGCGTGCTGCTGGCTGTCGGGGTCTACGCCCTGGTGTCGGGCGTGCTGCGGCTGTTTCGGCCGCCGGAGGTGCCACCGGTCGAGCTGCTCGTCTTCGGCGTGATCGGGCTGCTGTGCAACGTGCTGTCGATCATGGTGCTGGCCGGTGGTCGCGATGCCAGCTTCAACATGCGCGGTGCCTTTCTCGAGGTGCTCAACGACGCGTTGGGCTCGGTCGGCGTGATCGCTGCGGCTGTGGTCATCTGGGCGACCGGCTGGCAGCAGGCGGATGCGGTGGCCGGGCTGTTCATCGCGGTGCTGATCGTGCCGCGTGCGTTCGCTCTGCTGCGCGACACCATGCGGGTGCTGATGGAGTTCACCCCGAAGGGACTCAATCTCGCCGAGGTGCGGCGGCACCTCCTGACTGTCGACCACGTGCGCGAGGTGCACGATCTGCATGCGTCGACGATTGCGACCGGCCTGCCGGTGCTTTCGGCGCACGTCGTGGTCGACGATGAGTGCTTTCGCGACGGGCATGCGCCGCTGATCCTCGAACAGCTGCGCGACTGCCTGGCGCAGCACTTCGACATCTCGATCGAACACTCGACGCTGCAGATCGAGACCGCAGGAGTGAAGGCGGGCGAGACGCTGCACCACGAGTAGGCGCGGGTTGCTGCGCAGGGTGCTCTGGTGCGGCAATTGCAGAAAACTGACCGGTCAGTCTAAAATTGCGACTGTCACAACGACGTCGACTGCTGGCGCCGTGCGCACCATCTGATCGACACGACGAGATCGAGACGAAGGCGGCAGAGGTGCAGCACACAGATGCGAGCGACGACTCCCGTGCACAACACGGGCAGGGGCTGTCGCACGATGCCGAGAGTGGCCCGCGGAGTGCCGACCGCTCGGGGCGGGCGATGCGATCGGGCCTGAACTCCGACGGCGCAGCCCTCATCGCATATCGTGCGGCCGAACTGCACACCAAGCGCGGGCAGGTCTACGGGCCGCTGACCTTCGAGTCGAGCACCCGCTTCGTGGTGCTGCTCGGCAACCGCGGCGACGGTCGCACCGCGCTGCAGCTCTGCGCCTCCGGGCGCATGCACCCCAGCGCGGGCGAGGTGCTCACCGAAGGCATCGACATCGTGAGAGAGGGGCGCCGCGTGCGCCGGCTGACCGGCATCGTCGCCTTTCAGGGCATCGACGACCTCGAACCGAGGGCGAGCGTCGGCGACCTGCTGCGCGAACGCACCCGCTGGGCGTCGCCGTGGTGGAGGTACGTGCCACGCTTCACCGAGGAGCGCACTGCTGCCGCGCTTCGCGCTGTCTTCGGAGACATCGCGCTGCCCGACCACTGGCAGCTGGCCGGCGGCCTCACCGAGACACAGGAGTTTCTTCTCAAAGTGGCCCTCGCCCTGATCGAGCACCCAGAGGTGCTGGTGATCGACGATCTCGACCAAGTGCATGACACCGAGGCGCGGGCTCAGATCATTCGCCGACTCGAGACGCTCAACCGCGGCGGAATCGGTGTGCTGATGGTGTCGTCCGACGAACGGGACTTCGAACTGACGCCGCCGCTGCAGGTCGACCACGAGCTGGTGCGCATCGCCGACATCACCAGTGATCGCGGGCCCCGCGGGCTGCGCGAACGCATCGAGCACCGCGTCGCCGAGCGGCGGGCGTCGGATGCTGTGGCCGGCGCACAGATCGCCGCGGCCACGAGTGCGGCCGGCATCGATTCTCTCAGCACGTCTGCGGCACAGCCAGATCAGGAGCCTCACGCATGAACATGTTCGCCACGCTGAGCACCGAGCTCAAAAGGTTCTGGCGCGGCAGCCTCACCAAGGTCGCCGTGCTCGTCATCGTGCTGTTCCCGCTGATCTACGGCGCCCTCTACCTCTGGGCCTACTGGTCGCCGACCACCAACATGGGGTCGATGCCCGTCGCTCTCGTGAACGAGGATGAGCCGGCAACGACGGGTCAGGGCGACAAGATCGACGTCGGTGACCAGCTCGTCGAGCATCTGCAGGAGGACGGCAGCCTCGGCTGGCGTGTCGTCGATGCGAAGACCGCCGCAGACGGCGTCTCCGACGGCGAGTACTACTTCTCACTGGTGATCCCCCGTGACTTCTCCAGCACGATCGCAGCGGCCGGCACCGACGCGGCTGCGCCGGCGAAACTTCAGGTGACCTACAACGACGCCAACAACTATCTGGCCACCACGCTGGGCAAGTCGGCGATGACGAAGGTGCGCGACACGCTTGCGCAGCAGACCACCGAGCAGACCGCGAACGCGCTTCTGGTCGGCATCAACACGCTCTCTGACGGCATCCATCAGGCGGCTGACGGCTCGGCCCAGCTGGCCGATGGGTCGACGCAGCTGGTCGACGGCTCCGGGCAGCTGGTGGTCGGCATGAACGCGCTCGCCTCGGGTGCGGTGACGCTCAACACGGGGGCCAGCAAACTCGCCTCTGGCGCTGCCACGCTGGCCACTGGCACACAGCAGGCCAAAACCGGCTCGGCCCAGCTGGCGGCCGGCGCGCAGACGCTCGCACAGGGGGCGCAGCAGACTGACGCCGGCGCGCAGACACTCGCTCAGGGGCTGCAGACGGCGAACGACAACTACGCGCAGATCGACGACGGCGTCGGCCAGCTCGCTGGCAAGATCGACTCCATCGCCGCCGAAGCGGACACGGCCGATGTGAGCGTGCGCGGCGTACTGGTCGCCGCACTCGCCGCCCAGGGCATCGTCGTGCCGGAGGATGCCTCCTGGCAGCAGATCCAGAGTGCGGTCGAGAGCAGCCAACTGCCGTACAAGGACGACATGTCTGCGGCGATCACCAAGCTGCAGGCCGCGCAGAGCCAGGCGGCGACCGACCACGCAGAGGTCGATCGGCTCCGCGCGGGCTCGAGCGCATTCCGCACGGCGCTGGGCACCCAGCTCGTGCCCGGCGCCCAGCGGCTCGCCGCAGGCACGCAGCAGGTCGACACCGGGGCGCAGACCCTGGCTCAGAAAACCGGTGAGCTCGCTGCAGGTGCCAGCCAGCTGAGCGACGGCGCCCAGCAGCTCTCGAGCGGCGCAGCCGCACTCGCAGGCGGCACCAGCGATCTGGTGAGCGGCACCGACAGCGCGAGCAGCGGTGCCAGCCAGCTGAGCGATGGCACGCAGCAGCTGAACGACGGCGCTCAAGAGCTCTCTGGCAAGCTGTCAGACGGCGCCGCTGAGGCGCCCAGTTTCTCGGACGAATCGCGTGCGTCCAATGCGCAGGCGACGGCAGATCCGGTGCAGGTCGACGCCAACGAGCACAACCTCGCCTCGGCGCTGGGGCAGGGGTTCGCCCCGATGTTCACCATGCTCGCCCTCTTCGTCGGCGGCGTGATCAACTGGCTGGTGCTGCGTCCGTTCCCGAAACGCCCGATGGCCAGTAACGCCAGCGGCTTCCGCACGGTCATGGCCGGATTCGCTCCGGCGATCATCATGGGCATCGCGCAGGCGGTCATTCTCTTCGTCGTGTTGCAGCAGGCCTTGGGACTTGACGCTCAGCGGCCAGTGTGGCTGGCACTGTTCATGGTGCTCGTCTCGCTCAGCTTCCTCGCTCTGCAGCAGATGCTCATCATCGTCTTCGGCAGCGCTCCTGGCCGTGTCGTGAGCATCATTCTGCTGATGCTGCAGCTGACCTCGGCCGGCGGAACCTACCCGATCGAGACCACCCCGGCCTTCTTCCAGGCGCTGCATCCGTACATGCCCGGAACATATGCCATTGAAGGCATGCGACAGCTGATCGTCGGTGGCATCGACGGCCGCATGGTGGGCTGCGTCGCCTTCCTGCTGGGCATGCTGATCGTCGCACTGGCGATCAGCTCCATCACCGCGGCGAGACAGAAGGTCTGGAATATGACCAGGCTGCACCCGGAGATCGAGGTCTGATGCATCAGTCGAAGACCAGAGAGGCCATTCTGCGCGCGGCCGTCGAGCTCGCGGCGAGCCAGGGCATCAGCGGCACTTCGATGGATGCCATCGCCGAGGCCGCCGGAGTCGCCAAGGGCAGTCTGTACTACAACTTCGCGTCAAAGGACGCGATCTTCGAAGAGCTGGTTCACAGTGGGCTCCACGACCTGGCAGAGTACCTGCAGCGCTCCCGCGCGCAGCGTCGCGGAGGCGCCGCGCTGGCGGCCATGATCTACGAGATGTTCGGCATCCTGCAGCGGCGGCCGCAGCTGGCGAAGATCCTGGCCGCGGAGCTGTTCCGCACCGATCGCTCGTGGGCCGACAGTCTGACGCTGCTGCAGCGCGGCATCGTCGAACAGTTCCACGAGTGCCTGGTCGAGGCGTGGGGCGATGAGGCGTCGGCGGATGCCCCGCTCACGTCGATCTCGGCATCCGGCGTCTTCGGCATGGTGCTGTTCGCCGGCATCGGCTGGCTGCGGTTCTCGCCGGATCGAACGGTTGAAGAGGCGACCCGCGCCACGCTGCGCACGCTCGCCGTTCCCGGCGTCGACCGGTGGCATCCGGATGCCAGCAGCGGTGCTCCGAGTGGACGGAACAGCGACCGCGCCGCTGATGTCGCACCTCGACCGTAGAATCGAGGAGATGTCACTCACGCCAGAACACCCCAGCTCCGACCGCTCTTCAAAGCGCCGCCCGCAGCCGACGGGAGACCAGCGGCGCGGCGCGGCAGCTGCCGTTGCATCGGACGAACCCCTCGTGCGCGGGCTCAACCCGCAGCAGCGCGAGGCGGTGCTCTACCAGGGGCAGTCGCTGCTGATCGTCGCCGGCGCTGGGTCGGGCAAGACCCGCGTGCTCACGCACCGCATCGCCCACCTCATCGCCACCCATCGTGCCTGGCCCAGCCAGATCCTGGCGATCACCTTCACCAACAAGGCGGCCAACGAGATGCGCGAGCGCGTCGGCCAGCTGCTCGGCGGGGCGGCCGACGGCATGTGGATCAGCACGTTCCACTCGGCGTGCGTGCGCATACTGCGACGCGAGATCTCTGAGCTGGGCTACAACTCGAGCTTCACCATCTATGACACGCACGACTCGCGCGTGCTCCTCAAGCGCCTGATCAAAGAGCGGCATGCCGACACCGATGGGCTGACCCCGGCCGCCGCTCAGCATCGCATCTCGCAGCTGAAGAACGAGCTGCGCGACGCCGATGACCTCTCGCGAGACTCGGGTGGCCGCAGCCCGCTCGACGAAGCGCTGATCGACATCTACCGCGCGTACGACCATGCACTGCTGCGCGCGAACGCGCTCGACTTCGACGACATCCTCGTGCAGACCGTGCACCTCTTCGAGGCGTTCCCCGAGGTGCGGCGACGCTATCAGCACAAGTTCCGCCATGTGCTCGTCGACGAATACCAAGACACCAACAAGGCGCAGTACGAGCTCATCCGTCTGCTGACGACCTCGGCCGACGGCACGGGCCCGGCGACCGCTCCCGAGCGGGCCGAGCCGCGCATCCTCAGCGTCGACGCACCGACCCTGACCGTGGTGGGCGACTCCGATCAGTCGATCTACGCGTTCCGCGGGGCCGACATGCGCAACATCGTCGACTTCGAGAAAGACTTTCCCGGCACGCACGTGGTGCTGCTCGAGCAGAACTACCGGTCGACCCAGCGCATCCTCAGCGCGGCCAACGCCGTCATCGGCAACAACTTCGATCGTGCCGAGAAGAACCTCTGGAGCGCGCTCGGCGACGGCGAGAAGATCACCGCCTACGCGGGCTACACCGCGCACGACGAAGCGCAGTTCGTGGCCGACCGCATCGACGACCTGCACCAAGACGGGCTCGACTACCGAGACGTCGCCGTCTTCTACCGCACCAATGCGCAGACCCGAGCGCTCGAAGAGATCTTCGTGCGCGCCGGCATCCCGTATCGCCTCATCGGCGGCACGAAGTTCTACGACCGCGCCGAGGTGAAAGACGCGCTCGCCTATCTGGTGGCGATCGCGAACCCCGTCGACGACCTCTCGGTGCGACGCATCCTGAACGTGCCGAAGCGCGGCATCGGGCCGACGACCGAGCAGCGGCTGGTCATGTTCGCCGAGCAGCAGCGCCTCGACCTGCCCGCGGCGCTCACGCGTGCCGCCGAGATCGGGCTCGGCCCCAAGGTGACGCAGGCGATGACCTCGCTCGGCGGGGCCATCGTCGACGCCCGCACCGCGCTGGCCGAAGACCGTCTCGACGAGGTGGTCGGGCGGTTCTTCGAGCACATCGGCATCATCGAGGTGCTGCGCAGCTCGCTCGACGCTCAGGATCAGGCCCGTGCCGAGAACCTCGAAGAGTTCCTCTCGCAGCTGACCGACTACGTCGACAAGCACCCCGACGCCAGCATGGTCGACTTTCTCACCGAGGTGCAGCTGACGGCGGCGGCCGACGACCTCGACGACGAGTCGGGCACCGTCTCGCTGATGACGCTGCACACGGCGAAGGGGCTGGAATACCCGGCCGTGTTCATCACCGGTCTCGAAGAGGGGCTGCTCCCGCACCAGATGTCGATCGACGAGATCGGCGGGCTGGCCGAAGAACGCCGCCTGTTCTACGTGGGCATCACGCGCGCCCGCCGCCGGCTCTTCCTCAGCCTCGCGATCAACCGCACCGTGTTCGGGCAGACCCGCGACCAGCTGCCCAGCCGCTTTCTCGACGAGATTCCGGGCGAGCTCATCGAGTGGCGGCAGCATCCCGACGAGATCGGCGCGAACCGTCGCGGCATCAGCTGGGGCGGCAGCCAACGGGCCGGTGACGACGACTTCGAGGCCGACGGGGGGTGGGGAGCCTCGGCCCGCAGTCACGGCTCCCGATCGAAGCGCAGCGGTGCCGCCCACGCCTGGGCCAACGAGATCGGCGTGGGCTCGACGCCCAAGACCGAGCTGCACCTGGCCGCCGGCGATCGCATCAGGCACAAGAGCTTCGGCGAGGGCACGGTCGAAGAGCTCACCGGAAAGGGTGCGAAGCAGGTGGCCGCAGTGCGATTCGACTCGGGGCAGCGCAAGAAGCTGGTGGTCGCCCTCGCGCCGATCGAGGCGCTGTGAGACGCTGCATGCCGAGCGAGACGGGTAACCTGTTCTGGTGCTGAGACGTCGACTTCGCGAGATCGCCCCGGTGAGCGTCGAGCCGCTCACCCTGCTGCTGGTCACGTTTCTGCCGCTGGCGGTCGTCACCACGGCCATGTGGATCTTCGACGACGGCCTGCGCACGTCGTGGGGCGGCGCCTGGTCGTTGGCCGCGCGGGTGTGGCTGCTCGGCTTCGGCGTGCCCAGCGAAGTGACCGGCGGCGCACTCGCGGCCTCCGGCACGGTCGACTCGTACCTGTTCACACTGATGCCGTCGGGCGTGCTCGTCGGCGCAGTCTGGGTGAGCTGGCACAGCGGCTGTCGCACCGCCCAGATGGGGCCGCTGCCCGCTGTCTGGGGCGGCTACGCGCTCGTTCTGGCCGTCGCCGTGGTGCTGCTGGCGACGACGGCCTCGAATGCTTCTGCGCGCGTCTCGCTGCTGCCTGCCCTGCTGCTGCCATGGCTGATCAATCTGATCGTGTTCGGCGTCGCCACACTGGTGCACGCGCCTGAGTCGCGGCAGGGCGCGGGCGCCCGGCTGCTGCTGAGGCGTGTGCGCGCGTGGACGCGCGTCGACGAAGTCGTCGCGGGTTCGTTCGTCTGGGCGGCGCTGCGCGGCGCGGCCGTCACGATGGTCGCTCTGGTCGGCGCAGCGGCGATCGGCCTGACCGTCTCAGTGCTGGGCAACTGGATGAGCATCGTGGCCGTCTACGAGTCGCTGCACGGCGGCTGGACGGGGGTGATCGTCATGAGCCTGATCCAGCTGCTCTACCTGCCCAACCTCGTGGTCTGGTCGATCGGCTGGATCGGCGGCGCCGGCATCGCCATCGGCACGGGGTCGTTGGCGTCACCGTTCGGCACGCTGGTCGCTCCGATGCCCGCGGTCCCGGTGCTCGGCGCGATTCCCTCCGGCGGCTCCTGGCAGATCATGCTGCTGATCCTGCCGATCCTCGCCGGGTTCGCCGGGGCCTGGTTCGCGCTGCGACCTCTGGCCGCCGAACTGGTCGGCGGCTGGCATGGGTGGCTGGTCGCGGCGGCCAGCGCCCTGGGCCAGGCCGTCGTGATCTGGCTGGTGCTGACCGTGCTGGCGACGCTGGCCTCCGGGGCCCTCGGGCCGGGACGACTGCAAGACGTCGGGGTGCCGATCTGGCGCATGATCATTCCGGCCGGGTTCGTCGCACTCGGGGCGGTCGTGGCCGCGACGGTTCTGGTGCTGGGCCGACCCGCACTCGCCGAGGCTGCAAACCGGTAGGCTGGTCAGGTGCTCAGACTCGTCGTGCTCATCTCGGGAGCGGGAACCAATCTTCGTGCGCTCATCGCAGCGCAGCGTCAGCCAGACAGCGGCTTCGAGATCGTGGCCGTCGGCGCCGACCGCGCTGCCGCTGGGCTTGATCACGCGGCCGAGGCGGGCATCCCCACATTTCGCGTCGACTATCGCGACCATGCCGATCGCGACGCTTGGGGGCGGGCGCTCGCGGCCGCAGCGGACGCCTGGCAGCCAGACCTCGTCGTGCTCTCTGGCCTGATGCGCATCCTGCCGGCCGACCTCGTCAGCCATTGGTCGCATCGCATCGTGAACACGCACCCGGCGCTGCTGCCGAGTTTTCCCGGTGCCCACGCTGTGCGTGATGCGCTGGCGGCTGGTGCACACGAGACGGGTGCGACTGTGCACCTCGTCGACAGCGGAGTCGACACCGGCCCGGTCCTGTCTCAGCAGCGTGTGCCGATCGGCGCCGACGACGACGAGGCCACCCTGCACGACCGGATCAAGGTGGTCGAACGGCAGCTGCTCGCTGAGACGCTCACCCGCATCGCCCGGGGAGACATCGACTGCGATGCGGTCGCCCGGGCAGCGCGAACCTCGACCTCACGAACTTCGAACCCACGATTGAAGGAGACAATCTGATGACTGCTGGACACAGCGCAGGCGAATACCGCGAGCGCGACGTCGTGCCGATCAGGCGCGCGCTGATCTCGGTGTCGGACAAGACCGATCTCGACCGTCTCGGACGCGCTCTGGCCGAGGCCGGCGTCGAGGTGGTCTCGACTGGATCGACCGCCAAAGCGGTCGCAGCCACCGGTGCCACGGTCACCGAAGTCAGCGAGCTGACCGGGTTTCCCGAGTCGCTCGACGGCCGTGTCAAGACCCTGCACCCCAAGGTGCACGCGGGCATCCTCGCCGACCTGCGCCTGAGCGACCACGAGCGGCAGCTCGACGAGCTCGGCATCGAGCCGTTCGACCTCGTCGTGGTGAATCTGTACCCGTTCGTGCAGACTGTCGCCTCGGGCGCACAGGGCGACGACGTGGTCGAGCAGATCGACATCGGCGGGCCCACGCTGGTGCGCGCCGCGGCCAAGAACCACGCCAACGTGGCGATCGTGGTCGACCCCGCCGACTACTCGGCGATCATCGCTTCGCTGCAGGGCGGCACCTCGCTGGCTCAGCGCCGCAATCTTGCGGCGAAGGCCTTCGCACACACCGCCGAGTACGATCGTGCCGTCGCCGACTGGTTCCAGGGCCACCTGGTCAGCCACCCCGAGGCCGAGGGGCGCGTCTGGCCAGAGAGCGTCGGCGTGGCCGGCGAGCTCGGCCACGTGCTGCGCTACGGTGAGAACCCGCATCAGCAGGCCGCACTCTACCGCGAGCCGCTGGGGCACGGCATCGCGCAGGCTGAGCAGCTGCACGGCAAAGAGATGAGCTACAACAACTATGTCGACGCCGATGCCGCGCTGCGCGCCGCGTTCGACTTCGAGGCTCCGGCGGTCGCGATCATCAAACACGCGAACCCCTGCGGCATCGCCGTGGGCGAGACGATCGAAGAGGCGCACCAGAAGGCACACGCCTGCGATCCGCTCTCGGCCTACGGCGGCGTGATCGCTGCCAACCGCACCATCACGCTGGCCATGGCCGAAACGGTCAAGGGCATCTTCACCGAGGTCGTGGTGGCTCCCGACTTCGAGCCTGCGGCGCTTGAGCTGCTCGAGACGAAGAAGAACATCCGCCTGCTGCGTCTGCCGGCCGACTTCTCGCGTGACGAGACGATCTTCAAGCAGATCTCAGGTGGTCTGCTGGTCAGCGACGCCGACAACTTTCCCGGTCATGTGGACAGCTCGAAGTGGCAGCTGGTCACCGGAGACGAGGTCGACGAGGCTACGCGTCGCGACCTCGAATTTGCGTGGGCTGCGGTTCGTTCGGTCAAGTCGAACGCCATTCTGCTGGCGCACGACGAGGCTTCGGTCGGTGTCGGCATGGGGCAGGTCAACCGCGTCGACTCGGCGCACCTCGCCGTGAACCGCGCCGGTGACCGGGCTCAGGGGTCGGTCGCCGCATCAGACGCCTTCTTCCCGTTCGCCGACGGCCTCGAGGTGCTGCTCGCGGCCGGTGTGCGCGCCGTCGTCGAGCCTGGTGGCTCGATTCGCGACGACGAGGTCATCGCAGCGGCGAAGCAGGCGGGCGTTCCGCTCTACTTCACCGGCGAGCGCCACTTCTTCCACTGATCATCGTCGTCATCTGACCCCACCCCTGTGACCGAGCCCCGCCCCGACCGCAAGCCCACCCGGGCTTCGGCCGAGCGGGGCTCGTCCGTGTCTGCGCCGACGCCCGTGTCGGGCGGTGCCGTGCGCTCGAACACGCCGGGCGCCGGCGTCTCGACGCTGCTGCGGCTGCTGCCCACCCTGCGGCCGGTGATCTGGCGCTACCTCGGCGGGCTGCTGGTCGGCTTCGCCGCCACCGGACTCGGCTTGGCCATTCCACAGGTGATCCGTGCACTCGTCGACGGGCCGATCAGCTCTGGCCGAGACTCGGGCAGTTCCCGCGGCGTCTGGGTCGCCGCAGGCATCGTGCTCGCACTCGGGGTGCTGCAGGCCGCCATGTGGTACTCCCGGCGCATGCTGCTGATGGGCCCGATGGTCGGCGTCGAGCACCGCCTGCGCACGTCGCTCTTCGACCGCCTGCTCGACCTGTCGGTCTCGTTCCACGATCACTGGGAGTCTGGACAGCTGCTCTCCCGGGCGAGCACCGATCTCAGCCGCATCAGACGCTGGCTGTCGTTCGGATCGATTCTGCTCGTGGTCAACGTCACCACGGTCGTCGTCGGCATCGTGATTCTCGTTGTGCTGAGCCCGCCGCTCGGCGGCATCTTCGCCGTGTTCGCGATGCCGACCGCCTGGCTGTCTCTGCGCTTTCAGCTGCGCTACCGCGTGCTGACCAGACGCGGCCTCGACCAGGCCGGTGCGCTCGCCACCGAGGTCGAAGAGAGCGTGCAGGGCGTTCGTGTCATCACGGCATTCGGGCGCTCCGACACGTTCACCGATCAGTTCATGCGCGCGGCGCGGCGGCAGCGCGACACCGAGATCGACAAGGCACGGTCGCTTTCGGGCATCCGCATGTGGCTGTCGCTGCTGCCGCAGCTCGCGTTCGTGGTCTGTCTCGCCGCCGGTCTCTCTCTGGTGCGTGACGGCGCACTCACCCTCGGCGACATCGTGGCGTTCTTCGGCACCGCTGCCTTTCTGCTCTGGCCCGTGCGATCTCTCGGCTTCGCCTTCGCCGCCGTCATGGACGCCACCGCTGCCACCGCGCGGGTGTTCGAAGTGCTCGACACTGCGGCAGAGGTCACCGACCCGGTCGACCCGGTCGAAGACGACCCCGATCCGAGTCTCATCGGCGAACTCGTCTTCGACGACGTCCATTTCTGCTACGGCGAACACGAGGTGCTCGACGGCGTCGATCTTCGCGTCGCCCCGGGCGAGACAGTGGCTCTGGTCGGAGCCACTGGATCGGGCAAGACGGTCATGGTCGAGCTGGTGGCCCGGTTCATGGACGTCACGAGCGGTGCCGTGCGCGTCGGCGGCGTCGACGTGCGCGACATGACCCGACACCGGCTGCGCGGGCAGCTCGGCATGACGTTCGAGGCGCCGCAGCTGTTCTCGGGCACGGTGCGCGAGAACGTGCTCATGGGGCGGCCGGATGCCGGCGACGAGCAGCGGGACGCGGCGATCGCGGTGGCCCAGGCGGAGTTCGTCCATGACCTGCCCGAGGGCGTCGACACCGTCATCGGCGAAGAGGGGCAGAGCCTCAGCGGCGGCCAGCGTCAGCGGCTGGCACTGGCACGCGCCATCGCGGCCGCGCCGCGCATCCTCGTGCTCGACGACCCGCTCTCGGCTCTCGACGTCAACACCGAAGCCCTGGTTGAGGCGGGCCTGCGCCGTGTGCTGCAGGGCGTCACCGCCCTGATCGTGGCGCACCGACCGTCGACCGTGGCTCTCGCCGACCGTGTCGCGGTGCTGCGTGACGGGCGCATCGTCGCCACCGGTCGGCACGACGAACTGCTGCGCAGCGAACCGTATTACCGTCAGCTGATGTCACTGGAGGCGAGCTCATGAGCACTGCCGGCGATCAGGACGCACCGCTCGGCGTCTCACTCGAGCACCGCACGGCGGTCGACGCGCAGCAGTCGCGGCGCC
Source organism: Pseudoclavibacter sp. 13-3 (assembly GCF_021168475.1). Lineage (GTDB taxonomy): Bacteria > Actinomycetota > Actinomycetes > Actinomycetales > Microbacteriaceae > Pseudoclavibacter_A. Next base: position 9,790 of record NZ_JAJOZT010000005.1, on the reverse strand, counting down.
TGCGTCGGCGTTCGCTGCGTCTGCTGGCCGAACTGGTGCGCCCGGTGCGAGGCAGAGCCATGCTGCTCTCGCTCTGCGTCGTCGTGGCGCAGGCCGCCGGCTCCCTCGGACCTCTGCTGATCGCGACTGCGCTCGACCATGCGCTGCCCGCGGCCATCGACGGCAGCCTCACCGAACTGGTGCTCGTGATTCTCGGGTATCTGGTCGCGGCGATCGTCGAAGCCGGACTGATGCGCATCTTCATCGTGCAGACCTCGTCGCTCACGCAGGGAGTGCTGCTCTCGCTGCGACGACGCCTGTTCATCCACACGCAGCAGCTCGGCGTGAGCTTTCACGAGGGCTACACCTCTGGGCGTGTCATCAGCCGACAGACGAACGACATCGACAGCATCCGCACGGCGCTCGACTCAGGGCTGAACGACCTCGTCACCGCCGTGATGCGCATGCTCTTCATCGGGGTGGCGATCTTCGTGCTCGATCCGGCCAGCGGCGTTGTCGCCGTCGCAGCACTGATTCCGGCAGTGCTGCTCACGCGCTGGTTCCAGGGCGTCTCGACCAAGCTGTATCGCGAGTCGAGCGAGCGCTCGGCGCGACTCATCGTGCGCTTCGTCGAGGTGCTGCACGGCATCCGCGCCGTGCTGTCGTTCGGCACCGAACGCCGTGACGCGGCACGCTACACCCGGCTGAGCGAGCAGTATGCCGAGGCGAACCGTCGCCAGGTCATCACCATGGGCGTCTTCTTCACGCTGCTCGCGCTGATCTCGAACGTCGCGATCGCCGCGCTGGTGGCGGTCAACGGGATGCGCCTGATGGACGGCACGATCGGCGTCGGCGTGCTGATCGGTGCGGTGCTCTACCTCACCCAGTTCTTCCAGCCGATGGAGGAGATCGGCATGTTCGCCAACACCTTCCAGTCGGCCGCCGCCGCCCTCGAGAAGGTCTCAGGCGTGCTCGAAGAGCAGCCGACGGTGCGTCCCGCCGTCGGTCGCGTCGACGGCGACCGGGCCCAGGGGCGCATCGACTTCGACGATGTGACGTTCTCATACTCGGGCGTCGGAGCGGAGCACACCCAGCGCGAACCCGTGCTGGCCGGGCTCGATCTGCACATCCCTGCGGGTCAGACCGTCGCCCTCGTCGGCGCGACAGGTGCCGGCAAGTCGACCATCGTCAAGCTGCTCGCCCGGTTCTACGACCCCGGCACCGGCGCCGTGCGCCTCGACGGGCGCGACCTGCGCGAGATCCCTGACGCCCAGCTGCGCCGTGACGTGGTCATGGTGACGCAGGAGGCCTTTCTGTTCAGCGGCACGATCGCCTCGAACATCGCCCTGGGGAGGCCTGGTGCGAGCCGCGAGCAGATCGAGTCCGCGGCGGATGCTGTGGGCGCCGGTCCTTTCATCCGTGCGCTGCCGGCCGGGTACGACACCCCGATCAGTCATCGCGGAATCCGACTGTCGGCGGGGCAGCAGCAGCTCGTCTCGTTCGCTCGTGCGCTGATCGCCGATCCGCGGGTGCTGGTGCTCGACGAGGCGACCAGCTCGCTCGACATCCCGGGCGAGCGCGACATCCAGCTGGCGCTGCGCAGGCTGCTGACCGATCGCACGGCGGTGATCATCGCGCACCGGCTCTCGACCGTTCGCGACGCAGACCGGGTGATCGTGCTCGATCGCGGTCGCATCCTGGAAGACGACGCCCCCGACCGACTGATCGCCGCTGGCGGCGCCTATGCCGATCTCAATCGCCGCTGGCAGGAGTCGTTGCAGTAGCGTCGGGCTCGTCACCCGGCGCCTCGTCGCGCCCGAGCACACGGTACGAGACGATGAGCGCGACGGCCAGCGCAGCCGCCGCGACCAGTGCGACACCGGGCCACCACATCCACCGCAGGGCCAGACCCGCGAACCAGCCGAGCAGACTTGACCCGGCGTAGTAGAAGAGGTTGTACAGCGATCCGGCCTGCGCACGACCCCTCACCGCGATAGCGCCCACCCAACCCGAGGCGATCGCGTGCGCGGCGAAGAACCCGGCGGTGAAGAGCAGGAGACCAGCGAGGATCGCCCAGATGCTCGAGAGCAGCGTGATCAGAGCGCCGGCGAGCATCATCGCCGTGGAGGCGGCGAGCACACGGTGCCGTCCCCAGCGGTCGACGAACGAACCCGCCATCGACGACGAGAGGGTGCCGATCAGGTAGGCCAGGAAGAGCAGGCTGACGACCGTCTGCGGCAGACCGTAGGGCGGCTGGGTGAGGCGGAAGCCCAGATAGTTGTAGACGGCCACGAACGAGCCCATCAGCAGAAAGCCGTTGAGAAAGAGCACCAGGGTGCGCGGGTTGCGCAGGTGACGTCTCACCTGCACGAAGACCCGCGCGTCGGGCAGCAGGTTCGCCGGGCGGTGGCGCAGCGGCACGAAGCCGCGAGAGCGGGGGATGACCGACACGAACACGACTGCGGCGGTGATGCACACGACGACGACGGCGAGCACGCCGAGCTTCCAGCTGCCGGTGAGCTCGGTGACCGGGCCAGAGATGATGCGGCCTGAGAGCCCGCCGATCGAAGTGCCGGCGACGTAGATGGCGCTGGCCTTCGCGGCGGCGCGCCGTGAGACCTCTTCGTTCAGATAGGCGATCGCGATCGCGGGCACTCCGCCCAACGCGCAGCCTTCGAGCAGTCGAAACACCACGATCGGGCCGATCGAGTCGAAGGCGATCGCGCTCAGGGCCAGCACGGATGCGGCGCTGATCGAGCAGACCATAGCGGGCACTCGGCCGATGCGGTCGGCGATCGAAGACCACGGGATGACGCTGATCGCGATGCCAAGAGTGACCGCTGAGACGGTCAGGGCCGTGCTCGCCTCGTCGGTGCCGAGCGCGTGACTCACCTCGGGCAGGATGGCCTGGAACGAATAGAGCTGGGCGAAGGTCGCGATGCCGGCGCAGAAGAGGCCGAGCAGGATGCGGCGGTAGTCGCGAGAACCGGGCTCGTGTCCCGACCACGGCTGGTCGTCAGGAGATGGCTGCACACGTGGGCGATCGAACACGGGTGGTGTCGCCTCCTTCAACGGTCTGAAGCCGCCGGCACGCAGAGCCGACGCGGTCACCAGCGTAGACCATGCACCTGCTAGCATTCCGATCGGGGGAGTCATCGTGTGATCCCTCGATTGCGTCGATGAAAGGATCTCTCACATGTCCACTCTGCCTCCTCCGCCTCCTGGCGCGAACCAGCCCGGCAGCACTCCTCCTGGCCCGCCGGCGCCTCCGGCAGGATTCGGCGCACAGCCTCAGCAGCAGTTCGGTGGGCAGGCCGCTCAGCAGCAGTTCGGCGGGCAGCAGTTTCCGCAGCAGCCGGGCTACGGTCAGCAGATGCCGCAGCAGCGCCAGGGCGGCTCGGTGATGGGCGATCTCTTCAATCTCAACTTCGGCAACTCGGCTGCCGGGCGCAAGGCTCGCGGCGGCTACCTGATCGTGCTGATCTCGGTGCTGGCGGCCGCGGCGAACACCATCGTGCTGGGCATCATCTACTCGATTCAGCTGTTCAAGGCGAGCTCGTCGATGGCTGCGTCGTTCACCGGGGCGAACACGACCGGCGGCATGCTCTTCGGCGTCTACCTGCTGCTTGCCAGCATCATCGGCAGCCTGCTGACCGCAGCCGGTCTGCTGGTGGTCGCTCGCACGATCTTCAGCAACTACGTGCGTCTGCACGAGCGCGGCTGAGCCTGCACGCCGCAGCGTCGCACGGGGCGCGCGGCCGTCACCGAAAGGGCACCCGGCAGAAGCTGCCGCGGTGCCCTTTCGTCGTCTGTGGCCGAGCCCCCGCTCAGACGACGGCGCGCGGGAAGAGCGCCGTCACTGGAAGATGATGGTGCGCTGGCCGTCGCGCAGGATGCGACGCTCGGCGAACCAGGTCACCGCCTGTCGCAGCGTGCGGCTCTCGACGTCCTGACCGATCGCGCGCAGCTGAGCAGGCGACTTCGAATGATCGACGCGCACCACGTTCTGCTCGATGATGGGGCCCTCGTCGAGGTCTGCGGTCACGAAGTGCGCTGTGGCGCCGATCAGCTTCACCCCGCGCTGGTGGGCCTGCAGATACGGGTTCGCGCCCTTGAACCCGGGCAGGAACGAATGATGGATGTTGATTGCACGTCCGGCGAGAAAGTCGCAGAGCTCTGGTGAGAGGATCTGCATGTAGCGGGCGAGAACGACCAGCTCGATGTCGTTCTCTTCGACGTACCGCATGATGCGCTGTTCGAAGGCGTGCTTGTCTTCGGCGCTCTTGATCGGCAGCGAGGTGAACGGCACCCCGTAGAATCCGGCCAGATCGGCAAGGTCTGGATGGTTGCCGAACACGCGTGGAATCTCGATGTTGGCCTGGCCTGAGTTCTGCCGAAAGAGCAGATCCTGCAGGCAGTGCGCGGCCTTCGACACCAGGACGAGCGTCTTGGTGGGGCGGTCTGACTCGCGCAGGGTCAGATCCAGGTGGTACTGCTCGACGACCGGAGCCAGCGAGGCGCGCAGCTGCTGCTCGTTCGCCGGCGTGCTGATGCGCAGACGCATGAAGAAACGCCCGGTGTCGGTGCTGTGGAACTGCTGCGACTCCTCGATGTTGCCTTGGGCGTCGACGATGCCGCCCGTGACGGCATGGACCAGTCCCGGCTGATCGTCACACGTGATGGTGATGATCCAGTCGTTGTTCGGGGTGGTGTCAATGTGCTGGGTCACGATGAAAGATCTCCGCTCGATGCTCGACGACAGAGATCAATCGTAGTCGACGCCTGCAGGGTCGAGATCCCTGTATAGAATGGACCCTGTCGCGACTGGCGTTTTCGCAGTCTGACTGCTGGACACGAATCAGGCAGGTGATCTGTCAGATGAGCGCACTGCTGCAGACCGCGGAATGAGATGGACACCATCGGGGAGCGGCACACGGATTGGGCCGCACGCCTGGGCCTCGACAGTCTGCTTGACACGCAACCGCAGTTTGCAACCATGACAAGGAGATCCGCGTGACCGGAACAAACCCCACGCTCAACACCCCGATCGAGCAGCTCGACCCTGAGATCGCACAGGTGCTCGAGAACGAGCTCAACCGTCAGCGCCACACCCTCGAGATGATCGCCTCTGAGAACTTCGTGCCGCGCGCCGTTCTCGAAGCCCAGGGGTCGGTGCTCACCAACAAGTATGCCGAAGGATACCCCGGGCGCCGGTACTACGGCGGCTGCGAGTTCGTCGATGTGGCCGAGACGCTCGCCCAGCAGCGCGCGCTCGCCGTCTTCGGCGGCGACCACGTCAACGTGCAGCCGCATTCAGGCGCACAGGCCAACGCCGCAGTGCTGCACGCGCTCGCCAAGCCGGGCGACACCATCCTCGGCCTCGAACTGGCCCATGGCGGGCACCTCAGCCACGGCATGAAGATCAACTTCTCGGGCAAGTTCTACAATGCTCGCGCCTATGGCGTCGACCCCGAGACCTTCCGCATCGACATGGACAAAGTCCGTGAGATCGCGCTGGCCGAGAAGCCCAGCGTGATCATCGCCGGCTGGTCTGCGTACCCACGTATCGTCGACTTCCAGGCGTTCCGCGAGATCGCCGACGAGGTTGGCGCACGTCTCTGGGTCGACATGGCTCATTTCGCCGGTCTCGTTGCCGCAGGGCTGCATCCGAACCCGGTGCCGATCGCCGACGTGACCTCGACCACTGTGCACAAGACCCTCGGCGGCCCGCGCTCGGGCACGATCTTCTCGAAGCAGGAGTTCGCCAAGAAGATCGACTCGGCCGTGTTCCCCGGCCAGCAGGGCGGGCCGCTCATGCACGTGGTCGCCGCCAAGGCCGTGGCCTTCAAGATCGCTGCGACCGACGAGTTCAAGGCTCGCCAGGAGCGCACCCTCGAAGGCGCCAAGATCATCGCCGAGCGTCTCACCGCACCTGACGCCAAGGCGAACGGCGTCGACGTGCTCACCGGCGGCACCGACGTGCACCTGGTGCTCGCCGATCTGCGCACCTCGCAGCTCGACGGCCAGCAGGCTGAAGACATCCTGCATGAGGTCGGCATCACGGTCAACCGCAACGCGGTACCGTTCGACCCGCGCCCACCGCGCGTCACCAGTGGTCTGCGCATCGGCACACCGGCACTCGCCACCCGTGGCTTCGGCGCCACCGAGTTCACCGAGGTCGCCGACGTCATCGCCGAGGCGCTGAAGCCGACTCCTGACGTCGAGGCGCTGAAGGCACGCGTCGCGAAGCTCGCCGATGACTTCCCGCTGTACCCCGGCCTCGAGCAGTGGTGAGCGCATGACCGCGATCAAGATCGACGGTAAAGCCACGGCCGAGGCCATCAAGGCAGAGCTGGCCGAGCGCGTCGCCGTCCTTCGCGAGCAGGGCATCACCCCGGGTCTCGGCACGCTGCTGGTCGGAGAGGATGCCGGCTCGCAGATCTACGTAGCCGGAAAGCACCGTGACTGCGCCGAGGTGGGCATCGCATCCGTCAGAGAAGATCTGCCGGCCACGGCGACTGCCGCAGAGGTGCACGAAGCGATCAGGCGACTGAACGACTCGGACGACGTCACCGGGTACATCGTGCAGCTGCCGCTGCCGAAGGGGCTCGATGAGCTGGCCGCGCTGGAGCTGATCGATCCGGCGAAAGACGCCGATGGGCTGCACCCGACGAACCTCGGGCGCCTCGTGCTCAACGTCGGCGGCGAGATCTCGACGCCGCTGCCGTGCACCCCGGCGGGCATTCTCGAGCTGCTGCGTCGCTACGAGGTGCCGCTCGAAGGTCGCAAGGTGGCCATCATCGGCCGCGGCGTGACCGTCGGGCGCCCCCTGGGGCTGCTGCTCGGGCGGCGCGGTGTCGACGCCACTGTGACGACGCTGCACTCGCGCACGCCGAACCTGGCCGACGAGGTGCGTCAGGCGGATGTCGTGGTCGCGGCGCTCGGTCGACAGCATTTCGTGCAGCCCGATTGGGTCAAGCCCGGTGCCGCCGTGATCGACGTGGGCGTCAGCCGCGTGGTCGACCCTGAGACCGGCAAGGGACGGCCGGTCGGCGATGTGCACCCGGACGTCGCCGAGGTGGCCGGCTGGCTCACCCCGAACCCCGGGGGAGTCGGCCCGATGACCCGTGCCGAGCTACTGGTCAACGTGGTGCGTCTGGCAGAACAGCGCCTCGCGGGGTAGCTGACCCCGACGGTGCGCTGAGCGGGATCCCGAACGAGCAGAACCAGGAACGACCGCAGACCTCTCTGAGAATGGGAGTCTGCGGTCGTTCTCTGTCTGTGCGCTCCCGGGTTCGTGCTGGGAGGTCCTACTCGTGCGACCCGTCCCTTCGCCGGGCACCTGCGACGCACGCCGAACTTGGGGTCAGAACCGCTCAGGCCAGCAGCTGCTGCTCGGCGAGCTCCCGATAGAGCGGACTCGTCGTGAGCAGCTGCTCGTGCGTGCCGGTGGCGACGGCCTCGCCATGCTCCATGACCACGATCTGATCGGAGTCGATCACGGTCGACAATCGGTGCGCGATCACCACGAGCGTGCGCCCGGCAGCCACGTGTGCGATGGCCTGCTTCAGCAGCTCTTCGTTCAGGCCGTCCAGGCTCGAAGTCAGCTCGTCGAGCAGCAGAATCGGCGGCCCGGCCAGCAGCACGCGAGCCAGCGCCAAGCGCTGACGCTCACCGCCGGAAAGCAGTGAACCTCCCTCTCCGACAGACGCGTCGAGCCCCGCCTCGTCACGGGAGACCAGATGCCCGAGATTCACCTCGCGCAGCACCGCAAGGCACTCGTCATCCGTGGCCTCGGGCGCCGCCAGCCGCAGATTGTCGCCCAGCGAGCCCGCCAGCACCGGGGAATCCTGCTCGACGTAGCCGAACTGTGCGCGCAGCTGGTCGCGATCCCAGTCGCGCACGTCGACGCCGTTGACCTTCACTGCTCCGCCCTGCACGTCATAGAAGCGCTCGAGGAGCCCGAGCGTCGTCGACTTGCCGGCGCCCGACGGGCCCACCAGGGCAGTCTTCGTGCCGGCAGGCACGGTGAGCGAAAGCCCGTGCAGCACATCATCGGCACTCGACGGATAGCGAAAGCTCACCTGGTCGAGAGCGATTGCGGCATCAGCCGGCAGCGCAGGCGAGCCGGAGCGCACACGGTCGTCGGCATCCTCATCAGGCAGATCGAGCACCTCTTGAATGCGGGCGAGTGCGCCGAGCGCGCTCTGCACCGACGTGAACGCACCAGCCGCGCTCACCAATGGCATCACCATCATGAACAGGAAGATCACGAAGCTGACCAGCTGCGCGATCGTGATCACGCCTGCTGCGACGCGCAGGCCGCCGACCCCGAGCACGACCAGCACGGCTGACTGCAGAGCCACCTGAACGGTCGGTCCGACCATCGACGACAGCCGTGCGATGCGCAGGCCGCGGTCGTAGGCCTGGTGCGCATCAGCGAGGATGCCGTCGGTCTCGCGAGCCGTCGCTCCGTTCGCGCGGATGGTGCGCACGGCCCGCACCGACCGCTCGACGGCGGCGGTGAGGGCGCCGACGCTCTTCTGCGCCTCACGGGTGGCCGACTGCACCTGCCGCGCGACGGCAGAGACCGCGACGATCGCCACGGCGAGCACCAGCACGGTGAGGCCGAAGAGCAGCGGGTCGAGCACGAGCATGCCGACGACCGCGCCGATGAGAATGAAGACGCCGCCGACGGCGTCGACCAGACCTTGGGTGAGCACGGCACGCAGAAGGGTGGTGTCAGAGCTGACGCGGCTCACGAGGTCGCCGGTGCGACGCTGGTCGAGCTCGCTGATCGGCAGCCGCAGAATCTTGTGCGCCAGTCGCTGCCGGCTCGAGAGCACGACGCCCTCGCCGGTGCGACTCAGCACGTAGTACTGCACGCCGGTGATGATGCCCGACACGATCAGCACCGCCACGACGAGCCAGACGAGTGCGCCGAGCACCTCACCGTTCTGCACGCGTGTGATCAGCACATTGAGCAGCAGTGGCTGGCACAGCGTGAGCAGAGCGCCCACGATCGAGAGCACCGCTGCGACGATGAGGATGCCCTTGCGCTCGACGAGATACGGCCAGAGCTGCGAGAAGTGCGCTCGCGGCTCGTTCGACCGTGCGCGTGAGAACGGCCCGCGACGCTTGGGCGGCCTCTGGCGGTCGGCCTGGTCGGCCTGGTCGGCCTGGTCGGACTGGTCGGACTGGTCAGCTCTGTCAGTCAGGTCGGCCCGGTCGGTCGGGTCGGCCGACTTCGCCGTGTGCGGGCGGCCCGACTGCGGATGCTGCGCTGCGGCAGACGTCGCACCCTGCTGGCCCGAGACGGCGGGGTCAGACTGCTGCGGATGCGCTGAGGCGTTGGCGGACATGGTGCTCCTTCGACTGGTCAATGCTATAGCCAGTCGCCGTCATCGGGGCCCGCGGGCCTGAACCCGGTGCCTGAGAACTTGGGCGCCGGGTCTTGGACGGGGTGAGCTATGGGCGGCGGGTCTTGAGTGCCGGCTCATGCACACCGGGTCGTGCACGGCAGGTCCCGGATGGCAGGTTCCGGAGGGTAGGGGCGGGAGGGTAATGCCTGGATGGTAGGGCTTGGATGGCAAGGCCCGGACGGGTAGGAGCTGGACGGGTAGGGGCTGGCGGGCGAGTCATACACGCCAGACGCCGAGACTGCGCAAACGAGCAGATTCTGCGTGGCGGTTTCAGGTGGTGAGTGCAACGGTTGTTAGTAGTGGTTCTATTCTCTGGGCCGGGGTGTCCCAGTCAAGTGTTTTGCGTGGTCTGGTGTTGAGGAGGTCCTGCATTTCGGTGATCTGTTGAT
>NZ_JAJOZT010000004.1 GCF_021168475.1 Pseudoclavibacter sp. 13-3 | reverse complement strand
GGGGACCGTGTGGGAGAGTAGGACACCGCCGGAACATCATTCACGGAAGGCCACCCCGAAACGGGGTGGCCTTCCGTCGTTAACCACACACCACGCCAACCACACAACCACCACGACCAGGACTGGCCCGAGTGCCCAGTAGACTGCTCGGCATGAGTTCTCTGCACGAGATGAGCGCTGTCGCTCTGCGCGAACTGCTGCTTCGTGGCGAAGTCAGCCCGTTCGACATCGTAGAGACGTTCGTCGAGCGCGTGCGGTTTCTCGATCTGGCCGAGCGGCCGGCCGGTGCTCCGCGTCCGATCGGCGCCTTCACTGAACTCCGCGCAGATGCGGCACTCAAACGAGCGAAGTCGTTGACCCAGGCGGGCAGTCGGCTGCGGCACGTGGCAGCACGGCATCCGCTCTGGGGCCTCGCACTCGCTGACAAAGACCTCTACGATCGTGCCGGCTGCGTGACCGGCTACGGTTCACGGGCTCACGCGAGCACGCCGGCGGCCCAGATGCACCCGCTGCTGGCGGCGACCGACATCGCCGGTGCGGTGAGCATCGGGCGCACCAGCACTCCGGAGTTCGGACTGTCTGGGTACACCGAACCTGCGGCAGGGCGTCCGGCGTTGAACCCGTGGAAGCTGTCTCGGAACGCCGGAGGCTCGAGCGGCGGCGCAGCGGCCGCCGTCGCGTCTGGCATGCTGCCCGTCGCAGTCGGCACAGATGGCGGCGGGTCAGTGCGCATTCCCGCCGCCAGCTGCGGACTGGTCGGGCTGAAGCTGAGCCGCGGCCTCTTCGCCTCGAAGAGCCTCGCAGCGCGGCGGGGCACCGCATCACCGAGTGCAGGCCCTGGCCCGGCGGAGGCCGCACCCGGGATCGACCTGGTCGTGCCCGGAGCGATCGCACGCAGCGTCGCCGATGCCGCTCTGCTCACAGACGGTCTGCTCGGCGGCCTCGCCGCGCTGCAGGGCACTCGGCATCCGTACGCGAGCGGTCCCGGACGCAGTGGAACCTCGGCGACACCGCTCGGAGACATGGTGGCACCCGGCAGGGGGCGTTCCGGTGAGGCGTCTGCGGGACATTTGCGCGTCGGTGTGCTGCAGGGGAGCCCGTGGGACGCATTCACCGAAGTGACGGTGTCTTCCGAGGCCGCAGCACAGGTGAGCCGTATCGCCGACCTGCTCGACGAACGAGGTCACGACGTGCACTCGCTGCGGCTGCCTGACTCGGCGGAGTACGGTCGGTCGTTCAGCGTCGTATGGTAGATGGGTGCAGCCGGCCTGCCGATCTCGGAGCGCAGCATCGACCAGGTCGAGCCGCTGACACAGTGGCTGATTCGCAGCGGTCGGGACCTTCCCAGTGCGACGAAGACGCGAGCACTGCGCTATCTGCATGACTATGGCGAGCGTGTGACCGCGGCTTTCGCTGCGTGGGATGTCGTGCTGACGCCGGCCTTGGCCCTGACCGCCCGCCCGAACGGCTGGTTCGATGCGAAGGATGCCCGTCGGAACTTCGCAGAGCAGGGTGCATTCACCCCGTTCACCTCGTTCGTGAACGTCTCGGGCGCTCCGGCGATCGTGATTCCGACCGGGCTGGCCCGAGACGGGCTGCCGCTCGGCGTGCAGCTCATCGGGCAGCTCGGCCACGATGACCGTCTGCTGCGCATCGCGGCCGAGGTCGAATGCCTGGCAGAGTGGTCCGGGCGCTCACGGCTCTACCCGTAGGATGGACGTCATGTCTGGATTCCTGCACCGTCTCACTCAGCGGCGTCACGACGCAGCCGCACTCGACGAGCGCATCGGCGAACGGCGGCGATCAGACATCCCGGTCAGCCGGGACGGCACCGCGGATGATCTGCAGGTGGTGCCGCATTCGCCGCTTGACGGCGCCGACGCGATCTTCACCGACCTCGATGGCGTCGTGTATCGGGGCCCCGACCCGGTGGCCGATGCCGTCGAGGCGCTGAACCTCGCGCAGCGCACCGGTCTGCAGGTCAGCTACCTGACGAACAATGCCTCGCGCACGCCGCGGATGGTCGCCGATCAGCTGAACGCGATGGGCCTGCACGTCGCCGAGAACGACATCGTGACGAGCCCACAGGCCGCAGTGCCGCTGCTGGCCGACCACATCGCCCCCGGAGCAGAGGTGCTCGTGGTGGGCGGCGTGGGGCTGGTCGAGGCCGTGGAGCAGGCTGGCTACCACGTGGCCCGCAGGCAGAGTGCGCAGACCGCCGCCGTCGTACAGGGCTTCGCCAAAGACGTCAGCTGGGCGGATCTGGCCGAGGCCGCCTACGCTGTGGCCGCAGGTGCGGTGTGGATCGGCACGAACCAGGACTGGACCCTGCCGAACGAACGAGGTCTCGCCCCGGGCAACGGAACCCTGCTCTCGGCAGTGCACACCGCGACCGGAACGTTCCCGACCATCGCGGGCAAACCGGAGCGGCCGATCTTCGACGTCGCGGTCACTCGTTTTCGTGCTGCGCAGCCATTGTTCATCGGCGACCGGCTCGACACCGACATCGAGGGGGCGCGCCGGGTCGGCATCACCTCGGCCCATGTGCTGACCGGCGTCGACCAGGCTCGCGAGATCGTGGAGGCCGCGCCCGAACGACGGCCCGATTTTCTGCTGCGGACGCTGGCCGATCTGCATCGGCCGTATCCGGTGCTCGAGCTGGCGCCGAACGGAGCCATCAGCGGTCAGTCAGTGGTGCGCCTCGATGGCGCCGACGTCATCATCGAGCGCGGCGCGCCGACCGACATCGACACGCTGCGGGCCGCAGCCGCCGCTGTCTGGGAGTGCAGCATCCCCGTGTCGGCGCTGCGCCTGCCCGAGACCCTTGTCGGACCCCGGCGGTAGGATGCCGCACATGACGATGCCCAATCAGCAGGTGCCTGAGCGACCGCAGTCGACGGATGATGAGAGCACAGCGATCGATCATGCCCTGATCGCTTCGACGCTGCAGCGCATCGACGCGCTGCCCCTCGACCAGCGTGCAGCCGAATACGATCACCTCTACGCCGATCTCAGCCAGCGGCTCGAGCAGGCGGTCGGTCAGACCGAGCTGGGCGGGCGATGAAACCGACCGGCATCCGTCTCGATCAGGCGCTCGTCGAGCGAGCGCTCGCTCGATCGCGCACGCAGGCGCAGAAGCTCATCCGCTCGGGTCAGGTGACCTTGGACGGAAGCATCGTCGCGCGGGTGTCACACCCGGTGCGCGTCGAGCAGACGGTCGAGGTCAGCGGCGACCACCACTACGTGGGGCGTGCCGCGGGCAAGCTCATCGACGCACTCGAGGCGTTCCCCATCGACGTCTCAGGGCGCATCGCGCTCGATGCCGGGGCGTCGACGGGAGGATTCACCCAGGTGCTGCGCGAACGCGGGGTCTCACACGTCTTCGCCGTCGACGTCGGTCATGGCCAGCTCGTTCCGGCCATCGCCGCAGACTCCGGCGTCAGCTCGATCGAGAGGGTCAACCTGCGCTGGTTCACCCGCGCCGCTCTCGCTGAAGCCGCTCCGCATGCACCGTCGCCCGATCAGATCGACTTGGTCGTCGGCGACGTCTCGTTCATCTCGCTCACCCAGGTGCTGCCGCGACTGCACGAGCAGCTCGAAGTGCGCGACTTCGTGCTGCTGGTGAAGCCGCAGTTCGAAGTCGGCCGCGGTAATCTTGACCGTGGCGGTCTCGTGCGCGATCCCGCCGGGCATCGGGCCGCCGTCGAACGTGTCGGTGCCTGCGCCGAGCACCTCGGCCTCGTCGTCGCCGGGATCACCCGAACCAGCGTGGTGGGCGGTACCGGCAACCAGGAGTTTCCCATCTGGCTCACCCCGAATGAGGAGCGAGCGGTCGACTGGCATGCGCGAGTCGACGAACTGATCAGCAGGAGGTGACGCATGGCAGTCAGCGAACATTCGGCTCAGCCCACGCAGCACGCCCGGCAACGACGAGCCACACAGCCGCGGCGCGTGCTGCTCGTGGTGCACCCGAAGCGCGAGGTGGCCCTGAAATCGACGCAGACGACCCTGCGCCTGCTGCGCGAGTCACATCTGGTGCCGGTGTTTGCGCCCGACGCGATCGCGCCGCTGCGCGAATGGGGCATCGACATCGACGACGCTGAGGTGCTCGGCGAAGACTGCACCGGACCAGATCTCGAGATCGTCATGGTTCTCGGCGGCGACGGCACGATTCTGCGCGCCGCAGAGCTGGTGCGGTTCGACGCCACTCCGATCATCGGTGTGAACCTCGGGCACGTGGGCTTTCTCGCCGAGAGCGAGCGCGGTGACCTCGTCGACGCCGTGCAGCATGTGGTGTCGCGCACGTACGAGGTCGAAGAACGACTCGCGCTGAACGTGAGGGTGTTCTCAGAAGACCGGCTGCTCTTCCAGGACTGGGCGCTCAACGAGGTGACCATAGAGAAGCCGCGCAGCAACAAGATGATCACCGTCGACGTCAGCATCAACGATCGACCGTTCACCGCGTTCGGGTGCGACGGCGTGATGGTGAGCACCCCGACCGGCTCGACCGCCTATGCCTTCTCGGCCGGCGGGCCGATCGTCTGGCCCAATCTCGAGGCGCTGCTCTTCGTGCCGCTGAACGCGCACGCCCTGTTCGCCCGCCCTCTGGTGATCTCGCCCTACAGCTCGGTCAACGTGCAGCTGGGCGACGACGCCGACGGGGCGATCAGCTGGTGCGACGGCCGCCGCAGCCAGACGCTGCCGCCCGGGTCGCTGATCCAGGTCGGTCGCTCGACCATTCCGGTTCGGCTCGCCCGTCTGCGCCGCGGCTCGTTCGTCGACCGTCTGGTGAACAAGTTCTCGCTTCCCTCGTTGAGCTGGCAGCAGCATGCCATGCGCACGCGCGAGACGGACGAGGCGCTGCGCGAGGCCCAGCAGCTGCTCCATCTGACCGAATCTGCGTCGGTCGAGCAGAGCCCGGCCGGGCAGGCAGACGCCGCGGGCCCCGACGCCGTGGGCGGAGACCGCACGTGATCGATGAAGTTCGCATCGACGACCTCGGCGTCGTCGAGTCGGCGACCCTGGAACTCGGGTCCGGCCTCACCGTCATCACCGGCGAGACCGGAGCGGGGAAGACCATGGTCGTCACCGCCTTGCAGCTGCTGCAGGGCGCGCGGGCCGATGCCTCACGGGTGCGCGCCGGAGCCGATCGCGCAGAGGTCTCGGGCCTGCTGCGGGTGTCGCCCGAGAACGACGTCGTCCGGGCAGTCGAAGACGCCGGCGGCGAGATCGACGACGGCGACCTGATCGTGACCCGCCGCCTGGCCGCCACCGGCCGTGCCCGAGCCTGGCTGGGCGGTCACGCAGTGCCCAACGGCGTGCTCGCCGACACCATCGGTCAGCTGGTCTCGATTCACGGCCAGAGCGACCAGCTGCGTCTGCGCACCGCAGCACAGCAGCGCGACGTGCTCGACGCGTTCGGCGGCCCTGAGCTGCGCGATGCAGCCGATGTCTTTCACCATGCGTATCAGCGTTGGCACGGCCTCGATTGCCGGGCGCGGGCGCTCGCCGACGATGCCGAAGCGCGTCGCGCCGAGGCCGAACGACTGCGTGAAGAGATCGAAGCCGTCGAAGCGGTCTCTCCCCAGCCGGGCGAGCTCGAACAGATCGAGGCCCGAGTCGCGCGGCTCGACGCCAGACAGGATCTGCTGCGCCGCGCCGGCGAGGCACGACAGCGGCTCTCGGCCGACGTGGACGCGGCGACCGGCCCGCAGGACGTGCTCGGCCTGATCAGCGGGGCGTGCACCGAGCTCGAGAACGCCGGCGACCCGGAGCTCGGCGAACTCGCGACGCGCCTGCACGATGTGGAGGCCATGGCGCAGGATCTCTCGGCCGATCTCAGCTCGTACATCGCCGCGCTCGACGAGGTCGGCGAGGGCGAGCTGGCAGCGGCGCACGAGCGTCTCGACACGCTGCGCGACCTCGAACGTCGGTTCGGCGGCGTCGCCGCGGCGCTCACACTGCTGGACGATGGCAGCGCCAGGCTGGCCGAGCTGGACGCCGACGGAGACACCCGCGAACAGCTGTCGGCGGCGCTCACCGAGGCGCTCGACCAGCGCGACCGCACCGCGCGACGTCTGGGCGACATCCGCCGCCGTGCCGCGCAGCGCCTCAGCGACGAAGTCACCGGAGAACTGCACAGTCTTGCGATGCGCGACGCGGCATTCGCCGTGCAGGTCGACCAGCGCCCGGTGGATGCGACTGGGGGCGACGAGGTGGCGTTCCTGCTGGCAGCGCACGCCGGCGCCGATCCGCTGCCGCTGGCCCGATCGGCGAGCGGCGGCGAACTGTCGCGTGTCATGCTCGCTCTGGAGCTGCGGCTGGCGGCGAGCGGCGATCTGGCCGATCGCACCTTCGTGTTCGACGAGGTCGACTCAGGAGTGGGCGGCGCGGCCGCTGTGCAGATCGGGGAGCGGCTGGCCCGACTCGCCCGGCACACCCAAGTGCTCGTCGTCACGCATCTGCCGCAGGTCGCGGCCTACGCCGACACGCACCTCGTCGTCACCAAGATCAGTGACGAACGGGTCACGACCAGCGACGTGGTGCGTCTCGACGACGGCCAGCGGGTGCACGAGCTCGCCCGCATGCTGGCCGGTCGCGTCAGCGACACCGCACTCGCACATGCGCACGAGCTGCTGGAGCAGTCCAGACTCGAGGGCGAATGAGACGGCCGCGCAGGTGGCGGGCGACCACAGACACGATCAGAGCAACGACGACATCGCGGTGTTCGAAGACCGCTGTGAATGAGATAGGATGAAGACCCGTGGATAACGCGCAGAGCACTCGGACGGTAAAGCAGATCTTCGTGACCGGGGGCGTGGTCTCCTCGCTCGGAAAGGGCCTCACGGCGGCCAGTCTCGGCCATATTCTTCGAGCCAGTGGCGTGCGAGTGGTCATGCAGAAGCTCGACCCCTATCTCAACGTCGACCCGGGCACCATGAACCCGTTTCAGCATGGTGAGGTGTTCGTCACCGAAGACGGTGCCGAGACCGACTTGGACATCGGCCACTACGAGCGCTTTCTCGACATCAATCTGAATCAGGCGGCGAACGTCACCACGGGCCAGGTGTACAGCGAGGTCATCGCCAAAGAGCGTCGAGGCGAATACCTCGGCGACACGGTGCAGGTGATTCCGCACATCACCAATGAGATCAAGCGCCGCATGCGCGCACAGGCCCACGGCGAGCACACGCCCGACGTGATCATCACCGAGATCGGCGGCACCGTTGGCGACATCGAGTCGCAGCCCTTTCTCGAAGCCGCCCGTCAGGTGCGCCAAGAGCTCGGCCGCGACAACGTGTTCTTCGTGCACGTGTCGCTGGTGCCCTACATCGGCCCCAGCGGCGAGCTGAAGACCAAGCCCACCCAGCACTCGGTGGCCGCGCTGCGCTCGATCGGCGTGCAGCCCGACGCCATCGTGCTGCGCTCGGATCGTCCCGTCGGAGACGGCATCAAGTCGAAGATCGCCCTGATGTGCAGCCTCGAGACCGGCGCGGTCGTGAACTGCCCGGATGCCTCGAGCATCTATGACATCCCGACGATCATTC
The DNA here is from genome assembly GCF_021168475.1 of Pseudoclavibacter sp. 13-3. Lineage (GTDB taxonomy): Bacteria > Actinomycetota > Actinomycetes > Actinomycetales > Microbacteriaceae > Pseudoclavibacter_A. Next base: position 293,723 of record NZ_JAJOZT010000004.1, on the reverse strand, counting down.
ACAGCGAAGGGCTCGACAAAGTCATCGCCGACCAGCTCGGCCTGCAGACGCGCGACGTGGACTGGTCGCGCTGGCAGCCCGTGCTCGACGCGGTGCACAACCCCAAGCACGAGGTCACCGTCGGTCTGGTCGGCAAATACATCGATCTGCCCGACGCCTACCTGTCGGTCACCGAGGCGCTGCGTGCTGGCGGCTTCGCCCACACCACCAAGGTGAACGTGCAGTGGATTCCCTCGGACAGCCTGCTCGACGAGCAGGTTCGCGAGCGCGAGCTCGGCGCCGTCGACGCGATCTGCGTGCCCGGGGGCTTCGGCATCCGCGGCATCGAAGGCAAGCTCGCCGCGCTCACCTTCGCCCGCGAACAGGGCATCCCCACACTCGGCCTCTGCCTCGGGCTGCAGTGCATGGTCATCGAATACGCACGTTCGAAGGCGGGCCTGGCCGAGGCGTCCTCGAGCGAGTTCGACCCGCAGACGCACGAACCGGTCATCGCGACGATGGCCGAACAGGTCGACATCCTCGCCGAGGGCGATCTGGGCGGCACCATGCGGCTCGGATCGTACCCGGCCGCGCTGGCCGACGACTCGATCGTGGCTAAGGTCTACGGCAGCACCGAGGTGACCGAACGACACCGCCACCGGTACGAGGTCAACAACGTCTACCGCGATCGCATCGCCGATGCCGGTCTGCGGTTCAGCGGCACCTCGCCTGACGGCCACCTCGTCGAGTTCGTCGAGCTGCCCGTCGACGTGCACCCGTACTACGTGGGCACGCAGGCGCATCCCGAGTTCAAGTCGCGCCCGACCGCTCCGCACCCGCTGTTCGCCGGTCTGATCGCCGCAGCGCTGGAACGCCAGCAGGCCTCGCGCCTCTTCGACGTCGAGAACTCGACGACCGAGGGCTGAACCGCCATGGCCGACGAATCGGAGCTGCGCGACCGCGGGGAGGCGCACGAGGTGCGCGAACGGCACCTCGACCTGCACGGTCAGGTCATCGACGTGGCGAGCGAACGCTTCGACTACGACGGCGGGCAGCTCACCAGACAATTCGTGGAGCATCCCGGTGCCGTCGGCGTGCTCGCGCTCGACGAGCACGATCGTGTGGCGCTCGTGCACCAGTATCGTCACCCGGTTCGCGAGCGGCTCTGGGAGGTGCCTGCCGGTCTGCTCGATGTGCCCGGCGAGCTGCCGCTGACCGCGGCGAAGCGAGAGCTGGCCGAAGAGGCCGAGCTGGTCGCCGAGCACTGGCTGCACCTCATCGACATGTACACCACGCCGGGCGGCAGCAACGAACGGCTGCGCATGTATCGCGCCACGGGGCTCTCGCCGGCGGAGCACTTCGAGCGCACCGCTGAAGAGCAGGACATGGGTCTGATCTGGAGGCCCTTCGACGAGGTGCTCGACGGCGTGCTCGCCGGTCGCCTGCACAACCCGACCCTCGTGGTCTCGGTGCTGGCCGAGGCCGCCAACCGCAGCCGTCGAGGCTGACCGAGGCCGCCGTGTCTGCGGTCGACCGCGAGATCGACGCGTTCCTGCGCCATCTGCGCATCGAACGCGGGCTGTCTGCGAACACCGTGCGCAGCTATCGTTCCGACCTGCGCAGCTACGCCGACTGGCTCGCCGAACGCGACGCCGTCGACCTGACCGCGCTCACCGAACGCGATCTCGGCGAATACCCGCGCTGGCTGGCCGATCATCGCGCCGAGGCCGGCCTGCCGACGGCGGCCACCACCACGGGCCGCATGCTCAGCGCCGTGCGCAGCCTGCACCGCTACCTCTTTCTCGACGGGCGCACCCCGCGCGACCCGGCCATCGTGCTGCGCGCGCCCAAGAAGCCCAGCCGTCTCCCCAAGGCCTTGACCGTCGACGAGGTGTCCGGGCTGCTCGGGGCGGTCGACGGCAGCGATCCCGAGTCGGTGCGCGACCGGGCCATTCTCGAGTTCCTCTATGCCACCGGCGCGCGCGTGAGCGAACTCTGCGACGCGCTGGTCGACGACGTGCAGCGCGTCGAACGGGCCGATGCCGACATGATCGACGTGGTACGGCTGCGCGGCAAGGGCGGCAAACAGCGCATCGTGCCGTTCGGCTCGTACGCGCGGGCGGCGCTGGACGCCTACCTGGTTCGGGTGCGGCCCGCGCTCGCCGAGCGGGGTCACGGCGGTGCTCACCTGTTTCTCGGCGTGCGCGGCGGACGGCTCTCGCGACAGGCCGTGTGGACGATCATCAAACGCGCGGCGGCCCGCGTCGATCTCGAGCACCGGGTGTCGCCGCACGTGCTGCGACACTCGTTCGCCACGCACCTACTCGCCGGCGGGGCCGATATCCGAATCGTCCAGGAGCTGCTCGGGCACGCGTCGGTGACGACCACGCAGGTCTACACCCGCGTCACGCAGGAGCATCTGCGACAGGTCTACGCGACAAGCCATCCCCGGGCGCATCGCTGAGCGCGGGTCTCTCGAACGACGCGTGACGCAGGCGACGGGTAGACTATGCGGCGTGAATGATTTTCCCGTGCCCCAGCCGTTGACCAGCCACGGCCCTGCACGCGTGATCGCGATGTGCAACCAGAAGGGCGGCGTCGGCAAGACCACCACGACGGTGAGCCTGGGGGCCGCCCTTGTCGAATACGGGCGTCGTGTGCTGCTGGTCGACTTCGACCCGCAGGGCGCGCTGTCGGCCTCGCTCGGCGTGCAGACGATGGACGACCCCACGATCTACGACCTGCTGATGGGCACCGTCAAAGACACCCGCTCGGTCATCGTGCCGAGTCTCATCCAAGACCTCGACGTGCTGCCGGCCAACATCGACCTCTCGGCCGCCGAGCTGCAGCTGGTCAACGAAGTCGCTCGCGAACAGGCGCTGAGCCGTGCGCTGCGCCAGGTCACCGGTGACTACGACGTCATCCTCGTCGACTGCCAGCCCTCGCTCGGTCTGCTCGCCATCAACGCGCTCACCGCGGCACACGGCGTGCTGATTCCCCTGGAGGCCGAGTACTTCGCCCTGCGCGGCGTCGCTCTGCTCGTCGAGACGGTCGAGAAGGTGCAGGATCGGCTCAATCCCTCGCTCGAGCTCGACGGCATTCTGATCACCATGTTCGACTCCCGCACGTTGCATGCCCGCGAGGTGTCGGCCCGCGTGCGCGAGGCGTTCGGCGACAAGGTCTTCGACACGGTGATTCCGCGCACCGTGAAGTTTCCCGATGCGTCGGTCGCGGCCCGGCCGATCACCGAGTTCGCCAGCAGCCACCCGGCGGCCGAGGCGTATCGGCGCGTCGCCAGAGAGCTGATCTCGCGTGGCGGAGCACCCTGACGCCGAGCCCGGCTTCGCCGTCAGGCTCGACAATTTCGACGGCCCGTTCGACCTGCTGCTGACACTGGTCAGCCGCCACGAGCTCGACGTGACCGAGATCTCGCTGAGTGCGGTCACCGCCGAGTTCGTCGCCTACGTGCGTGCGCTCGACGAGGCCGGGCAGCTCGAACAGGCCAGCCAGTTCATCGTGATCGCTGCGACTCTGCTCGACATGAAGGTCGCCAGCCTGCTGCCGCGCGGCGAGGCCGTCGACGATGACGACATCGCGGCACTCGAGGCTCGTGACCTGCTCTTCGCCCGACTGCTGCAGTATCGGGCTTTCAAACAGGTGTCGGCCTGGTTCGCGGTGCATCTCGAGGGCGAACGGCTGCGCGTATCGCGCACGGCCGGTGTCGCCGCCGAGATCGATCTCACCCCGCCCGAACTGGTCTGGACCACGTCGCTCGACGACTTCGCGGTCGTCGCCCGACTCGCTCTCGCACCGAAGACCCCGCCCGACATCGGACTCTCTCACCTGCACGCACCGGCGGTCAGCATCCGCGAGCAGGCGGCCGTGCTCGTCGCCCGTCTGCGCACCGCCGGGCAGGCCACCTTTCACGAGCTGATCGCCGACGCCTCCAACCGGGGGGTCATCGTCGCGCGCTTTCTGGCGGTGCTCGAGCTCTATCGCGAGGCGGCCGTCACCTACGAGCAGATCGAGCCGCTGGGGCCGCTCAGCGTACGCTGGACGGGCGAGCACTGGAGCGACGACCAGCTCGCCGCGCTGGGGGCCGACTATGACCAATGATCGAGAGGATGCCGTGAGCGAGTCAGAAGACCTCGTCGCGCCCGCCGCACTGGCACAGCTGCCGGTGCGGGCCCGCCTCGAGGCGGTGCTGATCGCCGCCGACCACCCGATCGAGACCGTCGCTCTGGCCGCCGCGGTCGAGGCGCCCGTGCACGAAGTCGAGCAGACGCTCGCTGAGCTGCGCGCCGACTATGACGGGCCCCCGGTGCGCGGGTTCGACCTGCGACGGATCGCCGGCGGCTGGCAGCTCTACGTGCGGGCCGGCTACGAACCGGTCGTGCGCCGCATGATCGAGGATCAGGCCCCGCCCAGGCTCTCGCAGGCCGCGCTCGAGACACTCTCGGTGATCGCCTACAAGCAGCCGATCAGCCGCGGTCAGATCGCCTCGATCCGTGCGGTCAACGTCGACTCGGTCGTGCGCACGCTGCTCGCACGAGGGCTGATCGCCGAGGCCTACGTCGACGAGCAGACGCAGGCGACGTTCTTCGAGACCACCAACCTGCTGCTCAGCCACCTCGGCATCGACTCGCTCGACGACCTGCCGCCCATTTCCGACCTGCTTCCGGAGGACCCCGAAGATGATGACCTCAGCTGACCACACCCCGCGTGCCGACGGCGAACGCCTGCAGAAAGTGATGGCCGCCGCCGGGGTGGCGTCTCGTCGAGCGAGCGAAGAGCTCATCGCCGCCGGCCGCGTCGTGGTGAACGGTCGCGTGGTGCGCGAGCTCGGCTCCAGAGTGGGGCCCGACGACCGCATCGAGGTCGACGGTCTGGTGATCGTCACCGACCCCGAGCTGCGCTACTACGCTCTGAACAAGCCGGCCGGCGTGGTCAGCACCATGAGCGACGAGCGGGGCCGCCCCGACCTCAGCCGATATGTCACCGCCGAGACCGGCCGCGTCTTCAACGTCGGCCGTCTCGACGAGGCCACGCACGGCCTGCTGCTGCTCACCAACGACGGCGAGCTCGCGCACCGGCTGATGCACCCCTCGTTCGAGATCGACAAGGTGTACGTTGCGCTCGTGCGCGGCAAGGTGGCGCCGCGCACCCTCGCCGCGCTGCGCGAGGGAATCGTGCTCGACGACGGCCCGATCGCCGCCGACCGTGCTCGCGTGCTCGATGCCAGCCGCGACCGCACCATGATCGAGGTGACCCTGCACTCGGGGCGCAACCGCATCGTCCGCCGCATGTTCGGGCACGTCGGCCACCCGGTGGTCGAGCTGACCCGGCGCCAGTTCGGGCCCGTGCACCTGGGCACGCTGCGCGAGGGAGCGATGCGCCCGCTCACCAGCGACGAAGTCGGCCGGCTGCTCAAACAGACCGGCGATGCGGTCGCGCCGCAGAACCACGTGCCAGAGAACGACTAGACTGGCCGGATATGAGCATCAGTCACGATCTCGCGCGCACTCCGTCACCGGTGCTCATCATCGGCACCGGTCTGCTGGGCGCCAGCATCGGCCTCTCTCTCGTGCAGCGCGGCGTCGAGGTGCTGCTCTCTGACATCTCGCCGAGCGCGCTGGCGCTCGCGGCCGACTACGGCGCGGGCCGTGCGCTGGTCGAGGGCGACCAGCCGGCGCTCGTGGTCGTCGCGGTGCCCCCCGAGATCGCGGCGGATGCCGTGGCCGAGCAGCTGCGCCGCTGGCCCGATGCCGTGGTCACCGACGTCACCAGTGTGAAGGCCCAGATCGTGCGGGCCCTGACCGACGAAGGCACAGATCTCGACCGTTATCTGGGGTCGCACCCGATGGCCGGACGCGAACGCGGCGGGCCCATCTCGGCCCGCGCCGATCTCTTTCGCGGACAGCCCTGGGTCATCGCCGAGCACGAGCACGTCACCGCTCGGGCGCTCGAGGCGGTCGAACGCCTCGCGCTCGACGTCGAAGCGGTGCCGGTGCATCTCGACCCGGTGCAGCACGACCGTGCCGTCGCCCTGATCTCGCACGTGCCGCAGGTCGTTGCCACACTGCTTGCCGGCCGGCTCGTCGACGGCACGCCGTCGCAGATCTCTCTGGCCGGTCAGGGGCTGCGCGACACCACTCGCATCGCCGCCAGCGACCCAGGTCTCTGGCTGCAGATCCTCGCGGCCAACGCTGGTGAGGTCACCAGCGTGCTGCGCTCCCTGCGCGACGATCTCGACGCGATGATCCGCGACCTCGAAGACGTCGATCGTCCCGGTGCTCGGCGTGAGATCACCGAGCTGTTCATCGCCGGCAACACCGGGGTGCGGCGCATCCCGGGCAAGCACGGCACCGACGCCGCGTTCTCGACGACGATCGTGTTCGTCGACGACAAGCCGGGCGAACTCGCCCGACTCTTCGCCGAGATCGGCGAGATCGGCGTCAACATCGAAGACCTGCGCCTCGAGCACTCGCCCAAGGCCGAGTTCGGGCTCGCCGAGGTCTCGGTACTGCCCGAGCACATTGAAGAGCTGACCAAGGCACTTGAGGAGCGCGGATGGCGGTTGAGCCGATGACCGAGACACGCACGGCGGCGACCGCGTCCAAACCGGTCATCATCGCCCTGGACGGCCCAGCCGGCAGCGGTAAATCGAGCACGGCCAAGGCACTGGCCGAACGACTGCACTATGCACATCTCGACACCGGCGCCTGGTATCGCGTGCTCACCCTGATCGCACTGCGCACCGAGGTCGATCCGCACGACGAGGCCGCGGTGCGCGGGCTGCTCGACGCGTTCGACCCGATCATCGCCCAGGCCTTCGACCGGCCGCGCATCGTGATCCAGGGGCACGACGTCTCGGAGGCGATCCGCACGCCCGAGGTGAGCGGTGCGGTGAGCCGGTACTCGCGGCTGCCCGTCGTGCGCGAACACCTCAACGCCGCCTTCCGTCACCTTGCCGCAACCACCTCGGCGCCCGGTGTCGTCGCAGAGGGGCGCGACATCACGACGGTCACCTTTCCGCAGGCCGAAGTCCGGGTACTGCTCACCGCCTCCGCCGAGGCACGCGCCCGACGGCGGGCCGCGCAGATCGGCGAGACCGACGTCGCGGCCATCGCTCGCAGCATCTCGATGCGAGACGCCCGTGATCTCAGCGTCGTCGACTTCATACGGCCGGCCGATGGGGTGACGCTGATCGACACCAGCGATCTCACCCTGGCCCAGGTCACTGATACAGTTGCGGGGCTCGTTCCTGCGGCGGCGGGCACCGACCCGAACCTTTCATCTCACTCTCAGACTCAGGAGTCACATGGCTGAATCACGCGAACCGATCGATCCCGAGTTCGGCGCCACCAGCGCAGATGAGCTCGCCGCCCGACTGCAGCACATCGAACCCGAGATCGAGCAGCAGGTCGCCGACGTCGCACGCGCCGAGCTGGAGGACTACGACCTCGAGCCCGAAGACGCGGCCGTGCTGGCCAGCGGAGACGAGACCCCGGATGCACAGGCGGCACGCCCGGCGCCGCCCGTCCTGGCCGTGATCGGGCGCCCCAATGTGGGCAAGTCATCGCTGGTCAACCGCGTGCTCGGCCACCGCGAGGCCGTCGTCGAAGACACACCTGGCGTGACGCGCGACCGAGTCTCATACGACGCCGAGTGGAACGGTCAGCCGTTCCGGCTGGTCGACACCGGCGGCTGGGAGCTCGAGGCCAAGGGCCTCGACCGGTCGGTGGCCGAGCAGGCCGAGCTGGCGATCGAAGAGGCCGACGGCGTGCTCTTCGTCGTCGACGCCAAAGTGGGGCCGACCTCGACCGACGAGCAGCTGGTCGCCGTGCTGCGGCGCTCAGGCAAACCGGTGCTGCTGGTCGCCAACAAGATCGACGCCGGCGGGCAGGAGGCCGACGTGGCGGCGCTCTGGAGTCTCGGGCTCGGCGAGCCGCACCCTGTCTCTGCACTGCACGGCCGCGGCAGCGGCGACCTGCTCGACGCCGTGATCAAGATGCTGCCGAAGGAGTCGAAGGTCGCGCAGCAGCAGCCCGGCGGGCCGCGTCGCGTGGCGATCATCGGCCGCCCGAACGTGGGCAAGTCGAGCCTGTTGAACAAGGCGACCGGCTCGACGCGTGCCGTGGTCAATGACCTGGCCGGCACCACGCGTGACCCGGTCGACGAGCTGGTGACCATTCTCGGCACGACCTGGCGCTTCGTCGACACCGCAGGCATCCGCCGTCGCGTGCACCTGCAGCAGGGCAGCGACTACTACGCCACCCTGCGCACGCAGTCGGCGCTCGACCGCGCCGAAGTCGCCATCGTGGTGCTCGACGTGAGCCAGAGCATCTCTGATCAGGATCTGCGCATCATCGACATGGTGCTCGAGGCCGGCCGTGCGCTGGTGCTCGCGTTCAACAAGTGGGATCTGCTCGACGACGAGCGTCGTCCGCAGCTCGAACGCGAGATCGAGCAGCGCCTCAGCCACGTGGCATGGGCGCCTCGGGTGAACCTCTCGGCCAAGACCGGCCGCCATCTCGAGAAGCTGGTGCCCGCGCTGCAGGCCGCGCTCGACGGCTGGGACACCCGCGTGCCCACCGGCAAGTTCAACGCGTTCATCCACGAACTCACCCAGGCGAACCCGCACCCGCTGCGCGGCGGAAAGCAGCCGCGCATCCTCTTCGGCACGCAGGCTGACACTCAGCCGCCGACCTTCGTGCTCTTCACCAGCGGCTTCATGGATCCGCAGTACCGACGCTTCATCACGCGCCGACTGCGTGAGGTCTACGGATTCGTCGGCACGCCCATTCGCATCAACATGCGTGTGCGCGAGAAGCGCGGACGCAAGTAGCACCGGTTCAGCGCACCCTGTGCGAAGCGCCCAGATCAGAGTCCGGAGTCTTGCACTTCGCAGGTCTTGGCTCGCGCCTCGAAGCGCGCATCGTGCACTTCGCCGCTCGCGGCTTGCCGCTGTGCAGGTGTGTAGGTCGCTGCCCAGAACCCGCAGCTCGCAGAGAGCTCTTGTGCGGCGTCAGCTCGCGGCGACTCACCGGGCGTTCAGGAGTTGTGTGCGGTTCCGCTGAGACAGACACCGTTCCGCTGAGATCGTGGTGATCCTGACAGAACCGTGTCTGTCTCAGCGGAACCGTGCACGGGGCTGGTGCTGGTGCTGTGCTCTGAGCACCGAGTGACGTCAGCTTGCGGCGAGTCGCTCGCGCTCGGTCTCGACGTCGAAGTCGGCCTTCGGCCAGGTGAGCGCCAGGTCTTCGAGGGTCTCGATGAGAATGCGCTGCACCGCGGCCCGAGCGTAGGGCTTCGAATCGGCGGGAACGACGTGCCAGGGGGCCACGGCGGTCGAGGTGCGCTGGATCGCGATCTGGTAGGCCTCTTGGTAGGCGGGCCAGAGCTCGCGCTCGTCGACGTCGTTGGGGGAGTACTTCCAGTGTTTGTCAGGCCGATCGAGTCGTGACTCGAGACGTCGACGCTGCTCGTCTTTCGAGATGTGCAGCATCACCTTGACCACGGTGGTGCCCTGTTCGGTGAGCTCCGCCTCGAAGTCGTTGATGATGCCGTACCGCTGTTCGACCACCTCTGCGGGCGAGAGATGACGCACGCGATGCACCAGGACATCCTCATAATGCGAACGATCGAAGACACCGATCAGGCCGGTGGCGGGCAGCTCTTTGCGAATGCGCCACAGAAAGTCGTGCTTGAGCTCGACCGGCGTGGGCTTCTTGAATCCATGAATGTGGGTGCCCTGCGGATCGACGTTGCCGATCACGTGACGAACGATGCCGCCCTTGCCTGCGGTGTCCATCGCCTGCAGCACGAGCAGCAGTGAACGGTGTGCACCGTTCTCGGTGCGGCCATTGGCGAAGAGCATCTCCTGCAGGTCGGCCAGACGTCTGGCGGTGTCGGCGAGGTAGTCGTCGGCGTCGCAGGAGCTGCGCCAGCCCGGCGTCGACGCCGGGTCGACGGCTGACAGATCGAAGTGCTCGCCCTCAGCGCGCAGCAGTGCGCGCGGGCTGTCTTTCCAAGGATTCTTCATATGCTCATGCTATCCGGCTACGCGGGCCGGCCAGCGGTGGCGCGGGCGGTGAATGACCTGCTGACCCGTGCGAAGCAGCGCGGTAGGTGGATGCCATGGGCGCCGGGTGCGGTGGAACGGGTAGAATGAGCGGTGTGATCATCGCAACGCACAACGGCAAATTCCACGCAGACGACGTCTTCGGCGTCACCCTGCTGCTCCAGCTCTACCCGGATGCCACGGTGGTGCGCTCGCGAGACCCGAAGGTGCTCGAGACGGCCGACATCGTCCTCGACGTGGGCGGCGTCTACGATCCAGACACGCTGCGCTTCGACCATCATCAGAAGACCTCGGGCGCACGCGACAACGGCATTCTCTACTCGGCATTCGGTCTGCTCTGGCAGCACTACGGCATGGAGTTCTGCGACGGAGACGAAGACGTCTGGAAGCGCATCGACCGCAGCCTGGTGCAGTGCATCGACGCGGGCGACAACGGCCAGGATCTCTACGCACTGAACGACTTTCATGCGCGTCCCATCGAGATCAGCGAGGTGCTCGGCTGGTTCAACCCGGTCACCCTGGTGGGCGAAGAAGACTTCGACGACCAGTTCATGGTCGCGGTCACGGTGGCCACGCAGCTGCTCAGGCGCCTGCTGCTCAAGTCTCGTGACGCCATCGAGGGCAAGCGCTATTTCACACGTGCCTACGATCAGACGCCCGATGCGCGCTACGTCGTGCTCGACCAGTTCGTGCCGCACGGCGGCATCGCCAGCAAGCAGCCCCTGCTGCAGTTCGTGGTCTTTCCCAACGCCAACGGCGATTGGGCGATCAAGACGGTGCAGGTCGATTCGTCGAGCTTCGAGTCACGTGTGCTGCTGCCCGAGGCCTGGCGCGGCGCCGACCAAGAGCACCTTGCCGAGCTGACCGGTGTGCCCGACGTGGTGTTCACCCACAAAGTGGGGTTCATCGGCGCGGCGAAGACCAAGCAGGGGGCTCTTAAGATGCTCGCTCAGGCGCTTGAGCAGCCCGCTTCGCGGGAGTTCGATCTGCAGGCGAAACAGCAGCTGGCCGCAGTCGCCGCTGCACCCGCCTCTGCCCCTGCGCCCGCCCCCGCGGAGTAGCCCTCGCGCCGGACGGCCGCGAAGCCGTTCGGCGCTTGCAGCGGCTATGAGAGGTCGACGATTCCGTTCGACACCGCGTAGATCAGCGCCTGTACGCGATCACGCACACTCCACTTGCGCAGGATGCGCCCGATCGTGGCCTTGACCGTCGTCTCGGCGAGATGCAGATCGCAGGCGATCTCAGCGTTGGACTTGCCCTCTGCGATGAGCCGCACGATGTCGAGCTCACGGCTGGTCAGCTGCTCTCGCGGCACATCGTCGCGCGCATCAGGGGCTGCAGCGACCTTGGCGATCAGCTCCTGCGAGATTCTGGGCGAGATCACCGGCCGGCCGTCGTACACCTCGTGCACTGCGCGGATGATGTCGCGCGGCTCGGTGTCTTTCACGAGGTATCCAGATGCTCCAGCGCGCAGGGCAGGGATGACATGCCGGTCTGACGAGAAAGTCGTCAGCATCAGCACCCGCATGACCACGGGAAGGCGGGTGATCGCCCTGGTGGCGTCGATCCCCGACATCTGAGGCATCTGCGTGTCCATCAGGATGACGTCGGGCATGTGACGTTTGGCCAGGGCGATGGCGTCGAGGCCGGTCGTACCTTCGGCCACGAGGGTGAGCGAGGAATCCAGCCCGATGAACAGGCGAAGCGCATGTCGCACGAGAGCTTCGTCGTCGACGACGGCTACGCGGATCTGATTCACGAGATCATCGTACGTTCAACGGATCGCGTCTGCCCTGAAGTGAGTACTTTGGTAGGTGTCACCGGGCGGCTCCGCGGGGTATCGTCGTGTCCGTTCGTATCAGACAGGCCTGAGGGGGGAACTATGTGGGTGTTGTCGTTGTCGGTGCAGGGATTTCTCGACGACCTGTGCCGATATCTCAAGATCTGTCAGTAGTCGGCTGGCTCATGTGCGGTGAGCGACAATGGTGGGGTGAGCTCTTCGAACCATCAGGTCTTCCGACCGCAGACCGCCCGGCCGAACGCCCGTCTGCCGCAGTGGGGAAGTCTTGCCCTGGTGGTGGTCGCTGTGGGCGTCATCGCCTTGGAAAGCGTCAGCTTCGTCTCTGACTGGTCGACGTCGTGGCAGCGGCAGCTCCTGGAACTGGCCATGGTGCTGATGCTCCCGCTGTTCGCCCTGGCACCGGTCGCCGCAGCGACATCGCTGGCGGCGCTGGTCTTCGCCCAAGCGGTCATGCTGTCTCAAGGCGGGTATCTGCTCTTTGCCGCAGCGACGGTGGGCCTCGTCGTCTATGCCTGCCCGCGATGGTGCCTCTGGGCGCATGTGGCGGTCATCACCGCTGCCGGCGTCATCGCAAACGCGCAGACGGGGACGCTCACAACCACGGGACCATTCGCACTGGCCTTCATCGCCCTCGTCTCGGCACTGATCGGGGTCGGAGCCAGGCGAGCCTACTTTCGCTCTGCCGAGCTTGCAGAGACTGCGTCACGGGTCGAATCCGAGCGAGTCCGGGCGGTCGCGGCGGAACGCGAGCGCATCACCTCGGAGCTGCATGACATCCTCGCTCACGACGTGACACTGATCGCCATGCATGCACGGGTGATGGAGACCATGGACGACCCTGTGGTGAGTCGTGAGTCGCTGGCCGTGATCAAGAGCAGCGCCACACGATCACTGGCCGACATCCGCAGGCTGCTGAACACGGTGCGAACAGACGAACACGCCGATGAGCAGCCGCTGGGAGCCGATGTCTCGGCAGCTCTGCACACGGCGCAGGTCGAGCTGGAGTCGATCGGGGCCCGTGTGAGCAGTCGGGCCGAGGGTGTGGAGACCCTTCCACCGGCGGTGGCCAGCACTCTGGTGCGAGTCGTGCGCGAGGCGACGACGAACATCGTCAGACATGCCGGCCCGGCGCCGACGGTGACCATGAGCATCGCGAGCCAGGGTTCCACGGTGACGGCTGTGCTCACGAACTCCATCGGCGCCGTTGACGATGCTCTCGACCGATCGACGCATTTGGGTCTCGACCGACTCTCAGCTCGGATCGAGACGCTTGGCGGCGAGCTGGCGGCGACCGCAGAAGAAGGCCTCTGGCGACTGCGCGTGGTGATCCCGCTGTTCTGACCGTGGCAGCATCCACTGGGAGTTTGCATGCATACTTTGGTACCTATTCCCGGCACGATGGCCATCTGACGAAGAGCCGCTTGCTAGTCTCGACATATCGGCTGTGGGGGCCTCAGGCCCACACGATCCGGGGGGAGTCGATTGGGCCGCTCTGCTGCATGACAGCAGGCGGCCCTATCCGTGTCTGGATCGTCTGAGACCTGGCGGTATCATCGCCACATGACGCATTTCCTGACGCCGTCAGCGACTGCAGACGCCGAGATCGCGGTGCAGCGGTCGCGCTTTCTCGGCAGGCTGGCCTCGGCCGAGAACGAGGCTCAGGCTCGTGTCGTCATCGCGCAGGCGCGCTCGGCGCATCCGCAGGCCAGACACCACTGCAGCGCATTCATCGTCGGAGAGCGCGCCGACATCCTGCGCACCAATGATGACGGTGAGCCCTCGGGCACCGCCGGACGCCCGATTCTCGACGCGCTGCAGAGCGCGGGTCTCGGGCAGGTCGTCTGCGTGGTGACCCGCTACTTCGGCGGGATCCTGCTCGGCACGGGCGGCCTCTCCCGCGCGTACCGCGAGGCTGCCGCAGCGGCGATCGAACAGGCGACGCTGCGCGACGTGCGCGAATGCGCGGTCATCGAACTCGCGGCCTCACACCACGACGCGGCTATCGTGCAGCGCGCGGCTCGTCAGCACGGCTGGGCACAGATCGGAGCCGACTGGGGAGAATCGGTGACCCTGCGATTCGGTGTGCCTCTCGCAGAGGCCGAAGCCGCACGCGAGCACATGCTCCAGGTCACCGGCGGTCGGGTGCGTGGCGTGCAGACTGACCGTCGGCTGATGTGAGCGACGATCGTTCTACTGGCGCGTAGAATACTCTGCATGCCATCGACACCTGCATTCGCCATGACCATCGCCGGCTCCGAAGCCACCGGAGGCGCCGGAGCCCAGGCCGATCTGAAGACCTTTCAGCAGTTGGGGGTCTTCGGCTCCATTGCACTGACCTGCATCGTCTCGTTCGATCCCAAGAACAACTGGGGCCATCGCTTCGTGCCGGTCGATCCGCAGGTCATCAGCGACCAGATCGAGGCGATCACCGCTGCCTACGGCCCCGACCAGCTGAAGACCGTGAAGATCGGCATGCTCGGCACCACGCCCACCATCGACCGTGTCGCCGCTGCCCTGGGCGAACGCTCGTACCAGAACGTCGTGCTCGACCCGGTGCTCATCTGCAAGGGGCAGGAGCCCGGCGCAGCGCTTGACACCGACACCGCGCTGACCGAGAAGGTGCTGCCCTTCGCCACCTTCGTCACCCCGAACCACTTCGAGAGCGAGCAGCTCTCGGGCATGGCCCGCATCAACGACGAGCACGACCTCGTCGAAGCGGCCAAGCGCATCCATGACAAGAGCGGCGCTGCCGTGCTCGCAAAGGGTGGCGTGCGCATCCCCGGGCCAGACGCGATCGATGTGTTCTACGACGGCACCACACTCGAGGTGCTGCGCGTGCCCAAGGTCGGCGAGCATGTCGTGGCCGGTGCCGGATGCTCCCTCGCGGCGGCTGTGACGGCCGGTCTCGCGCTGGGCGACAGCCCGCTCGAGGCCGCGCATCGGGCGAAGGACTTCGTGACTGCAGGCATCAAGGGCCGCGTCGAGTCGAATGCGCCCTTCGACGTGCTGTGGCAGGGCGCGGCACGCTGACGACGACCTGACGGTCGTGAACGCCGTCTCCACGCTGTGGGCCTCGTTTGCGCAGAGCGCACGAGGCCCACAGCGTCTCTGGCGGAAGATCAGAGGTCGGCGCTGCCGTGTTCGAGCGAGTCGAAGTAGCGCAGAATCACACCCTCGCGCAGCGCCCACGGGCTCACCTGCAGTTCGTCGACGTCGAGCGCCTTCATCGTCTGATGCAGCACGATGCCGCCGCCGACGATCTGGAACGCGCGGTCTGCGGTGATGCCGCGCAGGTTCTGCCGCTGGTCGGCCGGCAGCTCGGCGAGCTTCGGCAGCCACTTCTTGAGGTCTGATCGCTTCAGCCACTGCGACGAGATGCTGCCGTGCGTGTGCGTCTCGCCGGCCAGGCGCGCCAACGAGCGAATCGTCTTTGAACTGCCGACCACGTGGTCGGGGCGCGGCATCTCGGCGAACACGTCTGCCGCGTCGGAGACCAGCTCGAAGGCATGGCGACGCAGTCGGCGAATCTGATCTTTGGTCGGCGGGTCGTCGTGCAGATAGCTGATCGTGCTGCGACCTGCGCCCAGGGGCACCGATCGGGCCGAGATCGGGTACTCGGACGGGCCGATCGCCATCTCGAGCGATCCGCCGCCGATGTCGATGAGCATGATGGTGCCCGACGACCAGCCGAACCAGCGGCGCACCGCCAGAAACGTGAGCCGAGCCTCGTCTTCGCCGTCGAGCACCCGCAGATGCACGCCGGTCTCGTTCTCGATGTGCTCGAGCACTGCTGGGCCGTTGGTCGCCTCGCGCACCGCCGAGGTCGCGATGGCCACGAGGTCGTGCACCTTCTCGGCCCGGGCGCTCGCCACGGCCTGCCCGATCGAGGTGACCAGATGATCGACGCCCTCGTCACTGATCGAACCGTCGTCGGTGAGGTAGCGCATCAGTCGCAGCACGGACTTGTGCGTGGAGTAGGGCGATGGGTTCGCCCCGGCGTGGGCATCCACCACGACCATGTGTACGGTGTTCGATCCGACATCAAGAACCCCAAGGCGCATACGTCAAGCCTAGTGGGCGACGTGTGCACGCGCGCAATTGAAGCAGCCGCCCGAGCGCCGCGGCGTAGAATGCAACTCGTGCCTACTGAGAAATGCGTCGCACTGATCGATTCCGGCAAAGGGCTGCTGCCCACTGCACAGTGGATCCATCGTCTGGCCCCCGACCTGCGCGTGCTGCTGATGACCGATCCGGTCGGTTCGCCATGGGGCGAGCGCGACCCTGGAGACGTCGTCGAACGCGTGTTCGCGATGGCCCGCCGGGCCCGAGACGCCGGAGCCCAGGGCATCGCGCTGGCCTGCAACACCGCAAGCATCGTGGCACGCGAGCCCTTGCGCGACCAGTTCGAGCCGCGCATCCCCATCATCGCGACCGTGCCCGCGGTGAAGCCGGCCGCCCAGCGATTCGAACGCTTCGCGGTCTGGGCCACCGAGACGACCGCGCACAGCGACTACCTCGCCGATCTTGTGCAGGTGTTCGCCGGCACGAAGCACGTCGACGTCATCGGCAGCCACGGTCTCGCCGATGCGATCGAGCAGGGCGACGCCGCTGGTATCGAGTCGGCTGTCCAGGATGCCGTCGCACGCACGCCGCAGGTGCCTGCCGTGGTGCTGGGGTGCACGCATTACCCGCTGGTCGCCGATGTGATCGCGGCGGCTCTGCCGGCCGGAACCGTGCTGCTCGACAGTGCCGAGGCGGTCGCTCGGCAGACCCTGCGTCGGCTCAAAGTGCCGGTGGATGCGTCAGTCGCCGAATTCTCGGACGATGCGGCATTCGCCGCTGCCGGGGTGCGCGATGCCGCCGAACTGACCTGGGCGGAGCGCATCACCCTGTGAGCCGCCTGCTCGCCGGGCAGGTCAGATCTGGCGTTCGAGGAGCGTGCGCTGCAGCTCGGGCCAGGCCTTGGCGAAACCGGGATGCAGTTCGAGACCCGCGACCTGCGTGAGCGGGACCCAGGCGACCTCGACGCTCTCGGCGTCGGAGCGCACCGCATCGAACGGGCGGGTGACACGTGCGAGCACGGTGACGTACGACCAGAAGCCCAGATCGTAGCTGTGCTCGCTGATGGGAGCGATCGCGTCGCTCGGCACTCCGGCCTCCTCGCCGGCCTCGCGCAGAGCGGCCTGCAGCGCGGTCTCGCCTTCGCGACGGGCGCCGCCGGGAATGCCCCACGTGCCGCCGAAGTGACTCCAGGCGACCCGGTGCTGCATCAGGATGCCGCGGTCGGTGTCGTGGGCGAGCAGCCCGGCAGCTCCGAAGCGACCCCAGTACCGGCTGCCGTCGGGCCCGGTGACCCAGGCGTCGCCAGAATCTCGAACCGCATAGCCGTCGGGTGCCGGCTGCAGATACTGATTCCGATCGCTGGCGTGCTGATCCTGATCGCTCATGGCGTCAGTCTACTGGCCGTCGGCGGCCACCCCTAGACTGAACGTGATGCCTGACCAGAATCCTGAAACCGATGCCGCTCTCGACGACGTGCAGCGCGATGACGCTGTGCCCACACCCGGTGGCGCCGCCGGCGGGTCGACGGCGCAGGTGCCCTCCTTGGCCGAGCGCCTGATACCCGAGCGCGATCGCGACGACCTCGACGCCGCCTTCGAGGCGTTCTTCGCCTGGGTGGAGGAACGCGGTATCGAGCCCTACGAGCATCAGCAGGAGGCCGTGCTGGAGCTCGCCGGGGGCTCGCACGTGATTCTTGCCACGCCGACCGGCTCGGGCAAGTCGCTGGTCGCCATCGGCGCGATCTTTCTCGCCCTGTGGCGTGGCGGTCGTGCAGCCTACACGGCCCCGATCAAGGCTCTGGTGAGCGAGAAGTTCTTCGACATGATCGAGATCTTCGGGGCCGATCGCGTGGGCATGCTCACCGGCGACTCTGCCGTGAACAGCGACGCCGACGTGATCTGCTGCACGGCCGAGATCGTGGCCAATCAGGCGCTGCGCGACGGCGACCGCGCCGGTCTCGACACCGTCGTGATGGACGAATTCCACTACTACGGCGACAGCGAACGCGGATGGGCCTGGCAGGTGCCGCTGCTGCTGCTCGCCGACGCGCGCTTTCTGCTGATGTCGGCCACCCTCGGCGACGTGAGCGGGCTGCGCGCCGACCTGGCCCGGCGCACCGATCGCCCGGTCGCCCTCGTCGACGACGCCGAGCGGCCGGTGCCGCTGCACTTCGAGTACTCGCTGACGCCGCTGCACGAGCTCGCCGAAGAGCTCATGCACTCGCGTCGCGAACCGATCTACGTCGTGCACTTCGCGCAGGCGGCGGCGATCGAGACCGCGCAGGGGCTGGTCAATGCGGGCCTGGTCAGCCGCGAGCGCCGAGACCGCATCAAAGAGGCCCTCGGCGACTTCCGGTTCACGACGGGGTTCGGCAAGACGCTGTCGCGGCTGGTGCGAGCCGGCATCGGCGTGCATCATGCCGGCATGCTGCCGCGGTACCGGCGTCTGGTCGAGCAGCTCTCGCAGCAGGGGCTGCTCGCGGTCATCTGCGGCACCGACACGCTGGGGGTCGGCATCAACGTGCCGATTCACACCGTGCTGTTCACCGGGCTCACCAAGTTCGACGGCGTGCGTCAGCGTCATCTCACGGCTCGTGAGTTCCATCAGATCGCCGGCCGTGCCGGGAGGGCCGGCTTCGACACTGAAGGCGACGTCATCGCTCAGGCCCCCGAGCACGAGATCGAGAACGCGAAGATCTCGAAGAAGTATGCCGATGATCCGAAGAAGCGCCGCAAGGTCATGCGCAAGAAGGCGCCTGCCGGCATGGTGAGCTGGGGCGAGCCGAGCTTTCAGAAGCTGATCGCCGCGCAGCCCGAGCCGCTGCGCTCGCAGATGCGCATCACCCATGGCATCCTGCTCAATGCGATCGCCTTCGGCGGTGACGTCTTCGCTCGAGTGCGATCGCTCATCTTCGACAGTGCCGAGTCGCTCGAGAATAAGTACGCTCTCGCGCGACGCGCACTGCAGATCTATCGCACGCTGCGCGCGGCCGGGGTCGTCGAGCAGAAGCGCTTCGACGACGGGCGCCTGGTGATTCGCCTCGCCGACGGCGTGGGCGAGCAGGTCGCCCTCGACCAGCCGCTGTCGCCCTTCGCCCTTGCGGCGATCGAGCTGCTCGATCCGCAGAGCGAGACGTATGCGCTCGACGTGGTCTCGATCATCGAGGCCACCCTCGAGAACCCCCGCGTCGTGCTGATCGCGCAGCAGAAGAAGGCGCGCGGTGCTGCGATCGCCGAGCTGAAGGCCGACGGCGTCGAGTACGACGAGCGCATGGAGATCATCGAGCAGATCGAATGGCCCAAACCGCTCGACGAGCTGCTGGGCGCGGCCTTCGACCAGTACCTGCAGTCGGTGCCCTGGGCTGCTGACGAAGAGCTGCGGCCGAAGTCGGTGGTGCGCGACATGTTCGAGCGGGCGATGGACTTTCGCGACGTCATCGGCTTCTATGATCTGCAGCGCTCCGAAGGCGTCGTGCTGCGCTATCTCTCCGACGCGTTTCGCGCGCTGTCGCACACCGTGCCCGACGGCAGCAAAGACGACGCGCTCACGGCGATCATCGAGTGGCTCGGCGTGCTGGTGCGACAGGTGGACTCCAGTCTGATCGACGAGTGGGAGCAGCTTGCGCATCCCGACACCGAGCAGCTCGCACGCGATGCCGAGCAGTCGCTGCGTCCCGGGGCGCTGCCCGACAATCCGCCGCGGCTCACCGACAACCGTCGCGGGTTCGTCGTCCTGGTGCGCAACGAGATGTTCCGTCGGGTGCAGCTCGCCGCGTTCGGGCGCATCGATGATCTGGCTGCTGCGGATGCCGACCATGGCGGGCTGGACGCGGCCGGCTGGCAGCAGGCGCTTGACCGATACCACGAGCAGTACGACACGATCGGCTTCGACGCGAAGGCGCGCAGCCCGCGCCTGCTCGAGATCGACGATTCCACGGCGCGAGTCTGGACGGTGCGGCAGAGGCTGGAAGACCCGGACGGCAACCACGACTGGCAGATCAGAGCCGAGATCGACCTCGACGCCTCGGACGACGCTGGCGAAGCCGTGGTGCGCACGCTCGCGATGCAGGAGGTCTGACCTCGGAGAGCGGCTGAGCTGCACGTCACCGTGTTGGCCCGCGTGCGGAGCCCGTGAGACCGCGGTTCGTCGAGCGTTCGTCGATCCGTCTCTCCGCTCCCCAACAGATGTTGTATATTTGATCCAGGCAAAATAAGTCGACGACCCGAACGGGCCGCCCCGGTGCGACGTCGTACAGAGTGACGCCGCGCCACAGAGATGGAGGAACACGGAATGTCTGTACTGACGATCGGCGATCAGTTCCCTGATTACGAACTCACGGGCGTGGTGCCCGGCGACCTGAGCAAGGTCGAGGCGAACAAGCCTGAAGACTTCTTCACCACGGTCTCATCGAAGGACAACCCCGGAAAGTGGCGCGTCGTCTTCTTCTGGCCGAAGGACTTCACCTTCGTCTGCCCGACCGAGATCGCCGCCTTCGGCAAGCTGCACGACGACTTCGCAGATCGCGACACCGAGGTGATCGGCGCCTCGGTCGACAACGAGTACACGCACTACGCTTGGCGTCGGTCGCATGAAGACCTGCGCGACCTGCCCTTCGTGATGGCCAGCGACATCAAGCGCGAACTGGTCACGGCCACCGGCGTGCTCAACAGCGATGGAGTCGCCGACCGCGCCACGTTCATCATCGACCCGAACAACACCATTCAGTTCGTGATGGTCGACGCAGGCTCAGTCGGTCGCAACACCGATGAGGTGCTGCGTCAGCTCGACGCGCTGCAGTCCGATGAGCTCTGCGCCTGCAACTGGAAGAAGGGCGCAGCCACCATCGACGCATTCCACGAGCTGGTGCACTGATGGCCATCGAGAACCTGAAGAATGCGCTGCCCGACTACGCAAAAGACCTCAAGCTCAACATCGGCACGTTGCTGCGTGACTCGACGCTGACCGAGCAGCAGCTCTGGGGCGCGATGGCGGCCACCGCTGCGGCGACCCGAGTCGAGTCGGTCATCGTCGAGGTCGTCAGCGAGGCCAAAGAGCACCTCGACGAGACGGCGCTGAAAGCGGCGCTCGGTGCGGCCTCGATCATGGGCATGAACAACGTGTTCTACCGTGCCCGCCACTTTCTGCACGGCGCCTACGACGATCTGCGCGCCGGGCTGCGCATGAACATCATCGGGTCGGCCGGAGGCGTCGCCAAGGCAGACTTCGAGCTCTGGTCGCTGGCCGTCTCGGCGATCAACGGCTGCGAGCAGTGCCTCGACGCTCATGAGGCGACGGTGCGTCGCGAGGGCATCTCGCGCGAACAGGTCTATGAGACGCTGCGCATCGCCGCAGTGATGTCGGGCATCGGTCAGGCGATCACGCTCGCCGAGACCGTCGAGGCCTGACCAGCAGTACGGATTCGCGCGCGATCGACTGGACCATCAGGTCGGATGAGAGGAGGGTCGGCACCGCAGACGCGGAGCCGACCCTCCTCTCATCGTCTCTCTGGCACCGTTCCCGGGCTCACCGCTCTCGGCAGGTGCCGAGCTCGTCGGCGTAGAGCAGCCAGTCGGGCAGGTCTGCGAGGAATGCCTGGCGCACCGGTTCGGATCCGGACGCACGCCAGTCGACGATGTCGTTGATCTCGATCTCGAACTTGCGCCACTCGAACCAGTTGATCATGCGAATCTTCGGATATCGCTCGTGCAGGCCGTCGGCGAACACCTGCGACCACCAAGCCTGCTTGACGCTGAGCTCATCCTCTCCGGCGCGTGAGGGGGTGTAGATGGCCGCGGTCTCCGGAACGGCGATCGGCTTGCCATGCCGCTCGCCGTAGAC
Source organism: Pseudoclavibacter sp. 13-3 (assembly GCF_021168475.1). Lineage (GTDB taxonomy): Bacteria > Actinomycetota > Actinomycetes > Actinomycetales > Microbacteriaceae > Pseudoclavibacter_A. Next base: position 271,959 of record NZ_JAJOZT010000004.1, on the reverse strand, counting down.
CTCGTAGAAGTCAGGAAGCATGGAGTCGTCGCCAGCCGTGCCATGGTATGAGCCGGTGAGCATGTCGGCGAACTTCGTGGTCTCGACCAAGGGGTCGTTGTCGCCCCACGGGCGCTGGTTGCCCCAGTGGTACAACGACACCCCCGCCCAGTCCACGACGTCGTCACCCGGGTAGTACGGGGCGTACGGATCATCGTGCATCGTGATCGCCCCGTCTGCGTCGGTGTCGAGCAGATGATGGTCAGCACTGCCGGGCACCGCCGCGTACTGACCGCCGACGAACGGATACCCGCCGCCGTAGTTGGGTGCCCACATCATCGCGCTGCCGGGCGCTCCCTCGTGCACGGATTCGGCGACTCGTCGGAACACCTCGCGATAGGCCGTGGGCTGCTGCCCCCAGGAGTACCAGGACCCGTTCATCTCGTGCGCCAGCCTGACGACCACCGGCACCCCGGAGTCGTTGAGCGCGGCCAGATCGGTGACGAGCCGGTCCACGACCGGCTCGCTCAGCGTGGTGAGACCGCCGTGCGGTTCGAGGGTGAGCAGAAGCACACCACCGATCTTTCTCACCTGGGCGGCGGCATCCGCCGTGTGCTGCCAGGTCTGATCGTCGTAGGGAATGTCGGTGAACTGCACGACCACCGCCGGGTCGTGGGCGAGGGCCTCACGATGCTCGGCCAGGGAGTTCGCCTCCCAGTCGAGATTCACTCCGAGCAGCACGCCGCCGTCGACGTCTGCGAGCACGTCGCGATCGCTGATGGCGCACTGCTCCGCGGTGGGCTCGGGAGGCATCGCCTGGCGCATTCCGAGAGTGATGCCGGTGGCGGACATCGCCATCAGGATCACCGGCACGATGACGGATGCGCGAGCGCGGCCGCGTCGCCGGGGTCGATTCTGCGTCGTGTTCATGTCAGACTCCAATGCAATCGAATGCGGCGAGAGGAGGGGCGAGATGCGGAGCGCCAACAAGCCTGAAGGCCGGCACCGTTCGTCGGCGCTGCTGTCGGTCGCGGCCGGCCTTCTGACAGGCACCATGCTGCTGGTCGGCTGCGACTCCTTGCCGCGCGGCGGGACGGCCGCGTCCGAGCCGGCGGCATCGCAGCCCGGCGGCGGGGGAGACGAGTCTGCGCATGAGCTCCGCTGGGGAGTCTTCCTGCCAGACGACGGGCAGCCGTCGAGCACCTACGAGCACGTGGTCGATGTGGCGGGAGCCACCCCCGACTACCTCATGCGGTTCGTCGCCCTGAACGAGCGCGTGCCCGTCGACGGCATTCGTGAAGACGCCGCCCGTGGAGCAACCCCGATCGTCTCGCTGGAGCCGTGGGTGCCCGAAGCCGGCACTGACCAGCCGGCATACGCGTTGCGCAGCCTGGCCGCAGGCGATCACGACGTGGCGCTGCACCGCTGGGCGCAGACGCTCGCCGGGCTCGAGACGCCGATCATCCTGCGCTTCGCCCATGAGATGAACGCGAACTGGTACCCGTGGGCAGTGGGCGTCAACGGAAACACGGCCGACGAATTCGTGCAGGTCTGGCTTCGTCTGGCCCGAATCCTGGACGAACACGACGCCGGCAACGTGCAGCTGTTCTGGGCGCCGAACGTCGCGGTCGAGGGAGTGACGACCCCGATCTCCGACACGTTCCCCGGCGCGGACGCCGTCGACCTCATCGGCGTGAGCGGATACAACTGGGGCGACGGCGAGGGACACCACTGGACGGAGCCGGGAGAGCTGTTCGGATCGTCGCTCGACGAGCTGCGGGAGCTGCAGACGACCGCCCCACTCCTGATCTCCGAGACCGGCTGCGCCGAGGACGCATCCGAGACGCGCCGCAAGGCCGCCTGGATCGACTCGCTGATGCGCCTGGCCGCGAACCAGGAGCGCCTGGCCGGTCTCGTCTGGTTTCAGATGGACAAGGAGCGCGACTGGCGCCTGGACTCCCGACCAGAGAGCGCCGAGGCGTTCCGGCGGGCGCTCGGCGAGCACACCTGAACGGTGTCTCTGCAGACGTCCGCGGCGATGGCGCTCACTGTCCATGGTCCCTCCGCGCGCTCCGAGGGCGTGCACCGTCCGTGTGCTGGAGAAGACGGCGAGCCGCCGTCTTCTCCAGCGGCACCGGTGCAGGCACCCAGCACAGTGCGTCGCGCTCGTGCCGGTGAATCGGGGTGAGCAGATTCAGCCGATAGGCCTCATGCGCTCGCCGCATCGCCGCAGAGATGCCGAACAGACGGAGATCGGCACCCTCAGCGCGCACGAGATGGAGCAGCTGCAGCATTCCCGCGAGCCCTGCCGGGGTGACCCTCTCGACTCCTGCGACGTCGACGAGCACCAGGCGGTCGCCGTCGAGGAAACCGGCGATCTCGTTGCGCAGTCGCAGCGCGGCGCGTGAGTCGAGCGTGACGGCGTCTGGCCTGAAGACCACAGCATCGGAACGAACGGTCACAGGCCCTTCGAGCGACGTGGCCGATCCGGGAGAGCAGGGCTCGACGGCAGCGGCGAATCCGCTGTGCGATGGGCCTTCCGCACCATGCTGTCGACTGGCGGTTCTGGCCACGATGTCGGCGAAGAGGGCGTCTTCTGCGGATGAGGGCTCGCGCACAGTCGTCGGGTCAGGTCCACGGTAGCGTGCCGCACCGATGACGACGGAGAGGAGCACGACGTCCAGTGCCGTCCACCCGAAGGCCAGCAGCGAGGCCTGCAGATCGGTCGCCCCGGTGATCAGACGGATTCCTCCGACCAGGCCTGCCGTGAGCAGCAGCCCCAGGACCACCAGCTGCGGTGTCACCGCACGGAGACCGCTGCGATCGGCACCGCTGCTCGACTTCGGTGTGACGGTGAACTGGACGGGTCGCCCCGCCACCGCGGAGAGCAGGCCGTCGACTGACGCTCGGATCCAGGTGGGAAAGAGCGCGATCGAGAGCTGCTGCCCGCGCCAGAGCCCTCGTCTGCGCCATCCAGAGACGAGGAACAGCAGCTGGCAGAGCACGAAGAGCGGCACGAACCGCACGGCGAAGTCGAGTGCGCTCGCCTCCATCGGCGCGATGCCCGTGGTGAGGAACACGATCGGGGCGCTCAGCAGGGCAACCGCCGCGAACCCGCTCAGATAGCTCGTCATGGTCGCCAGGTACATCAGTCGCTGACCCGTGGAGAGGCCACGGACGAACAGGGGATTCTGGGTGAAGAACACCTGCATGGTGCCGGTCGCCCACCGGTGCCGCTGGGCGATCGCGTCGCGGATGTGCTCCGGGGCGAGGCCGCGCACCAGCACCTCGTCATGGAAGACGCTGGACCAGCCGAGAGCGTGCAGATGCATCGCCGTCGCCATATCCTCGGTGATCGAGGTGGTGCGCACCGGCTGGACCGCGAGTGCGGAGTCGCTGCGCGTGACCGTCATGCGCTGCAGCACGCCGGCGAGCACCTCCTCGACGGCGAAGGGCAGCGACAGATCGGTGCTGTGCGCGGCCTGCACGCGCGCCCGGAACCTCAGCACCACCGCCGCCAGCGGATGTGCCCGGCGCAGAGATCTGCCCGCCTCGTCGATCGCGGCGAGCACATCGGTGAGCACGTGCGCTGCCGCGGGATCGCTCGTGCGCACCGACGATCGCAGCGCGGTCAGCTGGTGTCGTGAACGACGCAGGTGACGACGGATGCGCACACGGGCCCGCGACGGCATGCGGCTGAGCCCGAGCGCCATGACCGCCTCACGGCGCAGCACCGCGTTCGAGCCGCAGAAGAACGCCGCGTCCCAGCCGTCCTTGCCCTGCTGAATGGGACCATAGAACAGCTCGGCGCGGCTGCCCAAGGGATCCCTGCGCCCGATGTTCCAGAACTCCTGCGGAGTCTGCACGAATGCGACCCGGTCGTCGGCGAAGTATCCGAGCACTGCGTCCAGGAAATCGGGGGAGGGCACCTGATCAGCGTCGAGCACGGCGAAGAACTCCCCGTCGGTGCGGAAGAGCGCGTTGTTGATATTTCCCGCTTTGGCGAGGCGAGGGCGGCCCGCCCACTCGGGACCCCTGGTGATGTAGCCCACGCCGATGCGCCGTGCCGCGAGCCGGAACTCCGACCGGTCGCCGTCATCCAGAATCCAGGTCTGGTGCGGATAGCGGATCGCCTGGGCGGCGATGGCCGTGCGCAGCACGAGGTCGAGTGGTTCGTTGTACGTCGTGATGAAGATGTCGACGGTTCGTCCCTCCGGAGCGGCAGGCGCCCTCGGGCGACGCCTGGCGTTCCACATCGTCAGCGCGTAGAGCAGGGACTCTGCGAGGTAGTAGGTCTCGGCGACGACCAGGGGGACGGCCAGCCACGCGGCCGACCAGGCGATGGTCTCAGACCAGCGCCAGACGATGTATGACATGCCGAAACCGGCGACGAGGATGGCGATCAGACGTGCGAACAGCAGACGAGTGGGGGACATGGAACGCCTCCAAACAGGGTCGGGCAGCGAGGATGGGGTGCCGCACAGAGGGTTCGGACATCTGTGCCGCGAGGCACCTGCTGACGGGCGAGCCGCAGCCGATCACACGGCCGTTCGCAGATGCCGGTCACGGGTGGAGAGACCCACCCGGGAGCACTCGGACGACTGCGGGTTGACCGAGTGGAAAACAGTGGACGGATCAGAGGGGGGGCGGTCAGTACGGGGAGCTGCCGACGAGCACGGGCTTTCACGCAGACTATCGACTGCACTGTATGCGGCAGAAGAAATCGGTGTAACCATTGCGTGAAGTGATTCTCAGCACGTGTCTGGCCCACGACGTCGGTACTCTTGGAAGGGTGACGATCATTCAACAGGCGCAGGCCGTGCTCTTCGACCTCGACGGTGTGCTGACGCCGACTGCCCTGGTGCACGAGCGGGCGTGGCGACGGCTCTTCGAGACTGTGTTCGCGCACTATGGCGTGAGCCCCGACTACACGGCCGACGATTATCTGCGATATGTCGACGGACGGCCACGCTACGAGGGCGTCGCCGCCGTGCTCGCGTCCCGCAAGCTGACGCTGCCCATCGGAACCCCCGAAGACGAACCGGGGCTCGACACCGTGTGCAGCCTCGGCAACATGAAGAACGACCTGTTCACCGCCGTGCTGGCGGCCGACGGCGTGCAGGCCTACCCCGGGTCGGTCGCTCTGCTCGAAGAGCTTCGCGCAGCTCGCGTGCCGGTCGGCGTGGTCTCCAGCTCGCGCAACGCCCGCCGCGTTCTCTCGGCAGCCGGCCTCGACGGGAACTTTCCCGTGATCGTGGACGGCGTGCATGCCGCTGCTGCAGGGCTGCCGGGCAAGCCCGCGCCGGACACCTACCTGGAGGGAGCACGCATGCTCGACGTCGATCCACGCGGCACCGCAGTCGTCGAAGACGCGCTCTCCGGCGTCGCAGCCGGTCGCGCCGGAGGATTCCACCCCGTGATCGGAGTGAACCGGGGTGCCGGCCGGGACGCGCTCCTCGAGGCCGGTGCCGATCTGGTCGTGAACGATCTTGCAGAGCTGACGAGCGCAGCCCGAGAGGAGAACGCATGACGACATCCGGACGCCTCGCCCTGGGGCGAGAGTGGAGCCCGACCGACATCGACCGAACACGATTTCGGATCGACGAGTGGGGGCTGCGCGAAGACCGCTTCGACATCGACGACGTCGGCATCACAGAGACTCTCTTCGCCGTTTCGAACGGGTACATCGGCTTTCGCGGCAACTACTCGGAGGGGCGGTCCAGCTGCGAGCAGGGCACCTATGTCAGCGGGCTGCATGAGACCTGGGAGATCCGGCACGCTGAAGAGGCCTTCGGATTCGCCAAGGTCGGACAGAGCATGATCAATGCTCCCGACGCGCGGCCGATCCGCGTCTACGTCGACGACGAGCCGTTCATCCCGGACAAGGCCGAGATCGTCGACTACCATCGCCGCCTCGATTTTCGCACCGGGCAGCTCATCCGTGACCTGGTCTGGCGGACGCCAGCCGGCAAACGAGTGAGGATCACCTCGTCTCGGCTGGTCTCGTTCACGCAGCGCCACCTGGCTCTGCTCACGTTGACGGTGACGATGCTGGAAGGAGACGCGCCCATCGCGATCTCGTGTCAGATCATGAATCGGCAGGATGGCGAAGACGACTTCGGCGTTCGGCAGCATGCGCTGGGCAAGGGGATCGAGCCGCGCAGGGCGAAGCAGTTCGAGCACCGGGTGTTCCTGCCGCGATACCGCATGCAGAACGACCAGCGCAGCGTGCTGGGCTACCGTGTCGCAAAGTCCGGGCAGACGATCGCGGTGGCCGCCGACCATCTCATCGAGACACGCAACGCGTATCGCAGCTCGCACACGATCACTGATGACCTCGCCCGCAACGTGTTCGAGGTCGACGCGCGCGAGGGCGTGCCGACCACGGTGACCAAGTTCGTGACCTATCACACATCGAACGGGTATCCCGTGCAGGAACTCGTCGACCGCTGCGTGCGAAGCCTGTCCAGGGCTCACGAGTACGGTGCCGACGGACTGCGCCGGCAGCAGCGGCGCTGGCTCGACGCCTTCTGGGCGCGCTCAGATGTGCGCATTCCCGGTCAGCCGGTGATCCAGCAGGCGGTGCGATGGAACCTGTTCCAGCTCATCCAGGCCTCGGCCCGCGCCGAGGGCTGGGGCGTGCCGGCCAAAGGGCTCACCGGATCGGGCTACAGCGGCCACTATTTCTGGGACACCGAGGTGTTCGTGCTGCCGTTTCTCTCGTATACGAGCCCTGATGTCGCGCGCAACGCGCTGCGGTTTCGCGTGCAGATGCTGCCTCAGGCCCGACAGCGCGCCGACCAGCTCGGCGTCGAGGGCGCGCTGTTCCCCTGGCGCACCATCAATGGCGAGGAGTCGTCGGCCTACTATGCGGCCGGCACTGCGCAGTATCACATCGACGCAGACATCACCTACGCCATCGCGAAGTACATCGGGGCGACAGGAGACTACGAGTTTCTCGCTCGTGAGGCCATCGACGTGGTGGTCGAGACCGCTCGCATGTGGGCTTCCCTGGGATTCTGGCGCGGCTCGAACGGGGAGCGCACCTTCAACATCCATGGCGTCACCGGTCCTGACGAGTACACGACTGTCGTCAACAACAACCTGTTCACGAATGCCATGGCCCAGTTCAATCTGCGCTACGCGGTGAGCGCGCTGCAGCAGATCGCCCAGCTGCGCCCCGACGACGCGCTTCGCGCTCGCGAGCGGCTCGACATCACCGATGACGAGATTCGACGCTGGGAGCTGATCGCCGATCGCATGGAGCTGCCCTTCGACGAGCACTTCGGCATCCATCCCCAAGACGAGCAGTTCCTCAATCGTGAGATCTGGGACGTCGAGAACACGCCGCCAGAGCAGAGACCGCTGCTGCTGCACTTCCACCCGCTGGTGATCTACCGGTTCCAGGTGGTCAAACAAGCCGATGTGGTGCTCGCGCTCTACCTGCGCAGCGACCTGTTCAGTGCTGCCGAGAAGCGCGCCGACTTCGAGTACTACGAACCGCTGACGACCGGGGACTCCACGCTCTCTGCCGGTGTGCAGTCAATCGTGGCAGCAGAGGTCGGGTATCAGGAGCTCGCCTACGACCACTTCATGTGCTCGCTGTTCACCGACCTCGACAACCTGCATCGCAACACCGAGGACGGCGCCCACATCGCATCCGCCGGCGGCATCTGGACCACGATCGTCAGCGGGTTCGGCGGTCTGCGCGACGTCGGCGGCACGCTGCGCTTCGACCCTCGGCTTCCCGCTGACTGGCAGGAGCTCTCGTTCCCCCTGACGCAGATGGGCACCCGGGTGCGCTTCACCGTCACGCGAGACACGCTCTTCGCCGAAGTCGAGGAGGGCACGCAGCTGACCTTCTGGGTGCGCGGCCAGCGGTTCGTGGTGCGTGCGGGCGAGCCCGTCTCAGTGGCGCTCGACGGTCAGGGATCGATCATCGAAGGCGAGCCGGACATCGACCAGCTCGAAGGCTTCCGACGCGAGGACGGCACGCTGCTCACCGCGTCGATTCCGGTGGTGACGAGCGAGATACCGATCGTGCACGGATCGGTGAGCGCCTGAGCCGGGAGGTCCGGGACATGTATGCCCCGGGTCGTATATGCCCCGCGCAGGAGGTGCGGTGATCCGCGCCAAGACGTCGACGGGTGGCTAGCATGGCTGATATGGGCATTCGAAACGAACGTGCGGCAAATCTTCCTGCGAAACTCTCGCGCAGCTGGCTTCTCGCACCGCCGCATGACGAGCAGACGCTGCTCGACGCGCTGGCGAGCGAGGCCGACTCCGTCGTCTTCGACATCGAAGACGGCATTCCAGACGAGGGCAAAGACGCCGCTCGAGCGCTGGCCGCTGAAGCGCTGAACAACGGGATGAGCGCATGGGTGCGCATCAACCCCGCCGGCAGCGAGCTGTGGCATCGCGACCTCGATGCGCTGCGTGGCGCAGAAGGGCTGCGCGGCGTCATGCTGGCCAAGACCGAGACCGCCGAGCAGGTGGCGCTGACCGGGCAGGGGCTCAACCCCGGCACACCGGTGGTCGCGCTGCTCGAGAGCGGTCTGGGCGTCGAGAACGCACCGTTCATCGCGAAGGCACCGGGAACCTTTCGGCTCGCCTTCGGCGTGGGCGACTTTCGCCGCGACACCGGTGCGGGCAACACCGCCCTGGCGCTCGCATACGCGCGGTCACGGCTGGTCGTGGCCTCTCGCGTCGGCGAGCTTCCCGGCCCGATCGACGGCCCGGTGCTCAGTGACGACCCGGCGGTGATCATGGCGGCCTGCCAGACCACGGCCGAGATGGGCATGACCGGCAAACTGGTGCTCAAGCCGCAGCAGACCGCACAGATCAACGAGCATCTCGCTCCGACGCAGTCCGAGATCGCCTGGGCGCGCGACCTGCTCGACAAAGACGCGCAGGGCGACGGGGGAGCCGACGGCAGCTACCTGCCACGACTGTCGCGGGCGAAGAAGATCAGCCGCCTGGCCGCATCGTTCGGCCTGTGGAACAGCTGATCGAACACCCCTCACACAGATGCAGAATGGCCGGCACACAGTGTGCCGGCCATTCTGGCAACGGTGTGGTGCTGAGCCGAACGACTCAGCACCACACCGTTCGCATGGTCATCTCTGGTGCTCGGCCAGACGCAGCCAGGTGTCGACCACGGTGTCAGGGTTCAGCGACATCGACACGATGTGCTGATCGAGCAGCCACTCGGCGAGATCCGGGTGGTCGCTCGGGCCCTGCCCGCAGATGCCGACGTACTTGCCGGCCGCGTTGCAGTGCTCGATCGCCATCGCCAGCAGCTTCTTGACCGCCGGGTTGCGCTCGTCGAACTCGTCGGCGACCAGCGCCGAGTCACGGTCGAGGCCGAGCGACAGCTGCGTCATGTCGTTCGAGCCGATCGAGAAGCCGTCGAAGTACTCGAGGAACTCGTCTGCGAGCAGTGCGTTGCTCGGGATCTCACACATCATGTAGATCTCGAGACCGTTCTCGCCGCGCTTCAGACCGTTGTGCTCCATCAGCTCGATGACGCCCTTGGCCTCTTCGACCGTGCGCACGAACGGCACCATCAGCTTCACGTTGGTCAGGCCGATCTCGTCGCGCACGAACTTCATGGCACGGCACTCGAGCTCGAAGCAGGCCCGGAAATCGGAGGAGACGTAGCGTGAGGCGCCGCGCCAGCCGAGCATCGGGTTCTCTTCGTCGGGCTCGTAGCGGGCGCCGCCGAGCAGGTTGGCGTACTCGTTCGACTTGAAGTCGCTCATGCGCACGACCACCGGCTTCGGCGCGAAGGCCGCGGCGATCATCGAGACGCCCTCGGCGACGCGCTTCACGAAGTAGTCGGTCGGGCTCTCGTAGGCCGCGATACGCTGCTCGATCTCGGCCTTGAGCGCGGGCTCCTGGTCGTCCAGCTCGAGGAGTGCGCGCGGGTGGATGCCCACCTGGCGGTTGATGATGAACTCGAGACGCGCGAGGCCCACGCCGGCGTTCGGCAGCTTCGCGAAGCTGAACGCCTGATCCGGGGTGCCCACGTTCATCATGAGCTTGACCGGGATCTCGGGCATGTGGTCGAGCTCAGTGCGTTTGAGCTCGAAGTCGGCGATGCCCTCGTAGACGAAGCCGGTCTCCCCCTCTGCGCACGAGACGGTCACCGACTTGCCGTCGGCGAGCGAGCGAGTGGCGTCGCCGGTGCCGACCACGGCGGGGATGCCGAGCTCGCGTGCGATGATCGCGGCATGGCAGGTGCGCCCGCCGCGGTTCGTCACGATGGCGCTGGCACGCTTCATGATGGGCTCCCAGTCGGGGTCGGTGATGTCAGCGACGAGCACCTCGCCCTCGACGAAGTCGACCATCTGATCGAGCGAGTGCATCACCCGCACCGGGCCGGCGCCGATGCGCTGACCGATGGCACGACCTTCGATGAGCACGTCGCCCTTGCCCTCTGCCCCGATGCTGAAACGCTCGAGCGCCGAGGAGTCGTCGCGTGAGCGCACGGTCTCCGGGCGCGCCTGCAGCACGTAGATGCGGCCGTCGATGCCGTCTTTGCCCCACTCGATGTCCATCGGACGTCCGTAGTGCGCTTCGATGGCCAGCGCGTGGCGGGCCAGTTCCTGCACCTCGTCGTCGGTCAGACTGAGCTTGAGACGATCCTGCTCGGGCACGTCGACGAACTCGGTGCTGCGGCCGACGGTCTGGTCGTCGGTGTAGATCATCTTCAGCGCCTTGCCGCCGACCGAGCGCTTGAGGATCGCGGGCCGCCCGGCGCGAAGCGCGGGCTTGTAGACGTAGAACTCGTCGGGGTTGACGGCACCCTGTACGACGCCTTCGCCGAGGCCGAACGCGCTGGTGATGAACACCGCGTCGTCGAAGCCCGACTCGGTGTCGAGGGTGAACATGACGCCCGACGCGCCGATGTCGGAGCGCACCATGCGCTGGATGCCCGCCGACAGGGCGACGTCTTCATGGCTGTAGTCGTTGTGCACGCGATAGGCGATCGCACGGTCGTTGTAGAGCGACGCGAACACCTCTTTGATGGCGGCCAGGATGTGGTCGATGCCGCGCACGTTCAGGTAGGTCTCCTGCTGGCCCGCGAAGGATGCGTCGGGCAGGTCCTCGGCAGTGGCCGAGGAGCGCACGGCGAACGAGACGGCCGTGGGATCGTCGTACGACCCGGTCAGCTGTTCGAAGGCGTTGCGGATGTCAGCCTCGAGCGCCGAGGGGAAGGGCGTGTCGCGAACCTTGGCGCGGATGTCTTTGCCGGCCGCAGCCAGGGCGACCACGTCGTCCGCATTGAGGTCTGCAAGAGTCTTGAAGATATAGTCACGCACACCCGACTCGTCGAGGAACGTGTGGAACGCGGCCGAGGTGGTGGCGAACCCCTCGGGAACGTTGACGCCTGCCGATGAGAGGTTCTGAATCAGCTCACCCAACGAAGCGTTCTTGCCGCCGACTTTGTCGATGTCATCGAGGCCGGCCTCGGTGAACCACAGGACGTTTTCTGACACTGGTCTCCTTCAGTGGTAGTGGTGTCGATGGGTCATCACCGGCACACTGCAAAAAAGTATAGTCACGATATGTTTCTGAAGGGTGACATCCTGCTGGCGGACTCTCCGCCGCCGCTACTTGCGCAGGCTCATGCTGTGCAGAATCACCGAGGCCATCTCTTCGATCGACTTGCTCGCCGAGTTGACAAAGGGGATGCCGTGGCGTCGGTACATCTCTTCGGCGTTGCGCAGCTCGTAACGGCACTGGTCGAGCGAGGCGTAGCGCGAGTCGGGGCGGCGCTGGGTGCGCACCTCGCTCAGTCGCTGCGGGGTCGAGAGCAGGCCGAAGCACTTGTCTGCCAGCGGCGCGATCGGGGCAGGCAGCTCGATCGAACCGAAGTCTTCATGAATGAGCGGGTAGTTCGCGACCAGTACGCCGTGCTGCAGCGCCAGATACATGGTCGTCGGCGTCTTGCCGCAGCGCGACGGGGCGATGAGAATGATGTCGCTGCGATCCAGCGCGCGCAGGCTCTGACCGTCGTCGTGTTCGATCGCGAACTCGACGGCATGCATGCGGGCGTTGTAGCGCTCGAGGTCGCCCTGCCCGTGCGCGCGACCCGGCGAGTGGCTGGCCTCGGTGTGCAGAGTCTGCTCGAGGCGCTTGGTGGCCTCGCCGAGCAGGTCGATGACCAGGGCGCCCGAGGCGGTGAAGACCTCGCGGATCTCGTCGGAGACCACGGTCGAGAAGACCAGCGGAGTGGGCTGCGACTTCGAGAGCGAGTCGATGTGGCGCACCACGGTGCGAGCGTATTCGACGGTGTTCACGAAGGGGATCGTGGCGCGGATGAAGCTGTCGTTCGGAAACTGCGTCAGCAGCGTGTTGCCGAGGGTCTCGGCGGTGATGCCGGTACCGTCCGACACGAAGAAGACCGAATGCGTCTCGTGCTCTGTGCTCATGACTGCCTCTCTGCCGGCGACGGGTTCCACGATACCGCAGAGACGCCCCCGAGTAGGGTGCTGCTATGACGCAACGCTCCCGCTGGCCGCAGGCCGAGGTGACACCTGCCTGGGCACGGCCGCGTGTGCGGGCAGAGATCTGGATCGTGCTCGGGCTCACGCTCGGGCAGTCGGCGGTCTTCGCCGCACTCTCGCTGCTGCGCAAGCTGACGGCCGAAGGCGGCCTCGGCGCCCAGACGAGCACCCTGAACGCGAGTCGGGCGTCGCAGCCCTGGCTCGACCTGCTGATCCAGCTGGCGCAGATCGGCTTCGGCCTGGTGCCGGTGCTGTTCGTGCTGTGGCTGCTGGCAGCGCGTGCGGCAGCCGCCGGCGGGCGCACCGAACCTGCCCTCACCGGCGCCGGCTTCGGGGTCGGCGCCGCCAGGCTCGGTCTGCACGATCTGTGGAGCTGGCGCACCGTGGGTCGCGGCTGCCTGCTCGCCGCGGTGATCGGCCTGCCCGGTCTCGCGCTCTACGCCGTCGGGCGTCTGCTCGGGCTCACCGCCAACGTCGTGCCGGCGGCGCTCGATCCGAACTGGTGGAGCATCCCCGTGCTGCTGCTCGCAGCGGTGCAGGCAGCCCTGCTCGAAGAGACCGTCGTCTCGGGATGGCTGGTCATCCGCCTGCGCGAGATCTCGTGGGGGTGGCCTGCCGTCTTCGTCTTCGCCGCACTGCTGCGCGGCTCGTATCACCTGTACCAGGGCGTCGGGCCGTTCGTCGGCAATGCGGTGATGGGCGTGGTCTTTCTCTGGGCAGCACGCCGATGGGGCGGGGTGGCCCCGCTGGTGGTGGCGCACTTTCTGCTCGACGCCTGTGCGTTCGTGGGCTGGCAGCTGGCCGGCCCCTGGCTGCTGTCGACCGGTCTGCTCGGCTAGGCCGGCGGGCTGGTCGGGCGGCGGCCGGTCAGATGCCGGGCAGCTCGAGCGGTACCGGATGCATCTCGTGACGCAGCTCGATGAGCTTGCGGGCGTGTGACCGCAGGTGGCGGTCCTCGTCGCTGACCGGCTCCCACTGCGGCACGTCGGTGGCATGTCCGTCTTCGCCGACGACGACCAGCACGCTCATGCAGCGTGTCGTCAGCCGCAGATCGCTGGGTCGTTTCGGGTCTGCCGTGCGCACCTGGGTGCTGACGTGGATGCTGTGCGGCGTCGTCAGCAGCAGGCGCGAGCGGATCTCGACGATGTTGCCGATCGGAATCGGATTGATGAAGTGGATGCCGCCGGAGTAGACGCCGACCACGTCGTGCTTGGCCCAGCTGGTGGCGCAGGTGTTCGCCGCCTCGCCGATCCAGCGCATCACCGTGCCGCCGTGGGTCTTGCCGCCCCAGTTCGCGTGCTGCGGCGAGGCCAGAAAGCGAAACACCGTCTCGGGCGCGGTGCCGTAGGTCGTGTATGACTGCGAGGCCATCGACTCGCGGATGCGGCGGCGGGGTTCGATGCGCTCGATGGCGGCCTCGTGCAGCTGGCGTTCGGTGTCGGTCTGCGGGCTCCACTGGGGCACCTGTGCCGGCGTGCCGTTCTCGTCGACGGCGACGAAGATCAGGATGCAGTCGCAGGCTGGCTGGTAGGCGCGAGTGCGCACGTCGGCCGATTCGACGCGCACGAGCACGTGCATGCTGGTGCGGCCGGTGTGGATGACCCGGGCATGCGCCGCGATGATGCTGCCCGGGGCGATCGGCCGGTTGAAGTGCACGTTGCCGACATAGGCGGTCACGCAGTATGAGGAGCTCCAGCCGACGGCGCAAGCGTAACCCGCCCGGTCTATCCATTCCAGGACGCGGCCCTCGGCGATCGAGGTGCCGGTCTTCGAGACCTCTTGGGGCAGAGCCATGAACCGCAGTGTGATGCGGTCTTGCGGTGACGCCGCTTCGCTGTCGACGGGGGATGAGCCGGTGGACTCGGACGAATGAGGGTCAGTGAGCATGCACATACCCTAGTCGATCCTGCCGGTGCGGCAGCGGATCAGCTCTGCGCGGCGAACCGTCTGGCCGCGAGGGGAACGATCGCCGAGAGCGACACGACGCTGATCAGAGCGCCGAAGACGAGTGCGGCGGCCTCCCCGCCGTTCAACGCCCCGGTCTGCATGCCGATGGCGGCGGCGGCGATCGGCACCCCCAGCTGGGCGCTGCCGAGCAGCGCCAGTGAGATCGGCTGCCCGGTGAGTGCGCCGACCGCGTGCACGGCCAGGCCGCCGAGCCCCAGTGCGAGGCCCAGCAGCATGTGCTGCGGACCACTCCACAGCTCGCCCAGCGACAGGGACGCGCCGAGCCAGACGTAGAACAGCGGTGAGAAGAAGCCCTCGCTGAGTGCGAAGACCTGCTTCGCCAGCCGACGGGGCTCACCGATCGCCGCGACGGCGACGCCTGCGGCGAACCCGGCGAGCATGATCGACACCGCGGTCTGCGAGGCGAGCGCTGCGAATGCGAGCAGCAGCACGAGCGAGATGCGCAGTTCGAGCGCCAGATGCTCGCGATGACTGACTCGGTGGGCCTCGCGCAGCATGCCGCGACGTCGCAGCACGCGCAGTGCGACGACGACCCCGGCCGTCAGCACGCAGAGCGCGAGCGCCCCGACGATGGTCAGCAGCGCCCGGCCGGTGTCGATGGCCAAAGGCAGCAGCACGATCGACGCCACGTCGGCGATGGCGATCTGCGCCATCGTGGCGGTTACCGCCGGGCCGGTGAGCCGTGCCTGGGCCATCGCCGGCAGCGCCAGAGCCGCTGATGACGACCCGAGCACGACTGCGTAGATCAGCCAGTCGGGACTGTGCAGGGTCAGGCTGATGATCGCACCGAGCGCGAGAGCTGCCGAAGCCACCGCGGCCGCTCGCAGAAGACCCTTCCACAGCAGCGGCCGCAGCTCGGGATTGCGCACCGGAATCTGACTGCCCGCGACGAACATAGTGAGTGCGAATCCCAGATCGGCCAGCAGCGTGAACATCGAGTCGCTCGCGTCGACCCACCCCAGACCGGTGCCGCCGATCAGCAGGCCGCCGAGAATCTGGCCGACGAGCACCGGGGTTCGCCAGCGGGTGACCCAGCTCAGCATGGGCCCCAGCAGCGCGACCACGGTGATCGCCAGCAGCGTGAGCAAGGTCATGCTGGCACGTTAGCACCCTCGGCGCGGCCGCTCTCCAGCGCGCTCGCGACCACAGCATCCTCGGTGGGACGCTCTCGCAGTGCCGCGCTGCTCGCGGCGATCACCGCGAGGCTGACCAGAGCCAGCACCGCACCCACGGTGAACATCCAGACGTGGTGCACGCCGCTGAAGGCCAGCTCGATGCCCGAGAGGACCGCCGGCATGAAGAATCCCAGGTAGGTGAGGCTGTAGAACACGGCGGTGAACGCAGCCAGACGCCCGGGCGGTGCGATGCGCTGCACGTACTGCAGGCCAGACACCAGAACCGTGCCGTAGCCGGTGCCCAGCACGGCCGCGGCGACCAGACCCAGCCACACCTGCTCTGCGGCCAGCGCGCTCGCCGCCAGCAGCATCCCCGCGCAGGCGACCATCAGGCCGAGCACCAGTGTGCGAGCCGAACCGCGGCGTTCGAGCCGCCTGACCAGCGGCTGCACACCGACGCCGCAGGTCAGCCCCACCAGGCACATCAGGGCGCTGAACCCGATCTCGAGGCCGGGGGCCAGTGAGAGCAGCTGCGTGGGCAGGATCGCGTAGGCGCTGCCGGCGCAGCCGAACACCCAGGGCGCTGCCGGCGCGACGACCAGCAGGAACCGACGGCGCACGGCCGGATCGATGCCGTCTTCGGCGATCAGCGCGAAGCGCGAGCGGCTGCGGCGACGCGACGTGGAGAGCACCGCGTGCACCTGGGTCTCGGGGCCTGTGCGCAGCATCCACACCGTCACCGGAATGAGCAGCGCGATGTTGACGAGGTACGGCAGCATCGTAGCCGCAGGCCCCCACTGCGCGATGGCCCCGGCGACCGCAGCCCCTGCCCCGAAGCCCACGCTGAGCGTGATGGATGCACGGCGTGCGCCCGCACCCGCGTCGGCGCTCGCATCGAACGGTGCCGTCGAGAGCTCTTTGATCCAAGTGCTGCCGACCGCCATCGCCAGGCCGAGGGCGAGACCGCAGAGCAGACGACCGATGAAGAGGGCCACCATACTCTCGGGGCCGAGTGCGAGCACGAGGCTGCCGGCCATGGCCAGCAGCGGGCCCGGGATCATGACCGGACGGCGACCCAGGCGGTCGGCCATGGGACCGCCGATCAGCAGCGCCGGAATGATGCCCAGCACGTACCCGCCGAAGAGGATGTTGACCTGCAGGGCGGCGAAGCCGCTGTGCATCTGGTACATCACCAGCAGGGGAGTGAACTCGTTGCCGGCCCAGGCGACGGCGAAGAGCACGGCGGCGACGCTGAACCACGACCGGCCGGTCGCTGAGGGCACCCGACCGGTCTGCGGTGCGACGTCGGAGGCCGCCGTGCGCTGCGTCGACATGGCGTCATCCCCGGTTCGCCGGCTGCGGCTCGGCGCGGCTGGCGGCCTCGTCGGGCAGCAGCTCCGGCGCGACCACGTCGGTGGCGAGGTAGCGCCGATACGCCTCGGTCGTGAGAAAGGGCAGGAACGGCTTGTCGAGGGCGACCTGCGCGAACACCTGCACTGCGTCGTCGAATCGGTCGCCGTCGAAGCGCTGCAGCTGCGAGACCACGTCGTCGATGATCTGCTGCACGCGACCGCGGGTGACCGTCTCTCCCTCGGCGGTGACGGTCTGGTAGTGCAGCCACTGCCAGATCTGCGTGCGCGAGATCTCGGCGGTCGCCGCGTCTTCCATCAGATTGTCGAGGGCCGCAGCGCCGACGCCGCGCAGCCAGGACTCGATGTAGCGGATGCCCACCGAGATGTTGTCGCGCAGGCCGGCCTCGGTGACCTCGCCCGGAGTCGCCTGGAAGTTCAGCAGGTCGCTCTGCCCGATTCTGACGTCGTCGATCTGACGATCGACCTGGTGGGGGCGCTCGCCGAGCACCTTGTCGAACTCGGCCTGCGCGTACGGGATCAGATCGGGATGCGCGACCCAGGTGCCGTCGTAGCCGGCCTCCGCCTCGCGGCGCTTGTCTGCCGACACCTTCTGGAAGGCGCGCTCGGTGACCTCGGGGTCGCGCCGGTTCGGAATGAACGCGCTCATGCCGCCGATGGCGTAGGCACCTCGGGCATGAGCGGTCTGCACCAGCAGCTGAGCGTAGGCACGGGTGAACGGGACGTCCATGGTGATGCAGGCGCGATCGGGCAGCACGTTCTTGGCGCCGCGCTCGCGGAACACCTTGATCACGCTGAAGATGTAGTCCCAGCGGCCCGCGTTGATGCCGGTGATGTGGTCGCGCATCTCATAGAGGATCTCGTCGATCTCGAAGGCCGCGGGCAGCGTCTCGATCAGCACGGTGGCGCGGATCGTGCCGGTCTCGAGGCCCAGCGTGCGCTCGGCGAAGGAGAAGACGTCGTTCCACAGCCGGGCTTCGAGGTGGCTCTCGAGCTTGGGAATGTAGAAGTACGGGCCACGGCCGCGGGCGATGAGCTCGTTCGCATTGTGGAAGAAGTACAGCCCGAAGTCGACGAGGCTGCCCGACGTGTCTTCGGTGCGGTTGTTGTCATCGGTGAAGACCAGATGCTTCTCGGGCAGATGCCAGCCGCGCGGCCGGGGCACGATGGTCGGCAGCTCGGTGAGTTCGTTCGTGCGCAGGGCGTACTGCTTGCCCTCGGGCGTGGTGAAGTCGATCTCTCCGCGGATGGCGTCGAAGAGGCTCAGCTGGCCGCCGACCACGTTCTGCCAGGTGGGGCTGGTCGCATCTTCGAAGTCGGCGAGCCAGACCTTCGCCGTGGAGTTGAGCGCGTTGATGGTCATCTTGCGGTCGGTCGGGCCGGTGATCTCGACGCGGCGATCCTGCAGCCCCGGTGCTCCCTCGGATCCGACGACGCGCCAGCTGCGATCGCTGCGGATGTGCGCGGTGCCGGGCAGGAAGTCGGGGTTGGTGCCGAGTGAGTAGTCTTTCAGCCGCTTCGCCCGCTTGGCGAGCAGCTCGTGGCGACGAGACGAGAAGCGGTGGTGCAGCGCTGCGAGAAAGCCGAGTGCCTCGGGTGTGAGAATCTCGTCGAAGCGTTCGTGCATGGGGCCGGCGATGCGCACGACGGGTCGGGTCGGCCGGCGGAAGGCGGTGGTGGTGTGCATGATTCTCCAATCCTGATGGCGGTGCCGATCGTCGCTGATCGGCGGATGCATGATGGCGAGACGTGGCGACTGGCGTCGCGGTGACGGCGTCGTCGGGAGCGAGCCGGTCGGGGCGCAGCCTGCGCCGTTGCACGAGCGCCCCGACCAGACGAGATCAGAACTGCGCCTCTTCGGTGCTGCCCACCAGCGCGAGGGTCGCGCTCTCAGGGTTGAGCGCCGTCGAGATGCGGTCGAAGTAGCCGGTGCCGACCTCGCGCTGGTGCCGCGTGGCGGTGTAGCCCTCGCTCTCGGCGGCGAACTCCTTCTCCTGCAGCTGCACATAGGCAGTCATCTGCTCGTCGCGGTAACCACTGGCCAGCTCGAACATCGAGTAGTTCAGCGCGTGGAAGCCGGCCAGCGTGATGAACTGGAACTTGTAGCCCAGCTCGCTGAGCTCACGCTGGAACGAACCGATCTGCTCGTCAGAGAGGTGGGCCTTCCAATTGAATGACGGCGAGCAGTTGTAGGCGAGCAGCTTGCCGGGGAACCGTTCATGGATCGCATGGGCGAACTCGCGAGCCAGCTCGATGTCGGGCTCGCCGGTCTCGACCCAGAGCAGGTCGGCGTACTCGGCGAAGGCCAGACCGCGCGTGATGACCGGCTCGATGCCGTTGCGCACCCGGTAGAACCCCTCGTCGGTGCGCTCGCCGGTGGCGTACTGGCGGTCGCGCTCGTCGACGTCGCTGGTGAGCAGGTCGGCCGCGAGAGCGTCGGTGCGGGCGATGATCAGTGTGGGCACCCCCGCGACGTCCGATGCGAGTCGGGCCGACTGCAGGGTGCGGATGTGCTGCTTCGTCGGGATGAGCACCTTGCCGCCGAGGTGACCGCACTTCTTCTCGCTGGCCAGCTGGTCTTCCCAGTGCACGCCCGCCGCGCCGGCCTGGATCATGGCCGACTGCAGCTCGAAGGCGTTCAGCGGCCCGCCGAAGCCGGCCTCGGCGTCGGCGACGATCGGCGCCATCCAGTCACGGGTGACTGCCTCGGGGCCGCCCTCGCCGAACTCCACCTGGTGGGCGCGCATCAGCGCATTGTTGATGCGCCGCACGACGGCGGGCACCGAGTTCACCGGGTAGAGACTCTGGTCGGGGTAGGTCTGACCGGAGAGGTTGGCGTCTGCCGCGACCTGCCAGCCGGAGAGGTAGATGGCGCGCAGCCCGGCCCGCACCTGCTGAACGGCCTGGTTGCCAGTGAGCGCGCCGAGAGCGCGCACCCAGTCGTCGCCCTCTTCGTGCAGCAGCTCCCAGAGCCTCTCGGCACCGCGACGGGCGAGGGTGCTCTCTTCCCGGATGCCGCCGCGAATGCGCAACACGTCTTCGGCGGAGTAGTCGCGGCGCACACCCTCCCAGCGCGGGGCGTTGTCCCACTCGAACCGGAGCTGCTCAGCGGTCTGGGTCTGGTCGCCGGGGCGGATGTTCTGCTCGGTCATGGTGATCTCCTTTGATCTCATGGTGCGTGTGCCACCGCATCGGCCGGTGGGCCGAACCGCGTCACTCGGATGATCGAGTCGTCATGGATTCGTTCGGTCGTGCTGTGGTGAGTTCTACTCTGCGTCACCCGAACCGGGCGATCTGAACCGAACGACAGGAAAGTTCTGCGATTCTTCTGTTCTGCGGAGAAAACGCGTGTGCCATCATGAATGCATGACGACCACGCAACGGCGCGGGGCGCGTCTTGACGATGAGGCGACGGTTGACGCACTCATCATCGGGCGACGGATTCGCGCGATACGAAAACAGCGAGGGCTCACTCTGGAGTCGCTCGCGCAGGCGATCGAGCGCGCGCCCAGTCAGGTCTCGGCGCTCGAGAACGGCCACCGGGAGCCGAAGCTCAGCCAGCTCAGGCGCATCGCCGAGGCGTTGGCCGTGCCTCTCGAAGATCTCATTGGCGGCGACGAGGCTCCCAGCGAACGGGTGTCGCATGAGGTCGAACTCGAACGCATTCAGCGCTCGGTCGGGTTCTCGTCGCTCGGACTGCCCGCGGTGCGGGTGGGGCCGCGCCTGGGAGACGACGCCCTGGCGACGATCGTCGGACTGTACCGCAAGATCGAGCAGCTGCGCGACGATCGCCAGGCCACCCCCGAAGAAGCCCGTCGGGTGAACGCCGAGCTGCGCACCACGATGCGAGCTGGCGACAATTACTTCGCGGCGATCGAGAACGAAGCCGAGGGCCTGCTCGAGACGCTCGGCTACACGGGCGGGCCGCTGCCGCAGCGGCTGACCGCAGCGCTGGCCGACCACCTCGGCGTCACACTGCACTACGTCGACGATCTGCCGCAGTCGACGCGGTCGGTGCTGGACGAGCGCAACGGCCGCATCTATCTGCCCCAGTCGGTGATCGGCTCGGGCGACTCGCGCGCCGCAGTGCTGCAGGCGCTGTCGAGCAAGGTGCTGGGCCACACCGTTCCGGTAGACTACGCCGAGTTTCTGCGCCAGCGGGTCGAGAGCAACTACTTCGCCGGTGCGATGCTCATGCCGCGCACCCGCAGCGTCGAGCGACTGCAGGCTGCCAAGGCGAACAAAGATCTGGCCATCGACGACTTTCGCGACGCCTATGCGGTCAGCTACGAGACCGCCGCGCATCGGTTCACCAATCTGGCCACCGAGTTTCTCGATCTGCCCGTGCACTTCGTGAAAGTGCACGAGTCGGGCACGATCTGGAAAGCCTATGAGAACGACGCAGTGTGCTTTCCCACCGATTCGCTGGGCGCCATCGAGGGGCAGACCTGCTGCCGTCACTGGACGAGCCGCATTGTCTTCGCCGAGACCGATCACTTCAGCCCGTTCGCACAGTACACTGACACCCCGACCGGCACGTTCTGGTGCGCCGCCCGCGTGCTCGCCTCGTCGCAGGGGCGGGTGTCGGTGTCGGTCGGCACCGACTTCACGCATGCCCGCTGGTTCCGCGGCGGCAACACCACCAGCCGTGCCGTCTCAACCTGCCCGGACGAGAACTGCTGCCGCGTTCCGCCTGCGCACCTGCGCGAGAAATGGGAGGATCAGTGCTGGCCCGCCACACGACCGCACGCCTCGCTGCTCGCCGCGCTGCCGCAGGGCGTGTTTCCCGGCGTCGACACCACTGACGTGTACGAGTTTCTCGAACGACACGCACCCGCCGAACCGTCTCTGACCGCCCACGAAAGGAACCGCCCATGACCGACACCGCCGACCTGCTGACCGCAGACCTCGCCGACGACCGGGATCGCGAGCTGCGCAGCGTGGTCACCCAGCTGCGCAGCTTCGGAGGCCGACCCCGTGTCTTCGGGCGTGTGCAGACGCTGCAGGTGCACGAAGACAACACGCTGATCAGAGAGCAGCTCGGCACACCAGGCGAAGGGCGCGTGCTCGTCGTCGATGCCGGAGCCTCGCTGCGGCGTGCGGTGGTCGGCGGCAATCTGGGGGCGCTGGCCGCTCGCAGCGGCTGGGCCGGCATCCTGGTAGCCGGAGCCGTGCGCGACACCGTCGAGCTCGGTCAGGCCGACGTGCACATCAAGGCCCTGGGCTCGCAGCCGGTGCCCACGGTGAAGCGTGGCTTCGGTGTGCTGGGCGAGCCCATCCGCTTTCTCGAGGTCGATGTGCGGCCGGGCGACTGGGTGGTCTCAGACGAGGATGGCGTGGTGTTTCTCAGCGTCGACCCGCGCTCCGAGGGCTGACCGACTCAGTCGGCGCTCGGAAACGCCAGGTGCAGCTCGGCGAGCCACGCCTGCGGTGTGGAGTCTGAGGGCGCCCGCCAGTCGCCGCGCGGCGAGAGCGACCCGCCAGCCGAGACCTTCGGGCCGTTCGGAATGGCCGTGCGCTTGAACTGGGCGAACCCGAAGAAGCGCTGCAGAAAGACCTCAAGCCAGTGCACGATCTGACGCTGATCGAAGTCGTGGCGGTCGGCGTCGGGAAAACCCGCCGGCCACTGACCCATGCCCGCATCAAGACAGGTGGCCGGCTCGGCCCACGCGTGTGCGGCCAGCCAGGCGATGCGACTCGGACGCATGCCGTGGCGCAGCACCTGGTAGAGCGTGAAGTCGTGCAGGGCGTAGGGGCCGATCCGGTCTTCGGTGCTCTGCACCTTGCCGTCGGCTCCGGCGGGCACCAGCTCGGGCGAGATCTCGGTGTCGAGCACGCGCTGCAGCACAGCCGAGACCTCCGCCGAGAAATGCCCGGTCGAGCTCACCCAGCGGATCAGATGCTGCATCAGCGTCTTCGGCACGCCGGTGTTCACCGTATAGTGCGACATCTGATCGCCGACGCCGTACGTCGACCACCCCAATGCGCCCTCCGAGAGGTCGCCGGTGCCCACCACGATGCCGCCGCGCTGGTTCGCGAGTCGGAACAGGTAGTCGGTGCGCAGACCGGCCTGCACGTTCTCGAAGGTGGTGTCATAGACCGGCACGCCGCCGGCGAAGGGATGCCCGATGCGGCTGAGCAGCTCGCGTGCGGCAGGCCTGATGTCGAGCTCTTCGAATGTGACCCCCAGCGACTCGGCGAGCGCCGCAGCGTTCGACTTCGTGCGGTCGGTGGTGGCGAATCCGGGCATGGTGAACGCGAGGATGTCGGCGCGCGGGCGTCCGAGACGGTCCATGGCCTGTGCGCAGACGAGCAGCGCGTGCGTCGAGTCGAGGCCGCCCGAGACGCCGATCACGAGCTTCGGCGACCCGATCGAGCGCATGCGCTGCATGAGACCCGAGACCTGGATGCTGTAGGCCTCGTAGCAGTCCTGCGCGAGCCGCGCAGGGTCGGCGGGAACGAACGGAAAACGGGCGAGTGCGCGACGCAGGCCGATGTCGTCGGTGGGCGGCCTCAGCTGGAACGAGACGGTGCGATAGGAGCTCTCTTCGCCGTCGCCGCTCAGATCGGCGAGTGTGCGCCGGTTGTCGTCGAATGTGCCCTGCCGCAGGCGCTCCTGCCGCAGCACGTCGAGGTCGACGTCGGCGACCGACCGCCTCGGCCCGTCGGGAAAGCGCTCAGTCTCGGCGAGCAGCGCGCCGTTGTCGTAGATCATCGTCTGGCCGTCCCACGAGAGGTCGTTGCTCGACTCGCCGGCTCCGGCCGCAGCGTAGACGTAGGCGGCCAGGCAGCGGGCCGATGCCGAGCGCACCAAGAGACGACGATCATCGGCGCGGGCGATGGTGATGGGGCTGCCCGAGAGGTTCGCGAGCACGCTCGCGCCGGCGAGCGCGGCACGAGCGCTCGGCGGCACCGGCACCCACATGTCTTCGCAGACCTCGGCGTGCAGCACGAGACCCGGCACGTCGACGGCGTCGAAGAGCAGGTCGGTGCCGAAGGGCGCGTCGAGGTCGCCGACGCGGATGCTGCCGCCGCGCTGGTCGTCGCCCGGTGCATACCAGCGGCGCTCGTAGAACTCCCGGTAGGTCGGCAGATACGACTTCGGCACGACGCCGAGCAGACGGCCGCGATGGACGACCGCAGCGCAGTTGTACAGACGCGATCTGTGCCGCAGCGGCACGCCGACCACCAGCACCGGCAGCAGCTCGGTGCTCGCGGCGATCACCTCGATCAGCGCGTCCACGGCGGAGTCGAGCACGGCATCCTGCAGCACCAGGTCGTCGATGGCGTACCCGGTCAGGCACAGCTCGCTGAAGACGGCCACCCCGACCGCATCGCGATCGCAGGCGACGGCCTGTTCGATGACCTGATGCGCATTCGCGGCGGGATCGGCGATCGAGATGGGAAAAGTGACGGCTGCGACGCGTGCGAAGCCCTGAGCGTAGGCGCTCGCCTGCGCACCGAGGGCGCGGGCGGCGACAAGTCGATCGGTCATGGGCTCCAGTCTGGCACAGCGCGGCCTCGCGCTGACAGACAGTACACCAGGTGAACATTTGCTACCGTGAGGGCACGACTCGAACGAAGGAGCTGAGACGCCATGACAGAACGAGCAGTGAGAGAACCGGGAGCCGTGCGTCGACTCTGGGCTGACGGCTTCGGCGCACTCGCCACGCGCTGCCTGCAGATTCTGGTGGTGCTCGCCGTGATCGTGGTGCTGATCTTCGGCATCATGCAGGTGTCGATCGTCGGGATTCCCGTGCTGCTCGCCCTGATCGTCTCGTCGGCGATCGTGCCCTTCACCTCGTGGCTGACACGCCGGGGCGCGCCTGCCATGCTCGCCGCATGGACCGCTCTGCTGAGCATCGTGGTCGCCTTCGGTCTGCTGATCTGGCTGATCGTCTGGGCGGTGCTCAACCAGTGGAGCGTGCTCGTCAGCTCAGCCACCGAGGGCATGACGACGCTGCAGGAGTTCATCGACGGGCTGCCCTTCACCGTGCATCTGCCGGCGCTCGCCGAGATCGGGGAGTGGGCCCAGGGCGTGCTGGCCAGCAGCGGGTTCCAGAGCGGAGCGCTCGCGGGCGTCTCGGCGACGGCGGAGTTCTTCACCGGCTTCGGCATCTTCGTCGTCGTGCTCTTCTTCTTTCTCAAAGACGGGGCGGCGATCTGGGAGTTCCTGCTGCGCCCGCTGCACGGAGAAGGATACGCGCGGGCTCGTCGCGCCGGTCAGCAGGCGGTCGCCACGTTCGGCAGCTATCTGCGCGGCACCACCATCGTGGCTGCGGCCGACGCCGTCGGAATCGGCATCGGGCTCGTCATTCTGCAGGTGCCGCTGGCGCTGCCCCTGGCCGTGATCGTGTTCGTCACGGCGTACATCCCGATCGTCGGCGCCACCCTGGCCGGCATCCTCGCCGCGCTGGTCGCGCTGGTGGCCAACGGGCCGATCGCCGCGCTGATCGTCATCGCCATCGTGATCGTGGTCAACCAGCTCGAGGGAAACCTCCTGCAGCCGGTGGTCATGGGGCGCACCCTGAAGCTGCACCCGTTGGTGATTCTGATCGCACTGACCATCGGCGCCTCACTCGGCGGCGTGCTGGGAGCGATCATCGCCGTACCGCTCACCGCCGCGGCCTGGTCGGTGCTGCAGGTCTGGGACGGACCGGAACGTCCGGCGCGGTTCGCCCGGAAGAAGTCGGCTCGAGAGCGTCGTGAGATCCGCGAGGCCGAGCTGGCCGCCGAGGAGGAAGCCAAAGCCCCCTCCGGCGCGGCGTCGGCGGATGCGGCGGCGAGCTCCGAAGAATCCGCTGACGCAGCGAGCGACAGCGCCGTATGATCGGCGTCGGCTCCACCACGGCGCCGACGACACAGATACCGAAGGAGTCCCCCATGCCCACACTGCTCTCAGCGAAGCGTGTGCTCGTCATCGCGACCAACTACGGAGTCGAGACCGCCGAGATCTCGCGACCGGTGAACGATCTGCGCGCAGCGGGCGCTCGCGTGACCGTCGCCGCGCCGAGGCATGAGGCCATCCTCACCCTGGTGCACGACCGAACGATCGGCGAGACGCTGACGCCCGACGCCGCCTTCGCCGACATCGACCCCGCGCAGTTCGATCTGCTGGTGCTGCCGGGCGGCACCATCAACGCCGACCAGCTGCGCATCGACGACGACGCGCAGCGCATCGTGCGCCGCTTCGCCATCGCCGGGCGACCGATCGCCGCGATCTGCCACGCGCCGTGGGCGCTGATCGACGCCGGTGTGGCCGAGGGCAAGAAGCTCACCTCGTATGGCAGCATCAAGACCGATCTGGTCAACGCCGGAGCCGAGTGGACCGACGCCGAGGCGGTCGTCGACGACACCGACGGCTGGCGGCTGATCACCTCGCGGTCGCCGCACGACCTCGACGCCTTCGTCGCAGCCATCGTCGAGACACTGCAGAGCTGAGCTCAGGAAAGCCCCTCCGGCTGATCTTCATGGGGTTCACGAGACATCAGCCGAGTCTGGACGCGTGAGGCGATCATGCCGATGAGCATGGCGACCACCACGGCGACGCAGAGCACCAGCACGGGGTGCTTCTCGACCCAGATGCCGGCGATGGCGCCGATGACGGTGCTGTAGATCGCCCAGACCAGCGACCCGACTGCCGAGAGCCGGGCGAACAGGGCGGTCGGCATCCTCAGATCGGCGCAGGCGAGGGTCGTGGCCAGGCGTCCCATGGGCACCAGTCGAGCGCTGATCATCGTGCTGTGCGGCTGCTCGCGCAGCCGCCGCCGCATCCAGCGTCTCGTGCGCTGCACCCTGCCGCCGTTGAGCCATCGCCAGCGGCCGAGATTCATCCACCGTGCCAGTCCGAACGCCCCGAGGTCGCCGGTGACCATGCCGACGGTGGTGCTGATCAGCAGCAGGACGGTCACGAGCGCGGGGTCGGGGCGGGCGTAGGCGATCGTCGCCAAGGCGATCACGAGCGACTGCGTGGGCAGAAAGGTGAGCGTGCCGCTGAACGCCAGCACGAGGGCCAGCGCGACGAACACCCACGGTGAGTTCGCGAGTGACAACACCCACTCAGACGCTGCTGATCCCATTGCCCTCAGCGTACCCGGCTGCCATGACGTCTGATTGAGAATCAGCCCTGTGCTCGACTGCGGAAGCCGCGCAGGCGCAGGCTGTTGCCCACGACGAAGACGCTGCTGAACGCCATCGCCGCACCCGCCAGCATCGGGTTGAGCAGGCCCAGCGCGGCGAGCGGGATCGCCGCCACGTTGTAGGCGAATGCCCAGAAGAGGTTCGCCTTGATCGTGCCGAGCGTGCGCCGGGCCAGACGGATCGCATCGGCGGCGCTGCGCAGATCGCCGCGTACCAGAGTGATGTCAGCGGCCTCGATGGCCGCATCGGTGCCGGTGCCCATGGCCAGGCCCAAATCGGCGGTGGCCAGAGCGGGTGCGTCGTTGACGCCGTCGCCGACCATCGCCACGACATGCCCGGATTGCTGCAGCCGCTTCACTTCGGCGACCTTCTGCTGCGGCAGCACTTCGGCGATCACCCGGTCGATGCCCACGTCGGCGCCGATCTGCTCGGCGGCCCGCTCATTGTCACCGGTGAGCAGCACCGTGGTGAGCCCGAGATCGGTGAGCCGGGCGACCGCCTCGCGGCTGGTGGGCCTGACCGCGTCTGCCACGACGACGATGCCGCGTGCCGAGCCGTCCCATGCCACGGCGATGACGGTCGCACCGCTGCGCTCAGCCTGCTGTTTGGCCGCCACGAGCCTGTCAGAGAGACGCATCGACTGCTGCTGCAGCAGCGCTTCGCGTCCGGCGACGACGGCGTGCCCGTCGACCACGCCCTGAACGCCCAGGCCGACCGTGCTGGCGAAGTCTGAGACCGCCGGCAGCGGCTCAGCAGTGGCCGTGGCAGCGGCCTGTGCAATGGCGCGGGCGATCGGATGCTCAGAGGCGCTCTCGAGGGCGCCGGCGAGTCGCAGCAGCTCGTGCTCGTCGACGCCCGGCTCGACGACGATGCTGTGCAGGGTCATGCGTCCGGTGGTCACGGTGCCGGTCTTGTCGAGCACGACGGTGTCGACCCGACGCGTCGACTCGAGTACCTCGGGGCCCTTGATGAGTATGCCGAGCTGGGCGCCGCGTCCGGTGCCCACGAGCAGTGCCGTCGGAGTGGCCAGGCCCAGCGCGCACGGGCAGGCGATGATGAGCACCGAGACGGCGGCGGTGAATGCGGAGGCAGCAGGGTGCCCCAGCAGCAGCCACACGGCCAGCGTCACCACGGCGATGCCGATGACGATGGGCACGAAGACTGCCGACACCCGATCGGCGAGGCGCTGCACCGGGGCTTTGCCCGACTGCGCGTCTTCGACCATCTGCGCCATATGCGCCAGCTGGGTGTCTGCGCCGACGCGGGTGGCCCGAACCACCAGGCGGCCGCCGGCATTCACCGTCGCGCCGACGACGGCATCTCCCTCGTTCACCTCGACGGGCACAGATTCGCCGGTCAGCATCGATGCATCCACCGCCGACGAGCCCGAGACCACCCGGCCGTCAGTCGCGATCTTCTCGCCCGGGCGCACGACGAACTCGTCGCCCACCGCGAGCTCGGCCACCGGAATGCGCTGCTCGCGGCCGTCGCGCAGCACGGCGACGTCTTTGGCCCCGAGTTCGAGCAGCGCCCGCAGCGCCGCACTGGCCTGTCGTTTCGAGCGCATCTCGAAGAAGCGGCCGGCCAGGACGAACATGGTCACCCCGGCGGCGACCTCGAGGTAGATGTTGTCCGACCCCTCGCTCGGAGCGATGGTGAGCTCGAAGGTGTGGTGCATGCCGGGCAGGCCGGCCATGCCGAAGAAGAGCGCATACAGCGACCAGATCAGGGCAGAGAGGGTGCCGAGCGAGATCAGGGTGTCCATCGTGGCCGCCCCGTGGCGCAGGTTGATCCACGCGGCACGGTGAAACGGCCACGCTGCCCAGACGACGACCGGTGCCGCCAACGTCAGCGACAGCCACTGCCAGTTCGTGAACTGCAGTGCGGGGATCATCGCCATCGCGATGACCGGCACTGAGAGCACCACCGAGCCGATCAGCCGGTTGCGCAGGGCCAGCAGCTCGGCGTCGTCGTGTGAGTCGGCGCCGGCGGCGGATGCGGTGGTCGGCTCTGGGGGAGCGGGCAGTGCGGCCGTGTAGCCCGTCTGCTCGACCACGTCGATCAGCTGCGCCGGGTCGTAGCCCTCAGGTGCATGGACGCGTGCCTTCTCGGTGGCGAAGTTCACGGTCGCGTCCACTCCGTCGAGCCGGTTCAGCCTCTTCTCGATACGTGCGGCACACGACGCACAGGTCATGCCCCCGATCGCGAGTTCGATGCTGTCGCGTCCGGTCGGTGCCGGGGTGGTGGTCTCGCCGCTCACGGTGTCTGACTCCCTCTGAAGACGATGTGTGCTGTCTGTCGAGCGCCGAGTCTGCGCCGGACTCAGGCGCGAGTCGCCGAGTACCCAGCCTCGTCGACGGCGGCCAGAACGGCTGCGTCGTCGAGCGGCTGATCACTGGTGATGTGCAGGCGCCCGGTCTGAGCACTGACCTCGAGGCTCTGCACGCCGGGGATCTTCTCGACTTCTTCGCGCACGGCGTGCTCGCAGTGTCCGCAGGACATTCCGGTGACGGCGAAATCGGTGATCGTGCTCATGGCGTCTTCCTCTCTGCGACGAGCTGCGTCGTCGGCCCGAATACCCGGAGGGGGTATTTTTGCCCACTATACTCCTGGCTCGGCGTCAGCGCAGCGGAGGAATCGAATATTCCGCGGTGTTCGGGTGGCGCGCGGTCGATCATGTGCCCCACGATGATAAGGGCAGCGGTCGACGGCGATCGAAGGAGGCCTCCGATGCAGACAGACGAGAAGACCTGCATCGTGCCGAACCTCTGGTTCGACGGCGATGCTCGAGAAGCCGTCGACTTCTACGTCGATGCGCTGCCCGACTGCCGCGTCACCGACGTGTCGCACTATCCGCTCGAGGGACTGCCTCCTTTTCAGGAAGCCATGGCCGGTCAGGAGCTCACGATCGAGTTCACCGTCGCGGGGCAGCGGCTCGTCGCCGTCAACGCCGGTGCGGAGTTTCGCCCGAACCCGTCGATCTCGCTCATGTTGAACTTCGACCCCGGCGTCGACCCTCAGGCGCACGATCGCCTGCGCGGCGTCTGGGCGGCTCTCAGCCGTGACGGCACCCCGTTGGTGCCGTTGGGAGCCACGCCGTTCAGCAGGTGCTTCGGGTGGCTGCAGGATCGATACGGCGTCTGCTGGCAGCTGATCCTCACCGACCCCCGCGGTGCGTCGCGGCCGTTCGTGCTGCCGTCGCTCCGGTTCGCCGGCCCGCAGCGGGGGCATGCTCTGCAGGCGATCGAGTACTACGTCGACGTGTTCAGGCCGCGCGCCGAGATGGCCGGGCTCGGCACCGTCATTCCATACCGCAGCACCAGCACGGAACCGACGGCTGACGCCACTGCCGACGGACTGCTGGAGTTCGCGGACTTTCAGATCTGCGGGCAGTGGCTCACGGCCGCAGACGACACCGGCAGCGCTGGTTTCCCCTTCACCGAGGGTGTGTCTCTGCAGGTCGACTGTGCCGATCAGGCCGAGATCGACCGTCTCTGGGAGCTCCTGTCGTCGTCACCTGAGGCCGAGGCCTGCGGCTGGTGCCGCGACCGATTCGGTGTGAGCTGGCAGATCGTGCCGGCTGACATCGCCGAGCTGATGCTGCGGCCAGGGGCCTACGCGCGGCTTCTGGGCATGAAGAAGATCGTCATCGACGAGCTGCTGGCACCGTGAGCGCCGTGAGCGCCCGGGTCATGCTCGACCGAGTGATCGACTCCGGAGCGCAGCGGGCCGTGGCTCCGGCCGCGTCGCTCTTCGCTCGTGGCGCACTCGCCGGAGCACTGCTCTCGTGTGCGACGGTGCTCTCATACGGGGCCACGACCCAGACCGGGCTGCCGCTGATCGGCGCTGTCGTGTTTCCGATCGGCTTCGTGGTGATCATGCTGCTCGGCCTCGAACTCGTCACCGGCAACTTCGCCGTCGTGCCGCTGGCCATGCTCGCGCACCGCGCTCGCGGCCGTGACTTCGCGCGCAACGCGACGTGGGTGCTGCTCGGGCACTTCGCCGGTGTCGGTGCATTCATCGGCCTCTTCGCAGCCGGCGCCACCGATTTCGGCCGGACTTCTGAGGGCCACGGCGCGACAGCCGGAGTCATCGCGATGATCGTGAGCACGGCAGAGACCAAGACGACCGGCTACGCCGCACTCGGTGCCTTGGGCCTCGCCGTGGTCTTCGTCAAGGCGATGCTCTGCAACTGGCTGGTGACGATCGGCGCGATGCTCAACTACGCGGCTGACGACACTGCCGGGCGAGTGCTGGCGATGTGGCTGCCGGTGACGATGTTCTATGCCCTGGGACTGGAACATGCGGTGGTGAACCTGTTCGTGATCCCGGCCGGCATCGTACTCGGCGCCGACGTCACCGCAGCGCAGTGGTGGGCGTGGAATCAGGTGCCCGCACTGGCCGGAAACCTGGCCGGCGCGCTGCTGCTCACCGTCCTTCCACTGTGGTGGGCACATCGGCGCGTCGTCTGATCCCGTCACCCCATGCCAGGGGCGTGCCACGACGTCGGCGACACGCAGGAAACAGGGGTTTGCATGTTCGCTTTCGAACGTTAGGCTAACGCGGTGACGATGACAGAGACTGTGACCGATCTGAACATCCGCCTGGCGACGATTGACGACGCTCAGGCGTGCGCCGAAGTGTACCGTCCGTACGTCGAACACACGTCGTTCACCTTCGAGACGATCGCTCCGACGACCGAGATGGTCGCCGAGCGCATGCAGGGAGCCCTCGAGCACTACGCATGGGTGGTCGCCGAACGCGGCGGCCAGGTCGTCGGGTACGCATATGCGCACGAGTTCAGCGACAGACCCGCCTATGACTGGACCTGCGAAACCAGCGTGTACGTGTCGGTCGACGAACGCCGTGGAGGCGTGGGTCGTGCGATGTACGACGCCATGATGGATCGTCTGGCCGAGCGCGGCTACCGACGCGTCATCGCGAACGTGGTCAGCGAGAACGAGGCCAGCATCCGCATGCACAAGCGCATGGGGTTTCGTGAGGTCGGCCGCTTCGAACGGGTCGGCTGGAAGTTCGACGAGTGGCACGACGTCACCTGGCTCGAACTCGACCTCGACGACGATCATCCCGCCGAGGCCGGCATGGCCCGCCCCGCCATGCTGCCGAAGCACCTCTGAGACCCCTCTGACCCGGCTGGCACCGAACCGGCGCTGACCCCCTTCGGTGATTGCAGACGCACGGCTGCTGCTCAGACACGGCACAGCATCAGGCGGCACCCTGTAGTCGGGGACCGCATGCTGCGGCTCCCGGCAGGAGGAGTCATGCAGTTCAGCGAATTCGTGCAGGCGTATCACCGCGAAGTCCCACCGACGCACACTGCGACAGCTGGGGCAAGCCTCCCAGCGAAGACGCAGCGCGAACTCGACTCCATCATGGGTCAGGGGAGGGCCCACGCCGAGCGCTGGGGCGGTCTTCTGCACGACTGTCTCAGCGGCAGAGCCATCGGCATCTCGAAGCGTCAGCTCGATACCGAGGCGCAGACCTACCTGCGCTGGTTCGCCGCAGCCGGAGATCGACTCGTCGCGCTGTCAGTCGAGATCGCAAACGAGCAGGCGGCCTCTGAGGTCGATTGCTCTGGCGGGCCGGCTGAAGGAGTGACCGCATCTCAGCAGATCGAATCGGCTAAGGTGCTCCACGCGCTGACCGAATTCAGCTTTCACCGGCTGAACGCCAGATGTCTGCCGATGTGGAGCGCACTGCTCTTCGACGAGTGCACGCCACGAAGCATCCGCCGCACGGTGGCGCGGGCGCGGTTCGAACTCTCCAGTGACGTCCTGCTGTTCTCTGCAGTGCGCGAACAGGCCCTGGGCAGCATGGCCCAAGACGACGCTGAGACGAGACAGCTGCGCAGGTGGCACACGGGAATGCTCACAGAGATCGACGCGATGATCGCCCTGCTCGAAGTGTCGTGCCGGACACCTCAGACAGTGGTGCTTCCCGCCCCGCCGCAGTTCGAACGATTCGCCGGCGGAGCGAACGCCGACATGATCGTGATCGACACCGCAGCGCACGAAGTGATCGGCGTCCAGGTCAAGTCGAGCCGATCGTGGCGTCAGGCAGACCATTACGACGCCCGCCGCGTCGTCATGCTCGACGGCGTGCTGCACCTGGAGAACTCGCGAGTGATGCGTACCGACGCCCGACGGTCAGACCGCCGGGCAGTCTCATGGCCGGGCCTCGTCGGCGCGCATTATCTTCGAGCTCTGCCGGTCGGCCGCGTCGAGAAGAGCTGGGCGACGCGTCGTCAGGCGCTGAACATGAAGATCGCCGCGCGACACTACGCCGGAGAGATCGCCGATCGCAACGACGAAGCGTTCGAGAACTGCGTGCGACTGGTGCAGCGGGCGCTCGGGGCGACCGGGCGGATGCGTGTCTGCGATGGTGTCGAAGGTCGCTCGAAAGAAGCGTCCCGACGGCGTCTGCCTGACCGCCCGGCAGCTCCTGACCGTCTGACGACCTCTCTCGCCTGAACACAGCTGACTCTGAACACAGCTGACGAAGATCGCCCGCCGTACGACTGCTCGGCAAGCAGTCGTACGGCGGGCGATCTTCCGTTTCAACGCTGTGTGAGATCGTAGACGGTCACTCCGTCGACGGTCTGGGCGGTGAAGTTCTGCTGCACCCACGACTCGATCTCACCAGACGCCGATGACCCGCCGTTGGCCGCCCCCATGGAACCCCCGGCGATGTAGAAGTGGATCTCGCCGTCGTCGACGTACTGCTGGAACAGCTGCAGCGTCGGAAACGGGTCGCTGCCGTTGAACCCGCCGATCGGCATGACCGGGGCGTCGGCGGCGAGCTGATAGGAGGCCGCATTCTGCGACCCTGTCGTGGCGGCAGCCCACCGGAACCCAGCGGAATCGCCCTGCAGCATCCCCACGATCTCATCCGAGACCGTCGTGCCGCCGAGAAGCCCGCCCCCCATGCGACCTTCAGCGCGTCCTCCTGACGAACCCGCACTCGGCGACTGGGTGCCCGAGCCGTCTTGCGCGGTGCTCGGAGCGTTCGGTGCCGAACCGGAGCCGTCAGCTGCGCCGGCGCCAGAGGGAGGCATGCTTCGGCCGCCGCCCATGCCGCCCGGGCCTTGCGTGCCGCCAGACTGCACGGCAGGGCCGGCAGTGATGATCGAGCCGGAGTATCCCTGCTGCACCGTGTAGATCGTGTAGCTGGTCGGCCCGGCGAGGCAGACGACTGTCGCGGCGACTGCGCTGCGCACGGCGAGCATCCGGGAATCGGGCACCCAGGCACTGGCCGCCAGCCCGATCGCCGCGGCCGCTCCGAGCATGAGAACCGGCCAGCGCAGCAGGCTTTCACTGCGCCCGAGCAGTGCGAACGCCCAGACCACCGTCACCAAGACAGTCCCCGCCAACATGGTCGTCAGGATGCGCCCCCGTCGTGCGCTCTCGCCACGCATCCGCCACAGCTCAGCGGCGCCGAGCCCGATGACGCCTGCGATGCCCGGTGCCAACGCGACCGTGTAGTACGCGTGGAAGATCCCGGACATGAAGCTGAACACCAGAAAGGTGACCGCCGTCCAGCTGCCCCACACGATCACCGAAGCCCGCAGCGCATCGGTTCGTGGACGACGCCACGTGAGCACGAGCAGGGCGATCGTCAGGATGACCGCGGCAGGAATGAGCCAGGACGCCTGACCCCCGATCTCGCCGTCGAGCAGACGCGTGATGCTGGTCGAGCCCCACATGCCTCCCTGACCGCTGCCTCCGCCGGGCGTGACCGATCCGGTCTCGTCGCCCGTGATGCGGCCGAGTCCGTTGTAGCCGAAGGTGAGCTCGAGAAACGAGTCGTTCTGCGACCCGCCGACATAAGGGCGCCACGATTCGGGCACGAGTTCGACCAGAGCCACCCACCAGCCGGCGCTCGCGATGATCGCTCCGACGGCCAGCAGTCCGTCTCGCAGACGGCGTCGCACGGGCACGGGTGCCGCCAGCAGATATGCGGCGGCGAATCCCGGCAGCACGACGAAGGCCTGCAGCTGCTTCGTCAGAAAGGCGAACCCGATGGCGACGCCTGCCCACAGCATCCATCGCGTTCTGCCGTCTTGAACGGCACGGACGACGAAGTATGCCGTGAGCGTGAGCAGAAAGACCAGCATCGCATCGGGATTGTTATAACGGAACATCAGCGCCACGATGGGCGTCGAGGCGAATGCGACGCCTGCCAGCAGAGCCGCCACGGGAGTCGAGACCCGACGCACTGCGGCATAGAGCACCGCTGTCGTCGCGACGCCCAGCAGCGCCTGCGGTATCAGCATCGCCCACGTGTTCAGCCCGAAGACCCGCACAGAGAGCGCCATGAGCCAGAGGAACGCCGGTGGCTTGTCGACAGTGATCGAGTTGCCGGCGTCTGACGAGCCGAAGAGGAAAGCCGTCCAGTTCTCGGCGCCGGCCTGAACGGCGGCGCTGTAAAAGGAGTTCGCCCAACCTGATGCGCCGAGATTCCAGATGTAGGTGAAGGCGGTCACCGCCAGCAGGGCCACGAGCGCCGGAAGCTCCCACCGTGGGCGCTGCCGGCTCTCGTGCGCCCGGGTCTCGCCGACGGCTGCGGCCTCGGGGGTGGATGCTGTGGTCGTCATTTGTCTCCTCCGGAGATGATCGTAAGGTGTGCGGATCGGTCGTTCGAATCGGCTGCCGTCGCCGAGACGGCGGGGCGCGGGCGGAAGACCCAGCGTCGGAAGAGCAGGAACTTCAGCAGCGTGGCGACAAGGTTCGCGACGGTTGCAGCGATGATCTGCACCAGGGGAGAGAACCCCTGAGTCAGCGAGAGCGCCACCGAGGTGAGCAGCCAGCACAGGGCGAAGACGACGAGTCCTTGACCCTGATGGCGCAGGGCACCCGCACGGCTGCGCACGCCGAAGGTCAGTCTGCGATTGGCCTGGGTGTTGACGATCGTGCTCAGCAGCAGTGCCAGCAGATTTGCTGCCTGGGCACTCATCAACGTCTGCAGCATCAGCAGCAGCACGGTGTAGAGAGCCGTGCTTGCGATACCGATCAGACCGAACCGCACGAGCTGCCTGAGCAGCGAGGCACTGTGCGGGTCTGCTGTGCGAGCGTCGGTCGGCACAGGCGCTCTCGGGTCTCCGGGGCGAACCGTCTGGCGGATCGTCTCGAGCGGGATCCGGCCGCGCACGAGCTCGGAGCCGAGTCGCACGATGCCTCCCAGGTCTTGCCTGACGGTGGTCGGAATGTCGACCCGACTGTCTGGATCGTCGACCCAGTCGACCGGTACCTCGTGAATGCGCAGGCCTGCCTTCTCAGCGATGACCAGCAGCTCGGTGTCGAAGAACCACTGCGAGTCGTGCACGTAGGGCAGCAGGGCCCGAGCCGCCTGTGCCGAGATCGCTTTGAACCCGCACTGCGCGTCAGAGAAGCGAACGCCGAGCGTGCCGTGCAGCAGCAGATTGTACGAGCGGGAGATGAACTCCCGCTTGATGCCTCGCTTCACACGCGAGGTGCGAGACAGCCGTGTCCCGATCGCCAGATCGCTGTGCCCTGAGACCAGAGGCGCCACCAGAGGTGCGAGCGCGCGCAGATCTGTCGAGAGATCGACATCCATGTAGGCGAGCACCTGGGAGTCGGCTGCAGACCAGGCTGTGGCCAGGGCGAGTCCTCGTCCCTTCTGGTCGAGGTGCACGGCACGCACGGCAGGAACGCTGTCGGCCAGCGCCTCGGCGACCTGCCACGTTCCGTCGGTCGACGCGTTGTCGACGATGGTTATCGTGGTGCTGAACGGGAACCCCTGGTCGAGAAATGCTCGAGTGGTCGTCACCGCCCGCATCAGCGAGGACTCTTCGTTGTACACGGGAATCACGATGTTCAGCACGCTGTGCGGCGTCTGCGTCGGATCAGGTGTGCGCACCTGGCCTGGGGTGATTGCCGGTCGGCTCTGGTCGATGGTCATGTGAATATGCTCGCGTCGGCGCTTGTGAGGCAAGAGGCGATTGCATGTGCAGTTCCGAGCAGGAAGCTGTGACGGGCTTGTCGGTTGGACTCCGCCGAGACGCGCCGCGCCGTAGGAGTCGCGTGTCGCAGACGAGGTGTGTAGGCTGAGGGTTACCGCGGGCGGTGAAAAGCCGTTGAGAGCGTGCATCTGCACGATCAGCGCTCTCGGTGGCATGTGCGAATGTGCCGTGCGACGTGATTCGCACGAAGAGACGCGCAGAAGTCGTATGACAACGGTGGTCATACGCAGACAGAAGAGCTTCGCGCCCACCGGGCCGCGAAAAATCGACAGTGCAGGAGTGCTGTCGAACAACGAAAGAAAGCAGTACGCATGACAACCGGCACAGTCAAATGGTTCAACTCGGAAAAGGGCTTCGGCTTCATCGCTCCCGATGACGGCAGCGCCGACGTGTTCGCTCACTACAGCGCGATCTCGGGCGACGGTTACCGCAACCTCGAAGAGAACCAGCACGTCGAGTTCGAGGTGACGCAGGGCCCCAAGGGTCTGCAGGCCGAGAACATCCGCAACGCCTGAGACAGGCGCAGTCGACTTCGTGAGTCGTGATCGATCGCACTGATCGCGCACGGCACACACTGAGAGGGCGTTCGCACTGACCAGTTCAGTGTGAACGCCCTCTTTCTCTGTCTGCGGCGCTTAATGCTCGTCGAGGTACTGCGTCGCGAAGACGGGCCGTGCGGCGTCCCAGCCGGCGGGATGGAACATCCCCGCGAGCACGTCGCGCTGCAGACGGCTGAGTTCGCTGCTCGCGTCGTAGGCACGCGAGCCGGCCAGACGAATCGCATCCTGCACGACGTTCTTCGCCATCTCGACGGCGCGCAGCTTGCCGCCCACGAAGCGTCGGGCCCAGCCGGCGCCGTGATCGACGAGCGCGTCGAACTCTCTCGTGTACGTCGCCAGCTGCGGTGGCACCGCTTCGTATTCCAGCGCCATGTCGGCGATGCGCGCCCGGAACTCGGGCACCTCGGCGAGTGACTCCGACGCCTTGGCCGACCAGCGCCCGCGCAGTCCCTCGACGGCGAGATCGAGCGCCCGTGCCGCAAGGCCGGTGTAGACCGAGGCGATCAGCAGCTGGAAGTTCGCGTTGATGGCGAAGGTGAGCAGATCGGGGGAGGGGCCGACCGGAATCTCGCGCGTCATGCGGTCGGCGTGCACCGGCGCGTGATCGAGTCGTGTCGAGCGGCTCTGAGTGGCGCGCATGCCCAACGGGTTCCACCCGCCGACAGGCTCGGCGCCGCCGTCTTCGCGATTGACGAACCCGTAGACCACTCGCGGGTCATCGGGATCGGTCTTGTCGAGCCCGTGCACGCCCAGACGGGTCCAGACCGGGCCCAGCGAGGTGAACACCTTCATGCCGGTGAAGCGATAGCCGCCGTCGCCCTGAGGCTCGGCCTCGGTGGTCGATCCGAAGAGCACAAGGTCGTTTCCCGCCTCGCTGATGCCGAAGGCGAAGATCTCGCCGGCAGCCGTCTCTTCGAGCACGAAGTCGTGCGAGTGGTCGCCGCGAGCGGCCATCGCGTGCGCCACACCCGTCCAGACCAGGTGCATGTTGATGCCGAGGGCCGTCGCCGGCGCGGCCTGCGCGAGGCGCTGCTGCAGCAGTGACACCTCGTGCATGCCGAGGCCGGCGCCGCCCAGCCCGGTGGGCACGAAGGCCTTGAGATAACCGTGCTCGCGCAGCTCGGCGAGGTCTTCGTCGAAGAAGACGTTGCGCTGATCGTAGTCGGCTGCCCGATCGTGGATGCGCTGCCAGAGATCGTCTGGCAGCAGCTGCTGCGAGATCTCGGCGAAGCGCGCCTCTCGGTCGCGGTGTGCGGTGTCAGTCATCGATTGCCTTTCGCGTCGTTCGGGCGGCCGGCTGGCTGCTCGGTCGTGTGGGAAGATGTCGTCGGGCGGCCGTCTGGGAGCGTTTCGTGTGCGCATGCGAGCTCATGAGGTCTCTTCGGTCGCGTGGAGTGCACGGCGCAGCAGCAGCGAGGCATTGTGGCCGCCGAAGCCGAAGGAGTTCGACAGCACGGCGCTCACCTCGACGGGCCTCGCCCGCCCGGTGACCACGTCGTGGTCGGGGAACGCGCTCTCAGCGAGATTGATCGTCGGCGGCACCAGAGCGTCGCGCAGGGTCTGCACGGCGAACACCGCCTCGAGCACGCCCGACGCGCCGAGCAGATGACCGGTCGACGACTTCGTCGAGGTGATCGGCACCTGCCGTGCCGCCTGGCCGAGCGCACGGTCGAGCGCCTGCACCTCCATGCTGTCGTTGAGCGGAGTGCCGGTGCCGTGCGCGTTGACGTGACCGATCTCTCTGGGCGTGACGCCGGCATCCTGCAGACAGGCGTCGATCGCCTGCGCAGCACCGCGCGCCTCAGGGTCGGGCGCGGTCGCGTGCCAGGCATCGCTCGACGCCCCATAGCCGGCCAGCTCGGCGAGCGGGCGACCGCCGCGTGCACGCAGGCTCTCGCCGGATTCGACCAGGATGGCCGCTGCGCCCTGGGACATGACGAATCCGCCGCGGGCGCGGTCGAACGGGCGGCAGGCGGATGCCGGGTCGGTCTCGTACCCGGCGGCCAGTGCGCGCATACGTGCGTTGGCCGAGAGGTTCACCGCATTGAGGCAGTCTTCCATACCGACGACGAGCACGGCGTCGGCGTAGCCGTGGCGAATACGACGCATGGCCTCGCCGAGGGCGACCGCCCCGCTGGCGCAGGTGGCAGAGAGACCGAGGGTCGGGCCGTGCAGGTCGTAGCGCATGCTGAGCAGGGCGCCGGCGGCGTCGGGCGCGCCGTGCATGGCGACGTAGGGAGTGACCCCACGCGGCCCGCGGGCGTCGAGTGCCCGAGTCTGCTGCTGCATCGTCTCGATCGGGCCTGACCCGGTGCCGATGATGATCTCGGCCCGTGACGCACTCGGCAGCCGACCTGCCGACCCGGCGTGGGCGAGGGCTTCGTCTGCCGCGCCGATCGCCCACCACAGCACGCGGCTGAGACGGCGCGACTCGTGCGGCGGCAGCACCGACCGCGCGTCGAAGCCGCGCACCTGCCCGCCGATGCGCACGGGCAGGTTGTCGTACGACCCGCCGCAGCCGTCCGGGCCGTGCAGCAGCCCGACGCCGCTGCGCCCAGCGAGCACCGCCTGCCAGGTGCTCTCGGCATCGAGCCCGCAGGGGGTCACAGCGCCGATCCCGCTGACGAAGACCGGGCGGCGGATGCCTCGCTGAGCTGGGCCGCTCTGACTCGCACTCACAGCCGGGTGACCTCAGGGCCGTCGGCTTTGATCAGCTCGGTCGCCTTGGTACGCCGGATCTTGCCGCCGACGGTGCGCGGCAGCCGGGTGACGACGCAGAACCTTCTGGGCACGAACTGCGGAGCCAGGCGTTGGCGCAGCTCTGCGAGCAGTTCGGCCTTGGGCGGCAGCTCGGCTGCACTGCGGGCGCTCTCATCGTGCTCGATGACGGCCACCACGATCGACCCGAGGCTGCGATCGGGCACCGCCACAGCGCAGCTGTGCTCGCAGCCGGGAATCTCGGCCAAGGCGCGTTCCACCTCGGGAAGACTCACCTTGTGACCGCCGGTGACCACGATGTCGCCCGCGCGACCGACCAGCTCGAGTGCGTCATCCGCCAGACGGCCCTGGTCGTGCACCGTCGCCCACCCGCTCTCGTCGACGAGGCGCTCGCCGGTGAGCGCCGTGACGTAGCCGGCCGCCGTCGACGGCACTCGAATGTGCAGCTCGCCGATCTGACCGGCGGGCACCGGGCGGCCCTGCCCGTCTCGAATGCTGATCTCGACGCCGTCATAGGGATGGATGCGGGTGCCGTCGCCGTCGCGGCTGTCGCCGATGAACCCGATCTCGGCGGCTCCGTAGTAGCTGATCAGGGGCACGCCGGGAAAGGCCTGCTGCACGCTCTCGCGCACGCTCGCCGAGAGATTCGCGCCGCCGGTGACCAGCAGGCGCAGGAGCTCGGCCGCCGCAGGCTCGTGCCGGGCGGCCTGCGCAATGCCCTGCACCGCCGCCGGCACGGCCACGATGCGTTCGATGCCCTCGTCGCGCATGCGCGAGACCAGCGGAATCGGCGAGAACGAGTCGCTCAGCGAGCAGGTGCCGCCCGATGCGAGCACTTCGAGCAGGGCGTAGAGCGTCAGGCTGTACGAGATGGGGCCTGGTGCGAGGGTGCGCTCGCCGTCGAGCGCTTCGAGGTAGCGGCTCGAGACAGCGATGTTGTATCGGTACTCGCGGCGGGTGCGGATGAAGCCCTTCGGCGCGCTGGTCGTGCCAGACGAGAACAGCAGCAGAAAGGGCTCGTCGCCGTCTCGCACCGTGGGTGCGCTCGCCGGGGGCAGCCGGCGGGTGAGATCGTCGAAGGCCGCCGATGTGATCACGGTGCCGGGCCAGCTGTGCAGCCGCTGTCGCAGCATGGTCGAGTCGGTGATGACGACGGCCATCTGCGTGCAGCGGATGACGTGCAGCTGATGGTCGACCGGCCAGCGCGGGTCGATGGTCGCTGAGATCGCACCGAATCCGGCGAGCCCGGCGATGAGACGCCCGGTCTGTGCGGCGTCGGTCAGACAGATGCCCACGATGGGGCGCCCCTGCGCCTCGGGGATGCTTGTCGTCGTCGCCGCCGCGCGGTCGGGGCCCACCAGGTGTTCGACGGCGGCCTGCACGCGGGAGCCGTCGTCGACGAGCTGGCGGTAGGTCAGGCGCAGACGGTCGCCGACGATTGCGAGGCGATCGGGGTGCGAGGCCGCGACCTGCAGCATCGACTGGGTGATGGGCACGGTCTTCTCCTCGAAAGGTGCGCTGAGACGGGCGGCATTCTGCCTCGATGAGGCACACCTTACCCCACCGGGCGGCTCTGGCCGAGAGTCGTGCGCCGTCTCGGTGTCTGCGCTGTGAGAAGATGACGTCATGGCGACTCCCGAAGACTCCCTCTGGCTGAACAAGACCGTGACGGTGGTGGCCGCACAGATCTCTCCGGGGCCCGACGAGGCCGAGAACCTGCGCATGATCGAGAAGTGCGTCGCCGAGGCGGCCCGGCGGCGAGCATCCCTCGTCGTCTTTCCTGAGTACGCCTCGTACTTCAACGGTCGTCTCGGAGCAGACTTCGTCGCCCATGCCCAGCCGCTCGACGGGCCCTTCGTCTGTCAGCTGGCCGAGATCGCGGCGGTGCACGGCATCCATGTGGTCGCCGGCTTCGGCGAGGTCGACGATCGCGACGACCAGCGGCTGTGGAACACCGTGGTCGCGGTATCGCCCAAGGGTGAGATCGAGGGAATCTATCGCAAGGTGCACCTCTTCGACACCTTCGGGCACCATGAGTCGCGGTATGTGCGGCCGGGGCCCCTCGACGACCCGCAGACCTTCGAGGTCGAGGGCATCGTCGTCGGGCTGCAGGCCGGGTACGATCTGCGCTTTCCCGAGATCACCCGACGCATCGTCGACGCCGGCGCCGAGCTGGTGGCAGTGCCGTCGCAGTGGGTCGGCGGCTCGTTGAAAGAGCTGCACTGGCGCACGCTGGTGCAGGCGCGCGCGATCGAGAACACCGTCTATGTGCTGGCCGCCGGGCAGTCGGTGCCCGACGGCATCGGCCGGTCGCTGATCGTCGACCCGATGGGGGTGGTGCTCTCGGCCACCGGTGCCGAAGACGCCCTGGTGCACACCGAGATCAGCCTGCAGCGCATCGCGCAGGTGCGCGCCACCAATCCGGCGCTGCAGGGCCGGCGGTTCGCCGTGACTGTCGCCGACGAGCCTCAGCAGCGCTGACCGGCGGTCAGTCGCACTGACGCTGCAGGTAATCCTGGTTGGCCGTGATGCGGCTCCAGCCGTTCGACGCACGATAGGTGATGTAGCCGTTCTGCGCTTTGCAGAAGGCGTGCAGCCAGATGTCTTCGCCGCCCGCAGACGAGTCGGAAGCGGTGCTCGGGGCGTCGGAGGAGCGCTCGGCATCCTGCCCCTCGTCGGAGTGCTCGGCCTCGTGCGAGGTGTCGAAGGCGGCCTGCGCCAGCGACTTCTGCGAGACCGCCGTCGCCTCGTCTGCGCGGGCCTGCTTCCACTCGGCGAGGTCGACGGTCAGGGCCGTCGCGCCGGAGCGTGCCGCATCCACCGTCTTGTCGAACAGAGCGGCGTCGACGTTCTTGGTGTCGTTCTGCGTCAGTCTGCGCAGAGCGTCGCGGCGGCTCTCGACGTCGGGAATCAGCGTGCGCCCCACGTCGCTGGTCGCGTACTCGTCGGTGGCGTGGGCGTCGGCCAGCGCCTGGTCGGCGGCGCTCAGCACCGCGGGGGCGGCGGCTGCGGCGTGATCCAGCTGCGCTTGGGTCATACCCTGCCGCAGCGTCGTCGTGCTCTTCGTGAGAGCGTCGGCCTGCGCCTTCAGCTCGTCGGCGTGGGAGTCGATCGCCTCGGCATCTGATCGCGTGCTGCAGGAGGGAATCGGGGCTGCGATGGCACTGCTCGCCGCCGGCCGCAGCTGTGCGATGAGTGCCGTGCCGTCGGGAGTCGCGGCGTACGCGGGGCCCTCTTCGTCGGCGGTCTCGGCGGGGCGGCGACTCGCGGCCTCGGCGTCGGCGTCGGCGTCGTTCAGCGCGGCTTTCGCCTTCGTGCCCGCACTGGCGAGCGTCTGCTGCGCTTCGGTGAGGGCAGCGGTGGCCGCGGAACAGCGGCCCTCATCGCTGCCTGCACCTGTGCTCAGCTGATCGAGGCTGCCGCCGCTTCGGTACCAGAGATAGCCTGCTCCGCAGACGAGCGCGACGACGATCAGCACGCTGGCGACCCACCAACCGCCGTGTGCGTGGCTTCTGCTCCTGGCGGCTTGGGCCATGTTCTGTGGTTCCTGTTCTCGGCTCGGCACTGCGTGCGACACAGTCACGACCACCGAGTTTAGTCGGCTGGTGCGCGCAGCGATACTCGGCTGCGGTCAGCGGACTCCATGCTTGCCGCTTCGTGACACCGGAGCTGTCGATCGACGGCCACCATGCACGGTCAGGTGGCGACCTCGAATCGGCGGTCGGCATCCCACGCAACCGCCCACCCGAGCGAGTCGAACACGCCGGCGAGCAGCATCGCGGTGAAGCCCCAGACCAGATGCCCGCCGAAGTGCGACGCGAGCCGGAACGCCGGGCCGTGGTACGTCTGGTGGCCGACCCGCAGCACCGACGTGCCACGATGCGTCGGGTCGATCAGCTCGGCGACGGGCACGCGGAACACCT
Organism: Pseudoclavibacter sp. 13-3; assembly: GCF_021168475.1. Lineage (GTDB taxonomy): Bacteria > Actinomycetota > Actinomycetes > Actinomycetales > Microbacteriaceae > Pseudoclavibacter_A. Next base: position 227,674 of record NZ_JAJOZT010000004.1, on the reverse strand, counting down.
CTGTCGACTCGGTGTTGTCGGCCGCGATCTCGCTCGGGCGGCGCCACCAGCCGATCACCGGCGTGACCAGATTGTTGCTGACTGGGATGTAGATGTCTGGCAGCGTGCCCAACACGTCGACGCCGGTCGGGTCGAGGCCGGTCTCTTCGTGAGCCTCGCGCAGTGCGGTCGCGGCTGGTGACGCATCGCCAGGCTCTGCGCCGCCGCCGGGAAAGGCGATCTGGCCCGCGTGCGCGCGCATCGTGCTCGACCGACGGGTGAGCAGCACGTCGAGCTCGGGCACCACGGCGCGCGCGTCTGCGGTATGGCCCGCGGCGTCGACCGCGGCAGTCGCAGTGGCCGTGGCGAGCACTTCATCGAGCTGCCCGAAGAGAATGAGCACGGCCGAGCGGCGTGCGTCGGCCGGCGAGGCAGCGGTGCCCTGCGCGACGAAGGGGATGCGATAGCCGGGCCCGAACTGCGCCTCGAGCTGGTGTCGCGCCTGCTGCGCCAATGTGGTCATGATGACACTTTAAAAGGCCGGCGGCGAGCATGACGGTGTCGCACCAAGTGAGCGCGTCGTCAGAGACAAGGATGGGTCACCGCGGTCATGCGCGCCTCTCCGATCGCACGGATACCGCGATGCGGTCTGCGTCGGGAGTGCTCAGAAGGATCTCGTCGAACCCGACTTGGGTTCGGTCGACGGTCAGGCGCAGCAGGGGGAGTCCGCGCTTCATCGACACCAGGCGCCGCGTTCCCCGGGGATGTGTGAACACCCCCAGCTTGCGGAAGCCTGAGATGACGAGGCCCGATCGCGCGCCGAGGATCTCTGACGTCCAGCCGGGTTCGGCGGAGACGCTGAGAACAGCTGCTCGCGGCACGTTGAGGCTTGCTCGCCCGGCCATGATCGCCTCCCACCCCGGAAAGCGGATGTGCACACCGGTGTCATTGGATGTGATGTTCGTCATGGTGTCCTCCTCACTAGAATGTAAGTGGTATTGAGAATATTATCATGATGATAATGAAGGAGGAAGACGTGCCCGACGGATCTGCGCTGGCCGATGTCGTGCTGCATCCTGTGCGGCTGCGCATCATTCAGCAGCTGGGCGGCCGTGAGCGAACGACTGCGCAGCTGCGCGAGGCGCTCCCCGATGTCGCGCAGGCGACGCTCTACCGGCATGTCGGTGCGCTGATCGACGCGGGCATCGTGACGGTTGTCGGCAAACGTCGTTCTCGTGGCGCTGTCGAGCGCACGCTGGCTCTCGGGGGGCGAATGGCGCCGGTCGATCATGACGAGCTGCGTTCGATGGATGCGGCACAGCTCCGGTCTGCGTTTCTCACCTTCGTCGGCGACGTCGTTGCTGAATTCGATCGCTTTCTCGCAGACTCGGCGCAGTCGAGAGACCGGGTCGGGTTCGCTCGGGTGCCGCTGTACGTGAGCACCGAAGATCTAGCCACGATCCAAGCGGGTCTGGGGGAGCTGCTGGCACCCTATCTGACAGAGCGGGGTGACGGGCGGGAGCGGGTCAGCTTGACGACGATTCTGCTGCCCGACGTGTCATCAGAGTGATCATGCCGGAATATAGGCGGTGAGCAGATAGGCGGTGAACAGTCGGTCCAGCGCGGCGTGCGACTGCATTCTGGCGGCCTCAATGTTCTCCTGCTGAGCGATCCACAGTGCGGCCTCGTTCATCGCGCCAGAGAGCTGTGCGGTGGAGGCATCCAGCAGGTCATCGGCGACGCCGAGATCGTGCAGTGCGCTGCGCAGGTGTGTCGCAGCGTTCTCTTCGTCGAGTCGGCGCCACTCCTGCCAGCCCAGGGCCGCGGGGGCGTCGACAAACAGAATGCGGATGGCTGAAATGTCGGTGACGGCGTAGAGAAAGGCATGTGAGCCTGCTCGCAGCTGGTCGCGTGCGTCGGAGCCGGCATTCGTCGCTGCTGTCACGACGGTCTTTGCGGCGGATTCCTGCAGCTGTGCGGTGACGGCAGAGAGAAGCCCCGGGGCTTGTTCTGATAGTGGTGGTGGACGGCTCCACATGTGACACGGGCGGCGTGCCCAATGTCGTTGAGAGATGTCTCTGCGAAGCCGCGAGCGGTGAGCAGCTTCGTCGCGGCATTCTTTTATCACGATCTGCTCGCGTTCGAGACGACGTTTGAATCTGACTGGTATGTCAGTCTTCGGGGCGTTCGAGCTCGCGATCCTGGCCTATGAACACCCGACCGTGCCGTCGGCTACCGCGCGCTTCCGCAGGGGTGATCGTCAATCTCGAAGTCGATGATGTCGACGCCGTGCACGAGCGGCCGAGCGGTGCGGCGGGCGTCGTGGTTGTGCTGCCTCTGCGCGATGAGGCCTTCGGGCAGCGGCACTTCATCGTGACGGCGCCAGATGGGGTGCTGCTCGATATCATCCAGCCCACGACGCCGAGTGAGGAGTACGCCGATGCCTACGCTCAGAAGTGAGGTGGGGGGGCTGTGGTGAAGGGAGCACATCTGGGATCATGCTCGCTGAAAGCTCGGAGGCCGGAGCGTGACGGATGCGCGCAGGTGTGCGAACGATCAGATTGGTCGTGCCGAGGCAAAAGATCACCGATGACCCGGTCTGGATACGACGAAGCCCTGGTGAAAATTGCTTCTCACCAGGGCTTTTTGTCGGGCTGACAGGATTTGAACCTGCGACCCCTTGACCCCCAGGTAGACGGTTCAACCCAGATCCTTGATTTTCCGGGCATCTCTGCCCCTCAAATGGGCCCTTTCACGTCATGGCTTGCATGGCTTGCATGGCTTGCATGCATCAGGTCCCGGCCAGGTCCCGGCTCTTGGTCACCTTCGGCGGGGGTTTACGTGGGGTTTATGTAAGGGTTGCACGCTGACTCCGCTCCTATCAGGTACGCGGCGACAGCCTTACTCCCGACAGGACACCACGGGCGTCGAGCGCTCTCCCGACGTGAGCGTCCACCTCGGCGAGCTTTTCGTAATCGAGTTGTTTCATGGAGCGGGCGCTCCTCCTCCGAACCCGCTCCTCACTCGAGCGCCAGATCGATGACGAGCTTGTCCAAGCTCTCCCGTGTGGTGACGTTTCGCTCCCCCGGCGGCAGTGGCGCGGAGGACTTTCTCACGGACTTCGTTTCGAGCGATTGCGTCGCGGACTCGCCCGACCAGCGCATCCCAGCCACCTTCGATGTAGATGTCCGGTGCTCGTAGCAGTTCGAGGAGGGCGATCTCTTTCGGGTTGAGCATCGCCCGTTCTCTGTTCCGTCTTGAATGCTGCGTCACTCCTACGATCGTGTCCGTCGGCCAGAGGGTCGCCACATGAAAAGAGGCCGGGACCTGAGTCGTCACGCCCCACTCCCGTGCAGCCGAGTAGCCCGCCGGTCCGCTACCCGTCTCACCGAGCACTTCCCAGGCGATCTCATCGAGGCGGGGACGCGTCATGCCGTACCGGGTCTTCGCTCCCCGGTAGTAGAGGCCCCGGCGGATAGGAAGGATCTCGCCACTCCGTGCGGCCCGTGACGCGGCTTGCCGCGCGGTGGTTGCAGTACCCGGGAGTCGGTTGACATGCACGAAAGATCGCGCAGGTGCGCTCCGAATCGCCGCCGACGGAGACAACACGCTCATGTCACGTGATCATACTGGGAACATGACAATCGAACTGAGGCCGACCGTCAACATTCTCGGCCGGTTCAGCGCGCTGACCAACTCCCAACTCCCGACACTTAGGCGTTACCTGTAGCGAGTTGGACGGTCCGTCTACTAGATCTGAGACTGGTACCTACTCCTTTACCGCGTACCGCTCCGATATGCAGTACCTCCCTGGGCACCGAGTCGGTTGGATCATCGATAGCGACTAAAACCGGGCTGCTCGCGCGGACCGACTTCACTGCCGTACGTGACCCGCTGTGCCCGCAGCAGAATCAGGAAACCACCCGTGCCCTGGAGAGCGTGCTTGCTTCGTAGACGAGAACGTCGTTCTCGTCTTGAGCGGACATTTCGCTTGCGAGTTCTGGCATTACGTCAACGCTGCTTTCCGCCAGATTGGCCTGAACGAAATCTGAGTACTTTTCTTTGACCAGCCGCGCAAGCTCGGGCGAGAAACCGTTTCTGAGCAGGCATATTAGGAACGGGTCAGAAGTTCCGAACTTTATTTTGTAGTAGAGATCCTGCTCCAACATCCCGAGGGAATTCATGATCTCTATGTACTTGATAATTCGAAAGTCAACGAAGTCTTGTTCTTCCTTGATTTTCACAACAGCCAGATTGATCAACTCAACGCGGGTCTTTGCCCGCATCCTCACGTACAGCTTGCGTACGCCGTTCTCGCCATAGGTTTCCTCGCCCCATCGAGAGCCTACATACACAAGTTCTTCTTCTAGCTGCGTCCAATAGCTCAGGAAATGAGAAACGAGAAGCTTAAAGGGTTCATTCTTGGCTCTCCATCCCAGGAAGCGAGCGTAAAAGCGGCGAGCACCCCTTGTGTCTCGTATGCGTTCAAGGTCGTCAGAATCGATGAGATCGATGTTCTCAAAGAAGAAGGAGCAGATAGCATCGATCACTTCAGCGACGTCGGTCAAGATCATGCCACGTGAGCGTTCGTCATCGATGCGCGCCTGAATTCTCACCTCATTCTGGAAGATATCGAAGTCGCGTACACCGTTTTGGAAACAAAGTCTTCCTACTTTGGTGGCAGCTACACGCGGATTCATGAGTTGAGAGGTGCCCGGCTCGATATTCTCTAGGTATTCAAGAGCCTTCTGTCGTTCCTCAGATTCCCCTGCCCGGTCAAGCAGTGGGTTCTTAACCTCATCTTCGACTGTCTTTGCAAGATTGGCGGTGTTGGTGAGAAAGGTATCCACGTTCCAGCCGTCCCGTGAATAGCTGCTGGGGACCAGGTAGATTCGAGGCTGGAGGAGGTCTAGATCGGTGCGAGCCGGGTCGAATACCTCTTTAAATCGGGCCACGCGGCCTATAAGGTTGCGGAACGCTGATCGTGTGAGGTATTTCGGGCCCCGGCTGGGTGTCATCATGATCAAACAATCAGCGGGAGTATTGACGCCTTCGAGAAGAGTCGACGTTGTGACAAGGACCCTGGGATCGCTCGAGGAGTCTTCTCGAAACAGATGCTCGATGTACTGTCTCAGGACGTCGGGGACCTGACCGTGATGGAACAGCACCCCTGCCCTTATCGCTTGTATGAGGCTGTAGTTTGGATCGATAAGGTCTGCGATTGCAGTTATAGCTCGCTGCGCTTCGATCGAGAGGTCGACCTCCCTACTCCGCCCCGCTAGTCGCCCCGCAAGATCCTGTGCATCTTTTGGGCGATTAACGTAGACAAGCGTGCGGTTTCGCATCAGATTGCGAATAGCGCTTAGCTCGTCACTGGGAACAGAAACGCCGAGGTCGATGGTTCGATTAAGGAACTGATCGTAAAGTCTGGTGGTTCCACCGGGCTCCGCAATTACTATGCGTTCCGCCTTGACATGCTCATTGATAGAGCGCGTGCGCGTTCGCGCGTCAGCATCGTTGACATGCTTCAAACTGCCAGGGTCGGACATGAATGGCGTGTAGTAGGTAAGGGCGAGTTCGCGGTTTCTTGCACGGGACGTGAGCACAACTTGCGACAACTCGATTGCGCGGTTATCTCCGTCAAGTAGGTTATGAGCCTCATCTACAAGGAGTTGATCGAGGTAAACTGACGGATTGTCAATGAGCAGGCGGTGCAAACGTTCTTGAGTCATGACCGCAATAAATTGCGTTTCGTCTGTGTATGCGTCGGGATGTGTGATCACGCGAGTTTGCGACTCTCTCACCCGCACATCGTTGATGACGAGTGCCCTTGTCTGTGCGATAAGTGCTCGGCTTGGAACTAGTACGCAGATCTTGGCGTTGAGGTTTTGCGCAATCTTGTCGATGAGCATTTCGGACTTGCCGTAGGAGGTGGGCGCTACGACAATCGCGTCATTCTCGCGCGCGTTGAACGTTCGGAGCTCCATCTGTCCACGTGTGCGGAATACGGTTCTCCCGTGATCAAACGTTGCAAAGTTTGTACTGTGGGCGGCGAAAAGTGCGCTCTCTAGAGAGTCTGACTGAGCAAGCTCGGGATTAAGACGTTCTGCGGCGGCTACTACGGGGATGAGTTCTCGCGCTTGGGCAACGGCATGGAGCGGTTCGTAGTCTCCCGTTACCTCTCCGTATTGCAAGACAACCCGGTACCCTAGCCTCGATACAACGTCATCAGTTGACCTCAGGAAGAGAACCGCAAACCTCAGTATGTTGATGAGCTCATTGTCGGTTAGCGGCTCGGCCTTCGTCAGGCGTGAATAGAGGTCAAAGAAGACTGATCCTTCAAGATTTGAGGTCCGGCGAATCTGCCCTACCGTGAGGTCAATTGGCGTCGGCATCGGTTACCACCTCCCGAAGGAATGAAATAACTGACTCAATCTCTTCTTGTTGAACCGATAGTACGCACATTGAGGAGAATTTGCTCGACTTCTTTAGGCCGCGGACTGTCTCGATAAGCTTTTCGCTGCTTAGCTGGCAATGATCAAGCGCATGTATGACAGTTGATGCGAGTACGACGTTCTTTTCAAAATCACTACCAGCTACCGCAGAGCTGACATCGCTTCGTAGGAGTGCCTTCGCAGTAGCCGCTTGCGGCGATTGGAGCGTAATGCCTGCGTCAATGATGGCAGAGTCCCAGCGCGATCGTTCCGCGCCGGGACCAAGTTTATCCGCGATGTCACTTGCCGCTTTCTTGAGTAGATCAGCGGACTTCTCGTCAGCCGTCTGGCTCTCGTTGACCCGGCCAGACTTAACCTCGCCATACCAGAGGGCATTGCCGTCGACTCCGTGAAAGGTGAGGTCAAATCCCTTTTTGATGCTCCGTTCTTCTTTATTGAAGAAGACGGCGGTGCTTGAAAGACGCGCATGAGTATGCGGCATAAGAACGTGGACAATTAGTTCCCCGGCCATTCCGATTTTCGTGCTCTCAGGCTTTTTCTCATACCGGTCAAGGAACTCACGAATTGTGTTTTCGAAAGAGTAGTAGCTTGAGTCCTCTGCAGCAGTCTGAGCTCCGTAGCAGAAGGCAGCGAGCCTCTTTTGGAGATGCTCTTTGAAGGTGTCCGAGATTGATTCAATGACAACCAATGCAGTATTTCCGTCGGACTGGAGGGATAACCCCTCGATTCCGCCAAGACTTGGGAGGCCGTTCGCCGGCAAGCTTCGCGGCTGTTCGCTGCCTTCATTAGCAGGCTTCATAGAGGGGCTCCATCACTCCACGTATGGCTAGAAGCTCAGCCCTACGACCACTTCACCGCCCAGTCCGGGCGGTTGCAACCACATTCATATTCTCTCGCATACTCTCATAGGATGCACAGAGCCTTGCCATAGTGCTCGTGGCGAGCACTCTCTGGCAGACCCGTGGCTTCTCCTTCATACCGCGCGCCCGAACGCGCACTCGAGGAACTCTGCGGTCGCAGGGTTCACCGTCTCGTTGCGGCGGATGTAGTGCTCGCGCGTGATCGATGGGTCACTGTGTCCGAGGAGTTCGGAGGCGAGCTGTAGTCCCCCGATCTCGTTGATCGCGGTCGCTGCGGTGCGGCGGAACCTGTGCGGGGTAACGTCGGGCACTCCTGCCTGCTCCATCACGTCACGGAGCTGCCTGCGGATGTTGTTCGTTGGGGTGTGCTGCAGGTTTGGTTGACTCTGAGATTGCATGGCTTTCGGGTCGTGCGGGAGGATGTTGATCATGCCGAAGAAGTACACGGACGAGTTCAAGAAGGATGCTGTCGGGCTGGTGGAGTCCGGGATCGCTCAGAAGTAGGTGTGTGCTGACCTGGGGGTCTCGAAGTCTGCCCTGCAGGCCTGGGTCGCGAAGGCTCAGTACGCGAAGCACGGGCTGCCGACGAGTGGGGACGCTGAGACGATGAGAGCGTCCGCGCAGGCGTTGATACGCATTCGTGAGCTGGTGATGGAGAACGAGGTGCTGCGTCGCGCGGCGGCGTATCTGTCGCAGGCGAATCTGAAGTTCCCAAAATGCCTGTGCTGAATCAGCGCTGGCCCGCTCGTCCAGGAGCTGGTCGCGGTGACGTGCCGGGTGTTGAAGATCACGAAGCAGGGCTACTTCAAATGGCTGGCTGTAGGAGTGTCGCAGCGTGATTGGGACGATGCTCATCTGGCGAATCAAGCTTTCGATATGCACCAGGAGGACCCGGAGTACGGGTATCGGCAGATCGCCTGGGAGCTGCAGGCCACCGGTGCGACCACCGCGTCAGAGCGGCGGATCTGGCGGGTGTGCTCCGAGAACGGGATCCGCTCGGTCATCGTCGGCACCGGCAGGCGCAAGGGCTCGTGGGGCCACCGACGGCCGAGGATCAGGTACGCCGAGACTTCACCGCTGACGCCCCGGATCTGTTGTGGTTGACCGACATCACCGAGCACTGGACGCGCGAGGGCAAGCTGTATCTCTGCGCGCTCAAAGATGTGTTCGAGGGGCGGATCGTCGGCTACTCGATCAGCGACTGCATGAAGGCCAGCCTGGCCGTCGCAGCCCTCCAGGATGCGATCAACCGGCGCAAGCCAGCACCGGGGTTGGTGGTCCACAGCGACAGGGGCAGCCAGTTTCGTTCACGCAAGTACCGTCGCGCACTCGCAGCGCACGAGCTGGTCCAGTCAATGGGCGCGGTGGGTACCTGCGCGGATAACGCCGCCATGGAATCGTTCTTCAACCTCGTCCAGACCAACGTCCTCGATCGGAAGAAATGGGCCACCAGACACGAACTCCGCCTCGCGCTCGTCCGCTGGATCAACGGCACCTACAACAGACGGCGCAGACAAAAAGCCCTCGGGAAGTTGACCCCGCTGGAATATGAGATAACTTATCAACCAACTGCACAAGCAGCATAAGGAAAACAGTCAACCAGACCCACAGCAGACCCGAACCCCGAGCGTGAGAGCCCCGCAGCGTCCAGTCGAGCGACGGCACCTCGGCGATGAAAAGGCTGCCGATCGCGGCCCAAAACGGGCTCCAGGTCCCGGCCAGGTCCCGGCTCGTCGCAATGGCCGCAATCGAGGCGTCCCGGAAGGCGTCAGCACCCGCGGTCGGATGCTTCCATAAACCCCTCCGAAAAGGACAACAGAAACGACGAAGCCCAGGTGAGGAATCTGCTCTCACCTGGGCTTTTCTGTCGGGCTGACAGGATTTGAACCTGCGACCCCTTGACCCCCAGTCAAGTGCGCTACCAAACTGCGCCACAGCCCGTCGTCCGTTTCGTGGACAACCTCACCCATAATACACAAGCGCGCAGACACATCGACACACAGAGGCCGCGGGGCGTGTGAATCGGTGCGACACGCCGTGCCCACGCCTGAGCCTGATCGACTAAAGTGGTCAGCAGATTGTGTTGAGAGGAGGGATGAATGAGCGCAGAACAAGATCTGGGGCAGCAGCATCCCGAGAATGATCCCCAAGAGCCGGCCACGCGTGTGCAGCCGGTCGTGAATCTCTCGACCGAAGATGAGACCCTGACATTCACCGGCACGTTCGCGCAGAAGTTGCTTGCCACAGGGGCGATCCAGATCGGCGTGGGCACCGAAGAACTCGAGGCCATCGCCTCGTTGCCGGTCGGGTCGGCACTCCTGATCGTGCGTCAAGGCCCCAACGTCGGGTCGCGTTTTCTGCTCGACTCCGATGTGGTCACGGTCGGTCGCCACCCGCACGCCGACATCTTCCTCGATGATGTGACGGTATCCCGTCGCCATGCGGAGTTCCGTCGCACGGGCACGGGGGCAGCCGTCGGCTACGACGTCGTCGATCTGGGATCACTGAACGGCACGTATCTCAACGGCACTCGCATCGAGAGCGCCCATCTCGAAGACGGCGCAGAAGTGCAGATCGGCAAGTTCCGGCTCACGTACTATCCGTCGCGTCGCGATCTGCTCACAGGCGAGAACGGCTGATGGGGCAGGCTGCACGCAGGCACATCGACCACTCGGCAGCTTCGCAGCCGGCGACCGAATCGATCGATGACGCCCAGAAGCTGCTGAGCATCGGCCAGGTACTCACTCGGCTGGTCACCGATTTTCCTGACGTCACGCCGTCGAAGATCCGCTTTCTCGAAGAGCGCGGGCTGGTCTCTCCGCAGCGAACCGAGTCCGGCTACCGCAAGTTCGGCCCCGCAGACGTCGACCGTCTGCGCCTGGTGCTGAGCCTGCAGCGCGACCACTACCTGCCGCTCAAAGTCATCCGTCAGTACGTCGACGAGATCGACGCGGGGGAGTCTCCGATGCTTCCGGGCATCGCGCATCCGCTCAGCGCACTCGACCACCAGGTCGACCAGCAGGCGTACTCGCGGGCTGAACTCATCGAAATCACCCACGCTGACGCACAGCTGGTGCGCGACGCGGTCTCGGTCGGTCTGCTGCCGACGGGCTCGCGCTTCGACCAGAAGGCCCGCGAGGTACTGTCGCTGCTGGTCTCGCTCAAAGAGCGCGGCATCGAACCTCGGCACCTGCGCGGTGTGAAGGCATCGACCGACCGCGAGATCGGGCTGGTCGAGGGGGTCATCAGCGGCTTCCGTCGTGATGATCCCGAGGCTCGTGCTCAGGCGGCGAACGTCACCGCCGAGGTGGTCGAGGCGCTCGTCGATCTGAAGCGCACGCTGCTTGAACGGGCGGTTCAGCAGCTCGACAGCTGATTCAAGTCTCACGTGAACGTTGAGACTTCGACACGCCGACGGGAAACCTCCAGCTTCAGTCTCGCCACGCGGAGTGACTGGTAGTGTGACTCACAGATCGCACACAAGCTGCGGTCGTCACCACCCCCTCGAAGGAGTCGTTCATGACTGACGAACAGCACCCAGAAATGCCGGATGCGCAGCTTTCGTCAGTCGACGACCCCGAGCTCTCTGACGTGCTGTTCACCGATGGCATTCCCGGGCTCGACCGAGACCGAGGCTATCGTGGTGCCGTTGCGGCGAACGCCGCCGGCATCAGCTATCGGCAGCTCGACTACTGGGCGCGCACCGGTCTGGTGAAGCCTACGATTCGGGGCGCGCATGGGTCTGGCACACAGCGTCTGTACGGTTTTCGCGACATCCTCACCCTCAAGCTGGTGAAGCGTCTGCTCGACACGGGCATCTCGCTGCAGCAGATTCGCGTCGCCGTCGAACAGCTGCGAGACGCGGGTATTCAAGACATGACGCAGATCACCCTGATGAGCGACGGCGGTGGCGTCTATCTCTGCACCTCGAACGACGAGGTCATCGACTTGGTGAGTCGGGGGCAGGGCGTGTTCGGCATCGCCGTCGGCAAGGTGCTGCGCGAAGTCGAAGACAACCTGGTGACGATCGGGGCGACCGAGACGCACGTCGACGAGCTGGCTGAACGCCGCCATCGCCGCCGCTCGGCCAGCTGAGCCGGCGCATCCCCGCAATCGGCGAAGCCGACTCGAAGCCGACGCGAGCAGTCTGTGCTGACCGCTGCGGGTCAGCGAGCCTTCTTCTCAGCGGCCTTCGCCGCGGCCTTGCGACCGGCATGCCCACGGGCCTGCGGGTGACCGTCGACGGCCTGCTCGAACACGTCGAACACCTGATCGAACTGTGCGGCCATCTTCTTGCCCGACTCGCTGGGCCAGGAATGCACCGGGCGGGCCGAGCCCTGAGCCTGCTGCAGGCTGGCGCGCTCGGGCAGACGCACGTCGAGCAGCTGGCGGGGGTAGAGCTGTTCGAGCTCTGAGATGCGAAACTCATGTTCGATCGACTGCTTGCGAAAGCGGTTGACGAGCACGCCGAGCGGCTTCACCGGCACCTGCTGATCGAGGCTGAGCTCTTCCATGGCTTTGAGCGCGCGGCCCACGGCCGACACGGCGAAGAGGCTCGGCTCGGCGATGAGCAGCACCCGATCGCTGGCGAGCCAGGCGTTGCGCGTGAGCGAGTTCAGCGACGGCGGGCAGTCGATGATGACCACGTCATAGGCGTCTTCGAGCAGGGCGAGTGCCTCGTCGAGCTTCCACAGATCGCGCGGGCGAGGGGCGGGCACGTCGAACTCGATCGTGCGCGGCGAGCCGACCATGACGTCGACTGACAGTGTGCGGTCTTCGGTCCAGGCACTCGACACGATCGCGCGCCGCACGACATCGGGCGACGGGTTCTTGATCACGTCTGCCATGGTCAGTGCCGACCCGGGGTCGACGGCCAGACCGGTCGTCAGATCCGTCTGCGGGTCGATGTCGACGACCAGGGTGCGCTTTCCGCGCGCCAGGGCCGCTGAGGCAAGACCGAGGGCGACGGTGGTCTTTCCGACCCCGCCTTTAAGAGAGCTCACACTGAGTACGTCCACGACCATCTACGCTACCCGGTAGAGCGCGACTCTGCACAACCGTCTCGGTTCTGACCGTCGGCTGAGCATGTGAGAGCGGCGCCGCAGCACGGTACAATCGTGCAAACGACTCGCGATGTGGGGAGACCAATTGTTCAAGAAGATCCTGGTGGCCAATCGTGGAGAGATCGCCGTTCGCGCATTCCGGGCCGCATTCGAGCTCGGTGCCAAAACGGTCGCGGTCTTCCCCTACGAAGACCGACACTCCATTCACCGGCTGAAGGCCGATGAGGCCTACCAGATCGGCGAGGCGGGGCGACCGGTGAAGGCCTACCTCGACATCGACGAGATCATTCGCGTCGCTCTCGAATCGGGCGCCGACGCGATCTACCCGGGCTACGGCTTTCTCTCTGAGAACCCCGGGCTGGCCCGCGCCGCCGCCGAGAACGGCATCACGTTCATCGGGCCCGGTGCAGATGCACTGGAGCTGGCCGGCGACAAGGTCAACGCCAAAGAGGCGGCGATTCGTGCGGGTGTGCCGGTGCTCGCATCGACGCACGCCAGCAGCAGTCCGGATGAACTGGTCGCGCTGGCAGAAGAGATCGGCTTTCCTCTGTACGCCAAGGCTCTGGCTGGTGGCGGCGGTCGCGGCATCCGCAAGGTCGACACACCCGAAGAGCTGAAGCCCGCACTCGAACAGGCCATGAGCGAGGCCGGCAACGCGTTCGGCGACTCGCGCATGTTCCTCGAACAGGCAGTGCTGCGCCCGCGCCACATCGAGGTGCAGGTGCTCGCCGACCATACCGGCTACACGGTGCACCTCTTCGAGCGCGACTGCTCGGTGCAGCGCCGCAACCAGAAAGTCGTCGAGATCGCTCCGGCGCCGAACATCACCGCTGAGCTGCGCGAGCAGCTGACCACAGCGGCCATCCGCTTCGCCAAAGAGATCGGCTATGTCAACGCGGGCACCTGCGAGTTTCTGGTCGAGACCGTCGGCGACCGCGCCGGCACGCCGGTCTTCATCGAGATGAACCCTCGCATCCAGGTCGAGCACACCGTGACCGAAGAGGTCACCGACGTCGATCTCGTGCAGAGCCAGATGCTCATCGCGGCCGGCGCCACGCTGCCAGAGCTCGGTCTCTCGCAAGACCGCATCAGCATCCACGGGGCGGCGCTGCAGACTCGAATCACGACCGAGAACCCGGCCGAGAACTTTCGCCCAGACACCGGTCGCATCAGCACCTACCGCTCGCCGGGCGGTGCCGGCGTGCGCATCGACGGCGGCACCACTGCGGCCGGCGCGCAGGTCAGCCCGTACTTCGACTCGATGCTCGCCAAACTCACCTGCCGCGCCCGCGACTTTCCGTCGGCCGTGCGTCGCGCTCGCCGCGCACTCGCGGAGTTCCGCATCCGCGGCGTCTCGACGAACATCCCGTTCCTGCTGAATGTGCTCTCCGAGCCCGACTTCATCGCCGGTGACCTCAGCACGCACTTCATCGACGAGCGGCCCGAGCTGTTCGACATGCGCAAGTCGAAAGACCGCGGCACGAAGCTGATCACCTGGCTGGCCGACGTGACGGTCAACAAACCATGGGGTGAGCGCCCCGCCGGGCTGGTCGACCCGACGCAGAAGCTGCCGCACACCATCGACACCAAGGTCGTGCCCGACGGAGCGAAGCAGCTGCTCGATCGGGTCGGGCCGCGGGCCTTCGCCGAGGCGCTGCGCAACGACACTCAGCTGCGCGTCACCGACACGACGTTCCGCGATGCTCACCAGTCGCTGCTGGCGACTCGCGTGCGCACCAAAGACCTGCTCGAAGCGGCGCCGTACGTGGCCGCCGCAGCGCCCGGCCTGTGGTCTGTCGAGGCCTGGGGCGGCGCCACGTATGACGTCGCGCTGCGCTTCTTGGGCGAAGACCCCTGGGAGCGTCTCGACAAGCTGCGCGTCGCACTGCCCAACATTCCGCTGCAGATGCTGCTGCGCGGTCGCAACACGGTCGGCTACACGCCGTACCCGACCAAGGTCACCGACGCGTTCATCGAAGAGGCGGTCGTGGGCGGCGTCGATGTGTTCCGCATCTTCGACGCGCTCAACGACATCAACCAGATGCGACCGGCGATCGAGTCGGTGCTGGCGACCGGCACCGCGGTGGCCGAAGGCGCGCTGTGCTACACCGCCGACCTGCTCGACCCGCGCGAAGACCTCTACACGATCGACTACTACCTGCGGCTCGCCGAGCAGATCGTGCAGTCGGGCGCTCACGTGATCGGCATCAAAGACATGGCGGGCCTGCTTCGTCCCGAAGCCGCACGCCGGCTGGTCACCGCGCTGCGCCGCGAGTTCGACCTGCCCGTGCACCTGCACACGCATGACACGCCCGGTGGTCAGCTGGCGACGCTGCTGGCCGCCAGCGAGGCCGGTGTGGATGCGGTGGACGCCGCCGCAGCGCCGCTCGCCGGAACGACCAGTCAGCCGTCGTTCTCGGCCCTGGTCGCCGCGCTGAGCCATACCGAGCGCGACACCGGGTTCGATCTTGACGCGATCAGCGATCTGGAGCCGTACTGGGAGGCCGTGCGGCACCTGTACCGCCCGTTCGAGTCGGGGCTCGACGCACCGACCGGCCGCATCTACCGCCATCAGATTCCCGGCGGACAGCTGACGAACCTGCGCCAGCAGGCCATCGCTCTCGGCCTGAGCACCAAGTTCGAGGTCATCGAAGACAACTACGCTGCGGCCAACCGAATCCTCGGACGCCCGCCGAAGGTGACCCCCTCGTCGAAGGTGGTCGGCGACCTCGCACTGCACCTCGCCGCCGTCGGGGCCGATCCCGACGACTTCGAGGCGCATCCTGAGAAGTACGACGTGCCCGACTCGGTCGTGAAGTTCATGGCCGGCGAGCTCGGCGACCTGCCGGGCGGCTGGCCCGAGCCCTTCCGCTCGAAGGTGCTCGCCGGGCGTGAGGTGCACCTCACCGAGACCGAGCTCACCGAAGACCAGGAGCGCGCGCTCGAGGGTGACTCCGCATCACGTCGCCGTCAGCTGAACCACTTGCTGTTCCCCGGGCCGGCCGACGACTTCGAGAAGTTCCGCGAGGATTACGGCGATCTGTCGACGCTCGACACCGAAGACTATCTGTACGGCTTCGAGGCGAACAAAGAGCACGCGGCGCAGCTCGACAAGGGCCTGCGCCTCTACACCGCGCTCTCGGCGATCGGCCCGGCGAACGACAAGGGCGAGCGCACCGTCATGGGCGTGCTGAACGGCCAGCTGCGACCGGTCACCGTGCGTGACGAGTCGATCAAGGTGCAGACCGAAGAGGCCGAGCGCGCCGACGTCAGCAACCCGAACCAGGTGGCTGCGCCATTCGCGGGCGTCGTGACGCTCAAGGTGAAGCCGGGCGACACCGTCTCGGTCGGCGAGCCGGTGGCCAGCATCGAGGCCATGAAGATGGAGGCGAACATCGCCGCCGGTGCCGACGGCGTCGTCGAGCGCGTCGTCTTCGACGGGTCGCGTCAGGTCGAGCCCGGTGACCTGCTGCTGGTGATCACCCCGAGCACGGTCACCGCTGTGGCAGGGGAGTGACGTGACGGTTCGCGACATTCGCCTCTACGGCGATCCGGTGCTGCGTCAGCCCACCGAGCAGATCGAGCACATCGACGATCACGTGCGCCAGCTGGTGCAGGATCTCATCGACACGGTCCAGCTGCCCGGGCGGGCCGGCGTGGCAGCGCCGCAGATCGGCGTGAGCCTGGCGGCGTTCAGCTACAACGTCGACGGTCAGATCGGCTACCTGCTGAACCCTCGCATCGTCGAACGCCGCGAGCCGATTGTCGAGATTCAAGAGGGCTGCCTGTCGGTGCCCGGCCTGTGGTTCGACACTCCTCGCTACAGCTGGGTGCGCGCAGAGGGCATCGATCTCGACGGCAACGCGGTGACCTTGGAGGGTGACGGCCTGATGGCCCAGGCGCTGCAGCATGAGATCGACCATCTCGGCGGAACCGTCTACCTGCACCGGCTGCAGGGCGACACCCGTCGTGCGGCTATGCGCGAGGTGCGGGCGCAGCCCTGGTTCTGACAGTGATCCCGGCACTCTTGCGATGCGGCATGCTGCTGAAGACTGCAGCCGTGCTGCAGCCTCAGCCAGCTGTGGATGCGGTGCGTGCGCTGCGCCGTTCGCGCCGCGTCGTCGCATAGGCACGCGCCGGTCGACCGCTCAGGGCCATCAGAATCAGGATGTTCAGCGTCACCGTGACCAGTGTCGAGAAGTCTGGCAGCAGAGGGAGCCCCGCCGCATGACTCGCGAAGGCGATCAGCGTCGACAGTGTGGCGAAGACCAGCACGATCATGCGCGCGAGGTCAGAGCCCCGCAGCACCAAGAGCGCCAGCAGCGAGGTCCCGACCGCGCTGACCAGCCCCATCAGCACCAGCGCGCAGCGCGCGTCGAACGCCTGGGGCAGCGTCGCCGCGCCGACGGCGGCGACGAGCTCGTGCACATCGGCGTCGGGCAGCAGGGCTCCGCTGGCCATCAGCGCCAGGGAGGTCAGCGCGCGCAGCATCAGCACCGCCGCACCGAACGTGGTCGTCACGGGCCGACCGTGACGCCGAATCTCTTCGAGGGTCGACCGCTCGGCCGAGTCACCGTCGAGCAGCTCGAACGCAGGCCGCTTCTGGCCGGCCGCAGCGTGCGCTGATGACGCGAGCATGGCATCCGCCGAGCCGTCATGACGCGCACCGGGCAGCCAGGCCGCCGCATCAGAGGCCTCGACGACTCTGCGCGCCGCGTACGAGGCGGCTCCCTCGTCACGCAGGTCGACGATCGGCAGGTCGCCGTCGGTGCGAATCGAGTCGCCGCCGCCGTTGCGCGAGTGATAGCCGGTCGAGAAGTCGCGCAGCACATGCACGGTGACGTCGTCGTCGGCAGCCAGCACGCTCGCCACGATGTGATCGCGCTCGATGTCTGTGTTCTCGTCGATCTTGTGCGTGACCTGCAGTGTGAACAGCGAGAGTCCGACCGCGCGGTCGAAAGTGCCTGCCGCGAGCCAGTCGACGCGGTGCCCGCCGGGCAGCAGCCAGTGGGGCGGGCAGCGCCAGAACCGCACGTGGTGTCGCTTGGCGGGGTTGCCGGCAACCTCCTGCTGATAGGCGAAGTCCTGCTGCCGCCCGAAGAGGAACAACGGGCTCACCGGCGCCTCGCGATAGCTGCGTCGCGAGAGGGTCGAGGTCACGATGCGGATGCTCGAGCGCAGCCCGAGGTCGTCGGCGCGCGTCCAGCCTGCCGCGTCCATGACCTGGTGCAGTCGCTGCTCGTCGCCCAGAAGTGCCAGATTCACCGGGTCGCCGAGCAGACCGTCGCTGGTGCGGGTGCGCCCGATGAAGTAGTCGGGCACGTAGATCGACGTGAGGATGCGATGCAGCCGGGGCAGCGCGAGGTACGCGATCAGCGCCCAGAACACGATCGCGACCAGCGCACCCCACCAGCCGGTGTCGAGCGAGTCGGTGAAGAGCGTGAACGCGAGCCAGAACGCGGCGACGGCGGCGAAGACGAAGAAGAACCCGTCGAGCAGCCTGGCGACTCTGGTGCGGTTGCGCACCTGTGCGGTCGTGCGCGTGTGGAATGCGTGCTCGTTCATGTTCCTCTTTCGGCCCTCTGCACGAACCGTGCACAGCAGTGCAGTCGCGTCGCGCCGGGCCGTTCGGAGCACAGACGTCGTTGACGGGTGTCGTGCCGTGCGTCGTGTTGCGCCCGGACCTCCAGACTATCCCGGTAGACTGGTTCACCGGAGGTTTGACCGTGCTCTACTGGCTGCTCAAATGGGTCTTCATCGGCCCCTGGCTGCGACTGTTCTTCCGCACCGAGAGGCGCGGACTCGAGAACATACCCGCCGACGGACCCGTCGTGCTGGTGGGCAACCACCTGTCGTTCATCGATTCGATCATCATGCCGCTCTTCGTGAAGCGCCCGGTGCGCTTCTTGGCGAAGAGTGAGTACTTCAGCGGCAAGGGCATCAAGGGGTGGTTCACCCGGGTCATGATGAAGGGCACCGGTCAGCTGCCCATCGACCGCAGTGGCGGCAAGGCGAGCGAGGCCTCGCTCAACACCGGCCTGCGCGTGCTCTCTGCCGGCCACGTGCTGGCGCTCTATCCCGAGGGCACGAGAAGCCCGGACGGCTACCTCTACCGCGGGCGCACGGGTGCTGCGCGCACGATTCTCGCCGCCGGCTGCCCCGTCGTGCCCGTCGCAGTGCGCAACACCGACAAGATGATGCCGATCGGCTCCAAATGGCCGAAGCGTGTGCCGCTGGCGGTCATCGCGGGGCCAGCGCTCGACTTCACCCGCTTCGCCGGAATGGAAGGCGACCGGTTCGTGTTGAGATCGATCACAGATGAGATAATGCACGAGCTGCAGATGATCAGCGAGCAGGAGTATCGCGACGTGTACGCGTCCAGCGTGCGTCACCGTCTCGCCGCAGCTCAGCAGTGAGCCCGTGGCAACACGGAACCGCCGACCCGATGCGCCTGCGTCGAGCCGACAGCACCAAATGATTGGGGAACGCCAAGTGAATGCCAACATCACCGACCAGCAGCTGGTTGTCAGCGATACAGTCGCGCAGTCGCTGCTCGCCGAGCTGGACGCAGCCGAGCAGCTGCCCGCGAAGCAGCAGCCGTCGTGGCCGGATTCGGCCGCGCTCGCGGATGCCCGGGCGACGCTGAGCGCACTGCCCCCGCTGGTCTTCGCCGGTGAGGCCGATGACCTGCGCGAGCGTCTGGGAGCGGCAGCCCGGGGAGAGGCCTTCGTGCTGCAGGGCGGTGACTGCGCCGAGACCTTCGAGGGTGCGACCGCTGACAAGATCAAAGATCGGGTCAAGACGATCCTGCAGATGGCGATCATCCTGACCTACGGTGCGTCCGTGCCCGTCGTGAAGATGGGACGTATGGCCGGTCAGTTCGCGAAGCCGCGCTCGAAAGACAGTGAGACGCGTGGCGACGTCACCCTGCCGGCGTTCCGCGGTGAGATCGTCAACGGCTACGACTTCACTCCGGAGTCGCGTGAGGCAGACCCGCAGCGATTGGTGCAGGCCTACCACACCTCGGCATCGACGCTGAACCTGATCCGGGCGTTCACGCAGGGCGGCTTCGCCGACCTGCGCGAGGTGCATCGCTGGAACCAGGGCTTCGCGCGCAACCCCGCCAACTCCCGCTACGACGAGATGGCGCAGGAGATCGATCGGGCCATCAAGTTCATGGCCGCCTGCGGTGCAGATTTCGACGACCTCAAGCGTGTCGACTTCTACGTCGGTCACGAGGGGCTGCTCTTCGACTACGAGCGCCCGCTCACTCGCATCGACTCGCGCACCGGGCTGGTCTACGACACCTCGGCGCACTTCCAGTGGATCGGGGAGCGCACCCGAGGTCTCGACGAAGCGCACATCGAGTACTTCTCGAAGATTCACAACCCGATCGGCGTCAAGCTCGGCCCGACGACCGACCCCGATGACGCACTTCGACTGATCGACCGTCTCGACCCGGATCGCATCCCCGGGCGTCTGACCTTCATCACTCGTATGGGGGCAGGGCGCATTCGCGAGGCACTTCCGCCTCTGCTCGAGGCCGTCAAGGCCAGCGGCGCCCAGCCGCTGTGGATCACGGATCCGATGCACGGCAACGGCATCACCACCGAGACCGGCTACAAGACTCGTCGGTTCGACGACGTGGTCGACGAGGTGCGCGGCTTCTTCGAGGCGCACGCGGCTGTGGGAACGATTCCCGGCGGCGTTCACGTGGAGCTCACCGGCGATGACGTGACCGAGTGTCTCGGCGGCGTCGAGCAGATCGACGAAGCCGGGCTGGCCACGCGCTACGAGTCGCTCTGCGATCCGCGGTTGAACCACCGGCAGTCTCTGGAACTCGCGTTCCTGGTGGCTGAGGAGCTCAAGAAGTCGCACCTCGGCTGACTGACGCTGAGGGGTGCGACCCGGTGAGCGTCGCCCCCTCAGCGCAGGTCTGCCTGCGGCGGCGCTTCTGCGCCGATCACGCTCTCGCCGCCGATCAGAAGGCGTCGAAGAGCGATCCCTTCATGGTCACGGTGCTGCCTTTTCGCACCGACGTGCCCGCTGCCGGATCGGTGCCTGACACCGTGACGACGTCCCAGTAGCTCCTCGTGCTCAGCGGGATCGCCTGCTCGGGAAAGTTCGACGACCCGTTGAGGCCCGCTGCGCGCAGCGTCGCCCGTGCGTCGTTCAGGGTCTGCCCGCTGACATCCGGCACGGTCACCATCTCAGGGCCCTTCGAGACCACCAGGCGAATGGTGTCGCCCCTGCGCACGGGCTTCTGATCCGGCGTCGCCGAGATGACCGACCCGGCAGGCACGGTGTCGTGGAAGGCCTCTGACGAACTGACGTTGAGCCCGACGTCCTGCAGGTGCGTCGTCGCGTCAGCGAGCGACTGCCCCGAAACCGACGGCACCGCACCGAGTGACACGACCAGCCCGAGCTGCGTACGCTCGGCCAGCTCGGTCGCGGCCTTGACCGTGTTGCCGTCACTGCCGGTGACCCCGATGACCGATCCCGAATCGACTCTGTCGTCGAACTGCTCTGCGCGGTCTTCTGACACCACGAACCCCGCCTGGGCGAGCGCGTCGTCGGCGAGATCCGCCTTCGAACCGACCACGTCGGGAAGCGCGATCATGCGAGGCCCCAGCGAGACGACCACCGAGATCGATGCGTCCTTGGGCACCCGTGTGCCGGCTGAGGGATCGGTTCCGATCACCTGACCGGCCGGCACATCGAGACTGTTCGCCTCGGCCGACGTCGAGTCGATGCCGGCATCCGCGAGCACGCGCTGGGCGTCTGCGAGCGTCGCGCCGGCCACATCGGGCACGGTCAGACGCGCCCCGGGGCCATCGCCGAGAAACCATCCGGCCGCAGCCAGAAGCACGGTGACCGCAACGACGACGGCCGTGATCGACCACCCTCGTCGACGCCGAGTGTGCACCCGGGTGAGCACGGCGTCCACCGCATCGCCGGCGGAGTCTCGGTCATCGGGTCTGCGGTCGCGGTCGGTCGCTGCAGTCGAATCCGACGACTCGACCGACGGCCGCTCGTCTGGGGCGACCGCATCGCCAACTGGTGCATCGGGGTCTTCGGTGCTCGTCGTGTCGGCGTCTCGGCCGTCGCCGGCGTCGAAACCGTCTGCTCCGGTGACGGGCAGCGGCGGGGCCACTGTGGGCAGACGGGCGACGGCGGATGCCGGAGACGGGGGAGTGAGCGGAACCGCCGGCGCGACCATGGTCGGGCGCAGCACCTCGGTGGCGTTCAGCGAGCGGTCACCGGCTGCGGCATGGCCGAGCAGGGCGCGCAGTGCGCGGTAGGAGCCGACCGGCAGATCGAGTTCGGACTGCACGCGACGGGTCTCTTCGAAGAGGTCGGTGGCGTTGGCGGGGCGATCCTGCGGATCGGTACGGGTCGCCCAGACCACTAAATCGTCGAGCTCGGACGGCAGCGTGTGCACGATCGAGCTGGGCAGCGGCACTTCGTCGTTGGCATGCTGGAAGGCGACCTGAGCCGGAGCCGACCCGGTGAAGGGTTGTTCGCCGGTGAGCATCTCGAAGAGCATGATGCCGAGCGCGTAGATGTCCGAACGTTCGTCGGCGGTGCCGCGGCGCAGCAGCTCTGGCGAGAGATACGCCACGGTGCCGATGAGGGCCGAGGTGGCCGAGGTCGAGCTCTCCACGGCTCGGGCCAGCCCGAAGTCCGCGATCTTCACCCGGCCGTCCGGGCTGATCAGGATGTTCTCGGGCTTGAGATCGCGATGCATGAGCCCGGCCTGGTGTGCGGCGGCGAGTCCCTCGAGCACCTGTGCGAGCACTTCGAGCGCGACCTGCGGAGTGAGTCGGCCCTGCTGATGCAGCAGATGGCGCAGGGTCTGCCCGGGCACGTACTCGAGCACGAGGTAGCAGACCCCGGCCTGCTGCCCCTGGTCGTACACGTTCACGACGTTGGGATGCGACAGTCGTGCTGCGGCCAACGCCTCGTGCGTGAAGCGGTTGCGGAACGACGCGTCTTCGGCCAGATGCAGGTGCAGCACCTTGACGGCGACCACGCGATCGAGGCGTTCGTCCTGAGCCCGGTAGACGGTCGCCATGCCGCCGCGCGCGATGCGCTCGGTCACCCGATACCGGCCGTCGAGCAGCATCCCGATGAGGGGATCTGCGGGAGGCGTGTAGTCGTCGGTCACGGCACCATCCTAGACGGCGGTCTGTCTCAGGCCGGATCAGCAGGTGCGCTGAGCGGCCTGGCGGGCCAGATCGCCCAGCGTTCGACGGGCGGGCTCGACGATCGCGGCGGCCTGCAGCGCGGCATCCGCCTGCGCCGAGTGATCGTCGATGAGACGCTCCGTCGCGGCGAGTGCGCCGGAGTCGACGATGGTCTCCTGCAGCATCTGGACCTGGTCGCCGGTGAGTGCGGGGTCGCCCAGCAGGTCGTCGACGACGTGACGCACGGTCGCGGGCACCATCGATCGAGTGAGCGCGACGAGCACCGTGCGTTTGCCCTCGCGCAGGTCATCGCCCGCCGGCTTGCCCGTCTGCGCCGGGTCGCCGAAGACTCCGAGCACATCGTCGCGCAGCTGGAAGGCCAGCCCCGCGTGCACGCCGAACGCCGACAGCGCCCTCGTCTGCTCGACGTCGGCACCGGCGACACAGGCGCCGATCAGCAGCGGCTGCTCGATCGAGTATTTCGCCGACTTGTAGAGCATGACGGTCTCGGAGCGTTCGAGGGCCTCGTCGTCGGGAAGCACCGGCCAGGCGTGCTCACCGAGGATGTCCAGGTACTGACCGACCATCACCTCGGTCGTCATGTCGGCGATGAGCCCACGCAGCTGTCTGCGGATGCCGGCGTCAGGCAGCAGGTCGACGGCGTCGGTGAAACCGCGCTGAGACCAGCCGAGCAGCAGGTCGCCCAAGACGATGGCGGCTGACGAACCGAACTGGTCGGCGTTGCCCCTCCAGCGGCCCGAGCGGTGCAGCTCGGCGAAGCTCACGTGGGCAGCCGGGCGACCGCGTCGGGTGTCGGAGTTGTCGATCACATCGTCGTGCACGAGCGCGGCCGCATGAAAGAGCTCGATGGCGGCGCTCAGCTGCAGCACAGACTCGAGCTGCACGCGAGACTGCTCTTCGCTGACGTCGGTCTCTGCAGCCCGCCAGCCCCAATAGCAGAACAGGGAGCGAAACCGCTTGCCTCCGTGCAGCAGACCGGTGAGCTCGTCGGTGAGCGGAGCGGCGAGTGGGGAGATGCGACGCAGGTGTGCGGATTCTCGGCTGAGAGATGCGTCGATGCGATCCTGAACCAGTTGCAGCAGAGTGGAATGGGCGGTCACCTGTCTAGCCTAATGCCTCGCTTGCCCTTAGAATGAGCGCAGATCAAGACTGCACCGCAGTCATCGAGTGAGAGAACGGAGGTGCTCATGCCGCTTTCAGACCACGAGCAGAAGCTGCTCGAAGAAATGGAGCGCAACCTCTACCAGGCCGAGTCTGACGAAGTCTCGACCGATCAGGTTCCGCGCTCGCTGAATCGCATGGCCGTCGTGCTCGGCGTGATCGGTGCCGTGATCGGTCTGGCACTGCTGCTGTGGGCGGTGTCGGCCAAACTCATCGTCGTCGGGGTGATCGGCTTCGTGCTCATCGTCGCCAGTATCATCTGGGCGATGCGCCCCAGGCCGGTCTCGACGCAGTCAACTTCATCCGATCCCGACCGGCATGACGCATCGCACAGCTCGAATCAGGCGAAGTCTGCGAAGGGCGATTCGATGGGGCAGCGCATCGAAGATCGCTGGAACCGCCGATTCCGGTGATCGACCACACGACGTTCTGACCGCCGAACCGGTCAGCAGAGAAGCCCGTCCCGCAAGGGGCGGGCTTCTCTGCGTCTCAGCGTGACGAAAACGCCCCACTCTCCTCCACATCTGTGCTCTCGCACTCACGATGACCTCGCTCTCCCCCGGCATCCCGGGCCTCTGCGCGTGCCATTCGTCAGGGAGGCGACCACACGCGCTGACCCATCAGGTATCGAAACGCTGAGAATGCAGCGTTTTCCACGGAGCTGGTGGACTGTGGTGGAGGGAAGTGGGGTAAAGTGGTGACCATTGCAGGCCAACCAGCTCGGGGAAGGAGTGCGGCATGTTTCTCGGCACGCATTCGCCTCGGCTGGATGACAAAGGACGGCTCGTGCTGCCGGCGAAGTTTCGAGACGAGCTGGCCGACGGCGTCGTGCTGACGCGTGGTCAGGAGCACTGTGTCTACGTGTTCGGCGCAGGCGAGTTCGAGAACATCCACCAGTCGATTCGCCAGGCGCCCATGACGTCGAAGCAGGCACGAGACTTTCTGCGACTCTTCCTCTCTGGCGCCAGCGATCAGGTGCCCGACAAACAGGGGCGCATCAGCGTGCCGGCCGACCTTCGACGCTACGCCGGGCTCACTCGCGACCTGACCGTGATCGGCACAGGCAACCGAGCCGAGATCTGGGACGCCGCCGCGTGGCAGCAGTATCTGAACGCCAACGAAGAGCCGTTCTCCGAGACTGCCGAAGAGGTGATTCCCGGTGTCTTCTGACGAGACCTATTCCCATCTGAGCAGCGATGCAGATCCCAGCGCCCTGCACGTCTCTGTGATGAGAGACCGCTGCGTCGACCTGCTGGCACCGGCGCTCAGCGCGCCTGACAGCATCTATGTCGACGCCACGACGGGCATGGGTGGGCACACAGAGGCCGTGCTCGACAGATGTGAGAACGCGCAGGCGATCTGCATCGATCGAGACGAGAACGCCATCGCCCTGGCTGCCAGGCGCCTGCAGCGCTTCGGCGATCGGGTGCGCTTCGTGCACACCTCGTACGACCACATCGATCAGGCGCTGGATCAGTGCGGCGTCGAAGCCGCACAGGCGGTGCTCTTCGATCTCGGAGTCTCGTCGCTGCAGCTCGACGATCTCGAACGCGGATTCTCATACCGGGCAGACGCGCCCCTCGACATGCGCATGGATCCATCACAGGGGCTCACCGCCGCAGACGTCGTGAACACCTATGACGTGAGTCGACTCTGGACCATCATGCGACGCTACGGCGAAGAGAAGCACGCCCGACGCATCGCCGAGCGCATCGGCGAGATGCGAGCACAGCATCCGCTCAGCACGACCGCCGACCTGGTCGAAGCGGTACGCACCGCGACGCAGGCGACCGACCACCGCGGCCACCCCGCGAAGCGGGTCTTCCAGGCGATCCGCATTGAAGTCAACCAAGAGCTGCGCGGGTTGGAAGAGGCCCTGCCCAAAGCCCTCGACCGAATCGGCGTCGACGGCCGAGTCGTGGTGATGAGCTTTCAGTCGCTCGAAGATCGCATCGTGAAACGCATCATGCGCGGCGCGACGACCTCGAGCACGCCGAGCGGACTGCCCGTCGAACTCGAAGAGCACGCGCCCCGTTTCGTCTCGCTCACACGGGGGGCGGAACAGGCCGCAGATCACGAGCAGCAGCAGAATCCCAGAGCGCGTTCGGTTCGTCTCCGAGCCGTGCAGAGAGTTCGGAGGGGCCGATGACCATGACGCAGATGTCGTCTCGCGTGCGCACGCGGATCGTTCACGGTGGCATTCTGGCGACCGTCATCGCCGTCGCCTTGGCGGCCCAGCTGATGCTCAGCATCGGTCTGGCCGACGGCGGGTACCAGATCAACCAGCTGCAGCAGGACCAGAACCAGGTCAAACGCGAGCGGCAGAGCCTCAGCGAGCAGATCTCGGCGCTGCAGTCTCCGCAGTACCTCTCTGAGCGTGCCAAAGACCTGGGCATGGAGCCGTCGACGCAGGTGACCTTCCTGCGTCTCGCCGATGGCCAGACCATCGGCTCGGCCGACAGCAGGGGAGCGCAGATCGCCTCGCAGAAGGGACTCGTGAACAATCGCATGCTCGCGACGCTGAACACGTCGGATGCCACGTCGAAGTCCTCTCAGAGCGACCAGACCAAGGTGCCGCAGCAGGTGAGTCAGCAGGAGCTCCAGGCTGGAGCGACCGCGGATGCGAGCACCTCGAACTCCTCGTCGAACACTGCCGGCGACACCACGTCGACCGACTCCGCGCAGAACGACGGATCGCGCCTGCCGCAGGTGACGCTTCGATGACGGCTCAGCGTTCGCTGCGTCACGCAGCCATCGACGGGGGATGCTGAAATGGCCCCGTCTCTCGGCAATCGTCGGCATCGTCTGATCGTGGTTCTGGCCGCGGTCTTGGCCGTCGCGCTCGTCTTCGTCGTGCGACTGGTGTTCATACAGATCGTCGACGCCCCCGGCCT
Organism: Pseudoclavibacter sp. 13-3; assembly: GCF_021168475.1. GTDB lineage: Bacteria > Actinomycetota > Actinomycetes > Actinomycetales > Microbacteriaceae > Pseudoclavibacter_A. Next base: position 201,054 of record NZ_JAJOZT010000004.1, on the reverse strand, counting down.
CAACGCACAGGCCGAAGGCAACCGGTCGGTGCCCCTCACGCTGCAGGCGGTGCGGGGCACGATCACCGATCGCTCGGGAAACGTGCTGTCGCAGAGTGTGCAGCGATACCGAGTCGCGGCTGATCAGACACTTGCCGGAGACTCGATCGTGCAGGTCGACGGCAAGGGTCAGAAGTGGACGCTGCAGCAGATCATCGATCGGCTTGCGGAGATCACGAAGAAGGATCCGGCCCGCATCAAGACCGCGTTGGAGGGCACCAGTCAGTACTCGATCGTGGCTCAGGACCTGAACGCCGATCAGTATCAGGAGCTGCGGGCGCTCGACATCAAATGGCTGGCGATCGAAGCCGTTCCGCACCGCACATATCCTTCGGGTGCAGTGGCCGGAAACCTGTTGGGATTCATCAGCTCCGATCAGCAGCCTCAGGCCGGTGTCGAAGTGCTGGCCGACAGCTGCCTCGCCGGCACAGACGGCAAAGAGAGCTACGAACGCGGTGCCGACGGCATCCGCATCCCGGGCACCACGGTCACCGAGCAGCAGGTGACCGACGGCGGCACGGTCGAGCTGACCATCGATCGCGACCTGCAGTGGTACGTGCAGCAGAAGATCACCGAGCGACAGAGCGAGCTCGGCGCGCAGTGGATCTCGGCGACGGTGCTCGACGCGAAGACCGGGGACATCCTCGTGGCCGCGGAGACTCCGAGTCTCGACCCGAACGACGTCGGCGCGTCGAAGGAGCAGGATCGCGGATCGCGCATCTTCCAGAGCACCTACGAGCCGGGATCGCCGATCAAGACGATCACCATGGCCGCCGCGATGGAGCACAGCGACGTGGGGCCCGAGAGCCAGTTCCAGGCACCGGGCTCGATCGCGGTTCCCGGTACATCGCACACCATCAAAGACGCGTGGGATCACGACACCTTGAACCTGACCAGCACCGGCATCCTGATGAAGTCGTCGAACACGGGCATCATGCAGGTCGGCGACAAGGTCGACGACGCCACACGATACAGCTACCTCAAGCGCTTCGGCATCGGTGAGAAGTCGGCGGTCGATTTTCCGGCCGAGTCGAGCGGAACGCTGGCCCCAGTCGACAAATGGGACAAGATCTCGCACTACACGACCATGTTCGGTCAGGGCATCGCAGCGACGCCGATACAGGTCGCCAGCGCCTATCAGGCGGTGGCCAACAACGGCGTGCGCATCTCGCCCCGGCTGATCAAGAGCTGCACGAGCGCTGACGGCACGACGACCGAGAACCCGTCGGCGCAGCCTGAACAGGTCATCCAGCCCGAGACCGCGCGAAAACTGCGCGGGATGCTCGAGCCGCTCTTCACCCAGTACGTGGGAAAGTCGGCGCAGATCGCGGGCTACAGCCTGGCGGGAAAGACGGGCACCTCGCAGATCGCCGGAACCAACGGCGGCTATCTGCCCAACCAGTATGTGAACTCGCTGGCGGCCATGGCGCCCGCCGGAGACCCTCGTTATGTCGTCGGCATCACGATCTACAACCCGGCGACAGACAAGACCTCGGACAACACGATGTCGCTGTTTCACGACATCATGGCGCAGACGCTGATCACGAACAACGTTCCGCCGGCCACCGGAGAGCTGCCCGACTACGCACCGACGTGGTGAGAGTGGGAGAATGTACTGATGTCTTCGCGAACCGCACCCCATATCCGTCCCCAGCACTCGGCCGATCTGACCCTGGCGACTGTCGCCGATCTGCTCGGAGTGCCGATCACCACCTCGGCGGGCGGGCCCGCGGCCGGGGCCGCAGCCGACCTCGTGATCAGCGGGGTGACGCTCACCAGCAGTGACGTGCGACCTGGTGACCTCTATGTCGGCATGCCGGGACAACACACCCATGGCGCCAAGTACGCCGAAGAGGCCAAACGCCTCGGGGCGCTGGCCGTGCTGACCGACGAGGCGGGACGCGCCCATGTCGCCGCCGGCTCGGCGAAGGATCTGCCGCTGCTGATCGTGCCGGAGCCTCGGCTGGTGCTCGGCGAGGTCGCCGAGCACATCTACGCGAACGACACGCATCGCCTGCCCACGCTGGGCGTCACCGGCACGAACGGCAAGACGTCGACCACATACTTCATGGAGGCCCTGCTCAGTCATGCCGGCGTGCGCACCGGACTGAGCACGACCGTCGAACGGCACGTGGGCGAACACGTGCTGGGCAGCGCTCTGACGACTCCGGAGGCCAGCGAGCTGCACGGCCTGCTGGCCAGCATGCGGGAGCTCGGTGCCAAGGCTCTGCTGGTCGAGGTCTCGGCCCAGGCCGTCACCAGACACCGCATCGACGGAGTGCGCTTCGCCGTGGTCGGCTTCACCAACCTGAGCCCAGAGCACCTGGACGAGTACGGCGACATGGAACACTATTTCGCCGCGAAACGCGCTCTGTTCACCGCGGATCGAGCCGATCGTGCGGTGATCTCGCTCGAGAGCGAATGGGGCAGGAGACTCGCTCGGGAGACCGAGCTTCCGGTCACCACGGTCGGCACCGACGACGAATGCGACTGGCAGCTGGTCGATCAGGCTGATCGCCCGGACGGATCGACCGGCACACTCGTCGGACCCGACGGGCAGCGCTGGCCGATCGTGCTGTCAGTGCCCGGCGTGCACATGGACGTCAACGCCGTGCTCGCGGTTGTGATGCTTGTGGAATCAGGCATCATCGATGCGCAGCAGATCGAGTCGGGTCTCGACGCCCATGTGCTGGCAGGGGTGTACCTGCCCGGTCGCCTGGAACGTGTCTCTGGCGCCACCGGGCCGACGTTCTTCGTCGACTATGCGCATACCGAGGATGCACTGGAGCGCACGCTGGTGGCGGTGCGCAAACAGACAAAGGGTCGCATCGTGCTCATCCTGGGCGCAGACGGCGGCCGTGATCCGTACAAGCGCCCGGCGATGGGTCGCGTCGCCAGCGAACTCAGCGACGTGCTCGTGGTCAACGACATCAATCCCCGGTTCGAGGATCCCGATGCGATCAGGTCGGTGCTCGTCGATGCGGCTCGTGCCGTGGATCATCCGGCCGAGGTCTATGACGTGGGCGATCCGTCGGCGGCCATCCGCACGGCGATCCGTCTCGCCGACGATGACGACACGATCATCGTGTGCGGTCCGGGCGACGAGGACTACCACGAGGTGCGCGGCGTGAAGCTGCCCTATTCTTCTCGTGGGGCGGCTCGCGAAGCCCTGCGCGAGGCAGGGTTCGAGCCGAACCACTCGCGCCGCGGAGGCCAGGACCCGGCCGACGGCGTGCGCCTCGGCGACCTCGCAGCTGCCGAGTCAGACGACGCCGAGACCATGAAGGAGCAGGCATGATCACCGCAGATGTTCTCTGGATCGCTGATGCCGTCGGCGGAACACTGGTCAACCCGACCGATGCCAGCCTGGTGACCGGCGCTGTGCGCACTGATTCCCGCGAGGTGTCTGCCGGCGACCTCTTCGTCGCTCGCCGAGGCGAGAGCGGTGACGGGCACGACTATGTCGTCACCGCCCAGCGGCAGGGGGCGACCGCGGCGATCGTCGAGCATCCCGTACCCGAGGCGACGCTGGCGCAGATCGTGGTCGCCGACGCCACCCGTGCGCTCGGACTGCTCGCCGAGGCCGTGCTGCTTCAGGCCCGCTCCGACGGCCGGCTCGAGCACGTCATCGGCATCACGGGCTCGGCGGGCAAGACCACCACGAAGCGCATCCTCGCGCACCTGCTGTCGCAGGCGGGTGAGACGGTGTTTCCACAGGGGTCGTTCAACAACGAGGTCGGTGCCCCGATCACCATGCTGCAGACGACGCTGCAGACCCGGTTCGTTGTCGTCGAGATGGGGGCCAGCCACATCGGCGACCTGCGCTACCTCTCCGGCATCGCCCATCCAGACCTCGGCGTCGAGCTGCAGGTCGGTCTGGCCCACGTGGGAGAGTTCGGCTCAGTCGACAACATCCGCATCGCGAAGCAGGAACTCGTCGAATCCCTGCCCGAGACCGGCGCCGCCGTGCTCAACGCCGATGACGCCAACGTCTGTCGCATGGCCGAGCACACGCGGGCCCAGGTCGTCTGGTTCGGAGCCCGCAGCGACGCCGCCGTGCGCATCGGCGCCGTCGAGCCGGATGGAGAGCGTCTTCGCGTCGAACTGACGTTCAACGGCGAGACGGTCGAGCCGAGCGTCGCACTGCTCGGTGAGCACAATGCCTGGAACATCGCGGCGGCGGCGGCTGCGGCACTGCATATGGGCCTCAGCCGTGCGCAGATCGTCGCCGGTCTCGAGAGCCTTCCGTCGGGTGAGCGCTGGCGCATGCAGGCGCTGCATCGCACTGACGGCGTCACGGTGATCAACGACGGCTACAACGCCAGCCCGGGATCGATGTCGGCAGCCCTGCGAACGCTCGCCGGCATCCGCCGAACCGGACATCGAACCATCGCCGTTCTCGGTGCCATGGGCGAGTTGGGCGAGGCCAGCGGCACCGAGCACGATAAGATCGGCCAAGACGTCGTGCGGCTGAACATCGATCAGCTCGTCGTCGTCGGAACCGATGCCCGCCGCATCTTCCTTGCTGCAGAGCAGGAGGGCTCTTGGGGCGGCGAAGCAGTCTACTGCGAGAACGCGGATGAAGCGCATGACTGGCTGGCGCCACGACTGCGAGAAGGAGATGTCGTCCTGGTGAAGTCGTCGAACGCCGCGGGGCTCAGATTCCTGGGAGACCGCCTGTACGAGGATGCCGCCAGAGCATGATCAGCGTACTCGTCGCATCTGCGGTGTCGTTGGTCATCTCGATCTTCGGCATGCCTCTGTTCATCAGGCTGGCTCATCGTCTCGAATGGGGACAATTCATCCGAGAGGACGGCCCGCGCACCCACCTCACCAAACGGGGAACGCCCACGATGGGCGGCATCGTCATCCTCGTCGCCGTGCTCGTCGGCTACTTCGTGTCGGCTCTGGTGACCGGCACCGGCGTGACGGCGACCGGTCTGCTGGTACTCGGACTGACCGTCGGCATGGGACTCGTCGGGTTCGCCGACGACTACATCAAGGTGCGCAACCATCGTTCGCTCGGGCTGACACCTGCGGCCAAGCTGATCGCGCAATTGGCGATCACGGGTCTCTTCGCCTGGGGAGTGCTGCAGTTCCCCGATCAGAACGGTCTCACCCCAGTGTCGACGCACGTTTCTGTGCTGCGCGACACCCCGATCGACCTCTTCGCCTGGGGAGTCATTCCGGGGGCCGTCATCTTCTTCATCTGGGTCTATGGCATCGTGGCCGGCTTCTCGAACGCCGTGAATCTGACCGACGGCCTCGACGGCCTCGCCGCCGGCATCGGCATCCTCGCCTTTGGCGCCTACGGCGCGCTGGCCTTCTGGCAGTTCAACCAGGACTGCGAACGAGCCTCCGGCGTCTCGTTCGGGCAGTGCTATGAGGTGCGCGATCCACTCGACGTGCTGATCATCGTCACGTCGATCATGGCAGCGCTGATCGGGTTTCTGTGGTGGAACACGTCACCGGCTCAGATCTTCATGGGCGACACCGGTTCGCTCGCGCTCGGCGGCGCGTTCGCGGCGGTCGCGATGGTCACCCGCACCGAGGTGCTCTCTGTGCTGATCGGCGGCATGTTCGTCGTCGCGCTGCTCTCGTCGCTCATCCAGATCGGCTTCTTCAAGATCAGCGGAGGCAGGCGAGTGTTCCTGATGGCGCCGCTGCACCATCACTTCGAGCTCAAAGGCTGGGCACAGGTCACCGTCGTCGTGCGCTTCTGGGTGCTGGCCGGCCTCTGCGCGGTCGCCGGGCTCGCGATCTTCTATGTGCAGTGGGTGAGTACGACACGATGACTGACAAGACCGATTTCTTCGGCAGCACGCACGACGACCAGACCTTCGCAGGCCGACGGGTCGCCGTGCTCGGCATGAGCGTGACCGGATTCTCCGTGGCAGACACCCTCGTCGAACTGGGTGCGAACGTGCTGGCCATGGGGCGCAGCGCGTCTGCCGAGCACATCGACCTGCTCGGCGTGCTGGGGGCGCAGTGGCGGCCGATAGCCCACGACGGCGACGAAGTCCCGGTGCTGCAGGAGTTCGCACCCGAGGCCATCGTGGTCTCGCCGGGCTTCTCGCCGCATCATCCCGCAGTGCAGTGGGCGTGTGAGCAGCAGGTGCCGCTGCTGACCGACATCGACCTCGCCTGGCACCTGCAGCGCCAGCGCGGCCATGACACGAAGTGGCTCTGCGTCACAGGCACCAATGGCAAGACCACGACCGTCGAGATGGCGACCGACATGCTCGTCGCGGGGGGTCTGCGCGCCGCCGCATGCGGCAACATCGGCGTGCCTATTCTCGATCTGATTCGCGAGCCGGTGGCCTACGACGCGATCGTGGTCGAGCTCTCCAGCTTCCAGCTGCACTACATCAACCACGTCAGCCCGTGGGCGAGCGTCTGCCTGAACATAGACTCCGACCACGTCGACTGGCACGGCAGTGTCGAGGCGTACGCGGCGGCCAAGGCTCGCGTCTATGAGAACGTGCAGACGGCATGCGTGTATCCGATCGGCGATGAGCAGATCACGCACATCGTCGAGCAGGCGGATGTCGTGGCAGGGGCCCGTGCGATCGGCGTCGGCCCGGTGGCACCGTCAGTCGGTCAGATCGGCATCGTCGACGACGTGATCGCCGATCGCGCCTTCATCCCGAACCGCGAGACGCACGCGCAGGAGATCACCACGGTGTCGCGTCTGCAGGCACACGGTCTCGGCCTGCGCCATCTGGTGCTCGACGCGCTGGCGGCGATCGCTCTGGTCCGTTCCGCCGGGGTCGAGCCGGCTGCGATCGCCCAGGCGCTCGACGAGTTTCACACTGATGGCCACCGCATCACGCCGGTGGCCGAGATCGACGGCGTCGTCTGGATCGACGACTCGAAGGCGACGAACCCTCACGCGGCTCGTGTGGCGATCGAGTCGTTCGACTCGGTGGTCTGGATCGTCGGGGGCATGCTCAAGGGCATCGATCTCGCGCCGCTCATCGAGCGGGAGCACAGACGGCTGCGCGGCGCCGTGATCGTCGGTGCCGATCGGTCGACGGTGCGCGATCTGTTCGCCCGACTCGCGCCCGAGGTCGAGACGCACGAGATCGAGGTGGTCGCCGAACCCGGTGACGTCGAAGCCGGCGCCGAGGTGATGCGGCAGACGGTCGCGGCCGCAGCGCAGATGGCTCGCCCCGACGACGTCGTGCTGCTGGCGCCGGCCTCGGCCTCGTGGGATCAGTTCGTCAGCTACGCCCAGCGCGGCGACCTCTTCGCCGCAGCAGTGCAGGGGCTCCGGGAAAGCGCGTGATGGGCGCGAACAACACGCGCATCCGGCTGCTCGGCGGGCAACGCCACATCACGAAGTCGTTCGGTCAGCTGCTCGGCGTCATCACGCTGCTGCTGCTGCTCGGGCTCACCATGGTGCTCTCGGCGTCATCGATCGATTCGTACTCTGCTTCGAATTCGTTCTTCAGCCTGTTCATGAAACAGGGCCTGATCGCTCTGCTGGCCTTCCCCGCCATGCTGCTCGTCTCTCGCATCCCCATGGAGGTGCTGAGGCGCTGGTCGAAGGCGCTGCTCATCGCGACCATGCTGGTGCAGCTGCTGGTGGTGAGCACCTCGCTCGGATCTGCCGGCGGCGGCAACCGAAACTGGCTGAACATCGGCGGGTTCAGCGTGCAGCCGAGCGAGTTCATGAAGCTGGCGCTGGTGATCTGGCTCGGCCGCGTGCTCAGCGAGCGACGCGACGAGCTGACGAGTCTCAAAGTCTTCGGCAAACACGTGCTGGTCTGGGTCGCCGCCGCGGTCGGGCTGGTCATGGCCGGTCGCGATCTCGGCACGGCGATGGTGATGCTGATCATCGTGTTCGGCTGCTTCTTCGTGGGGCGGGTGCCGCTGCGGTTCCTGGGCACGCTGGCCGTGGCCGGGGGAGTCATCGCGGGGATCTTCGCGATCGGCAGCGCCAACCGTCTGAGCCGTATCGCCAGTTGGGCCGGGTCATCGGGCTGCACCGACTACAGCGGCACCTGCTGGCAGACCACCCACGGCACGTGGGCGCTGGCCGCGGGCGGCATCTTCGGCGTCGGACTGGGCAACTCGAAATCGAAGTGGGCCTGGCTGCCCGAGGCCGAGAACGACTTCATCTTCGCCATCATCGGCGAAGAGCTCGGGCTGATCGGCCTGATCGCGCTCATCGGGCTCTATGTGCTGCTCGCGATTCTGATGGTGCGGCTGATCGGGCGTCTGGCCGAGCGGCCGTTCGAGCAGATCGTGGTCGCGGGCGCCCTCACCTGGACTGTCGGCCAGGCCTTCATCAACATCGCGGTCGTGCTCGGTCTGCTGCCTGTGCTCGGAGTGCCTCTGCCATTGGTGTCCTACGGTGGATCATCTCTGGTGGCCAATCTGCTCATGCTCGGCGTGGTGCTCGGCATCGCCAATACCGAAAGGACTTCTTCGTGACGACCTATCTGCTGGCCGGCGGCGGGACCGCCGGCCATGTCAACCCGCTGCTCGCGACGGCCGATGCTCTGCGAGAGAGCGATCCCGCGGCTCGCATCCTGGTGCTCGGCACTGCCGAGGGGCTCGAAGCCGAGCTGGTGCCGGCCCGCGGCTACGAGCTGCTCACCATCGCCAAGCTGCCGTTTCCGCGTCGGCCGAACGCACAGGCGCTGGCGTTTCCGAAGCGTCTCGGCTCGCTGGTGCGGCAGGTGCGCTCCATCATCGTGAGCCGGGGAGTCGACGCCGTGATCGGCTTCGGCGGCTACGCCTCGGCGCCGGCCTATCTCGCGGCCAGGCGCGAAGGCGTCGCCTACCTCGTGCACGAGGCGAACGCTCGGCCCGGTCTGGCCAATCGTCTGGGCGCGAAGCGCGCGGCGCACGTGGCGGTCGCCTTTCCCGACACACCGCTGACGGGCGCCGAGGTGGTCGGAATGCCGCTGCGACCCGAGATCGCCGAGATCGCGCATGCCCGCGCTGCCGGCAGCGATGAGCAGCTCGTCTCTGCGGCGCGATCAGGCTTGGGGCTCGACGAGCGCCCGGTGCTGCTCGTGACCGGCGGCTCGCTGGGCGCGAAGCACATCAACGAGGTGCTCGTCGCCGGGGCGCAGCAGATCGTCGATGCCGGCTGGCAGGTGCTGCACGTTGCAGGCGCGCGCAACGACGCGGCCGACCCCGAAGTCGACGGGTATCACTTCATGGAGTACTGCCACCACATGCAGGACGCCCTCGCGGTCGCGTCGCTGGCGGTCTCCAGATCGGGGGCCTCGACGGTCTGCGAGCTCACGGCTTTGGCCGTGCCCGCAGTGTATGTGCCGTACCCGCACGGCAACGGGGAGCAGGAGCTGAACGCGCGCCCGGCGATCTCCGCCGGCGCGGCGCTGCTGGCCCGAGACGAAGACCTCGATGCGACCTGGGTGCTGCAGGTGCTGCTGCCCCTGCTGGCCGACCGCGGCCGTCTCGACGCCATGCGCGATGCCGCGGTCGGCATCGGCATCGTCGATGCGGCGCAGCGGCTCGCCGAGATGGCCCGAAGCGTTGCAGAGCAGAAGCACTGAGGAGGACGAAATGAACGAAACGACGACACCCCGTGACGCGTCGACCATCCTGCCCGACGATCTGGGGCGCATCCACTTCATCGGCATCGGCGGTGCCGGCATGAGCGGCATCGCGCACATGATGGCGACGAAGGGGCTGCCGGTCACCGGCTCCGACCAGGCGGACGGCGCCAATGTGCATGCCCTTCGCGAGCTCGGCGTCACCGTCGCCGTCGGGCACTCCGCCGACCATGTGCAGGGCGTCGACACCGTCGTGATCTCGTCGGCAGTGCACGAAAGCAACCCGGAGCTGGCCGCAGCCCGCGCCGCGGGCCTGCGCATCGTCCACCGCTCGCAGGCCTTGGAATGGCTGACCCGAGGCAGCCGGGTGATCGCGGTCGCCGGAGCGCACGGCAAGAGCACGAGCACCGGCATGCTGATCACCGCTCTGCGAGAGCTCGGCGCCGACCCGAGCTTCGTCAACGGCGCGATCATCAAGGAGCTCGGCACGAACGCCGGCTGGGGCGAATCCGACCTGTTCATACTGGAGGCCGACGAGTCGGACGGCTCGTTCCTGCGGTACGAGACCGCCGGCGTGCTCGTGACCAACATCGACACCGAGCACCTGGACCACTACGGCACCGCTCAGGGCATCGAAGACGCCTTCGTGCAGTTCATCAGCAGTGCTGCGGAGTTCTCTGTGGTCAACGGCAGCGACCGTCTGACCAGGACGATTCTGCCGCGACTGGGCGGTGCAGAGCACCTGATCACCTTCGGCGAGGCCGGCGACGGCAACGAACTCGAGCTGACCGAGGTGACGCCGCAGGGATGGGAGACCGACATCGCCGTGACCGCACAGCCTGAGGGCACCATCCGTTTTCGCAGCGACCTGCTCGGCCACCACAATGCGCTGAACGCCTTGGGCGTCGCCGCGGTGCTGCGTCAGCTGGGGTATCCGCTGGCGGATGCGCTCCGCGCTGCGGGCCACTACCGGGGAACCGCTCGCCGGTTCGATCGTCAGGGCGTCGTCGACGGAGTGACCGTCGTCGACGACTACGCGCATCACCCGACCGAGGTGGCTGCGGTGCTCACCGCCGCCCATGAGCTGGCCGGCGAGGGCCGTGTGCTGGTGATCTTCGAGCCGCACCTCTACAGCCGCACCCGCGATCACGCCGACGAGTTCGCCCAGGTCTTCGACCGCTGGGCCGACTTCGTCGACGTGCTGACCCTGCGCGGCGCTCGAGAAGACCCGATCCCGGGCATCGACTCGGCCTGGCTGGTCAGCAGACTCCCGCACCCGGATCTCGGCCATTACAGCCCCACTTGGGATGACGCCGTCGAGCAGATTGTGCGTCGCGCGCGGCCGGGCGACATCGTGCTGACACTGGGCGTGGGCCTCTACCCGATCCTGCCTCGACTGCTGGAGCGTCTGCGTGACCGATGACGATCGCATCCGGCGACCGCACCTGCGCACTCAGAGCGACGACAGACCAGCCTCGCGAGCCCGCTCGGGGAGCGCAGCCGGTCGAAAGAGCAGAGATCGCGGCGCGACACGGCCTCGCGAGGTCACAACGCCGCTCGGTGACGGGGAGTCGACCGGCTGGCGATCGCGGCTGAGCGCTCGTTGGCAGGATGCCCGAACGGGTCGAGCCGCGCGCGCACAGCTGCGTGCGACGGTGCATCGGCGTCGTGCTCGCGAACGCGAGGATCTGCGCGCCGCTGCCCGCCTCGATCGTTCCGGAGGCTCTGCCAGAGAGCAGCCGTGGGGAGCCCAGGCGAGCGGTGCGACGGCGGCGACCAGGGCATCCATCGGCGCGCTGTTTCAGAACCTGCACCTCGGGCGCTTTCTCATCATCGGCCTCGCCGTCGTCGTCGCCGTCACCATCGGGCTGGTCTTCTCGCCGTGGCTCTCGGTGCAGCACATCGAGGTGCGGGGAACACAGCGCACCTCGGCGGCCGAGCTGAGCTCCGCGTTGGACGACCAGGTGGGGCGTCCGATCATCGGGCTCTCCGGCGCGCAGATCGAACGCGAGCTGCAGCAGTTCAGCGCCGTCGAGTCGTACAGCATCCGAGCCGAACTGCCGGGCACACTGATCGTCACCGTGACCGAGCGAGCGCCCATCGGCGTCTTCAAGAAGGGCGACTCATACTTGCTGGTGGATGCGGCCGGCGTCGTCGTGCAGACCGCGGATCAGCCAGAGGACGGCTATCCCACCCTGCAGATCGCCTCGACGGATCCTCAGTCGCCGGCGTTCGCATCGGTCGCTTCGGTGCTGCGCAGCCTTGACGGCGACCTCCTGGGGCAGGTGGCGTCGGCACAGGCGACCACGCAGGACGACGTGCAGCTCACGCTTCGCAGCGGGACGACCGTCGTCTGGGGAGACGGCAGTGAGACGGCGCTCAAGGCGCGCGTGCTGCGCGCGCTGGTGGGCGACCGGCCGGATGCCCAGCACATCGACGTGTCTTCGCCGTCGCTGCCCGTGGTCTCATGACCAGGACGCCTGTCGCGAGCCAATCGCGCACCCAAGTCGCGACACACCGCATGAGCCGTCGTGTTTTGGTGCGCGGGCGTGGATACTTTCTCAGAGATCAAACGTATACGCAGTATAACTTTAACGCTCCAGTTGAAGTTGAAGGTTGACGGAAGGCCGGTCCAATATGTCGAACCAGAACTACCTCGCCGTGATCAAAGTGGTCGGCATCGGCGGCGGTGGCGTCAATGCGGTGAACCGCATGATCGAGCGCGGGCTCAAAGGCGTCGAGTTCATCGCCATCAACACGGACGCTCAGGCACTGCTGCTGAGTGACGCCGACGTCAAGCTCGACGTCGGTCGCGAGTCGACTCGAGGGCTCGGCGCCGGTGCCGATCCCGAGGTCGGGCGACGTGCGGCCGAAGAGCATGCAGACGAGATCGAAGAGACGCTGCGCGGCGCCGATATGGTCTTCGTCACCGCCGGCGAGGGTGGCGGCACAGGCACCGGAGGTGCGCCGGTCGTCGCCAAGATCGCCAAGTCGATCGGCGCTCTGACGATCGGTGTGGTCACCAAGCCGTTCTCGTTCGAGGGCAAGCGTCGCATGTCGCAGGCCGAGTCGGGCGTTCAGGCTCTGCGGGCCGAGGTCGACACGCTGATCACCGTGCCGAACGATCGACTGCTCGAGATCAGCGATCGCGGCATCACCATGCTCGAGGCGTTCTCGATCGCCGATCAGGTGCTGCTCGCCGGTGTGCAGGGCATCAGCGACCTGATCACGACGCCGGGGCTGATCAACCTCGACTTCGCCGATGTGCAGTCGGTGATGCAGGGAGCCGGCACGGCCTTGATGGGCATCGGCTCGGCACGCGGCGCAGATCGTGCGATCAAGGCGGCAGAGCTCGCCATCTCGTCACCGCTGCTGGAGTCGACGATCGACGGCGCTCACGGAGTGCTGATCTCGGTGCAGGGCGGATCAGACCTGGGCATCTTCGAGATCAACGATGCTGTGCAGCTGGTGCAAGAAGTCGTGCACGCCGAGGCGAACATCATCTTCGGCACCGTGCTCGACGACGCTCTGGGTGACGAGGTGCGCGTCACTGTGATCGCAGCGGGCTTCGACGAAGAGGACGAACTGCGCAATCTGCGTCGTGGACGCGACGAGCGCGGTCACGGCGCCTCGGCTGCAGCGGAGCGTCCTGCTGCCGCCCCGGCCGGAGGCGAGCCTGATGAGGCAGCTGCCTCGAACGCCGCAGACGCCGCCGCGACGGCATCCGGCAGCGACGCCGACGGGGCTGAGTCGTCGGTCGACACGGGCGTCGCGGATCCGTACGCCGCCCGGTCGTATCCCTTCGAACGGCTCGACGATCAGGAGCTCGACGTTCCTGACTTCTTGAAGTGACTGCGGAGTTCGAGCCTGTGCCCGCCCACGGCGAACCGCCCAGAGGGGCGCCTTCGGCGCCGACGCCGGCCCGGCTCGCCGGGGTGGAGGCGGGTGTGGTCGACCGCCTGCACGCGTTCGAGAGCGATCTCGAGGCACAGCTGAGCCTCTGCGGCCGTCGCCGTGAAGAGGTCCATGTGATCGTGGTCACGAAGTACCACACCCCGGAGCTGGCCGAGGTGCTGTATGCCGCCGGTCAGCGAGACTTCGGCGAGAACACACTGCAGGGGCTGCATGCGAAGCTCGAGGCAGGAGGCTCTGCTCTGGAGTCGGCCCGGTGGCATTTCATCGGCCAGCTGCAGCGCAAGAAGGCCGGTCAGGTTGCGCGGCTGGCCTGGGCCATTCACTCGATCGACCGCACAGAGCTGGTCGATCGCATCGATCGAGTCGAGCTGGATCACGCGGTCGACGCGTTCGTGCAGGTCTCACTCGACGGTCAGCCCGATCGAGGGGGAGTGCTGATCGAGCAGATGGACGCTCTGGTCGAGCGGGTGCTCGCCTCGCCGCATCTGCGGCTCAAGGGACTGATGGCCGTCGCGCCGCTCGGTGCCGACGCCGATCCGGCTTTCGAACGGCTGCAGGAGCTCTCGGCGCGCATCCGGCGCGTCGCGCCCGAGGCGGACAGCATCTCGGCCGGAATGAGCGGAGACTGGCAGGCTGCGCTGCGACACGGTGCGACACACCTGCGAATCGGAACCGCAATCACCGGAAAACCGGTCTCGGCCCGCTAATCTGTGACAGAGACATTGGAGGATGCCCCATGGGAAACCCACTGCGTAAGACACTTGAATACCTCGGACTCGTCGATGACGACCAGTACCTCGATGAGACTCCGGCAGCGCCAGCAGCCGAGCGTCCTGCGGCAGCCGCCGCACAGGCGGCACCCACACACGCCCAGCAGCAGCGCAGCAACGTCACGCCGCTGCGACGCACGCCAGCACAGACCCAGGCAGGTGAATTGAACGAGATTCTGACCGTCCATCCCAAGAAATACGCTGATGTGCAGATGATCGCCGAGGGGTTCCGCGGCGGCGTTCCCGTCATCATCAACCTGAGCCAGATGACCGAGCCAGACGCGCGCCGTCTGATCGATTTCGCATCGGGGCTGGCGCAGGGGCTCTTGGGCAAGATCGAACGAGTGACGCCGAAGGTGTTCCTGCTCTCTCCGCAGAACGTGCTGGTGAGCGGGGCACAGCAGCAGGATGACGAAGATCCCAGCCAGGTCGGGTTCTTCACCGAGCAGTAGTCTCTGACGGCGACTCGTCTTGAGCATCCTCTTCGGCATCTTCGGCTGGCTCTGTCAGACCTACTCGTCCATTCTCTTTCTGAGGTTTCTCGTCGAGCTGGTCCTAGGCCTGCGCAGATCGGCACGGCTGCCGCGACTGATCACCGTTCTCGCTGAGGTCCTCTTCACGATCACGGATCCTCCGGTGCGGCTGGCGCGACGACTCCTTCCTCCACTGCGAGTCGGCCAGGTCAGTCTCGACTTCGGCATCTTCCTCTCCATTTTTGTCTTCAGCACCTTGGGTGCCGTGTTCAATGGTCTAAGATGAGTCTGATGGGGTTTGGCTCAAGCTCAAGTCGAGAGCGAAACTACACACGAATTAGGAGTAAGTAATGGCCTTAACGCCCGATGACGTTCTGAACAAGCGCTTCCAGACGACGAAGTTCCGCGACGGCTATGAGCAGGACGAAGTCGATGACTTCCTTGATGAGGTCGTCGTCGAGTTCCGCCGACTGAGCGAAGAGAACGAGTCGCTCAAGGCGAAGGCTCAGGAAGCCGACGAGCTGAAGTCGAAGCTGGCTCGCGCTGAGGCAGAGATCAAGATGCTGCGTCAGAGCCGTGGCACAGAGGCCGCTCCGGCCGCAGTCGCGGCGACGGCTCCCGCAGCCGCAGCACCGGCGGCGAACGCCACCTCGACAGCCACCGAACCGCGCAACGAGTCCGACGAGGCCACCTCGCTCCTGCAGCTGGCGCGCACGCTGCACGACCAGCACGTTCGCGAAGGCGAAGAGACCAAAGAGAAGACCATCTCGGAGGCTCGCGTCGAGGCTCGTCGCATCCTCACCGAGGTGCAGGATCGCAAGGCGAAAGAGCTCAACGACCTCACCCAGCGCAAGACGACGCTCGAAGCCGACATCAAAGATCTCGAGACGTTCGAGCGGCAGTACCGTACGTCGCTCAAGTCGTTCATCAGCGGTCAGCTCAAAGACCTCGAGTCATCGGGGTCGCTCGCCGAGAGCACCACGAAGTCGGTGCACGGCAGCAACAACGGCCGAAAGTAGCGTGACGCGTGGCTGACTCCTCAGCCTCGCACGACATCGAGCGGCGGGCCTCGGCCCGCCGCTCGATTCTGTCTGTGCTGGGCATCGCATGCGTGGCAGTGTTGCTCGACCAGATCGTCAAGATCTGGGCGATTGCCGCGCTGACGCCGGGGCAGCCGGTCTCGGTGATCGGCGACTTGGTGCAGCTGCGTCTCGTGTTCAACCCTGGTGCGGCCTTCTCTATGGGGGAAGAGATGACCTGGATCTTCACAGTGCTCGCCGTGGTCGTCTCCGGCGTGCTGGTGTGGTTCGCCCGGTCGCTGCGATCGGCGCCGCTGATCGTGCTCTTCGGCGTGTTCTTGGGGGGTGTGGTCGGAAACCTGGTCGATCGTCTGGTCCGCCCGCCTGCCTTCGCGCGGGGGCACGTGGTCGACTTCCTGCAGCTCAAAGGGTTCGCGATCGTGAATCTCGCCGACATCATGCTCACCTGCGCGGTGGCCGGGCTGGTGCTCATCATGCTCTTCCGCCCTCGCCAGTTCGAAGAGGTGTCGGCGGCCGCGAAGGGGGAGCCTGAGGTGCACGAAGAATCCTCGGCCGCGCGAGCAGACGAACATGCCCAGTAAGCTCGTCTCGGTTCCGCCCGAGCTGATCGGTCAGCGGGCTGACACCGGCCTGGCAGAGCTGACCGGCTTGTCTCGCGCCCGCATCCAGTCGCTGATGACCTCGGGAGACGTCACTCAGGGGGGTCGACCGCTGCACAAATCCGACCGACTCGAAGATCACGGTCTCGTCACGGTCTACTGGGAAGAAGAAGACCGTCTCGCGGTGCGTCCTCTTGACGTTCCCGATCTCGAGATCGCCTACCTCGACGATGACATCGTCATCGTGAACAAGCCCGTGGGAGTCGTTGCACATCCGGCGACCAGCTGGACGGGCCCCACCGTGCTGGGCGTGCTCGCCGCGCGAGGCATCAGCGTGGCTCAGGGCGGGCCGCCCGAACGACAGGGCATCGTGCAGCGCTTGGACGTCGGCACCAGCGGCCTGATGATGGTGGCGCGCAGCGAGCCGGCCTACAGTGCGCTCAAACAGGCCTTTCGCGACCACACGGTGCACAAGACCTATCAGGCGGTCGTGCACGGGCATCCTGATCCCAGCAGCGGAACGATCGACGCACCGATCGGGCGTCTGCCACGTGCGGACTGGAAGTTCGGCGTGGTCGCCGGCGGCCGCCCGTCGGTGACGCACTACCGCACGCTCGAGGCGTTCGCCCGCGGCTCGCTGCTCGAGATTCACCTCGAGACTGGCCGCACCCACCAGATTCGCGTGCACATGTCGGCACGGCATCATCCGCTGATGGGCGATCCGCTCTACGGCGGCGATCCGGCGCTGGCCGAGCGTCTCGGTCTCACCCGGCAGTGGCTGCATGCGGTGCGCCTCGACTTCGCCCATCCGGTGACCGGCGAGCACGTGATCGTCGACTGCGAACCCCCGGAAGATCTGCGGCACGCCCTCTCGCTGCTGCGCGACCCACAGGCGTAGACTGGGCCGAGTTCCCCTGAGTCACGTCTGCGAAAGGCGATCGTTCTTGGCTGCATCATCGAGCACCGTCTCCGACAGCTTCGTGCACCTGCATGTGCACAGCGAGTACTCCATGCTGGACGGTGCCGCGAAGATCAAGCCGCTCATCGCCGAGGCCGCCCGGCTCGAGATGCCTGCGCTGGCCATCACCGACCACGGCAACATGTTCGGCACGTACGAGTTCTACTATGCGTGTCAGGCCGCCGGGATCAAACCGATCATCGGTCTCGAGGCCTATCTGACCCCCGGCACCAAACGCCAGGAGCGCTCCCGCGTGCGGTGGGGCAGCGGCGGCGAAGACGACGTCTCGGGCGGAGGTTCGTACACGCACGCGACCATGCTCGCCGAGACGACAGAGGGTATGCACAACCTCTTCCGACTGGCGTCGCTGTCGTCGATCGAGGGCTTCTACTTCAAGCCCCGCATGGATCTCGAGCTGCTGCAGCAGTACGCCAAGGGCATCATCGCGACCACGGGCTGCGCCAGCGGCGAGATCCAGACCCGCCTGCGCCTCGGGCAGTACAAAGAGGCGCGCGAGGCGGTGGCGCGCTACCGAGACATCTTCGGACCCGAGAACTACTACTGCGAGATCATGGATCATGGGATCGACATCGAGCGCCGTGTGATGAGCGATCTGCTCGATCTCGCCAAAGACCTGCACCTGCCGCTGGTGGCGAGCAACGACCTGCATTACACGCATGCCGAGGATGCTCATGCGCACGCTGCGCTGCTCTGCGTGCAGTCAGCCTCGACTCTTGACGATCCCAAGCGATTCCGCTTCGGCAGCGATGAGTTCTATCTGAAGACTCCGAAGCAGATGCGCGAGCTCTTCCGCGATTATCCCGAGGCCTGCGACAACACGCTGCGCATCGCGGAACGCTGTGAGGTGGAGTTCGTCAAGCGCGACCTGACGCCGAAGTTCGACGTGCCTGAGGGCGAGACCGAGCTCTCATGGTTCAAATCGGAGGTCGAGACCGGTCTGCACTCCCGATACGGTGAGACTGTTCCCGATCCGGTTCGCGAGCGCGCGAACTACGAGATGGGCATCATCGAGCAGATGGGGTTCCCGGGCTACTTTCTCGTGGTCGCCGACTTCATCCAGTGGGCGAAGGGCAACGGCGTGCGCGTCGGTCCCGGGCGAGGGTCGGCCGCCGGATCAATGGTCGCTTATGCGATGCACATCACTGAGGTCGATCCGCTCGAGCACGGCCTCATGTTCGAGCGATTCCTGAACCCCGAACGCGTGTCGATGCCCGACGTCGACGTCGACTTCGACGACCGTCGTCGCACCGACGTGATCAAATACGTCACCGAGAAATACGGCTACGACCGGGTCTGCCAGATCGTCACCTACGGGTCGATCAAGGCGAAGCAGGCTCTGAAAGACTCCTCACGCATCCTCGGTCTGCCGTATTCGGCCGGCGAGAAGCTCACGAAGGCGTTCCCGCCTGCCGTCATGGGCAAAGAGATGACTCTCGAAGAGATGTACGACCCCGACGCGAAACGCTACCAGGAGGGCGCCGAGTTCCGCGAGGTCGTCGAAGACGACGAGGTCTCGCAGAAGATCCTAGAGACAGCGCGAGGCATCGAGGGGCTGAAGCGCCAGTGGGGCGTGCACGCGGCCGGCGTGATCATGAGCCAGGAGGCTCTGATCGACAACATCCCCATCATGAAGCGCGAAGAAGACGGCGCGATCATCACGCAGTACCCGTACCCGGCGTGCGAGAACCTGGGGCTGCTCAAGATGGACTTCCTCGGTCTGCGCAACCTGACCGTGATGGGCGATGCGGTCGACTCGATCAAGCAGAACCGCGGCGAGACGCTCAATCTGCAAGAGATCGCGCTCGACGACAAGCCGACGTATGACCTGCTCTCCCGGGGCGACACGCTCGGCGTGTTCCAGCTCGACGGCGGGCCGATGCGCACACTGCTCAAACAGATGAAGCCAGACAGCTTCGCCGACATCTCGGCCGTGATCGCGCTGTACCGCCCAGGGCCCATGGGCATGAACTCGCACACGAACTATGCGCTGCGCAAGAACGGCCTGCAGCCGATTCAGCCCATTCATCCCGAGCTCGAAGAGCCGCTGAAAGACATTCTGGGCGAGACGTATGGTCTGATCGTCTATCAGGAGCAGGTCATGGGCGTCGCCCAGAAAGTGGCCGGCTTCACTCTCGGTCAGGCCGACATGCTTCGTCGTGCGATGGGCAAGAAGAAGAAGTCCGAGCTGGACAAGCAGTATGCCAACTATCACCAGGGCATGGTCGATCGCGGATATTCCGAAGAGGCGGTCAAGGCTCTGTGGGACACCCTGCTGCCCTTCGCCGGCTATGCCTTCAACAAGGCGCACTCGGTCGGCTATGGGGTCGTCTCGTACTGGACGGCGTTCCTCAAGGCGAACTACCCGGCCGAGTACATGTCAGCCCTGCTCACCAGCGTGGGCGATTCCAAAGACAAACTCGCGATGTATCTCAACGAGTGCCGGCACATGGGAATCTCGGTGCTGCCGCCCGACGTGAACTCGTCGTTCCTCGGGTTCTCGGCGGTCGACAAAGACATCCGCTTCGGGCTGGGCGCGGTGCGCAACGTCGGCGCGAACGTCGTCGAGGCCATCGTGAAGACGCGTGAGGCTGAAGATCCGTTCACCAGCTTTCACGATTTTCTGCGCAAAGTGCCGCTCACGGTCTGCAACAAGCGCACCATCGAATCGCTGATCAAGGCGGGTGCCTTCGATTCGCTCGGCAGCACGCGCCGTGCCCTGATCGAGATTCACGAGCAGGCCGTCGACGAGGCCGCCAAGCTCAAGCGCAACGAGGCTCATGGGCAGGTCGACCTGTTCGCCGGCATGTTCGATCTCGACGAGCAGCCGGGCGCCGAAGTGCCCGATCGACCCGAGTGGGACAAACACATCAAGCTCTCTTTCGAGCGCGAGATGCTCGGTCTCTATGTGTCCGACCATCCGCTGCACGGGCTCGAACGCGAGCTGTCTCGGCACGCTGATGCGAACATCGTCGACATCACCGGCGGCGAGCGGTTCCACGACGGCGACAAGGTGGCCATCGCCGGGCTCATCACGAGCGTGCAGAAGCGCATCGCCCGCAACAGCGGCAACGAGTACGCGATCATCGAGGTCGAAGACTTCACCGGTGAAATGTCGGCCCTCTTCATGGGCAAGACGTTCCAGGAGTTCTCACCCGCGCTGGTGGCCGACTCCATCGTCGTGGTGCGCGGTCGCATCAACGAGCGCGACGACGGCGCGACGCTGCACGCGTACTCGATCTTCACACCCGAGATCAAGGGTGCCGGGGGAGCCGGCCTGCCGCTGATGCTGAGCATCCCCGAGATGTCGGCGACACCTGAGATCGTCGAAGACCTGTCGTCGATCCTGGTGCGTCACACCGGTGACACCGAAGTGCTGCTCAAACTGGTCACGCCCGGCGCGGAGCGGGTCTTCGAGATTCCCTATCGGGTCAGCGTGACCGCCGCTCTCTACAGCGAGCTCAAAGCGCTGCTCGGCGCCGGCTGCATCGATTGAGGCCGGATTCGCATCTCATCCGCCGAGGCAGCGTCGACACGGGGCGCAGAGTAGACTGTTGAGCGTGATGCACACTATCGATTTTCGCGAGCAGAACGTCCACTCCCTCTCTCTGAGAGACCAGCTTCCCCGCCCGCACCACGACGTCGCCGCCGCAGAGCAGGCTGCTCAGCAGCTCATCGCCGACGTGCGGGCGAACGGTCGCGCGGCGCTGATCGATCAGGCTCGGCGTTTCGACCATGTGCAGATCGAGGAGTTCCGAGTCGGTCAGGCAGACATCGACGCCGCCGTTCGCGAACTCGACCCGACCATCCGCCACTCGCTCGAGATTGCCATCGAGCGCGTGCGCCGGGCGACGGAGGCGCAGCTGCGCGATCCGGTCGTCACGACGTTCCCCGGTGGGTCGCGCATCACGCAGCGATGGGCGCCGGTGCAGGCTGCTGGGCTCTATGTGCCCGGTGGCAAGGCAGTCTACCCGTCGAGCGTGATCATGAACGTCGTGCCCGCACAGGTCGCAGGCGTGGAGCGGCTGGCGCTCGTCTCTCCGGCGCAGCAGGCCTTCGGCGGTGCCGTGCATCCGCTGACCCTGGCAACCGCCGGCCTGCTCGGCCTCGACGAGATCTACGCGCTCGGCGGAGCCGGCGCGATCGCGGCCCTGGCCTACGGCGTTCCTGAGATCGGCCTGGATCCCGTCGACGTGATCAGCGGGCCCGGCAACGCCTTCGTCGCGGCGGCGAAGCTCGCCGTCTCACGCGACGTCGCGATCGACTCGGTCGCCGGCCCCACTGAGATCCTGGTCATCGCCGATGCGCACGCTGACGCCGATCTGGTCGCGGCTGACCTGCTGAGCCAGGCCGAGCACGATGAGGATGCCTCCTCGGTCTTGGTGACCGACTCCGAGACGTTCGCCGATCGAGTTCGTACGCGGCTGAGCGATCGGCTGGACCGCACGCCCAACCGTGAACGGGCGTCGGTGGCCCTGCACGGGGAGCAGTCGGCCGTGGTTCTGGTGGATGACATGGATGCCGCGCTCGCGGTGAGCGACGCCTACGCACCCGAGCACCTCGAGATCGTCACCGAGAACGCCGAGCACTTGGCCGATCGTGTGCGCAACGCCGGCGCGATCTTCGTCGGCCCGTATTCGCCGGTGCCGCTGGGCGACTACATGGCGGGTTCGAATCACGTACTGCCGACCAGCGGACGTGCGCGATTCAGCCCGGCACTGGGCGCGTACACCTTCCTGCGCCCGCAGCAGGTCATCGAGTACACACGCGACGGCCTGGCCGAGATCGCTGAGCCCATCGAGCGCTTCGCCGAGGCCGAGAAGCTCAACGCGCACGCCGAGTGCATCGCCGCACGATTCGAGAGCAAGGCCTGACCCGCAGATGCATTGTCCTTTCTGCCGTCACCCAGACTCGCGAGTCGTCGACTCCCGTACCTCAGACGACGGCACGTCGATTCGCCGCCGTCGTCAGTGCCCGGCCTGCGGTCGCCGCTTCAGCACGATCGAGACGGCGTCACTGTCGGTGGTCAAGAGCGGGGGAGTGCTCGAACCCTTTCGCCGCGACAAGATCATCGCCGGGGTGCGCAAAGCCTGCCAGGGGCGACCGGTCAGCGACAGCGATCTCGCTCTGCTCGCTCAGCGGGTCGAAGAGACGATCAGGCAGAGCGGAGCCAGCGAGGTCAAATCGCATGACGTCGGGCTCGCCATTCTCGAGCCGCTGCTCGAACTCGACGAGGTGGCATATCTGCGCTTCGCGAGCGTCTACCGCAGTTTCTCGTCGATCGACGACTTCGAAGAGGCGGTGAAGCGACTGCGCGACCGAGCAGCCGCACACACGACCGAGAACGACCAAAAGGCTTCGCCCGCGAAGGGCACCCAGAGGGGCGACGCATGATCTACCGGCTGCTGTTCGACAATGTGCTCACGCGTATCGATCCTGAGAAGGCACATGTTCTCACGGTCGCGCTGCTGCGCATCGCTCATGCCATGGGAGTCGGTGCGGTCGCGAGAGCATGCACTCGTCCAGACCAGGTTCTCGAAGTCGAAGCGTTCGGTCAGCGCTTTCCCACGCCGTTCGGCATCGCTGCGGGGCTGGACAAGAACGCGGTCATGTTCGAGGCGCTCGGCGACCTCGGGTTTGGTCACGTGGAGGTCGGAACCATCACCGCCGATCCGCAGCCGGGCAACCCTCGGCCTCGCCTGTTCCGGCTGCCGGCCGATCGGGCGCTCATCAACCGCATGGGCTTCAACAACAAGGGAGCATCGGCAGCTGCGGTCCG
Source organism: Pseudoclavibacter sp. 13-3 (assembly GCF_021168475.1). Taxonomy (GTDB): domain Bacteria; phylum Actinomycetota; class Actinomycetes; order Actinomycetales; family Microbacteriaceae; genus Pseudoclavibacter_A. Next base: position 177,930 of record NZ_JAJOZT010000004.1, on the reverse strand, counting down.
ACTTCGTGCACGTGACCCGCGATCACCGCTGCGAGTCGGCGTCAACATCGGCAAGAACAAGATGGTTCCGCTTGATGAGGCGCTCGAGAGCTACCAGCGCTCCGCCGCTGAGCTGGCGACGCTCGCTGACTACCTCGCCGTCAACGTGAGCAGCCCGAACACACCAGGGCTGCGCTCGCTGCAGCACGTCGAGACGCTGCAGCCCCTGCTCAGCGGAATCCGCGAAGTCGCTGGGAGAACGCCGGTGCTGGTCAAGATCGCGCCGGACATGAGCGATGACGAGCTCATCGCCATTCTGGACATGGCGACTGATCTGGGGCTCGCCGGAATCATCGTCACCAATACGACTGTGACTCGGGAGGGCCTGACCGCTTCACCCGCAGACGTCGAGCGGATGGGCGCCGGCGGTCTCTCGGGACGACCTCTGCACGACCGTTCGCTCGAGGTGCTGCGACTGCTCGCCGCGCACAACGATGCCCGACTGCCGATCGTCTCGGTGGGCGGCGTTCGCGACGCAGACGACGTGTGGGCGCGTCTCGAGCTCGGCGCGACTCTCGTGCAGGGGTACTCCGAGTTCATCTATGCCGGTCCGGGATGGGCCCGACAGATCAACCGAGAGCTGAAGAAGCGGCTGCAGCGCAGTCGGTTCTCATCGTTCGCCGAGCTGACCGCAGCCGCCTACCAGTGAGTCAGAGGCGACGACTCGGGTCGAACTCGCCACGCTTGACCGCAGGCTTCGGCAGGCGCATGCCGCGCATCTGAATGGCTCGCATCGCCGCATAGACGCCGAGCCCCTTCTCGACCTCGTCTTTGCCGAAGCGGTCGGCAGCGATCTTCCGGGCCTTGCGCCCGATCACGAACGAGTCGACGAGCAGAGCGGCGACGAAGACCCAGAGGCCGACGGTGTAGATCGTGACGATCATCGGCTGGCGGATGAAGGTCAGCACGATGACGACGATCATCACGGGAAGCATGAACTCGCCCAATGACCAGCGGGCGTCAACGTAGTCGCGGATCAGGCGCTTCTGCGGACCTTTCTCTTTCGCCGGAAGGTATCGGTCGTCGCCAGCGGCCATGCCGAGGCGCGCCTTCTCTCGGTCAGAGCGGGCACGCGCCTTCGCCTCCTTGCGATCGTTCGGGATCAGGGGGCGCTGGTTTCGTGCCTCAGCCTCGCGCCGCTTCGGGGTGGGGCGTCCCTTGCCCTGACTCGCCGTCTCGTCAGCCGACTCGTTGTGGTCGTTGCCCTGTGCGGAATCGTGGTTCCTGCTGCTCACGCGTGCTGCTCCTGGAAATCGAGGTCTGCCGGATCGACGCGGAGCGCCGACCGTCGAGCGCCGTCTCCGGCGCACTGCTCCAGTCTATCCGGTGCAGGATGTCGGGGCGCCGATGAGTCGCAGCCGATGTGCTGGTGAGGTCTTCGAGCGCTCCGAGGGCAGCGGGAACATCGAAGTGCGCGACGGCGTTGCAAACGACGTAGGATGCTTGCAGAGATCGCCGGGCGTCGCCGACGTGCGGTCCAGCTGAAGAAGGAGACCATCGTGGCAACCGACACCATTGAGAAGCACAACGTCGCGCTCACCGATTCTGCCGCAGAGAAGGTGCACGCTCTGCTCACGCAGGAGGGCCGCGAAGACCTTCGGCTGCGTGTGGCCGTTCAGCCCGGGGGCTGCTCAGGCCTTATCTACCAGCTCTACTTCGACGAGCGGCTTCTCGATGACGATCTGCTCGCCGAGTTCGCCGAAGGTGTCGAAGTCGTCGTCGACAAGATGAGCGCGCCATATCTCGACGGTGCGACCATCGATTTCGAAGACTCGATTCAGAAGCAGGGCTTCACGATCGACAACCCGAACGCGCAGGGCTCATGCGCGTGCGGCGACTCGTTCCACTGATCCGGCAGCATCGTCAGGCGGCGGGGGGGGGGGGGGGGGGGGGGGGGGGGGGGGGGGGGCGGGGGGGGGGGGGGGGGGGGGGGGCCCCCCCCCCCCCCCCCCCCCCCCCCCGCCGCCTGCGGCTTGTCCGGGGCGAGGCCAGAGCGCGCGCTGATCATGATGTGGGTTTCACAGCCGATGCACGGAAAAATCGACCTTTGGATGTGCATATGGTCAGAGAGACGACTCGGAGCGGGTAATATGGGTAGTGCGTCGATTTGTGTCGATGCTGCGTTCAGAAGCTACCGATAGGAACAATGGTGCGTTCGAGAGTGAAGAGAGCCGTCGCTGCAAGCGGCGTCTTGGGCATCGCGGCCCTGGCGTTGAGCGGGTGTTCGGATGACGCGAAGCGAGGGTTCCTCCCCGCGTCAGACACCACTGACCACACTCAGCAGATCACTGATCTGTGGGTTCATTCATGGGTCGTGCTCTTGGGCGTAGGCCTGGTCGTCTGGGGCCTGGTCGTCTGGTGCGTCGTCGTCTACCGGCGTCGCAAGGGTGACACCGGCGTGCCGGCGCAGACTCGATACAATCTGCCGATCGAAGTTCTCTACACCGCTGTGCCGTTCGTCCTGATCATCGGATTCTTCATCGCGACCGTGCACGTGCAGTCGGCGACAGAGGCGAAGGCGACGCCTGCCTATGACGGAGCAGACGTTCAGGTGCAGATCGTCGGCAAACAGTGGAGCTGGGACATCAACTACCTCACCAACGACGGTGCTCCTGATGTTCACGAAGACGCTGGTGTCCAGGCCGACTACGTGACCGGTCCGACATTCGACGAGTCGAAGCTGCCGACGCTGTACCTTCCGGTCGACAAAGAGGTCAAGATCAAACTCGACGCGCGCGACGTCGCGCACTCGTTCTGGGTGCCGCAGTTCCTGTACAAGAAAGACCTGCTCCCGGGCGTGCACAACAACTACTGGACGTTCACCCCTGAGAAAGAGGGAACGTTCCCGGTCAAGTGCGCCGAGCTCTGCGGCGAGTACCACTCCATGATGCTCATGAACGTGAAGGTCGTCTCTGACAGCGAATACCAGGCGCACGTCACCGAGCTCCGCGAGCGTGGCAACACCGGTGCGCTCGGCCATGAGCTCGACCGCCGCCAAGATCTGAAGTACAACTCCACCGATGCCGAGCAGACGCACAGCGCGGCCGCCGTGACAGAGAATTGAGAGGAAGAGAACAATGACTTCCGCAACAGCAGTCGCGGGCTACTCGCCCAAGCTGGGTAAGAAAGGTCACTCGATCGTCAGATTCCTGACGACGACCGACCACAAGACGCTTGGATACCTGTACATCGTCCAGTCGTTCGTGTGGTTCCTGTTCGCAGGCGTCCTGGCCCTGCTCATCCGTGCTCAGCTGTTCGAGCCCGGCCTCCAGCTGATCCCGACCAAAGAGCAGTACAACCAGCTGTTCACCATGCACGGCATCATCATGCTGCTGATGTTCGCGACACCGCTGTTTGCCGGTTTCGCCAACGTTCTGGTGCCCCTGCAGATCGGCGCGCCCGATGTCGCCTTCCCGAGACTCAACGCACTGGGCTTCTGGACGTACACCGTCGGCTCGCTGATCGCGGTCGCCGGGTTCCTCACCCCGCAGGGCGCGGCATCCTTCGGATGGACGGCATACGTTCCGCTGTCGACGTCGACGTACTCGCCCGGTATGGGCGGAGACCTCTGGGTCATCGGTCTCGCCATGTCGGGTTTCGGCACGATCATGGGTGCGGTGAACTTCATCGCGACGATCGTCTCGCTGCGTGCTCCGGGCATGACGATGTGGCGCATGCCGATCTTCACCTGGAACACCCTGGTCACGAGCATTCTGATCATCATGGCGTTCCCCCCGTTCGCAGCGGCTCTCTTCGCGCTGTTCGCCGACCGCAAGTTCGGCACGCACATCTTCGATCCAGAGACCGGTGGGGCCATGCTCTTCCAGCATGTGTTCTGGTTCTTCGGGCACCCCGAGGTCTACGTCATCGCTCTTCCGTTCTTCGGCATCGTGTCTGAGATCATTCCCGTCTTCAGCCGCAAGCCGATCTTCGGCTACCGCACGCTGGTGCTGGCGACCATCTCGATCGCAGCGCTCTCGGCGACGGTCTGGGCTCACCACATGTACGTGACCGGTCAGGTGCTGCTTCCGTTCTTCTCGCTGATGACGATGGCCATCGCCATTCCGACCGGTGTCAAGTTCTTCGACTGGATAGGCACGATGTGGCGGGGGTCGTTGACCTTCGAGACGCCGATGCTCTGGTCGGTCGGCTTCTTGATCACCTTCTGCTTCGGCGGACTCACCGGTGTGATCCTGGCCAGCCCGGCTCTCGACTTCCAGGTGTCTGACACCTACTTCGTTGTGGCCCACTTCCACTACACGCTGTTCGGAACCGTCGTGTTCGCCATGTTCGCCGGGCTCTACTTCTGGTGGCCGAAGTTCACGGGCAAGATGCTCAACGAGACGCTGGGAAAGGTGCACTTCTGGCTCCTGTTCATCGGCTTTCACACGACGTTCCTCGTGCAGCACTGGCTCGGCGCGATGGGCATGCCCCGTCGTTACTACACCTACCTGCCGCAGGACGGCTTCACCGTGCTGAACCAGGTGTCGACCATCGGGGCCGCGATTCTGGCCATCTCGTTCCTGCCGTTCTTCTGGAACGTCTACATGACCACTCGCTACGGCAAGAAAGTCACCGTGGATGATCCGTGGGGATTCGGGGGATCGCTCGAGTGGGCCACCAGCTGCCCGCCTCCGCGTCACAATTTCACGGCGATCCCGCGCATCCGCTCCGAGCGGCCGGCCTTCGATCTGCACCATCCCGAGCTCGCACACGCGACGGCGAAGCAGACCGAGCAGGCCGATCGCCATGAGGCTCTCGCAGACGTGCCGGCTGTGCGCGCCGGCGGCAAGAAGGAGAACTGAGAATGAAGACCGCAGCACATATCTTCTTCGGCATCGGCCTGTTCTTCCTGGTCGGGCTGGTCGCATACTTCGTGTGCAGTCTCGCCTTCGTCAACGACGGCGTCGGACTGTTCAATCCGGCTGTGCCGATCGAGCCCGCAGGCGCGACGGTGCTGGCTCTGGCTATCGGAATGGCGTGGTTTCCCGCCTTCTACTTCTACAAGGCGTCGAAGAACGCCGGTGGAACTCTTCCCGAGGACAACCTCGAGGCGAAGATCGAAGACGCCGATCCCGACTACGGCTGGTACAGCCCGTGGAGCTGGTGGCCTTTCGCGCTCTCGCTGGCAGCTGGAGTGATCTTCCTGGGACTGGCAGTCGGAACCTGGATGACGATCATCGGAGGCGTTCTGCTGATCGTCGCAGTGATCGGCTTCTCGTTCGAGAACCACCGCAATCGGCTGGCGCACTGAGCGCCTGCTGACCAAGCAGAGCAGCGGCCCCGCATCTTCTTTAACAGATGCGGGGCCGCTGCTCTTTGTCGTCTTGGTGCGAGATCAGACCGAGCGCGATGCGAAGAACTTCAGGAAGTCATCCCACGAGACGCGCTGCAGCGGGATTCGCCAGTCGGGAAGACCGACCTCAGCGGCCGCCGCCGCGGAGTAGATGAAACGGAGATGAAGGCGGTCCGTTCGACCTTCCACCCCGACGCCGGTCTCCGACTCTGCGTCACCCGCCGGGTCGTCTACGAGCACACCGGTCGAGCCGGGGCGATCGGCACGGTGCACGACCCAAGTGTTGTCGGCTACTCGCGTGAATCGAACCGGAACCTCGTTGCGCACGAAGAGCTCGACACTGCCGAACTCGCGAGGCAGCTGCTCCGGCTTCTCAAGCGGAAAGTACCGCTGCCCGTCGATGACGACCGGGCTGACGCGTTTCGTGAACATGCTGAGGCCTCCTTGTTTCTCGGCTCGTCGACGCCCCATTGCGTCTGACAGGCCCTGGCACATCACCAGGTGGTTCGCATTCTAGGAGGGTTGCGCTGAGAACTCCGCATCCTGGCTGAGAGCAAATATGATTGATCAGCTGACGGTGGCAGACCTCGGCGGCAGCTGAGGTGCCTGACGGCGGGGTGCGCCTGGAGACCGGGGAGAGTGCATGAGGCAGGAGGGCGGGGGAGTGCGGAGCGGACTCAGTCCTGTTTCTCGTCTGCTTTCCATGGGGTGAGACGGAAACAGCCCCGGTGCCACGCGATCCGCGTGGTTCCGGGGCTGTCGGCCTGTGGGCGATACTGGACTCGAACCAGCGACCTCTTCCGTGTGAAGGAAGCGCGCTAACCAACTGCGCCAATCGCCCATGTGCGTGGCCACACATGTGTCACGACGCTGTGATGCGTCATCCGTGCAGGCAACTCGACAAGTATAGCGTACTTTTTCGAGGCCGTGCACACCCTGCGGTAGGATGGTCAGGTCAACAGCAATCACTCACGCGCGGACCGCTTCGTATCGGTCGGCGCGGCCATGCTCAAGGAGCTCCGGTGTCGTCACCCATCACCATCACTGTCAACGGCGAGCACAGGGAGGTGGCAGCTGGGACGACCGGCGCCGATCTCTTCGCCGACCACCGCGACGTCGTCGCCCAGAGAGTCGACGGGGAGCTTCGCGATCTTGCCGGCGCAGTCGACCAGGGCGAGACCATCGAGTCTGTGACGATCGACAGTGCAGACGGGCTCAACATTCTTCGTCACTCGACAACGCACGTGCTGGCGCAGGCTGTGCAGCAGGTGCGCCCCGACGCGAAACTGGGCATCGGCCCGTTCATCACCGACGGCTTCTACTACGACTTCGACGTCGCGGAGCCCTTCACCCCCGAAGATCTCAAGCAGATCAAGAAGGTGATGCAGCGCATCGTCAAGCAGGGGCAGCGCTTCGTGCGTCGTCCCGTCTCAGAGGCCGACGCCCGTCTCGAAGAGGCGAACGAGCCGTACAAGCTCGAGCTGATCGGGCTCAAAGGCAACGCCGGTGACGACGAGGAGTCGGTCGAGGTCGGCGGCAGCGGCCTCACCATGTACGACAATGTCGATCCGAAGAGCGGCGAGACGATCTGGTGCGACCTGTGCCGCGGGCCCCATCTGCCGAATACCCGCCTGATCGGCAACGGCTTCGATTTGCTGCGCACCTCGGCGGCCTACTGGCGCGGTGATCAGGCGAACGCACAGCTGCAGCGCATCTACGGCACGGCGTGGCCGACCAAAGACGAGCTCAAAGCCTATGAGCATCGCCTCGCCGAGGCGGCGAAGCGCGACCACCGCAAGCTCGGCGTCGAGCTCGACCTGTTCAGCTTTCCCGATGAGATCGGGTCAGGGCTGCCGGTCTTCCATCCCAAGGGCGGCATCATCCGCAAGGTGATGGAAGACTACTCGCGCCAGCGTCACGAAGAGGCCGGCTACCAGTTCGTCTACACGCCGCACATCACCAAATCCCATCTGTACGAGGTGAGCGGTCACCTCGACTGGTACAGCGACGGGATGTTCCCCCCGCTGCACGTCGACGAAGAGCTCGATGCCGAGGGCAACGTCAGGCGTCAGGGGCAGTTCTACTACCTGAAGCCGATGAACTGCCCGATGCACAACCTGATCTACTCGAGCAAGGCGCACAGCTACCGTGATCTGCCGCTGCGGCTTTTCGAGTTCGGCACCGTCTACCGGTACGAGAAGAGCGGTGTGATCCACGGTCTGACTCGTGCCCGCGGGTTCACCCAGGACGACGCGCACATCTACACGACTCGCGAGCAGATGAAAGACGAGCTCACCAGCGTGCTGCAGTTCGTGCTCGACCTGCTGAAAGACTATGGCCTCGACGACTTCTACCTGGAGCTCTCGACCAAAGACCCGAAGAAGTACGTCGGTGACGACGCGGTCTGGGAAGAGGCGACCCGCACGCTCCAGGAGGTGGCCGAGGCCAGCGGCCTCGAACTGGTGCCCGATCCCGAGGGCGCCGCATTCTACGGCCCAAAGATCTCGGTTCAGGCGCGCGACGCCATCGGTCGCACCTGGCAGATGAGCACGCTGCAGCTCGACTTCAACCTGCCTGAGCGCTTCGGCCTCGAGTACACCGCACCCGACGGCTCGCTGCAGCGCCCGGTGATGATCCATCGCGCGCTCTTCGGCTCGATCGAGCGCTTCTTCGGCGTGCTCACCGAGCACTACGCCGGTGCGTTCCCGCTGTGGCTGGCTCCCGAGCAGGTCGTCGGCATTCCGGTGGCAGACGAGTACGCTCCGTATCTCGAGGATGTCGCGGCGCAGCTGCGTGCCGTCGGGCTGCGCGCCAGCGTCGACACGTCTGATGACCGCATGCCCAAGAAGATCCGCACGCACTCGAAGCAGAAGGTGCCGGTCATGCTGATCGCCGGCGAGGACGACCGCTCCTCGGGCACGGTGAGCTTCCGCTTCCGTGACGGTTCGCAGTGCAACGGGGTGCCCGTCGCCGAGGCGATCACCTGGCTGCGCGGGCTCGCCGAAGCCCGGGTACAGGTCAGCAGCGCGGTGGATGCCACGGCTGTTCCTGGCGTCGAGGTGCCGGTCGTCGCGCAGAATGAGGTCGTCGAGCAGCAGGCGAAAGCCGCAGCCGCAGCCGAGTAGCGATTCGAGACGGGCCGGCGCCGCATGCTGCTGCGGCGCACGGCATCCGTCGATGGTCGCAGGTCGACTCGGCCCAGCGGGCCAGCCGAGACCGAACCATCATCACGAGTAAGATTCATCGAGAGATCACGAACAAGGAGTCACATGTCAGGCCACTCCAAATGGGCGACCACGAAGCACAAGAAGGCCGCGATCGACGCGAAGCGCGCCAAGGCCTTCGCGAAGTACATCAAGGGCATCGAGGTGGCCGCACGCCTGGGCGGCGGCGACCCTGAGGGCAACCCGACCCTCTTCGACGCCATTCAGAAGGCGAAGAAGAACTCGGTGCCCGCCGACAACATCACCCGCGCAGTCAAGCGCGGCTCGGGCGAGGTTGACGGCGGTGCGAAGTACGAGACCATCATGTACGAGGCGTACGCTCCGGGCGGCGTCGCACTGCTGGTCGAGTGCCTCACCGACAACAAGAACCGTGCAGCGGCCGACGTGCGCACCGCGCTGACGCGCAACGGCGGCACACTGGCCGACCCCGGATCGGTCTCATACAACTTCAGTCGCAAGGGCGTCGTCACCGTCGCCAAGGCTGACGGGGTCACCGAGGATTCCATTCTCGAGGCCGTGCTCGACGCCGGCGCCGAAGAGGTGATCGACAACGGCGACGAATTCCGCGTGCTCAGCGAGCCGAACGACCTGGTAGCCGTGCGCCAGGCACTCGTCGCCGCGAACATCGACTACGACTCGGCAGAGAACGAGTTCGTGGCCGGCCTGCAGATCGACGTCGACATCGACACCGCGCGCAAGCTGTTCCGCATCATCGACTCGCTCGAAGACAGCGACGACGTGCAGAACGTGTTCGGCAACTTCGATGTGAGCGACGAGATCGTCGAGACGCTGGCCGAAGAAGACTGACATGTCAGTCATCCTGGGCGTCGACCCCGGCCTGACCCGCTGCGGGTTCGGCATCGTGGAGTCGCACCCGGGGCGACGCGTGTCGCTGGTCGATGTGGGCGTGATCCGCTCAGACCCGGGCATCGACATCGCGGTGCGTGTGCATCGCATCTCGCATGAGATCGACCGGCTCATGCGGCGACACCGGCCTCAGGCCGTATCGGTCGAACGCGTCTTCGCACAGCAGAATCTGCCGTCGGTGATGGGCGTTGCCCATATCATCGGTGCGGTGATGCACCTCGCCGGCGAAGCCGGAATCCCGCTGGTGCTGCACACTCCCAGCGAGGTGAAGGCCGCGGTCACCGGCAGCGGACGAGCAGACAAGCCGCAGGTGCAGCAAATGGTCGCGAGACTGCTCGGCATCGACCACGTCGACGGGCCGCCCGATGCGGCCGACGCGCTGGCTGTGGCGATCTGCGAGTCGTTCAAGCCGACGGCGAGCGATGCGAGGGATGCGTCACCGGCCGGTGAGACCGCGGCGCAGCGGCAGTGGCGGCTGGGTCGCGAGCGAGGCGGGGCGACCCCGAGGGTCACCGCGAGCGAGGCGGCCAAGATGGGGCAGTGGAAGATGAGGCGAGGATGATCGGATCACTGAGGGGCACCGTCGCCAGCGCGGTCGTGAGCGCCGGGGCAGACCAGCTGCTGATCGACGTCAACGGCGTCGGCTACCTGGTCTCGGTCACCGCCGAGCAGGCCCGGAGTCTGCGTGAGGGCGATGAGGTCAGCGTGCTCACCGTCATGATCGTGCGAGAAGACGCCGTCACGCTGTTCGGATTCCGTACTCCCGAAGAGAAAGGGCTCTTCGACGTGCTGCGCACGGTGAGCGGGGTGGGGCCGAAGCTCGCCCTCGCCGTGCTGAGCGGCTTGTCGCCGCAGCGCATCGCTCAGGCGGTCGCCGATGAGGATGCCAAGACCTTTCAGACCATCTCGGGCATCGGGGCCAAGACGGCGAAGCTGATCACCGTACAGCTCGCCGGGCGCATCGCACCACCGGCGCCCACGCAGTCGGCCTCTCCGGCATCCGCCGCGGCATCGGTCAACGTGGTCGCCGCTCTGGTCGGACTCGGCTGGGCCGAGCGCGACGCACAGCAGGCGGTCGTCCGAGCCGTCGAGGTGGGTGCGAAAGGCGATGACGCGCTGCTTCGTGCCGCACTGGCCCTGCTCGGCGGTGCCCGATGAGCGCGACACGTCGCTCCGGCGCCTCGACGGGCGACGACGCGCCGCACGGTGAGACCGCCGCCGAGAGCATCGTCTCGCCGACGCCGCTCGACGACCGTGACTCGGCCAATGACGTCGCATTTCGACCGCAGCATCTCGACGAGTTCGTCGGGCAGCGTCGCGTGCGCGAACAGCTCGATCTCGTGCTGCAGGCCGCCAGAGTGCGAGAGCGCGCAGCTGATCACATTCTGCTGGCCGGGCCTCCTGGGCTCGGCAAGACCACGCTGGCCATGATCGTCGCACACGACTTGGGCCGACCGCTGCGCCTGACCAGCGGCCCGACCATCACCCACGCAGGCGATCTCGCGGCGATTCTCAGCTCGCTCACCGAGGGCGAGGTGCTCTTCATCGACGAGATCCATCGCATCGCGAAGCCGGCGGCAGAGATGCTCTACCTCGCGATGGAGGACTTCCGCGTCGATGTCATGGTGGGCAAGGGCCCGGGGGCGACATCGATTCCCCTCGAACTGGCGCCGTTCACGCTGGTCGGTGCGACGACGCGCGCCGGAGCCCTGCCGGCGCCGCTGCGCGACCGTTTCGGGTTCACCGCGAACATGGAGTTCTACCCGCCCGAGGAACTCGCCCAGCTGCTGCACAGAACGGCCGGACTGCTCGAGATCGAACTCAGCGAAGACGCGATCGTCGAGATCGCCTCTCGCTCCCGAGGCACACCGCGCATTGCGAATCGACTGCTGCGCCGCGTTCGCGACTATCTCATCGTGCATCCCGACGAAGGGCCGCTGCAGGCCGTCTCGTCGACGCTCTCGCTCTACGAGGTCGATGCACTCGGCCTCGATCGGCTGGATCGGGACGTGCTCGGCGTGCTGGTCCGTCAGTTCTCTGGAGGGCCGGTCGGTCTGGGGCCGTTGGCGATGAGCGTCGGCGAAGAGACCGACACTCTGGAGTCGGTCGTCGAACCATACCTGGTGCGCAGCGGTCTTGTTCTGCGGACGCCGCGGGGCAGGGTCGCGTCGAGACAGGCCTGGCTCCATCTGGGCCTGATTCCGCCGGAGGCGAAACTTGGATCCGCAGAGAACGCACAGCCCACGCTTCTGGACGATTAGGGTAGCCTAGTCACTTGGATCGGGGCGTCTCTGCGTGCCCGATGACCGCAACCGACGATGAGAGTGGAGATTTATTCCATGGATCCAATGCTTCTGATTCTGCTGGCGGTATTCGTCGTGCTGATCTTCGTGACGTTCCGCAACAACAAGAAACGGCAGCGGGAGGCGAAGCAGACTCAGGACAAGGCCGTCGTCGGCGCCCAGGTCATGACCAGCTTCGGCCTGTTCGGAACGATCCGTGACATCGACGAGGCCAACAACACTGTGACGCTCGAGTCGACACCCGGGACCTTCGTGCGCGTGCACCGCCAGACCATCACCAAGGTCGAGTCATCACCGGCCGACGACGCCCAGGCCGCTGCCGTGACGCCAGACTCGACATCGGCCGCCGAGCCGCTCACCGCCGAAGACGGCTCGCCGAAGTACGGCCTGCGCAGCGATGAGAACGACCGTTACAACGGCGGTTCGAACTATGACACGACCGCTGATCATGCTGACGCGTCGTCGCAGGATGACGACAAGCCCAAAAACAACTAGATGACACACGAATGAGCCGGTGCCCATGCGCATCGGCTCATTCGCGTGAGTGGTCAGGTCTCGACGAGACGACCACACAGCCGGGGGGAACGACCGCTCGGTTCGGTGCGCTGACCGACTGGTCATGTGCTCTTGATGACGAGGAAGAACGACACAGTGGCAGCAAGCGGTCCGGTGCGACAGGCACGCAAGTCTCTGATCTGGCTCGGGGTGGTGATCGTCGCTCTCGCGGCGACCCTGGGCGGCGGCATCCTCTGGGGCGGAGCCTCCGCGACGCCGAAGCTGGCACTCGATCTGCAGGGCGGCACCGAGATCGTCTTGGCCGCACAGACCGAGGACGGCAGCGACCCGAGCGCCGACCAGATGAAGCAGGCACAGAGCATCATGCGTCAGCGCGTCGATGCGGGCGGTGTGTCCGAAGCCGAGATCACGACGCAGGGTGGCCGCAACATCGTCATCAGTCTTCCCGGAGACCCCACCGATGAGCAGCTGCAGCGCATCCGGTCGTCTGCGAAGCTCGAGTTCCGTCGGGTCTGGCGCTCTGCGAGTGCCACCTCGACGACGCCGACCACCGCGGGCGCCACCGAGAAGGTGCCCACCCTCGACGGTGAGGATCCCGCTGTGACCGCGGCTCGCACGACAGCGTCGAACGACATCATCGCGCAGTTCGACGCGTACAGCTGCGTGGTCCCCGTGGACGGGTCGGCTGCAGCGAGCGGAGACGACGCATCGCAGCAGCAGTACAAGATGGCCGACCCCGTGCCCAACCGCACCTCGGTCGACGCCGACGGCACCAGCGTCAGCAGCGCGGATCTGCCGAAGATCGCCTGCAGCGCCAACGGCGAGAAGCTCCTGCTCTCGCCCGTCGACCGTCAGGACGAGAAGGCCGATGGGGCGCTGCTCGACGGCGAGCAGCTGAGCGACGCCAAGGCGGGCCAGCAGGCCGGCCAGAACGGCACCGTCACCAACAACTGGGTCGTGAACATCGAGTTCAACGACATCGGCACCGACATGTTCCACAAGGTCACCAGCGATCTCACCAGCCAGACCGAGCCGGCCAACCGTTTCGCCGTCGTGCTCGACGGGCAGGTCATCGTGGCCCCGACGTCGAACGCCATCATCACCGATGGTCGCGCGCAGATCAGCGGCCAGTTCACCCAAGAGAGCTCGCAGACGCTCGCCGACCAGCTCAAGTACGGCGCGCTGCCGATCAGCTTCGATGTGCAGAGCCAGAACAAGATCACTCCGACACTCGGCTCTCAGCAGCTGGTCTACGGACTCATCGCCGGAGCGATCGGTCTGCTGGCCGTCGTGGTCTACTCGCTCTTCCAGTACCGTGCGCTCGGTCTGGTCACGATCGTGTCGCTGGTGCTCGCCTCGGCCATCACCTACCTGCTCGTCACCCTGATGTCGTGGTCAGAGGGATACCGACTGTCGCTGGCCGGCATCGCAGGTCTGATCGTGGCGATCGGCATCACCGCCGACTCCTTCATCGTCTACTTCGAACGAATACGCGACGAGCTCAGAGACGGGTCGACCCTGATCCCGGCGGTCGAGATCGGCTGGAAGCGGGCTCTGCGCACCATTCTGGCATCAGACACGGTGAACTTCCTCGCAGCCGCCGTGCTCTACCTGCTGGCTGTGGGCGGAGTGCAGGGCTTCGCCTTTACGCTGGGCCTGACCACCATCGTCGACCTCGTGGTCGTGATGCTCTTCACTCACCCGATGATGCAGCTGCTCTCGACCACACGCTTCTTCGGCGAGGGACATCATTTCTCGGGACTCAACCCGCAGATGCTCGGCAACGCGTATCGCGGGCGACTCAATCTGGACTTCGCGGCTCGTGCGGCCGAATCAGCAGAACCAGGCAGCCGCAAAGCCAAGAAGTCGCGCCGAGCGGCCGGGGAGGCCGAACGACGACTGACCATCGCCGAACGCAAGGCTCGCGCAGCGGGCTTCGAACCGCATCCGCATGACGTCGTTGACCCGGCCGAGTCGGACCCGACGAACGACACACCGAAGAGTGCTGCCCAGACAGACTCGGCAGCCGATGAGAAGAAGGGGGAGCAGCGCTGATGGCCGCCTTCTCGCAGCTGGGCTTCGACCTGCATTCAGGCAAGCGTTCGATCAATTTCACCGGCCGGTGGAAGCTCTGGTACCTCATCGCCGCCGTGCTCATCCTGCTCTCGGTGATCCTGCCGATCGCTCGAGGCGGCTTCAACCTCGGCATCGAGTTCCGCGGCGGCAGTGAGTTCCGCGTGACGCACGTGGCAGACCCACAGGAACAGCCGGCCCGAGACGCCGTCGAATCGGTGCTGCAGAACAGCGAGACCGAGCCGCGCATCGCGGTCATCGGCGACGACACCATTCGTGTGCAGACTTACCAGGTCAGCGAAGACGAGTCGAAGCAGATCTCATCGGCTCTGGCACAGACGTATCAGGTGCCGACCGACGACGTGGCGGTCTCGTACATCAACCCGAGCTGGGGAGCTGACGTCGGCGCGCAGGCGCTGCGCGGTCTGGTCATCTTCCTGGTGCTGGCCTCGGTGCTGATGGCGATCTACTTCCGAACGTGGAAGATGTCGCTGGCGGCGATGCTCAGCCTCTTCCACGACCTCGTCGTCACCGCCGGCATCTACGGTGCGGTCGGCATCGAGGTCACCCCCTCGGCGATGATCGGCTTTCTGACAATTCTCGGCTACTCGCTGTATGACACCGTCGTCGTGTTCGACAAGATTCGCGAGAACACGCGCGGCTTCGAGGAACAGAAGTCCCGCACGTTCGGCGAACTGGTCAACCTCGCGGTCAACCAGACGCTGATCCGATCGATCAACACGACGGTAGTGGCCCTACTGCCGGTCGCCTCGATTCTGTTCATCGGCGGGCTTCTCGGAGCAGGCACTCTGCGCGACATCTCGACGGCACTCTTCATCGGCATCTTGGTCGGGGCGTACTCGACGATCTTCTTGGCGGCTCCCACGTATGCGCTGCTGCGCAGCAGAGAGCCGAAGATCGTGAAGCATGACGCAGCCGTCGCCGAGCACCGTGTCGGGCTCGAAACGGTTGAGCCGAAGGTGGGAGAGACCGAGGAAGCCGCGGCAGCCGATGCGAAGTCTGCAGACGAACCGAGTAATCTGAAGTAGTCAGGAGCACGACCAAGCACGACCGAGCAAGGGGCGACACCATGCCTGAGCAGCAGCAGTCAACACCGTCGGCTCCGCGACGCCTCGGACTGCCCCGCCTCTTTCAGCGCCCCGCGACCGGGCTGGACGCTCAGGTCTCGCAGCTGGTGCAGACGGTTCGGCACCACCATCCGAAAGAAGACCTCGCGCTGGTCAGGCGGGCGTATGCGACGGCCTATGCCGCCCACGACGGGCAGCTGCGTCAGAGCGGCGAACCGTACATCACGCACCCGATCGCGGTGGCGCAGATTCTGGCCGATCTGGGCGTGACCGCCCAGGTCGTGGCCGCCGCACTGCTGCATGACACCGTCGAAGACACCGCATACACGCTTGACCAGCTCACCGCAGACTATGGTGCCGAGATCGCCATGCTGGTCGACGGGGTCACGAAGCTCGACAAAGTCAAGTATGGGGCGAACGCCCAGGCTGAGACCGTGCGCAAGATGGTCGTCGCCATGGCCCGTGACGTGCGGGTGATCGTCATCAAGCTGGCCGATCGTCTGCACAACGCGCGCACGTGGGGCTTCGTGCCGCCTGAGAAAGCGGCGCGCAAGGCCAAAGAGACGCTCGAGATCTACGCGCCGCTCGCTCATCGACTCGGTCTGAGCGCGCTGCAGCACGAACTCGAAGACCGTTCGTTCAAGGCGCTGTACCCGAAGGTGTACGACGAGATCGTGCGTCTGGTGAAAGAGCGCACACCGGCACGCGAGTCATACGTCAAGCGTGTGATCTCGATGGTCGACGATGATCTGCGCCGTCAGCGCATTAAGGCAGAGGTCGTCGGACGATCGAAAGACTACTACTCCGTGTACCAGAAAATGGTGGTTCGCGGGCGGGAGTTCGACGAGATCTACGACCTCGTGGGCATCCGCATTCTGGTGAATTCGATCCGTGATTGCTATGCCGCCCTCGGTGCGATCCACGCTCGCTGGAGCCCGATCCCGGGGCGTTTCAAAGACTACATCGCGATTCCGAAGTTCAACCTGTACCAGTCGCTGCACACCTCGGTGATCGGCCCGGACGGACGCCCCGTCGAGATTCAGATTCGCACGTACGAGATGCATCAGCGGGCAGAGTACGGCGTCGCCGCGCACTGGCTCTACAAGGCCAGCGGGGCGAAGCCGATGATGAATCAGGCCGCCGAGCAGGGCATCAACCAGGAGCTGATCTGGCTGCAGCACCTCTCTGACTGGCAGTCCGAGACTAAAGACCCGGGGGAGTTCCTCGACTCGCTGCGATTCGAGATCGGGGCCAAAGAGGTCTACGTCTTCACCCCGCAGGGCAAGGTCGTCGGTCTGCCCGGCGGGGCGACGCCGATCGACTTCGCGTATGCAGTGCACACCGAAGTCGGGCATCGTGCGATGGGCGCCAAGGTGAACGGGCGTCTGGTGCCGCTCGACACCAGACTCGCCAGCGGTGAAGTGGTCGAGATTCTGACTTCGCGGTCTGCCGATGCAGGGCCGAGCAAAGACTGGCTCTCGTTCGTGACCAGCCCGCGAGCCCGAGCGAAGATTCGACAGTGGTTCAGCAAGGAGCGTCGCGACGAGTCGATCGAGGCAGGCAAAGAGGCCCTGCAACGGGCTCTGCGCAAGAATCGGGTGCCGCTGCGCGTCATCGGCGACCAGCAGGCGTTCACGCGCGTGGCATCGGGCCTCGGCTACCCCAACATCGGTGCGCTGTACGCGGCGCTCGGCGAGGGCCACGTCTCGACCCAGTCGGTCATCGAACGCATCGAACTCGACGAGTTCGACGAGACCACCGGCGAACTGCCGATCATGGCGCATCCGCACCCGACGACGCATCAGCGTTCGGGCTCCAGCGACTCCGGGGTCTTGGTCCGTGGGCAGTCCGGTGTCATGGTCAAACTGGCGAAGTGCTGCACGCCGGTGCCCGGTGATGACATCGTGGGCTTCATCACCCGTGGCGCGGGCGTGTCGGTGCACCGTGCGGACTGCCGCAACGTGACCGATCTCAACGAGAAGCAGCACGATCGCATGGTCGAGGTGTCTTGGGCGCCGACGCACAAGAGCGTGTTCCTGGTGAACATCCAGGTCGAGGCCCTGGACCGCTCCGGGCTGCTCTCGGACGTCACCCGTGTGCTCTCGGAGCACCACGTCAACATTCTCTCTGCCTCGGTCAAGACCTCTGACGATCGTCTCGCGCTCTCTCGGTTCGTCTTCGAAATGGGTGACACCGTGCATCTCGATCGCATTCTGAACGCGGTGCGACGCATCGACGCCGTCTATGACGTCTACCGCGTCAACGGGTGAGCGCGAGGGCCTGCTGCAGCAGCCGCCGGGCGCGCGATGATGCTTGAGCCTGATCTCCAGCGGGCAGCATCGACAGCGCGCGTTCGACGTCTGGGCGGTGCTGTGCGGCGAGGGCGGCGAGCAGCACGCAGTCGTCTGGGTGCTCCAGCGTCATGGCAAGGTCTCTCGCCGTGCGAGCCGGATCGGTGACCAGAGCGCGATCGAGTACGCTCACGTGCGATCGCAGCAGGCGCATATGGCGAATCCTGCAGATCACTCCGCGGCCGAGGGCGTCTCTGCGCACGTCCCAGCGGCGGCCGGGCGCCGTCATCGCCTCGTAGAACGGGCGACGACGTGACCCTGTCCATACCCACGCAGCGGTTCGACCAGCCCAGACCAAGTGCTCGGGCAGTGAGGGCAGCGACGTCGCCCGTGCTCTCGGCGTGCTGGCGGCGAACCAGGGGAGGTGCGCGCCGCCGAGATCGTTCAGCAGTCCGTCGAGCGTCAGTCGCCGTCTTTCTTCAGGCGAGAAGAACGCCGTCAGGGCGAAGCTCTCGGACATCTGCTCGGGAGCAGAGGTCGGAGTCTTCGTCATGCGTCGTGCGTCGGCAGCGGAATCGATCATGATCTCAGCCGATCACAGTCGCCGGCAGAGCAGGTGGGAGAATCCGTCGATGTGGACGGAAAAGCCCGGGAGACGCCTCTGTGGAAAGGAGTGTCTCCCGGGCCTGCCGGACGGATGACGGGTCAGGCGATGCCGGTGGCCTTCAGCCAGCTGCGCTGCGTCTCGAGCGCTGCAGAGACCTCGGCCGCCTTCTTGTCGTCTCCGGCTGCCTGAGCGTCGGCGAGCTCGGTCTCGAGATCGGCGATGCTCTGCTGCAGCTGCGCGGCCAGACCCGTGGCGCGATCGCTCTTCTCACTGTTGCGCTTGGACCAGTGCGCGTCTTCGGCCTCTTTGACCGCGGTCTCGACGGCGTGCAGTCGGGCCTCGACCGAACGCATGCTGGCACGAGGCACTCGGCCGATCTCATCCCATTCGTCTTGCAGACGGCGCAGCGCCGAACGAGCGGCCTTCCAGTCAGTGACCGGCAGCAGCGCCTCGGCGCGTGTCAGCACGCCCTCTTTCTTCTGCAGATTCTCTGCGTACTCGGCGTCGGTGACAGCGTCGTGCTCCTGCTTCTTCGCAAAGATGACGTCGCCGGCGGCCTTGAACTGCTCCCAGAGGCGGTCGTCCACCTTGGCCCCGGCACGTCCGGCGGCCTTCCAGCGGTCGAGCAGTGCGCGGTAGTCGTTCACGCGGGGCTCGGCCTGCTCGGCCAACTTCTGCGCCTCTTCGACCAGCTGCTGCTTCGTCTGCTTGGCCGTGCGATGCTGCTCGTCGAGGCCGGCGAAGAACGCGCGTCGTCCGTCTTCGAGCTTGCGACGAGACTGCTTGAACCGCGCCCACAGGGCATCGGCCTGCTGCTTGGGCAGACGGGCCGTGGTGCGCTGGTGCTCCTTCCACTCGCCGAAGATCTGCTCGACCTGGCCGTGCACGTCCTTCCAGCGAATGTTGGCGACCGGTGTGGCGGCCAGCTGCTCGATTTTCTCGACGATGGCCTCGCGCTGCGCTGCCGCTTCGGCGACGGCCTGCGCCGACTGCTCCTGCTGCTTGCTCTCCAACGCGTCGACCTGTGTGCGCAGCGCATCGACTCGCGTGCGCAGCGCATCGAGATCGCCCACGACCGCCGGCTCTTTCAGCGCCTCGTCGAGTGCCGCGACGCTCTTGCGAACGTCTCGTGCCTTCGCGCCGGTGCGCGCCCGCTGCTCGGCCAGGGTGACCTGGCCGACGAGGTCTTGGAACTTGCGGCTGTAGAAGGCCAGCGCCTCCTCGGCGGTGGCTCCGGTGACCTGCCCGACCCAGCGTTCGCCGTCACCTGTGATCAGGTAGACGTTGCCCTCGCCGTCGGCGCGGCCGAACTGCTGCTGGTGTGTCTCGCTCACGACTCTCCTCAAATCCCGCTTCGATGCTGCACCAGTCTAGCCGGTGACAAACGGCTGCCGTGCACGTGACGCGCTGGTGGCGTCCGTCCTGCCAGCGGTGTCGTCGGGTGGCGCTACGCTGTCGGCATGACGTCTCTGCAAGGTGCCCGAGCCAGTCGTCCGTTGGCGGCGCGCATGCGACCGCGAACGCTTGACGAAGTCGTCGGCCAGAACGAGCTGCGTCGCCCGGGCACGCCGTTGTGGCGGCTGTGCCACCCGACCGAAGGTGAGCGCACCCCGGCATCGGTCATCCTCTTCGGCCCACCGGGAACCGGCAAGACGACGCTGGCTCATGTGATCGCCACCGAAGGGCAGCGCCGATTCATCGAACTCTCGGCGATCAGCGCGGGCGTCAAAGACGTCCGACGGGTGATGGAGCAGGCGCAGGCAGACCGTGACCTCTATGGCACCCAGACGGTGCTCTTTCTCGACGAGATCCACCGTTTCACCAAGGCGCAGCAGGACAGCCTGCTGCCCGGGGTCGAAGACGGCGTCGTCACTCTGGTGGCGGCCACCACAGAGAACCCCTCGTTCTCCGTCATCTCGCCGTTGCTCAGCCGGTCGCTGCTGCTGCGTCTGACGTCGCTCTCTGATGACGACCTGCTCGCCCTCATCGATCGCGCCGTCGTCGACGAACGAGGCCTCCACGCGGCGGTCACGATCGATGATGAGGCCCGAACGGCGATCGTCGAGCTCGCCTCGGGCGACGCGCGTCGCGCGCTCACTCTGCTCGAGGCGGCCGCGGGGCAGGCAGACGCAGACAGAGCGGCCGCCGAGACAGACGGCGAGCCGCCTGAAGAGGCTGAGCCTCCGCGCATCACCGCCGCCGTGGTCGCCGTCGTGGCAGACCGGGCGCTGGTGCGCTACGACCAGAACGGCGATCAGCACTACGACGTGGTGAGCGCGTTCATCAAATCGATCCGCGGATCAGACGTCGACGCGGCGGTGCACTATCTCGCCCGCATGATCGAGGGCGGCGAAGACCCCCGGTTCATCGCGCGTCGTCTCATGATCTCGGCCGCCGAAGACATCGGCACCGCAGACCCGCAGGCCTTGAGCATCGCCGTGGCCGCCGCGCAGACAGTCGCGATGGTGGGCATGCCCGAGGGGCGCATCCCCCTGTCTGAGGCCACGGTCTATCTGGCCTCGGCCCCGAAGTCGAACGCGGCGTACCTGGCCGTCGACCGCGCGATCGCAGACATCCGTGCCGGTGACGCCGGCGAGGTGCCGGCTCATCTGCGCGACGCGCACTACAGGGGTGCGCGCGCCCTGGGGCACGGCATCGGCTATCAGTACCCGCACGACGAGCCCAGCGGCGTGAGCGCCCAGCAGTACCTGCCCGACACGCTGCGGGGACGCCGCTACTACGAGCCGACCGGCCATGGATTCGACTCCACGATCGGCCGCCGCCTCGACCAGGTGCGCCGACTGCTCGCCGGTCTGACGATGCAGCGCACGGCGAAGACGCCCGCTGCACCGGTCGCCGAGGAGAGTGGTGACCCGTCAGCCGAGAAGACGGCGGATGCCGACCGCGGGCCCGAGAAGAACTGACGGTGCGGCGGGCGCCGCGAACGGGGAGCGTGGTAGTGTTATTCGGCCTGAACTCTGCACGGCGAGCGGCTGCGCCCGCGGAGTGAATGGTGGCGCTCTGTAGCCGAGCGTTGCCCCGGCTCACTGATTGATTGTATTTAGCGTCATCGAGAGGAAACAATGGCGACGAAGTCGCGTACTCATAGCAAAACCCGTCTGTCCCGCGCCCTGGGCGTGGCACTGACCCCCAAGGCTGCCCGACTGATGGAGAACCGTCCGTTCCCCCCGGGTCAGCACGGCCGCACGAAGCGCCGCACCGACTCCGACTACGCGGTGCGTCTGCGTGAGAAGCAGCGTCTGCGCGCCCAGTATGGCATCCGCGAGGCACAGCTGCGCCGCGTGTTCAGCGAGGCTCGCAAGCAGGAGGGCCTGACCGGTGAGAACCTGGTCGAGCTGCTCGAGCAGCGCCTCGACGCGCTGGTGCTGCGCGCCGGTTTCGCCCGCAGCATCCAGCAGGCTCGTCAGCTGGTCGTGCACCGTCACATCATGGTCGACGGCGAACGCGTCGACCGTCCGTCGTTCCGCGTGAAGCCGGGTCAGCTCATCCACGTGCACGAGAAGAGCGAGAAGCTCGACGTCTTCCAGGTCGCCGCAGAAGGCGCCCACGCAGAGGTTCTGCCGGCCGTGCCGGAGTACCTCGACGTCACGCTCGACAAGCTCGAGGCCACGCTGACGCGTCGCCCGAAGCGCGCCGAGGTGCCCGTCACCTGTGAAGTTCAGCTCGTCGTCGAGTACTACGCTGCGCGCTGATCACTGACCCACCCGACGTTGTCGGTGGGAGAGAGGAGAACGGTCATGACTGGAGGGGACATTGCAGCGCTGATCGCTGCGATCGCCTTCGTCGTTCTGGTCGCGGTGCTGATCGTGCCGCTCTGGAAGCTCGGCCATCTGCTCGATGAGGCACGCGAGAGTGTGCGCGATCTCACCGACAACGTCGCCCCCTTGATCGAAGAGAGCACGGCGACCGTGGCCGAGGCCAATCGCCAGCTGGTCAAGGTCGACGGCATCACGACCAACCTGACGAAGGTTGCCGACAACGTCAGCGGCATCGTCACGACGGTCACCTCGGTCGTCAACTCGCCGCTCGGACGCATCGCGAGCATCGCGGCGTCGTTCGGCAGGAGCCGTCGCACGACGGCGAAGCAGGCCAAGACCACCGCGAAGCGAAAGTAGGCGCATATGGGCAAGGCATTCTGGTTCATCATCGGCGTCGGCACGGGATTCCTCGTGGCTCACAAAGTGTCGAAGACAGAGCGAGGTCGGGCCTTCTTCGACGAAGTGAACGACTTCGCCGACACCGTGGTGCGCAGCTTTCAGGAACGCACGACGGAGGTTCGGGACGCGATCGACGATCTGCAGGACGAACTGCGCGACGCCGCGCAGCACTGATCTGCGACGAACCCACAACTTCTCACGGTGATCGATTCACCGGGCGGGTGCCATGGTGCGGAGACATTCGCACCAGGCACCCGTTTCCCAACGACGAAACGTCTGTGAAGGCATATGTACACTGCGGATATCCGACAGCGCTGGCTCGACTACTTCGCCAGCAAAGATCACACCATCGTTCCCTCGGCATCGCTGATCTCGGATGATCCGTCCCTGCTCTTCACCGTCGCCGGCATGGTGCCGTTCATCCCGTACCTGACGGGCTCCGTGCCCGCTCCGTATCCGAGGGCGGCCGACTGTCAGAAGTGCATCCGCACCAATGACATCGAAGAGGTGGGCAAGACGGCCCGCCACGGCACCTTCTTCCAGATGCTCGGCAACTGGTCGTTCGGCGACTACTTCAAAGAGGGCGCGATCACCTATGCCTGGGATCTGCTGACCTCGTCCGAGACCGACGGCGGCTACGGATTCGACGAGAAAGACCTCTGGGTCACCGTCTACGAAGATGACGACGAGGCGCACGAGCTGTGGCGTCGCATCGCCGGCCTGCCCGAGCAGCGCATCCAACGTCTGGGTCGAGAGGACAACTACTGGTCGACCGGTCAGCCCGGCCCCGCCGGTCCCTGCTCCGAGATCTACTACGATCGCGGCCCCAAGTACGGCCGTGACGGCGGGCCTGCCGTGGACGACTCCAGATTCCTCGAGATCTGGAACCTGGTGTTCATGCAGTACGAGATCAACAACGTGCGCTCGAAGACCGAGTTCGACATCGTCGGCGAGCTGCCGCACAAGAACATCGACACCGGCATGGGGCTCGAGCGCGTCGCCTTCGTCAAACAGGGCGTCGAGAACATGTACGAGATCGACCAGGTTCGACCGGTGCTCGACCGAGCATCGGAGCTGGCCGGCATTCGCTACGGCGGCACCGAGAGCCACGACGACGACGTGCGACTGCGCATCGTCGCCGATCACGTGCGCAGCGCGATGATGCTGATCAGCGACGGCGTCAGCCCGTCGAACGACGGCCGCGGCTACGTGCTGCGTCGTCTGATTCGTCGTGCCGTGCGCGCGATGCGCCTGATGGGTGTCGACCGGCCGGTCATGCCCGACCTGCTGCCGGTGTCGAAAGACGCCATGAAGGCCTCGTACCCCGAGCTCGAGACCGGGTTCGAGCGCATCTCGAACATCACCTACAACGAAGAGGACTCCTTCCTTCGCACGCTGGGCGCCGGCACCACGATCCTCGACCTTGCGATCGAGAACACCAAAGAGGCGAAGAGCACGTCGCTCTCGGGCGACACCGCCTTCGCCCTGCACGACACCTACGGATTCCCGATCGACCTCACCGTCGAGATCGCCCAGGAGGCGGGCCTCGACGTCGACCGCGACGAGTTCGCCAAGCTCATGACCGAACAGCGCGAACGCGCCAAAGCCGATGCCAAGTCGAAGAAGACCGGCAACGTCGATCTCGCGGTCTACCGTGACCTGCGCGCGCTGGGTGCCACGAAGTTTCTGGGATACGACGCGTTGTCGGCCGAGGCGCGTGTGCTGGGGCTGATCCGCGACGGCCAGCCGGTTGCGGCGGCCACCGAGGGCGAGTCGGTCGACGTGATCCTCGACGAGACGCCGATCTACGCCGAAGGCGGCGGCCAGACCGCAGACCACGGCACACTCGTCGGAGCAAACTTCACGGGTCGCATCGTCGATGCGCAGGCGCCGGTGAAAGGCCTGACCGTGCACTCGGTGCAGGTCTCGAAGGGCACCTTGGCGGTCGACGACCGCGTGCAGGTGCACGCCGACGCCCTGCATCGTCTCGAGGCCAGCCAGGCGCACTCGGCCACGCACCTCGTGCACGCCGCACTGCGTCAGACTCTGGGCCGCACCGCGGTGCAGTCCGGCTCGCTCAACCGCCCCGGCTACATGCGCCTCGACTTCGCCTGGAACAACCGGCTGAGCCCCGAGACGGTGACCGAGATCAACGAGATCTGCAACCAGGCCGTGCGCAACGACCTGCCGGTGAGCGCCACGATCATGGATCTCGAGTCTGCCAAGGCCACTGGCGCGATGGCTCTCTTCGGCGAGAAGTACGGTCGAGAGGTGCGTGTCGTCGAGATCGGCGGCCCGTGGTCGCGAGAGCTCTGCGCGGGCACTCACGTCGCGCACAGCTCGCAGATCGGCGTCGTCAACCTGATCAGCGAGACATCAGTGGGCTCGGGCGCTCGTCGCCTCGAGGCGCTGGTCGGCATGGACGCTGTGCAACACGGCATCACGCAGCAGCAGCTGATCGCCTCGCTCGCAGCACAGCTCAAGACGAAGCCCGACCAGCTCGAGCAGCGGATCTCGGCCCTGGTCGAAGAGCTGCATGCGGCTCAGAAGCAGGTCAAAGACCTGACGAGAGCCAAGCTGGGCGCGCAGGTTCCCACCCTGGTGGGGCGTGCTGAAGACCTGTCGGGCGTGCGCTCGGTCGTCGCACGCGTCGAGGTGAGCGATGCGGATGCCCTGCGCGAGCTGGGCATGCAGGTGCGCTCCGCCCTGGGAGCAGACGCAGCCGTCGTGGCCCTGGTCGCGGTCGTCGGCGAACGGCCGACCGTGGTCGTCGCCACGAATCCGGGTGCCCGAGATCTCGGCATCAAGGCCGGCGCTCTGGTGAAAGCCGCGGCGACCCGCCTTGGCGGTGGAGGCGGCGGCAAACCCGATTTCGCACAGGGCGGCGGCACCGACGCCAGCGGCGTCGACGCCGCACTCGAGGCGGTGCGCGTGCAGGTGCGCGACCGGTGACAGCAGCGGGTGAGCGTCGGGGCGTTCTGCTCGGCATCGATGTGGGCCGAGCCCGCATCGGGGTGGCCGCCTGCGATGCCGACCATCTCCTGGCCTACCCGGTCGAGACGGTACAGCGCACCGCCGACGACTCCTGGGTGGCGCGCATCGCGGCGATCGCCGAGGAGTACGGCGCTGTGGCACTGGTCTGCGGCCTGCCGATCAACCTGCGCGGCGGCGACACGCAGTCGACTGCCGATGCACGGGACGTCTGCCGGCAGCTGGTCGAGCGAACCGGCATCGCCGCCCACCTCGTCGACGAACGGCTGACCACCAATGTCGCTGCGCGCCAGCTGCGGCCGAGCGGTCGCAAACGCGGAAAGCAGCGATCGGTCATCGATCAGGCGGCCGCGGTCGCCATTCTGCAGCAGGCGCTGGAGATCGAGCAGCACACCGGGCAGCTGCCGGGGATCCCTGTCGAAAGGAACGAGGCATGAGCAGACACGCAGGCAGACGCCGCACACGGCGCAAACGCACGATCACCTGGATCGTCGTGACGGTGCTGGTCGTCGTCTTCATCTCTGCGCTGCTCTTCGCCGGGCGTTCGCTCATGCGTGAGATGGGCATCGGCGAGGTCATCGACTACCCGGGGCCGGGCACCGACGACGTGACGTTCGTGATCCGCGATGGCGAGTCGGGCACCGACATCGCCGAGAACCTGGTCGACGTCGGCGTCATCAAGACGTACAAGGGCTTTCTGGACGAATACCACAAACGGTCTCCTGAACCCGTGTTCCAGCCGGGCGCGTACAAGCTGCAGAAGGAGTCGCCGTCGTCCGCAGTCATCGACGTGCTGAGCGACCCGTCGAACCGCGTCGACCTCAAGGTCGTCATTCCCGAGGGGTATCGCCAGTCGCAGATTCTGGCCCGCATCTCGGACGTGGTCGATCTGCCGCTCGAGAAGCTGCAGGCCGCCGCGCACGACGTGAACGCCTATGACGTACCGCAGCAGGCGAAGGACCACCAGTCGCTGGAGGGGTTCCTCTTCCCCGCGACCTACACGATCGACCCGGAGGCCGAGCCGAAGGACATCATCAAGCAGATGGTCGACCGCGCCAACACTGCGCTCGACAACGCCGGGGTGCAGGGCGACGCGGCACGCTACGAAGTGATGACGAAGGCCTCGGTCGTGCAGGCCGAGTCGGGCAGCACCGCCGACATGGGCAAGGTCGCTCGAGTCATCGACAACAGGCTCGACCAGAGCATGCCGCTGCAGATGGACTCGACGGTGACCTACGGGTCGGGGCGCACCGACATCGTCGAGCCGGACAAACAGGAGCGCGACGACGCGAGCAACAAGTACAACACCTATGCCAACAAGGGCCTGCCGGTCGGTCCGATCGGCAACCCGGGAGACGACGCCATCCAGGCGTCGATCAACCCGACGCCCGGCGACTGGCTGTACTTCGTGACGGTCAATCTCGACACCGGTGAGACGGTGTTCTCGACGACGCTGCAGGAGCACCAGGCGGCGGTCGACCGCTACAACGCCTGGAAGCAGCAGAAGGGCATTCAGTAGTGACTGTCGATCGCTCTGGTGCGACCGAGCAGCCGCAACGGCGTCTCGCCGTGCTGGGCAGCCCGATCGAGCACTCATTGTCTCCGCTGCTGCACAACGCCGCCTACACTGCGCTCGGGCTGCCCTGGCAGTACGACCGGGCCGAGGTCGGCAGCGGCGAGCTGCTGCCCTTTCTGCACGGTCTCGACCGTGACTGGCTCGGGCTCAGCCTGACCATGCCGCTGAAGCGCGAGGTCGTCGCGCATCTCGACGAGCTGACTCCGCTGGTCGATGACCTGCAGGTGGCCAACACGCTGCGTTTCGCCTCGGTCGAGGGATCGAGCACCCGTGTGCTGCAGGGAGCGAACACCGACGTCTGGGGCATCGAGCAGGCGCTGCGCGGAGCGGGCGTCGAACGACTCGAGACCGCCGAGGTGATCGGGTCGGGAGCGACCGCACTGAGCTCGCTGCGTGCGCTCGCCGATCTCGGCGCCCGTCGCATCCGCCTGCACGCGCGCACGCCCGCGCACGCCGAAGAACTGGTCGAACACGCCGCGGCCTGGGGCGTCACGGTGGATGTCATGGCACTGACTGCAGGAGACCTCGCGCTGCACGCCCCGGCCGTCGTCTCGACGCTGCCTGCGCATGCCGCAGACGCCATCGAACCGCGACTCGGCACGTCGACCGGCGTGCTGTTAGACGTCGCCTACGACCCGTGGCCGTCGGCACTGGCGACCCGCTGGCAGGCCGCAGGCGGCACGGTCGTCTCGGGCATCGACATGCTGCTCTGGCAGGCGGTCGCACAGGTGCGCTTCTTCGTCACCGCAGACGACACGAGCGAGCTGCCCGACGAACCTGCGATCGTGCGCGCGATGCGGGCGGCGCTGCCGCCGAACGTCGTGGCGTCGTGATCGCCGCGACCCTGACGCCGCGGCTTCGGCACCGAGACGAATCCGACCCTCGTCCCTATGACCCTATGGAAAGATGGAGCACATGTTGCGTTGGCTGACTGCAGGCGAGTCCCACGGACCCGAGCTGATCGCCCTCATCGAGGGCCTTCCGTCGGGCGTTCCGATCACGAGAGACCAGATCTCTGCCGACCTCGCCCGGCGACGGCTGGGGTATGGCCGCGGCGCGCGCATGAAGTTCGAGCAGGACGCCATCACCCTGTCGGCCGGCATTCTGCACGGGCGCACCATCGGCTCTCCCATCGCGCTGCGCATCGGCAACACGGAGTGGCCGAAATGGCAGGAGGTCATGACGCCCGACCCGGTCGACCCCCAGACGCTCACCGGCGGTCGAGCCGCGCCGCTCACCCGGCCTCGGCCCGGCCATGCCGATCTGGTCGGCATGCAGAAATACGGCTTCGACGAGGCACGGCCGATCCTGGAGCGCGCCAGTGCCCGTGAGACTGCGGCACGCGTCGCCCTCGGCGCGGTCGCCCGGGCGTTCCTCGGCGAGCTCGGCATCCGACTGGTCAGCCATACGACGGCCATCGGCGGGGTCGCCGCACCCGATGACGAGCCGCACCCGACGCCCGAAGACGTCGAGCGACTTGACGCCGACCCGGTTCGCTGCTTCGACCCCGAGACTTCGAAGCGCATCGTGGAGCGCATCGACCAGGCTCACAAAGACGGCGACACCCTCGGCGGCGTCGTCGAGGTGGTGGCTTACGGGCTTCCGGTCGGCCTCGGCTCGCACATTCAGTGGGACCGCCGCCTGGACGGCCGTCTCGCGCAGGCCCTGATGGGCATTCAGGCCATCAAAGGTGTCGAATGCGGCCAGGGCTTCGGCCTCGCAGCGGTGCCCGGTTCGCAGGCGCACGACGAGATCGGCGCCACCGCGACGCCCGGCGGGCAGCGCATCACTCGCGCATCGAATCGCGCCGGCGGTCTCGAAGGCGGCATGTCGACCGGGCTGCCGCTGTGGGTGCGCGCCGCGATGAAGCCGATCGCGACCGTGCCGCATGCGCTGCGCACAGTCGACGTGAGCACTGGCGAGCCGGCTCGCGCGCACCACCAGCGCTCCGACGTGTGTGCGGTGCCGGCAGCCGGAGTCGTCGCCGAGGCGATGGTCGCGCTCGTGCTCGCCGAGGCCGTGCTCGAGAAGTTCGGCGGCGACTCGATCTCCGAGACGCGGCGCAACCTGCAGAGCTTCCAGGCCGGCGTGCCCGATGCACTGCGCACCAGCCACGAGGTGAACCCCGCATGGTGACCGTGCTGATCGGCCCTCCCGGGGTCGGCAAGTCGAGCATCGGCCGAGCCGTGGCCGCCCGTCTGGGTGTTCCCTTCGTCGACAGCGACGCGCTCATCTCGCAGCAGTACGGGCCGATCCCCGAGATCTTTCTGCACGACGGCGAGGCCGAGTTCCGGCGCAAAGAGCAGCGCACGGTCGCGCAGGCACTCGCCGCTGATGAGGCGGATGCCGTGGTCGCCCTGGGCGGCGGGGCTCCGCTCGCAGCGGCCACCCAACGCCTGCTCGCCGACCACTTCGTGGTCTTTCTCGACGTCGACGCCGCGCACGTCGGCGAGCGCATCGACGGCAGCCTGCCCTCGCAGACCGACATCGCATCCGCCGCAGACGACCGGCCCGCCGTTCGACCGCTGCTGGCCGGTGGCCTCGACGCCTGGCAGCGACTCTACGACCAGCGACTCGACACCTATGCCGGTCTGGCCGACCACACCGTCGACACTCGCGATCTCGATCGTGACGCGGTGGCCGACGAGGTCGAGCGCGCGATCGCACAGAGGAGAGAAATGCAGCAGTCAGACGAGACCACGGCGCAGATCGACGGGCTCGAGCCCTGCACGGTGCACGTGGGCGGAGAACGCCCGTATGACGTGTTCATCGGTGAGAACGTGCTCGACCGGATCGCCGACGCCGTCGACGACCGGGTCACGCGAGTGCTGATCGTGCACCAGCCGACTGGGCAGGCGCTCGCCGAACGGCTGCGCGACCAGCTCGGCGGCCGGGTGCAGGCGATGACCGCCGAGGTGCCCGACGCCGAAGAGGGCAAACGGCTCGAAGTGATCGGCTTTCTCTGGCAGGTGCTCGGCAAGGCCGACTTCACCCGCACCGATCTGATCATCGGGGTGGGCGGGGGAGCCGTCACCGACATCGCCGGATTCGCCGCGGCGACCTGGCTGCGCGGCATCAAAGTCATCCAGGTGCCCACGTCGGTGCTCGGCATGGCTGACGCGGCCGTCGGCGGCAAGACCGGCATCAACACCAACGAGGGCAAGAACCTCGCCGGTGCGTTCCACACGCCTGCGGCCGTGTTCGCCGACACGACGACGCTCGCGACGCTGCCGCGCAACGAGCTGCTCACCGGCTACGCCGAGGTCGCCAAGTGCGGGTTCATCGGTCAGAACTCGATTCTCGACCTGATCGAGCAGCATGTCGAGCAGGCGGTCGACCCCGCCTCGCCGGTGTTCCTCGACGCGCTGAGGCAGGCCGTGTCGCTCAAGGCCGATGTCGTCGCGGGAGACCTGCGCGAGTCCGGTCGACGCGAGATCCTCAACTACGGTCACACGCTCGGGCACGCGATCGAGTATGCCGAGCGCTACCAGTGGCGGCATGGCGCGGCGGTGTCGGTCGGCATGGTCTTCGCCGCGCACCTCTCGCACCTCACCGGCCATCTCAGCGACGCCGACCTCGACCGGCACTACACCGTGCTGCAGTCGCTGGGGCTGCCGACGACCTACCGTCGCGGAGCCTGGGAGCAGCTGCTGGTGGCGATGCACCGCGACAAGAAGGCGAGGGGCGACGTGCTGCGATTCATCATTCTCGACGGAATCGGCCGCCCGATCGTGCTCACCGGGCCCGAACCGGATCTGCTCTTCACCGCGTACCAGGAGATCGGCGAATGACCGCCGCCGAGCAGGCGAGCGCCGCACCGACTGTGCTGGTGCTCAACGGACCGAACCTTGGGCGGCTGGGAGCCCGGACGCCCGAGGTCTACGGCACTGCATCCCTCGACGACCTGACCCGCGAACTCCGCACCGCGGGCGCACGACTCGACCTGCAGGTCGATGTGCGCCAGAGCGACGATGAGGCCGAGCTGATCGGCTGGCTGTTCGAAGCCATCGAACGGCGCTGCCCGGTCGTGCTCAACCCGGCCGCGTTCACGCACTACTCGTATGCGCTGGCGGATGCTGCGGTGCAGGTTCCCGAGGCCGGCCTGCCGCTGGTCGAGGTGCACATCTCGAATCCTGCAGGGCGTGAGCGGTTTCGGCACCGCAGCGTGATCTCAGCCGTCGCGACCGGAACGATCGCCGGTTTCGGCTTCGACTCGTACGTGCTCGCGCTCGACGCGATCGCGCGGCTGCAGCGTCGCTGACCCGCCGCACCACTCGCCGCATCTGCAGGCGAGGGAGTAGACTGGGCGAGTGTGTCTGCTCTTCGGACGAGTGGCACCGGCGCGACGGATGTCGACGCGGCGCGAGTGAGCGCAGCATCCCCGTCGCGTGAACGAAGACGACTGAACGAACGGAAGACTGTGGCAACCACCAACGACCTGAAGAATGGACTCGTGCTGAAGATCGACGGCCAACTCTGGACCGTCATCGAGTTTCAGCATGTGAAGCCGGGCAAGGGCGGGGCGTTCGTGCGCACCAAGCTGAAGAACGTGCTCACCGGCAAAGTGGTCGATCGCACCTTCAACGCGGGCACCAAGGTCGAGACTGCGACCGTCGACAAGCGCGACATGCAGTTCTCGTACAAAGACGGCGAAGATTTCGTGTTCATGGACAACTCGGACTACGAGCTCATCACGCTGCCGGCCAACGTCGTCGGCGACGCAGAGCACTTCCTGCTCGAGAACCAGGAGGCCACCGTGGCGTTCCACGAGGGCTCGCCGCTCTACGTCGAGCTGCCCGCTTCGGTGACCCTCGAGGTCACCTACACCGAGCCCGGCCTGCAGGGCGATCGCTCGAGCGCCGGCACGAAGGCCGCCACCCTCGAGACCGGCTATGAGATTCAGGTGCCGCTGTTCCTCGAGACCGGCACCAAGGTGAAGGTCGACACCCGCACCAGCGAGTATCTCGGCCGCGTGACCGACTGATGGCCGTCAGCGACCAGACCGAAGACAGCACGCGGCGCCCGTTCAGCGGGCGCACGCTGGCTCGTCAGCGTGCCGTCGATGTGCTGTACGCCGCCGACCTGCGCGGGCAGTCCGTCGCCGAGGCGATCGAGGCCTGGCTGAGCAACGCGAGAGACAATCTCGCGAACAGCCGCCCGCAGAGCGAGTCGGCAGGGCTGCGGCAGCTCGAGGCCGAGCGTGAGCTTGACCATCTCGACACCTATACCTACGCACGACAGATCGCCTCGGGCGTGGGTGATCATCAGTCGAGCATCGACGAGCTCATCGAGAGCTATGCCAAAGACTGGACGCTGGCGCGCCTGCCCAAGGTCGACCTCGCGATTCTGCGCGTCGGCGTGTGGGAAGTGCTCTACAACGACGAGGTGCCGGCAGTGGTCGCTATCTCAGAGGCGTCGAAGCTCGCCGCAGAGCTCAGCACCGACAGCTCCCCGCGGTTCGTGAGCGGCGTGCTGCACGCGATTGCCGAGGCAGAGTGACCGAGCAGCGGCCTGCGGCTCGCGGCGAACGTGCACATGCCGACGCCGAATCGCGTCGTGCGCACCGACAGGTGCGCCCGCGCACCGAAGGCTGGACTCAGCAGGTGGCGGCCGACGGCCGCCCGGTGCTGCAGTTCGCCACCAAGCCGCGGGTGCAGAAGCCGCCGCAGCACCTTGCCGACCTCACTC
This sequence comes from Pseudoclavibacter sp. 13-3, assembly GCF_021168475.1. GTDB lineage: Bacteria > Actinomycetota > Actinomycetes > Actinomycetales > Microbacteriaceae > Pseudoclavibacter_A. The sequence continues at coordinate 145,193 of NZ_JAJOZT010000004.1, read as the reverse complement.
TGGCCGAGCGCAAAGCGTGGCTCACCGAACTCGGCGTGCCGGGCTTTCGGGCGAAGCAGCTGTCGAAGCACTGGTTCGTGCACCATACCGCCGACCCGGCGAAGATGAGCGATCTGCCCAAAGAGGGGCGTGACGAGCTGGTGGCCGCAGTGCTGCCACAGCTGCTCACCGAAGAGCGCCGCCTGATCACCGACCGCGGTGACACGATCAAGTTTCTCTGGAAGCTCTTCGACGGCGCGCTCGTCGAGTCTGTGCTCATGCGGTACCCGGGGCGAATCACCCTCTGTGTCTCGAGCGAGGCGGGCTGCGGCATGAACTGCCCGTTCTGCGCCACCGGCCAGGCAGGGCTCACCCGCAACCTCTCGACGGCCGAGATCGTCGCCCAGATCGTCGCGGCCAACGCCGTCATCGCCAGCGGGGCGCTCAAGGGCGGAACGCGTGACGACGAGCGCGTGAGCAACGTCGTGTTCATGGGCATGGGCGAGCCCCTCGCCAACTACAAGCGGGTGATGGGGGCCGTGCACCGCATGGTCGATCCCGAACCCGAGGGCATGAACATGGCTGCACGCCAGATCACGGTGTCGTCGGTCGGGCTCGCCCCGGCCATCCGCAAGCTCGCCGACGAGGGCATTCCGGTGACCTTCGCGCTCTCGCTGCACGCGCCGGACGACGAGCTGCGCGACGAACTGATCCCGGTGAACAGCCGCTGGAAGGTGGACGAGGCTCTCGACGCCGCCTACCACTACTACGAGGCGACCGGTCGGCGAGTGTCGATCGAGTATGCGCTGATCAAAGACATGAACGACCACGGCTGGCGAGCCGATCTGCTCGCCGAGAAGCTCAACGAGCGCGGGCAGGGGTGGGCGCATGTGAATCCGATCCCGCTGAATCCCACGCCGGGCTCAGTCTGGACGGCATCGACGCCTGCCGCCACCAGAGAGTTCATCCGCCGCCTCGAAGCCGCCGGCGTCGCGGCCTCGCTGCGCGACACCCGCGGCAAAGAGATCGACGGAGCCTGCGGTCAGCTGGCCGCCGCGGAGTAGTCGCGGTTCAGCCCCGCCGGCCGTTCGCGATGACGGATGCCGACCGTGCCCGCCGGGGCGCGGCAGCGCCGACCCTGGGTGTGGGTGACAGCACCGTGCCTGCAGACATGTAGACTGATGCGGTCAATTCGCGTCTCTTCCAGAGAGATACTGTATTCAGGGGCAACTCATATGCGTAGAGGGCTGCTCGCGCTCGCTGTCGTCACTGTCTGCACACTGACCGGCTGCACCGGTCAGTCATCAGACTCCACCACAGGTCAGTCCGGAGTGCCCGCTGACTCGTCGGAGTAGCAGGCGTCGGCGACCGTTGACTCGCCGACGCAAGTGGCACAGCGATTCGTCCAGGCCCTCGAGAACGGCGACTGCGCCGCGGTCCGCAGCGCTGTAGTTCCCGACTCGACGTCTCTCGACTCCTCTGAGTGCACAGACGGCGAGGGTGCAGGCCTCGACGCGGCCGCCGTATCGTACGGTGCCGAGACGATCGACGGCGACGCCGCGACGGTGCCGATCACCTATCGGGGGAACCCGCGCAACCTGATGCTCGCCCGGCAGACCGACGGCAGCTGGCTCGTCGACATGGATGCGACTTACGCGCAGGCTTCGTCAGCCCAATTCAGTAGCCGCGCTGCGAGCCCGATTCTCAGCGAATCAGCCACACGAGAGACCGGGCAGGCTGCCGGTCCGATGCCAGTGGTACACTCGGTTGAACATCCTTTAACGACCGTCCTGTGAGGCGGGAAAGGAAGACACCCGTGGCAACAACTGTGATGCAGGCGGGCGACATCGATCGCGCCCTGACACGCATTGCCTTCGAGATTCTCGAGGGCAACAAAGGCTCAGACAATCTGGTGCTGCTCGGCATTCCGAGCAGGGGAGTGCCCTTGGCCCGGCGACTCGCCGCCAAGATCGCGAAGACCGAGTCGCTTGCCGATCCCGACGCGCTCGTCGGCTCGATCGACATCACCATGTATCGCGACGATCTTCGCGCCAAACCGCTGAAGCATCCGCAGCCGACACAGGTGCCGCTCAGCGGCATCGACGGCAAGACCGTGGTGCTGGTCGACGACGTGCTCTACTCCGGCCGCAGCGTGCGCGCGGCGCTGGATGCGCTGGGCGAGCTGGGGCGGCCCGAGGTCGTCCGCCTCGCGGTGCTGGTCGATCGCGGGCATCGTCAGCTGCCGATTCGCGCCGACTTCGTCGGCAAGAACCTGCCGACCTCGCGCAGCGAGCAGGTGCAGGTGCATCTCGAGCCGCTCGACGCCACCGACGAGGTGGTGATCTCGTGAAGCATCTGCTCAGCACACGCGACCTCGACCAGTCGACTGCCGTCGGCCTGCTCGACATCGCCGAAGACATGGACGCGGTCAACCGCCGCGAGATCAAGAAGCTCCCGACGCTGCGCGGTCGCACTGTGGTCAACCTCTTCTACGAGAACTCGACGCGCACCCGCATCTCGTTCGAGGCCGCTGCGAAACGTCTCTCGGCCGATGTGATCAATTTCACGGCCAAGGGCTCGAGCGTCACCAAGGGAGAGTCGCTCAAAGACACGGCCCAGACGCTCACCGCCATCGGCGCCGACGGCGTGGTCATCAGGCACAGCGCCGACGGTGCCGCTCACCGCCTCGCGCAGACCGACTGGATCGACGCCAGCGTCGTGAACGCGGGCGACGGCACGCACGAGCACCCCACTCAGGCGCTGCTCGACGCCTTCACGATCCGCAAACGCCTGCACGGCGACGCCTCGCGCGGTCGCGCTCTGGACGGCGTGCGCGTGCTCATCGTCGGCGACATCGACCACTCCCGCGTCGCGCGCAGCGATCTCTGGCTGCTCACGACGCTGGGAGCCGAGGTCGCCTTCGCCGGGCCGCCCACGCTGATCCCCTTCGGCATCGACAGCTGGCCGGTTCGTGTGTACGACGACTTCGACGAGGCGATCGCCGCCGGGTTCGACGTTGTGATCATGCTGCGCATCCAGCTGGAGCGCATGCACGACGCGTTCTTCCCCACCAGCGAGGAGTACACCCGGCTCTGGGGGCTCGGCGAGCAGCGCCTGCGCCGTCTCGGCGAACAGGCGCTGGTCATGCACCCGGGCCCGATGAACCGCGGTCTCGAGATCAGCTCGTTCGCCGCGGATTCGGCGCAGGCCACCGTGCGCGAGCAGGTCGCCAACGGCGTCTCGGTGCGCATGGCCGTCTTGTACTCGCTGCTCGGCACCGCCGGCCTCGGCGATACGAATGGAGGCCTCGCATGAGTCGCGACATCGTCATCACCAATGTGCGTCTGCTCGGCCGCGACGCCGTCGACATCTGCATCTCGGGCCGACGGATCGTCTCGGTCGAGCCGACGGGCGCGACCATGGCATCCGCCGCCGATCACGACAGCGGTCATGACGCCGTCCTCGTCATCGACGGCTCGGGACTCATCGCGCTGCCCGGTCTGGTCGACCTCGGCGCCCACCTGCGCCAGCCCGGCCTCGAACAGGTCGAGACCGTGGCCTCGGCTTCGCAGGCGGCCGCGCTCGGCGGGTTCACCGCGGTGCACGCCCTGCCCGACACCGACCCGGTCGCAGACACGGCCGGCAACGTCGAACTCGTGCACCGGCTGGGTCTGGACGCCGGTTATGTCGACGTGCGCCCGATCGGCGCCGTCACGGTCGGCATGCGCGGCGAACGCCTCGCCGAGATCGGCGCGATGGCGCACTCCGCCGCACAGGTGCGGGTGTTCAGCGACAGCGAGACGGGCATCACCGACTCGCTGCTGCTGCGCCGCGCGCTCGAGTACGTCAAGCCCTTCGACGGGGTGATCGCACAGCATGCGCAAGATCCCGTGCTGACCACAGACGCCGAGATGAACGAGGGCGAGCTGTCGAGCCGTCTCGGGCTGCACGGCTGGCCGGCCGTCGCCGAGGCCGCGGTCATCGCGCGCGACGTGCTGCTGGCCGACCACGTCGGAGCCCGACTGCACGTTCGGCACGTCTCGGCGAAAGGCAGCGTCGACGTGCTGCGCTGGGCCAAACAGCGCGGCATCGACGTGACCGCAGACGTCACCCCGCATCACCTCGCTCTGACCGAAGAACTCATCGCCGGCTACGACCCGCGTTACAAGGTCAACCCGCCGCTGCGCGCCCAGGCCGACGTCGAGGCGCTGCGCGAGGGCCTGGCCGACGGGACCATCGATGCGATCGCGACCGATCACGCGCCGCAGCCGCCTGAGGCGAAAGAGTGCGAATGGGCGCACGCCGAACCGGGGATGCTCGGGCTGCAGACCGCCCTGCACGTCGCACAGGCTGCGCTGGTCGACACCGGCGTGCTGAGCTGGGGCGATCTCGCCCGCGTGCTGAGCAGCGCGCCGGCCGCGATCGCCGGCGACGCCGAACAGGGACAGCAGCTCACCGCCGAAGCGATCGCCAACCTCGTGCTGATCGATCCTCTGGGCAGCACCACGCTGCAGCGCGACGACATCGCGAGTCTGTCGTGGAACTCGCCCTGTCTGGGGAAGCAGCTGCCGGGACGCGTCGTGGCGACGATCAGCCGTGGCGTGCCGACCGTGCTCGACGGTGCACTGTGCGCGCCAGAGGCGGTGTGCACGTGGATCTAGATCCCAAAGTCATCCCCACTGTCGTGACGCTGCTGCTGGTGATCGCAGCGTTCACCGGCATGTGGGTCGGCTGGCGGCGGCGCACACGCCGGCAGGAGGCGCAGCTGCCCGGGCTCGAGCCGATGCCAGCGGTCGACCAGCTGGGCGATCCGATGGCCGCGGGCCACGCGCTCTATGTCGCGACGACTGAGGCTGACGACCCGTTGAACCGCATCACCGCGGGCGACCTGGGGTTCCGCGCACACGCGACCGTGCGCGTCCATGCCCAGGGCGTCGTCGTCGAACGCGACGGCGCGCAGCCACTGTTCATCTCGAAGCAGAGCCTCGACGGGGCCGGGCTTGAGAACTACGCGGTCGACAAGGGCGTTGAGAAGGGCGGCCTGACCGGCATCGACTGGCGTTGGGGCGACCGTGAGGTCACCTCGTTCTTCCGCATGCGACGACCCAAGGACGGCCCTGCCATCATCACGGCCGTCCGGACCATCGCCCCACCGCAGTCTGCCGCTCGGAGGGCTCGCGATCTCATGTTCTGATCAGACGCAGACCGAGACCGCAGCGCTTCGGCACATCCGCAGCCCCCTGCACCAGCATCCATCAGACCGACGACGTCACGAACGTCACAGAGACCATTCAGAGCAAGGAGCACTCACCAGTGTTTGAACCAGCAATTCTCGTGCTCGAAGACGGCACCCGCTACACCGGGCGCGCCTACGGAGCACAGGGCACCACCTTCGGCGAGGCGGTCTTCGCCACCGGCATGACCGGCTATCAAGAGACCCTCACCGACCCGTCGTACGCGGGGCAGATCGTCGTTCAGACGGCGCCCCAGATCGGCAACACCGGCGTGAACGACGAAGACAACGAGTCGCGTCGAATCTGGGTCGCCGGCTACGCCGTGCGCGAGCCCAGCCGCATCGTGTCGAACTGGCGCGCCACCTCGAGCCTGGACGACGAGCTCGTGCGCCAGAGCATCATCGGCATCTCGCACATCGACACGCGTGCGCTCACTCGTCACCTGCGCGACAAGGGCGCGATGCGCGCCGGCATCTTCTCGGGAGACGCCGCCTCGCTGACCGCGGACGAGCAGCTGAGACAGGTGCTGGCCTCGCCGCACATGGCCGGGCAGAATCTCTCGGCCCAGGTGACCACTCCTGAGGCCTATGTCGAGCCCGCCGTCGGCCAGTCGCATGGCAGCATCGCGATCATCGATCTCGGGGTCAAGCGCGCGACGGTGCGCAAGATCGCCGCACAGGGCTTCGACGTGCACGTGCTGCCCTACACGGCGACCTTCGCAGACATCCAGCGGCTCGAGCCGGTCGGCGTCTTCTTCTCGAACGGCCCGGGCGACCCCGCAGCCAGCGACGACGTCATCGGCACGCTGCGCGAGGTGCTGGGCCATCGCATCCCCTTCTTCGGCATCTGCTTCGGCAACCAGCTGCTCGGCCGCGCGCTCGGCCTCGGCACGTACAAGCTGCCGTTCGGTCACCGTGGCATCAACCAGCCGGTGCTCGACAAGGCCACAGGTCGCGTCGAGATCACCGCGCAGAACCACGGCTTCGCGGTGCAGGCCGAGACCGAGGGCGTCATCGACTCGCCCGAGGGCTTCGGCCGCGTCGAGGTCAGCCACATCGGTCTGAACGACCAGGTCGTCGAAGGGCTGCGCTGCCTCGACATCCCGGCGTTCTCGGTGCAGTACCACCCCGAGGCCACCGCCGGCCCGCACGACGCGAGCTACCTCTTCGACCGCTTCCGCGAGCTGGTGCTCAACGGGCAGGGCACCGCCACAGACGTTCAGGCTTCGGGCCTGGAAGGAGACGACAAGTAATGCCACGCAGAACAGACATCAACAGTGTGCTCGTCATCGGCTCGGGCCCGATCGTCATCGGCCAGGCCTGCGAGTTCGACTACTCCGGCACCCAGGCGTGCCGTGTGCTGCGCGCCGAGGGCATCCGCGTCATCCTCGTGAACTCGAACCCGGCCACGATCATGACCGATCCCGACTTCGCCGACGCGACCTACATCGAGCCGATCACCACCGAGGTGCTCGAGACCGTCATCGCGAAAGAGAAGCCCGACGCGATTCTGCCCACGCTGGGCGGTCAGACGGCGCTCAACGCGGCCATCCAACTCGACAAGGCAGGCATTCTCGAGAAGTACGACGTCGAGCTGATCGGAGCGAAGGTCGACGCCATCGAGCGCGGTGAGAACCGAGAGATCTTCAAAGAGCTCGTCGTCGAATGCGGTGCAGACGTGGCCCGTTCGCACATCTGCCACACGCTGGAAGACTGCCTCGAGGCCGTCGAAGACCTGCACTACCCGGTCGTCGTGCGCCCCTCGTTCACCATGGGGGGGCTCGGCTCGGGCTTCGCCTACGACGAAGACGACCTGCGCCGCATCGCCGGCGCCGGCCTCGACTACTCGCCGACGGCCGAGGTGCTGCTCGAAGAGTCGATTCTGGGCTGGAAGGAATACGAGCTCGAGCTGATGCGCGACAACGCCGACAACACGGTGGTGGTCTGCTCGATCGAGAACTTCGACCCGGTCGGCGTGCACACCGGCGATTCGATCACGGTCGCCCCGTCGCTGACGCTCACCGACGTCGAATACCAGAAGATGCGCGACATCGGCATCGACATCATCCGCGCCGTCGGCGTGGACACCGGCGGCTGCAACATCCAGTTCGCGATCAACCCCGAGACCGGGCGCATCATCGTGATCGAGATGAACCCCCGTGTCTCGCGCTCGTCGGCGCTGGCCTCGAAGGCGACCGGCTTCCCGATCGCCAAGATCGCCGCCAAGCTGGCCATCGGCTACCGTCTCGACGAGATTCCCAACGACATCACACAGGTGACGCCGGCGAGCTTCGAGCCGACGCTCGACTACGTCGTCGTCAAGGTGCCCCGCTTCGCGTTCGAGAAGTTCCCGGCTGCGGACGACACGCTCACCACGACCATGAAGTCGGTCGGCGAGGCCATGGCCATCGGCCGCACCTTCACGCAGGCGCTGCAGAAGGCGCTGCGCTCGGTCGAGAAGAAGGGCTCGACCTTCCACTGGGGCGAGCTGCCGACCGACGCCGACGGGCAGCCCAGCACTGCCGACGAGCTGCTGCGCATCGCGAAGCGCCCGACCGATGGCCGCATCGTGACGCTGCAGCAGGCGATGCGCGCGGGTGCGTCGATCGAGCAGGCCCACGAGGCGACCGGTATCGATCCGTGGTACCTCGAGCAGATCCAGCACATCAACGAGACCGCCGACTGGATCGCCGAGGCGGTCGAGCTCGACGAGCACGTGCTGCGCATCGCCAAAGAGGAGGGCTTCAGCGACGTGCAGATCGCGCAGCTGCGCGGCCTGACCGAGCAGCAGGTGCGCGATGCCAGGCACGGCTTCGGGCTGCGCCCGGTCTACAAGACGGTCGACACCTGCGCCGGTGAGTTCCCCGCACGAACGCCCTATCACTACTCGACCTATGAGCAGGAGACCGAGGTCGCGAAGTCGGGCAAGAAGCGCATCGTGATTCTCGGTTCGGGCCCGAACCGCATCGGTCAGGGCGTCGAGTTCGACTTCTCGTGCGTGCACGCCTCGTTCGCACTGCACGACGCGGGCTACGAGACCATCATGGTCAACTGCAACCCCGAGACCGTGTCGACCGACTACGACACCTCTGACCGTCTGTACTTCGAGCCGCTCACGCTTGAAGACGTGCTCGAGGTCATCCATGCCGAGAGCGAGGCCGGCGAGCTCGTCGGCGTGATCGTGCAGCTCGGCGGTCAGACTCCGCTGGGCCTGGCGAAGGGGCTGAAGGCGGCTGGCGTGCCGATTCTCGGCACGACGCCAGAGGCGATCGACCTGGCCGAGGAGCGCGGCCTGTTCGCCGAGATCCTCGAGCAGGCGAACCTGCTGGCACCTCGCAACGGCATCGCGACGAACGTCGAGGAGGCACTCTCGGTCGCCGAGCACATCGGTTTTCCCGTGCTCGTGCGCCCGTCGTTCGTGCTCGGCGGCCGCGGCATGGAGATCGTCTACGACCGGGAGTCGATCATCGACTACTTCGAGCGCATCGGCGACCAGGCCCTGGTCAGCGCCGAGAACCCGCTGCTCGTCGATCGCTTTCTGGACGACGCAGTCGAGCTCGACGTCGATGCGCTGTACGACGGCGAAGAGCTCTTCATCGGCGGCATCATGGAGCACATCGAAGAGGCCGGCATCCATTCGGGCGACTCGAGCTGCTCGCTGCCGGCGGTCAGCCTCGGCGAGTCGCACCTGCGGGCCGTGCGCCAGGCGACCCTGGGCATCGCCCGAGGCATCGGCGTCGACGGGCTGCTGAACGTGCAGTACGCGATCGCCGCAGGCGTGCTCTACGTGATCGAGGCGAACCCCCGCGCCAGCCGCACGGTGCCGTTCGTGTCGAAGGCGCTGGGTCTGCCGCTGGCGAAGGCGGCCAGCCTCATCATGGCCGGTCAGTCGATCGCCGACCTGCGCGAGCAGGGCGTGCTGCCCGAGCAGGACAGCACCTTCGTGCCCGCCTCGTCGCCGATCTCGGTGAAAGAAGCCGTGTTGCCCTTCAACCGCTTCACCACGCCCGAGGGCAAGGTGGTCGACTCGCTGCTCGGCCCCGAGATGCGCTCGACCGGTGAGGTCATGGGCATCGACTGGAACTTCCCGGTCGCCTTCGCCAAGGCCGAGACCGCGAGCAACGGCCCGCTGCCGCGCAGCGGCACCGTGTTCGTCTCGGTCGCCGACGACGACAAGCGCAACGTGGTGCTGCCGGTGCTGCGCCTGCAGACCATGGGCTACGACATCGTCGCGACCGCGGGCACCCTGCAGGTGCTGCGCCGCAACGGCATCGAGGCCTCTCTGGTGCACAAGCTGAACGATGAGAAGGAAGACATCGTCGACCTGATCACCGCCGGCAGGATCGCACTGGTGATCAACACGCCCGAGGGCCGCACCGGTCGCACCGACGGCTACGAGATTCGTGCTGCGGCGACCGCCCATGGCGTGCCCGTGTTCACGACGATCGCCGCGCTCAACGCGCTGGTGACCTCGCTGGAGGTCGTCGACGGGCCGTTCGACGTGCACTCGCTGCAGGAGTTCGATCAGCTGCGTACCGAGGCCGCAGCACGGTGACCGGGGCAGACCAGTCGGGCGCCGGTCGGCGCCCCTTCGGCGCACGGCTCGCCGAGACCATCACGCGTCTCGGCGGGCTGTGCGTGGGCATCGACCCGCACCCCGCGCTCGTCGAGCAGTGGGGGCTCACCGACAGTGCGGCCTCGCTCGAGCGCTTCGGCCTGACCGTGGTCGACGCGGCGGCGGGCCGCGTCGGCATCGTCAAACCGCAGGTCGCGCTCTTCGAGCGTTTCGGATCGAGCGGTCTCGCTGCGCTGGAGCGTGTGATCGCCGCGGCCCGGTCGGCCGGTCTGCTCGTGATCGCCGACGCGAAACGCGGCGACATCGGTTCGACGAATGCGGGCTATGCCGCGGCCTGGCTGGCCGCCGAGGCGCCGCTGGCCAGTGACGCGCTGACCATCTCGCCCTATCTGGGTGTGGATGCGCTGGCACCGCTGGTCGATGTGGCGCGCGCCGAGAGCGCCGGTCTGTTCGTGCTCGCCGCGACGAGCAATCCCGAGGCCGAGGCGCTGCAGTCGGCGATCGTCGCCGGAGGAGCGGTCGGCGACGCGCAGCGTGAGCGCACCGCGGCCGAGTCGGTGGCGGATGCCGTGGCAGGCTGGAACGCCGCCGGAGACTGCGGCCCTGCGTCTGAGCTCGGCTCGTTCGGCATCGTGTTCGGCGCGACGCACGCTCCGGTGTCACGCGGGCTCGACATCCGCGAGACTCCGGGCACGCTGCCGCTGCTGGTGCCCGGTTTCGGGGCGCAGGGGGCGCAGCTCGGCGAGCTCGACACGCTGTTTCCCAGCGCCCGCCACCGGGTCGTCGCGAACGTCTCGCGGTCGGTGCTGCGTGGCGGCGCTGAGGGGCTGACCGATCGCATCGCCGAGGCTGTGGGAGAATTGCAGGCATGACGACCGCCGCAGAATCCGAGATCACCCCTGCACGACTGACCGTGCTCGCCGGCCCCACCGCCGTCGGCAAGGGCACCGTCGCCGCCTACATTCGCGAGCACTGCCCGCAGGTGTGCCTGTCGGTGTCGGCGACCACCCGCAGGCCGCGGCCGGGCGAGATCGACGGAGTGCACTACTACTTCGTCGACGACGCCGAGTTCAATCGCATGATCGCACAGCATGAGCTGCTCGAATACGCCACGGTGCACAACTCGTACCGCTACGGCACGCCAGAGGCTCCGGTGCGCAAGGCCCTCGCCGAAGGCCGACCCGTGCTGCTCGAGATCGACCTGCAGGGTGCACGTCAGGTGCGCGCGAACGCGCCTGATGCGCGTCTCGTCTTTCTCTCGCCGCCCTCGTGGGCCGAGCTGGTGCGACGCCTGGCCGGCCGCGGCACCGAGACCGCCGAAGAGCAGCAGCGCAGACTTGAGACCGCAAAGGTCGAACTCGCCGCACGAAGCGAGTTCGATGACGAAGTTGTGAACGACTCCGTGGCACGTGCCGCGAACGAAGTCGTACACTTGATGGGAATTCATCCCCAGAAGGAGACCCGCTGAATATGGCCAACACGTACGAAGGCATCATCAACCCGCCCATCGACGAGCTGCTGAAGCGCGTCGACTCGAAGTTCGGGCTGGTGATCTTCGCCTCGAAGCGGGCGCGCCAGATCAACGACTACTACTCCGACCTGCATGACGGCAGCCTGTTCAACAACGTCGGCCCGCTGGTCGACGCGAACGTCGAAGACGAGTCGCTGTCGATCGCCCTGCGCGAGATCGCCGAAGACAAGCTCGAGCTCACCAAGATCGATCCGGCCGAAGAGGCAGCAGCCAAGCAGGCCGCCCTCGACGCCGCAGCCGCCGACGCGGTGGCCGGCGAGGCGGGCGACATCCCGGCTGACTCCGCCGACTCGGCTGCTGCCGAAACCACCACGGACTAATCCTCGTGCGCATCCTCTTCGGCGTGGCCGGCGGCATCGCCGCGTACAAGGCCGTGCAGGCCGTTCGTCTGCTGGTCAAGGCCGGTCATGACGTGCACGTCGTGCCCACGGCGAATGCGCTGCGGTTCGTCGGGCTGCCGACGTGGGAGGCCATCTCGCGCAATCCGGTCTCGACCGAGCTGTTCGACGAGGTCTCGCGGGTGCGGCACGTCTCGATCGGCGAACAGGCCGATCTGGTCGTGGTCGCCCCGGCGACAGCAGACGTCATCGCTCGCGCGGTGCAGGGGCAGGCGGACGACCTGCTCACCTCGTCGCTGCTGGTCGCAGAGGCGCCGGTCATCTTCGTTCCGGCCATGCACTCTCAGATGTGGCGGCACCCGGCGACGCAGGCCAACATCCAGACGCTGCGCGATCGGGGAGTGAGCATTCTCGGGCCAGACGTCGGTCAGCTGACCGGCGACGATCAGGGCATCGGCCGCATGGTCGAGCCCGAGATCATCGCCGAGGCGGTCGAGCGCAGTCTGCGCCCCAAAGACCTGGTCGGTCGCACGATCGTGATCAGCGCCGGCGGCACCCGCGAGCGCGTCGATCCGGTGCGATTCCTGGGTAATGACTCGTCGGGCAAGCAGGGCGTGGCCATCGCCGAAGAGGCGCTCGCCCGGGGCGCCGAGGTCATCATCGTGGCCGGGCATCTCGACGTGCACACCCCGCGCGGGGCCGAGGTCATCAAGGCCCGTTACACCGAGTCGATGCGGCAGGCGATCGAGTCTCTCGCCGACGAGGCCGACTGCATCATCATGGCCGCCGCCATCGCCGACTACCGACCTGCCGACCCGGCCAGCGCGAAGCTGAAGAAATCGCAGGAGGGCAGCGAGCTGAACCTGCGGCTGATCGCCAACCCCGACATCCTCGCCGAGATCTCGCACCGCTCGGGCCGCAGCAATCTCATCGTCGGCTTCGCCGCCGAGACCGCCTCCGGCGACGAGCTGCTCGAACTGGGTCGGGCAAAGATCGCGCGCAAGGGCTGTGACCTGCTGGTGGTCAACGAGGTCGGCGAGGGCAAGACCTTCGGCTTCGACGACACCGATGTGACCATCCTCGATGCCGAGGGGCAGATCGTCGCCGAGGTGAACGGCCCCAAGCGCGAAGTCGCCGAGGTGCTGATCGACCAGGTCGCCCTGGCAATCTGACCCGCGGCGTCACACGCTGGCTTTCTCGGGCGCGGTGTCGCACACTGGTTGACGGTGTGCCCGATCCCGGTGACAGAGTCGCCTGTGACGATCACCCGCCGACGATGTCGCGACGAAGCACCGACCTGACGGTGGCCATCGGCGACGCCTGCCCGCACCCGAGCACGGACGGGCACACGAGAACCTGAGCAAGACGAACGGATGTAGAGGACGACGCATGAGTGAGAGTGAACTGCGACTGATCAGCAGCGAGTCGGTCACCGAGGGGCACCCCGACAAGGTCTGCGACCAGGTCTCCGACGCGATTCTCGACGCACTGCTCGAGGTCGACGAAGAGTCGCTGACGGCCATCGAGACTGTGGCGACCCGGGGGCTCGTGCACGTCGTCGGCGAGATCAAGACCGAGGGATACGTCGAGATTCCGCAGATCGTGCGAGACGTCATCACCGGCATCGGCTACACCTCGAGCGACGTCGGCTTCGACGGTCGCAGCTGCGGGGTCTCGCTGTCGATCGGGCAGCAGTCGCAGGAGATACGCGACGGCGTGCTCACCTCGTATGAGGTGCGCGAGCTCGGCTCGACCGATCCCTTCGACCGTCAGGGTGCCGGTGATCAGGGCATCATGTTCGGCTACGCCACCGACGAGACGCCTGAGTACATGCCGGCCCCGATCGCGATGGCGCACAAACTCACCCGCCGGCTGGCCGAGCTGCGGCACACCGGCGAGCTGCCCTGGCTGCGCCCAGACGGCAAGGCCCAGGTCACCCTCGGCTATGAGGGCGCCGTGCCGCGCACGGTGGATGCGGTGGTCGTCTCGACCCAGCATGATCCCGACCGCACGACGGCCGAGATTCACGAGGCCGTGCGTCGTCACGTGATCGACCCGGTACTGGCCGAGAGCGGGCTCGACGCAGCGGGAATGACCGCGTACATCAACCCGTCTGGCAGTTTCATCGAAGGCGGCCCGGGCTCCGACGCGGGGCTGACCGGCCGCAAGATCATCGTCGACACGTATGGCGGAGCCGCACACCATGGCGGCGGTGCGTTCAGCGGCAAGGATCCCTCCAAGGTCGACCGCTCGGCGGCCTACGCGCTGCGTCATGCCGCGAAGAACGCGGTGGCCGCCGGCCTGGCGAAGCGTCTGGAGATTCAGGTGGCCTATGCGATCGGCAAGGCGCGTCCGGTGGGCCTCTACGCCGATTCGTTCGGCACGGGCACGCTCGGCAGCGATCGACGCATCGCCGAGGTGCTGCTCGACGTGTTCGACCTGCGCCCCGAGGCGATTCTCGAGAATCTCGAACTGCGTCAGCCGGTGTATCAGCGCACGGCCGCCTACGGGCACTTCGGCCGTGACGAGCCCGGGTTCACCTGGGAACGTCTCGACAGAGTCGACCGGCTGCGCGAGGTCGCCGGCCTCTGACGACGACCGCCGGTGCGGTCTCTCGGCTGTTCGGCCGGGGCGTGTCGGAAGGGTCGAGTAGTGTGACAGCATGATCTCAGACGCGACGTCGACGCCCCGCATCGCGCACGTCTGCATCGACTCGCCGCTGCCGCATCTCGATCGTGACTTCGAGTATGCGGTTCCCACCGACCTCATCGGCCAGATTCGCGTCGGCAGCCGGGTGAAAGTGCCGTTCGGGCACCGCCGTCAGCTCGACGGCTGGGTGACCGCGCTCACTGCCGTCGCCTCTTACGACGGGCAGCTGCAGCCGATCCGCAAGGTGGTCGGCAGGATTCCGCCGCTCGATCCTGACGTCTGGGCCCTGACCCGTGCAGTGGCCGACCGGCAGGCAGGCACCGCTGCCGATGTGCTGCGACTCGCGGTGCCGCCACGTCATGCGCGGGCCGAACGCACCTGGCTGACGCAGCATGCTGAAGCCGCTGCACGTCTCGTCGCCGAGCCTCGGCCAGATTCTGACGGCTCTGCGCACGATGCGACCGAGCTCGCGGCAACCTGGGAGCATCCACGTGTGCATCAGCAGCCGCATGTGGGCTGTGACCTCATCTCGAACAATCGCGTGGTCTCGGCCTGGGTGACCGACGTGGTCGGTCTGGTTCGCGAAGCACTCACGCGTGACGAGTCGACGATCGTCGCGGTGCCCGACCAGCGCGACGTCGGTCAGGTGCACGGGGCGCTCGTCGAACGGTTTCCTGACGAGACCGTCGCCAGACTCGACGGAGGGGTCGACGACGATGCCCGGTACCGGTCGTTTCTCGATGTGCTCGGCGGCGTCGCACGCATCGTCGTCGCCACGCGCTCGGCGGTCTACGCACCGGCGCAGCACTTGGGGCAGCTGATCGTGGTCGACGACGGCGACCCCTCGTATGTCGAACCACACGCTCCCTATGCGCATCTGCGCGACGTGGCTCTGATCCGGCAGCAGCAGAGCGGCTGCCGTCTGGTGTTCCTCTCGTCGTCGCGATCGGTCGCCGTGCAGCGTCTGATCGACATCGACTATGTCGAGCCGGGCGCACCGGTGGTGCACCCTCGGGTGATTCCGGCTGCAGCGATCTGGGGCGACGACCCGATGCTGCAGCTCGCGCGCGTGCCGCAGATCGCGTACACGATTGCCCGTCAGGCGTTGGCCAGCGGGCCGGTGCTCGTGCAGGTGGCTCGTGCCGGCTACCAGCGCGAGGTCGCCACCGACGAGGGCACGCGGTCGTTGGCCGGTGCCGGGCGCACGGCCGATGAACTCGGTCGGGCATTCAGCGGGGTGCCGGTCGTCGTGGCCACCGCCGAGCAGCCTCGCGAACAGGTGGGGGCGAGCCCCGCGCTGGTCGTGGCAACCGCTGGCAGCGAGCCGCGGTGTCCGAGCGGGTATGGTGCGGTCCTGCTGCTCGATGCGCTTTCCATCGTCTCGCGAGAAGGGCTGACGGCCAGCGAAGACGCCATGCGGCACTGGTTCGCCGCAGCCGCACTGGCTCGCCCCGACGCCACAGTCGTGCTCACCGGCGTGCAGGGCAGGCTCGCCGATGCCCTGGTGCAGTGGGATGCCGGACGGTTCGCCCAAGACGAACTGGCTCAGCGCGTCGCACTGGGGTTTCCGCCTGCCGTCCGCTTCTTCTCGATCTCGACGGCGCAGGGGGGCACACAGGCGGCTCTTGAAGACGCACACCTGCCCGAGGGCGTCGAAGTGATTCAGACGCAGCTGCTGCCCGGCGAACCGGGCGAGGGCGAACCGGCGCTCGAAGAGGTGACGCTGCTGCGGGTGCCGTTCTCAGTCGGAGCCCGCACCGCGCAGGCGTTGAAGGCCGCGGTGGTGCGGGCGACCACCGGGCCGGTGCGTCAGCAGCACCGCCTGCGCGTGCACGCCGACGACGAGCGCATGCTGCGCACGAGCTGATCAGATCGTCGCTGGCGGCCGACCTGCTGACCGGTACCATGGAGGTGAGCACACACGATGCGCGGCCAGCGCAAACCTGTGATCGGCCGTCGTCGTCCAACATCGCTGCTCTGCGCAGCGTGAAAGGTTGCGATCATGACCATTCGGTACACCCTTCCCACCACAGAGATTCTGCAGGAGCTCGCCGGCGAGCACCCGGCAGCGGTCACGGTCTATGTCGACGCCCAGCCGACGGTGACCGAACGCGAGCGCGCGCAGACTGCCGTGAAGAGTCTCTTCGACGAAGCCGTGTCGCAGCTGAAAGTGGCCGGTGAGCCCCAGAGCGTCATCGACGCGATTCACGCCCGCCGTGACGAAGTGCTCGCCGAGAACGACGTCTGGGCTGACCTCGCACGATCGCTCGCCATCTTCGTCTCGCCCGATTTCAGCGACGTCTTCGTGCTGCCCAGTCGCATCGACGACGCCGTCTTCGTGAGCAATCGATTCGCCGTCGGGCCGCTGCTGCGTGCGGTCAGCCAGCTGCAGGAGGCCTACGCGCTGACGCTCTCGGCCAAGGGCTGGTCGCTGTGGCATGCTACGCCGGAGACCCGGGCCGAGCGGATCGTGCCCGAGGGCGACTGGCCGGCCGATGCCGAAGAGGCGAACGGCAGCCCCGATCTCGATGGCGGCAAAGATCGGGCGAGCCGGCCGAGCAAGATCGAGAACCACCGCTCGCTCTACTACGCGGCCTACGCCCGCGAGGTGGCCCGTGCCACTGCAGCCGAGCTGCAGCGCGTCGACGCCAGAGGCCGGGTGCCGCTCGTGGTCTTCGCGGTGAGCCCGCTGGCCGAGCTGTTCCCGCAGCACTTCGCGGCGAGCGACAGCACGGGGCGCGACGTCACCGTCATCGAACAGGCGGCAGATCATCTGCAGGCCGCTGCCGTCGACGAGCGCATCCGCCACTTTCTCGCCCGCTACAACATCGAGACCGTCGATGCGGGGCTGCGCAGCCTCGGTGAGGGCGACGGGTCGCGCGTCGAACGCGATCTTGCCGCCGTGGGCCGGGCGGCAGCCCAGGGAGCGATCGACACGCTCTACTACGACATCACCAGTCACGTGCACGGCAACTACGACGGTGAGACCGGCGAGCTGACCCTGGACCAAGGCTCCGACGACGTGCTCGGCGAGATCGCGCTGACCGTGCTGCGCCTCGGCGGCGCGGTGTCCGCCGTGCGGGGGGCCGTGCTCGACCAGGACTACTGGACGGGACCGGTCGTCGCCCTGCGTCGCTTCCCCGCCTGACCGACGGTCGCTGATCGCGGCGCAGGCGTCTGCGACCAGGCCGCCGGTGCGCATCCGCTGCGCGCATGACCCGATGCGCACCGCGCCACGTACACTGGTTCGGTGCGCATCATCTTTGCCGGAACCCCCGAGATCGCAGCCACCGTGCTGCGCCGACTCATCGACTCGCCTCACGAGGTCGCCGCCGTGGTGACCCGCCCTGACGCTCCGCTGGGACGCCGACGACGACTGACGCCGAGCCCCGTTGCCGCACTGGCCGAAGCCGAGGGGCTGCCCGTCGTCCGCACCACGCGCATCACGGCCGAGGCGCTCGCCGAGATCCGCGCGACCGCCGGCTCGGTCGATCTCGGCGTTGTCGTCGCCTACGGTGCGATCCTGCCCGATGACCTGCTCGACCTGCCGACGCACGGCTGGATCAACCTGCACGTCTCGCTGCTGCCGCGCTGGCGCGGCGCCGCCCCCGTGCAGCGGGCGATCGCAGCGGGGGACGCCCCGCTCGGCTTCTCGGTCATCGGTGTGACGAGCGAGCTCGACGCCGGTGACGTCTACGAGCAGCAGGCGGTGCCGGGCCTCGACGATGCGACGGCTGGCGAGGTGCTGCAGCGCATGGGCGTCGAGGGCGCCGACAGGGTCGTGGCCGTGGCGGATGCACTGGCCGCCGGCACCACACAGCCTGTTCCGCAGAGCGGGGAGGTGACAGTGGCCGCAAAACTCGATCGGGAGTTCGGCCGCCTGGCATGGGCCCAGCCTGCCGCCAAGGTGTTCGACCGCTGGCGCGCGGCGACGCCCGAACCCGGCGCATGGACGACGATCGACGGTGACACCTGCAAGATCCTGCGGCTCGGCAGAACAGATCCCACCGCCCTGATGCCGCCCCTCCGCGTGGCCGGCAGCGTCATGCTGTGGCAGCGCCGCGTGCTCGTCGCAGCCGCAGACGGCTGGCTCGAACTGCTCGTGGTGCAGCCTGCCGGCAAACGGGGGATGGCCGCCCATGACTGGGCGAACGGTCTGCGCCAGCAGGGCGCCGCGGCCGACCAGACTCTGGCGGTGTTCGCATGAGCCAGAACGATCGCCGATCAGATCGGTCGCCGAGTCGCCGCCGGCACGATTCCGAGCGTCATGAGCGTCGCACCGAGCGCCCCCAGTCACGTCGCGCCGACCCGCGGCGACTCGCGCTCGGCGTGCTCGAAGAGGTCGATGCCAACGACGCCTACGCGAACCTGCTGCTGCCAGCCCGCCTGGCCGACAGCGGTCTCGAACCGCGCGATCGAGGCTTCGTCACCGAACTCGTCTACGGCACCCTGCGCTGGCGAGGGCTCTACGACGAGCTGATCAGCCGCGCCGCACGACGCGACGCGAGCGGGCTCGACCGACGCGTGCGTGACATCCTGCGCCTCGGCGCACACCAGGCGCTGCACATGCGGGTGCCCGGCCACGCCGCGGTCAACGAGACGGTGTCGTTGGCGAAGCGTGTGCGCGAGGCGAAGGCCGCCGGCCTGATCAACGCCGTCATGCGCCGACTCACCGAGCGCAGCCTCGACGAGTGGGTCATCGTGCTGCAGGCCGACCTGCCTGCCGACCGATACCTCAGCGTGCGCTGGTCGCACCCCGAGTGGATCGTGCGCGCACTGCGCAAGTCGCTCGCCGCCGACGGACGCGACGGAGACCTCGAAGCGCTGCTGGCCGCCGACAACGCGGCGCCGGCCGTCAACCTCGTCGCGCTGCCCGGTGTCGCCGATCGCGGCGACATCCCGGGCACGACGCCCAGCCCGCTGTCGCCGTTCGGCGCGGTGCTCGAACACGGCGATCCGATCGAGCTGTGCCGCCCCGGCGTGCGAGTGCAGGACGTCGGCTCGCAACTGGCTGCCGTCGCGATCGCGGCTGCGCCCGACTCCGGCGACGGGGCCGGTGCATCCGCCCACGATCATGGCGAACGCTGGCTCGACCTGTGCGCCGGGCCCGGCGGCAAGACCGCCCTGCTCGCCGCTCTCGCCGCTCAGCGCGACCCGCGGGCGGCGCTGCGCGCGAACGAACCTGTGCCGCACCGTGCCGATCTGGTGCGGCGTGCTCTGGAGGAATCCGGGTTCGGAGCCGTCACCGTCGACCAGCACGACGGCGCCACCGAGCTCGAACGGGTGTCAGGTCAGTGGCAGCGGCTGCTGATCGACGCACCGTGCACCGGGCTGGGAGCGCTGCGACGTCGGCCCGAGTCTCGCTGGCGCAAACAGCCGACCGATCTGCGCGATCTCACCGCGCTGCAGCAGCGGCTGCTCGACTCGGCCGTCGCCTCGGCGCGCTCCGGGGCGCTGATCGCCTATGTGACCTGCTCGCCGCATCTGGCCGAGACCCGCAGACAGATCGACGGGCTGCTGTCGCGGCAGGCGGGCGCGCTCGACGTGCTCGACACCGCCGGCATCCTCATCGATGCGGGCGCGGGGCTCGCTCCCGGCGCGGCAACGCGCCTCGACGACGCCTTGGGCCTCGGTGCGAGTGACAGGCCCCTGGTCGGCTCCGGTGCTCCCGGGCTGCAGCTCTGGCCCCACGTGCATGCGAGCGACGGCATGTTCGTCTCGGTGCTGAGGCGGCGCTGATGGCCCCGCACAGCTCGCCAGAGATGGCGACCGGGCCCATCGCACTGCCCGAGGGAGCCGACAGGTCACGGCAGTTCTCGCGACAGCCGCGCCGCAGTGGCCTGATGCTCGGCATCGGCACCTATCTGATCTGGGGGTCGCTGCCGCTCTACTTCATGCTGATGGCACCGACCGGGCCGTTCGAGCTCGTGGCCGCGCGAGTGGTCTTCTCAGCGGTGTTCTGCGCGCTGCTGGTGACCGTGACCCGGCAGTGGCGCCATCTGGTCGCGCTGTTCCGAGACACGCGGGTGCTGCTGACGCTCACCGCCGCCGCTCTGCTGATCTATGCCAACTGGCAGCTCTACGTGATCGCCGTGACCACCGAGCACGTGCTCGAGGCGTCGCTCGGCTACTTCATCAACCCGATCGTGACGATTCTGCTCGCGGTGTTCGTGCAGCACGACCGGCTCGGGCGCATGCAGTGGACTGCTGTCGCACTGGGTGCGGTCGCTGTCGTCGTGCTCGTGGTGGCCTACGGGCAGATGCCCTGGATCGGGCTCGGCCTGGCGTTCAGCTTCGGCTTCTACGGTCTGATCAAGTCGCAGGTCGGCGAGCGCGTCGACGCGCTCAGCGGGCTCACCATCGAGACCGCACTGCTGCTGCCGATCGCCGTGGTGGTGCTGGTGGTGGTGGAGTTCGCCGGAGCGGGCCTCACCTTCGGGCGCACCGGCCTCGGCCACTCGCTGCTGCTGGCGTCTGCCGGTGTGGTCACCGCGGTGCCGCTGATCACGTTCGCCGCGGCATCGCGTCGACTGCCGCTCAGCTGGATCGGCTTTCTGCAGTACCTGGGCCCGACGCTGCAGTTCATCATCGGCGTCGCCGTGCTGCACGAGCCGATGCCGGCGAGCCGCCTCATCGGCTTCGTGCTGATCTGGGCGTCGATTGCCCTGCTGATCGTCGACGGGCTCGTGCAGGGGCGTCGCCACCGCATTGCTAGACTCGGTGCCCGTGCCTGACAGACCAGTGAGCCCGCGGCCCGAGAACCAGAGCCAGAGACAGAGCGAGGCGACCCTCGAGCCGCGCTTTCGCCGACGGGCCGTCGTGCTCGCGTCGGCCGCGGCGATGGGCGGCTTTCTCTTCGGATTCGACTCGTCGGTGATCAACGGTGCGGTCGACTCGGTCAACCATCACTTCGCCCTGGGCGAGGCGCTGACCGGATTCGTGGTCGCCGTCGCGCTGCTCGGATCGGCCGCGGGAGCGATGTTCGCGGGCGCCCTCGCCGACCGCTGGGGGCGGCTCTGGGTGATGCGCATCGGCGCGATCATGTTCTTCGTCAGCTCGATCGGCGCCGCCTTCACGGTGAGCGTACCCGACCTGATTCTGTGGCGCGTGATGAGCGGCGTCGGTGTGGGCATCGCATCGGTGGTGGCGCCGGCGTACATCGCCGAGATCGCTCCGCAGCGCATTCGCGGCGGCCTGGGGTCGCTGCAGCAGCTCGCGGTCACGCTCGGCATCTTCGCGGCGCTGCTCTCTGACTCGCTGCTGGCCCATGGGGCGGGAGGCGCGTCGCAGGCGCTGTGGCTCGGCATGCCGGCCTGGCGGTGGATGCTGCTGGTCGGCGTGATTCCGGCCGCCGTCTACGGCGTGCTCGCGGTGGTGCTGCCGGAGTCGCCGCGCTATCTGGTGGCGGTGGGTCGTGAGCAGGCTGCGCGAGCGGTGCTGGCGCAGCTGACCCCGAGTCGTTCGCTGGAGGGCACGATCGGCGAGCTCGAGGCGGCCATCGCCACCGATCGCAGCCAGTCGAAGGCGTCGCTGCGCGGGCCCCGGCTCGGGCTGCAGCCGATCGTGTGGATCGGCATCGTGCTGTCGGTGCTGCAGCAGTTCGTCGGCATCAACGTGATCTTCTACTACTCGACCACGCTGTGGAAGGCAGTCGGGTTCACCGAGAGCGACTCGCTGACGATCAGTGTGATCACCTCGGTGACGAATGTGCTGGTGACGATCATCGCGATCGTGCTGGTGGACCGCGTCGGGCGGCGGCCGATTCTGCTGAGCGGTTCGGTGCTGATGGCGGTGTCGCTGGGGGCCATGGCGCTGAGCTTCTCGTTCGCGGTCGACGTGAACGGCGCACCCAGCCTGCCGGCACCGTGGGGCGTCATCGCGCTCGTCGCAGCCAACCTCTTCGTGATCGGGTTCGGGGCCTCGTGGGGGCCGCTGGTGTGGGTGCTGCTCGGCGAGATCTTCCCGAGCCGCATTCGCGGTCGGGCGCTCGGCCTCGCTGCCGCGGCGCAGTGGGTGGCGAACTTCTTGGTGACGGTGTCGTTTCCCTCGATGGGTGCGTGGTCGCTGCCGACCACCTACGGAATCTACGCGCTGGTCGCACTGTTCTCGTTCTTCTTCGTGCTGCGGCGCATTCCGGAGACGAAGGGCGCTGCGCTCGAGCAGACCGAGGCGATCTTCGCTCGCGGTGTGGCCGCGCGGCCTGGCAGATCAGCACAGCGGTGACAGGCCTGCGTCTGCACCGGCGCGAAGGCTGGGTCGGGCTGCAGCAGCCTAGACTTGACCATATGACCGCCACCCGCCCCGTGCAGATCAGCCCCAGCATCCTCAACGCAGACCTCGGTGACCTGAAGGGCACGCTGCAGCAGATCATCACGGCAGACACCGCGCACATCGACGTGATGGACAACCACTTCGTGCCGAACCTCACCTTCGGCGCGCCAGTCGTGCAGTTCATCCAGCAGTACTCGCCGATTCCGCTCGATGTGCATCTGATGATCGATGATCCCGACCGGTGGGCGCCGGCCTATGCCGAACTCGGCGCGCACGCCGTGACCTTCCACCTCGAGGCCGCGACCTCGCCGCTGAGCGTGGCGCGCACGCTGCGGTCGCTCGGCGCGCAGGCCGGCATCGCGCTGAAGCCGGCCACGCCGGTCGAGACGATCATCGACCTGCTCGAATACTTCGACCGCGTGCTGGTGATGACCGTCGAGCCGGGCTTCGGCGGGCAGTCCTACATCGAGGCGGGCACGACGAGAAAGCTGCGGCTGCTGCGCGAACGCGCCGAGCAGCAGGGACTCGACGAGCTCGTGCTGCAGGTCGACGGGGGAGTCAACGCGCACACCGGCGCGATCGCGGTGTCGGCCGGTGCAGATTCTCTGGTCGCCGGCTCCAGCGTCTTCAGGACGGCGGATGCTCAGGCTGCGATCGCCGACCTGCGCGCGGCCGCCGAGAGCGCTCGCGTTCGCTGACCGCACCCGGCGCGGTGCGCGCCGCATGCACGCAGGAGGGATTCACGCGGTAGGCTTGAACACGATGAAGACGTTTGAAGAGCTGTTCAGCGAACTGACCGAGAAGGCCGCCACTCGCCCCGAGGGGTCGAAGACCGTCGTCGAACTCGACGCGGGCGTGCACGCCATTGGCAAGAAGATCGTCGAAGAGGCCGCCGAGGTATGGCTCGCCGCCGAGCATGAGACCGACCAGGCGCTCGCGATGGAGGCCAGCCAGCTGATCTACCATCTGCAGGTGATGCTCATCAAGAAGGGCATCAGCCTCGAAGACGTCTACCGCGAACTCTGAGCCGAGCGTTCGAACACGATACGGCGGAGCCGGGTCGCATCGTCTTCGGTGTGATCGGCACCAGCCCAGATCTCACACCCTCACAACCTGATCAGAGGCCCGCGGCTCGCTCCGCCCGAGCCGGTGCCTCGTCCCACGAGAAAGACCGAACGTGCTGCGTGTAGCGATTCCGAACAAGGGCGTGCTGAGCCAGGCAGCGCTCGACATGCTGAAACAGGCCGGGTACGCCACCCGCCGCGACACCAAAGACCTCTACGTGCTCGACGAGCACAACGGCGTCGAGTTCTTCTACCTGCGCCCCCGCGACATCGCCACGTACGTCGGTGCCGGCGCGCTCGACGTGGGCATCACCGGTCGTGACTTCCTGCTCGACTCCGACACCGAGGCCACCGAGGTCGACAATCTGCAGTTCGGTCGCTCGAAGTTTCGTCTGGCCGGGCCGCAGGGCAGGTTCAGCGCACTCGAAGACATCGACGGGCTGCGCGTCGCCACGAGCTACCCGAAGCTGCTGGCCGACTACCTGGCCCCGCGCGGCATCGCGGTGAAGCTCGTGCACCTGGACGGTGCCGTCGAGAATGCCATCCGCCTCGGTGTGGCCGATGTCGTCGCCGACGTGGTCGAGACCGGCACGACGCTGCGCTACGCGGGGCTGCAGGTCTTCGGCCCGATCATTCTGGCCTCGTCTGCCGTGCTCATCGGGGCGCCGCAGTCGCTGACCGACGGCCGTCTCAAAGACGAAGCCCGCGTGCTCAGCGAGCGTCTGCAGGGCGTGCGGGTGGCACGCGAGTACGTACTGCTCGACTACGACGTGCCGAAGACCGATCTCGACGCCGCCATTCGGCTCACCCCGGGGCTCGAGTCACCGACGGTCTCTCCGTTGGCGCGCGCAGACTGGGTGGCCGTGCGGGCGATGGCTCCGCGCGAGCACATCAACGACGCGGTCGACGAGCTCTACCGGATCGGTGCCCGAGCCATTCTGGTCAGCACCCTGAACACGGCGAGAATCTAGATGGCTCTCGCGATCCGAGTCATTCCATGCCTCGACGTCGCCGACGGCCGCGTGGTCAAGGGCGTCAACTTCAAGAATCTGCGTGACGAGGGCGACCCCGTCGAACTGGCCGCCCGCTACTACCACGAAGGCGCCGACGAGGTGACCTTCCTCGATGTCACCGCGACGGTCGAGAACCGCGCCACGATGTACGACGTCGTGCAGCGCACCGCCGAACAGGTGTTCATCCCGCTCACCGTGGGCGGCGGCGTGCGCGGCGTCGATCAGGTCGCCCGGCTGCTGGCCTCCGGCGCCGACAAGATCGGCATCAACTCCGCAGCCATCGCCCGACCCGAGGTGCTCACCGAGATCGCCGACCGGTTCGGAGCGCAGGTGACCGTGCTCTCACTCGACATCAAGCGCAGCTCGTGCACCGCATCCGGCTTCGTCGTGACGACCCACGGCGGTCGCACCGAGACCGACATCGACGCACTCGACTGGGCACAGCGCGCCGTCGACCTGGGAGCCGGCGAGCTGCTGGTCAACTCGATCGACGCAGACGGCACTCAGAACGGCTTCGACCTCGATCTGATCACACGACTGCGCGATCTGGTCGCCGCACCCATCATCGCCTCCGGCGGCGCGGGCACCGTCGTGCACTTCGTCGAAGCCGCCCGGGCAGGAGCAGACGCCGTGCTCGCCGCAAGCGTCTTCCACCGCCAGCAGGTCGCCATCCCCGATGTCAAACAGGCCCTGGCCGACGCCGGCTTCGAGGTCCGGGCCGTGCCCGACCCCCGTGACGGGCTGGGCACCACCGATTTCGCCGCAGACTCGGCTGCAGCAGCATCCCAGAACCAGGACTGACCATGACCACGCTCGACGACATCCGCTACAACGACCAGGGCCTGGTGCCGGTCGTCGTGCAGCAGCATGACACAGGTGAGGTGCTCATGATGGCATGGATGAACGCCGAGACCGTGCGACTCACCATGGCCGAGGGGCGCACCGTGTTCTGGTCGCGGTCGCGGCAGCAGATCTGGCGCAAGGGCGAGACCAGCGGCCACACCCAGCGCCTCGTCACCCTCGACGCCGACTGCGACGGCGACACGCTGCTCGCACGGGTCGACCAGGTCGGCGCGGCCTGCCACACCGGCACGCGAACCTGCTTCACCGGCCGTCGCCTGTGGGGCGAGATCGAGGAGTCATGATGTCTACCGCATTCGGTTCGGCCGCCACCACGCGCGAGCGGTTTAGCGAACTCGCCCAGAGCCACTCGATCGTGCCGGTGGTGCGTCGCGTGCTGGGCGACTCCGAGACCCCGATGGGCGTCTACCGCAAGCTGGCCGACGCGCGGCCGGGCACGTTCCTGCTGGAATCGGCAGACAGCGCCGGCGAGTGGGGCCGGTTCTCGTTCGTCGGCGCGTCGTCCTATGGCACGCTGACGACGGATGCCGCAGGCCGCCCGGGGTGGAACGCCGAGTCGCTGAGTGCAGAGCGGGCCTTCGGCGGCGGCACGCCCGAGCGTGCGTTCGACGCGATTCAGACCATCGTGCGCCGCTGGCGCACGGCACCCGTACCCGGTGTGCCGCCGCTGACCAGCGGTCTGGTCGGGTTCGTCGCGTGGGATGCCATCCGCGAGCTGGAGCACATCGACCGTCGTAACCCGCCTGAGACGAACGCCCCGGTGGTGAGCCTGTCGTTCGTGCGCGATCTCGTCGCGATCGATCACCGCTACGGCACGATCTGGCTGGTGCACAATGCGCTGGTCGACGCCGACAGCGACATCGACGCGCTGTGGCACGAGGCGCAGGATGCCCTGGGCTCGCTGATCGACGATCTCGCGAAGCCGTCCCCGGCCACGATCGACGACGTCGACTTCGACGTCGAGGCGCAGGCTGACCACCGTACCGACGCAGACGACTTTCTCTCTGCTGTCGCGCAGTCCAAACAGCACATCGTCGCCGGCGACATCTTCCAGGTGGTGATCAGCCAGCGTTTCGACCTCGAGACGCAGGCCGACCCACTCGACGTCTATCGCGTGCTGCGCACGCTGAACCCCAGTCCCTACATGTACCTGCAGACGCACCGCGGCACAGATGGCGAACTGCTGCACGTGGTCGGATCATCGCCCGAGGCACTGGTCAAGGTGACCGACGGAGCAGTCGTGTCGCATCCGATCGCCGGCTCGCGGCCTCGCGGAACCACCCCGGAGCGCGACGCGCGCCTGGCCGAGGAGCTGCTCTCCGATGAGAAGGAGCGCTCGGAGCACCTCATGCTCGTCGACCTCGCCCGCAACGATCTGCTCAAAGTCTGCGAGCCGCAGAGCGTGCGGGTCAGCGAGTTCATGATCATCGAGCGCTTCAGTCACATCATGCACATCAGCTCGTCGGTCGAGGGCGTGACCCGTGCCGGCGTCGACGCCGTCGACGTGCTGGCGGCGACGTTCCCAGCCGGGACGCTCAGCGGCGCCCCCAAACCGAGGGCGCTCGAGATCATCGAAGACCTCGAACCCGTCGGTCGTGGCGTCTACGGAGGAGTGGTCGGCTACTTCGACTTCGCCGGCAACGCCGACCTGGCCATCGCCATCCGCACCGCCGTGCTGAGCGGCGGCCGAGCCACCGTCCAGGCCGGGGCCGGCATCGTCGCCGACTCGGTGCCCGAGAGCGAGTACCAGGAGTCGCGCAACAAGGCCGCCGCTCCGCTGCGGGCGGTGGCCATCGCCTCCACCGTGCGACCGGCAGCCGATCGACGAGAGCGAACGGATCAGGCATGAGCCAGCATCCTGGCGAGGCCGACGCGGCGCAGCCGACCGCGTCACGGGGGAGCAGTCGTGGCGGAGCCGTCGTCCTCGGACTGCTTCTCGCCGGCGTGCTGACCCTCTCGGCGTCGCAGCCCTGGCTCGACTGGTCGATCGGGTCGGCTCATGGTGCCGTCCATGTCACCGGGCAGCAGGCCGTCGGAGCCGTGCAGGCCTACGGGCTCACAGTGCTCGCCGTCACCGCGGTGATGGGGCTCAGCGGCGTCGTGTTCACCCGCGTGCTCGCAGTTATCGAGGCCGCGCTCGGAGCGACTGCGCTCTGGTCGGTGCAGACGGTGTGGAGCGATCCGCTGGCCGTCAGCCTCAACCAGCTCGCCGAGGCGACCGGGGTCTCCGGGCCCCGAACCCTGGCCACCTTGGTGAGCGAGTCGTCGACGACCGGCTGGGTCTGGGCGGCGGTGGCTGCAGCGGCGCTGATCGTGGTGCACGCGGTGTGGGTCTTCGTGGTCGCCGGGCGCTGGAAGCGAACAGTGCGTCGCTTTCAGAAGCCGACCGCCGCGTCGGTCTCGGGCCCGAGCCCGGTGGATGCGGCAGAGTCGGCCCAGACCTGGGACGCCTTCTCGGTGGGAATCGATCCGACCGAGAACGACGGCGACATCGATGACGGGATCGACCGCAGCCTGCGCGGGCGGAACGGCAGCCCGGGCGATCCGGGTACACTTGAACAGAATCCGAGACCTCGAGGAGAGCAATGAGCGAGATCAGCGAAGAAATCATCAACCCCGGCCACGGCAACTCGCCGGCCGCATGGACGGCGGTGATCATCGTGCTGGCGGCGTTCGTCATCGGCACCATCACGTTCGTCGCAGGTCAACCGGTGGGTGTGCTGATCGCTGCGATCGTCGCTGCGGTGGGTGTGATCGTCGGTGTGGTGCTCTCGAAGATGGGGCTCGGCGCGCACAGCCCGCGGTATGCGCACAAGTCGCACTGACTCGATGACCATTCTTGACAGCCTGTACGAGGCTGCGCTGGGCGACGCCGCTGTGCGTGAGGCGCAGACGCCGCTCGCCGAGGTCTTGGTGCAGGCCGCGGCGCAGCCGCCGGCTCGCGATGCCTATGCGGCGCTGAACACAGGCGATCACATCCACGTGATCGCCGAGGTGAAGCGCGCCAGCCCCTCGCGCGGCGATCTTGCCGCCATTCCCGATGCGGCGCTGCTCGCCGAGACCTACGCCGCGAACGGTGCCTCGGTCATCTCGGTGCTCACCGAGCGCACCCGGTTCAAGGGGTCGCTCGACGACCTGCGCGTGGTGCGCGAGCGAGTGCACGTGCCGGTGCTGCGCAAAGACTTCATCGCCACCGAATACCAGATCGTCGAGGCCCGTGCCGCGGGTGCCGACCTGGTGCTGCTCATCGTCGCCGGTCTCACCGAGCATCAGCTGCGTGCGCTGCGCGAGCTGGCCGAGTCGCTGGGCATGCATGCGCTGGTCGAGACCCACAACGACGACGAAGTGCGGGCAGCCGTGGCCAGCGGTGCGCGCATCATCGGCGTCAACGCGCGTGATCTCACAGACTTCGCCGAAGACCCGTCGCGGTTCTCGGCCCTCGCCGCGCAGATTCCCGACGACGTCGTGAAGGTCGCCGAATCGGCGGTGCGCACCGTCGACGACGTGCGCGGCTATCGTGCCGCAGGCGCAGATGCCGTGCTGGTGGGTCAGGCGCTGGTCACCGGAGACCCGGCTGAACTGCTGCCGCAGTTCATCGGAGTCTGACCTCGAGTCGACCGGGCCGGCCGTGCACTCGCACCAGACGTCGAGGGGCAGCCGATCGAACGGTCTCCGGGCGACCGACCGGGCGTGAGACCGACCGGGTCGAACAGATTCTTGTGACACACCCGCACACAGAGGACAATCGTGTGGGTGACCGAACAGTGTGGAAGGAACACATGACGAAGCTCAGCGAGACGACAGGACCATACTTCGGCGCCTTTGGCGGCAGGTTCGTGCCCGAGCCGCTCATCACCGCACTCGACGAGCTCGACCGCACCTGGCACGAGGCGCAGGCCGACCCCGAGTTCCAGGCCGAGATCGATCGGCTCGCCCGTGACTACACCGGTCGACCGTCGCTGCTCACCTTCGCCCCGCGGCTCAGCGAGCTCGCCGGCGGCGCGAAGATCTGGCTCAAGCGTGAAGACCTCAACCACACCGGCGCCCACAAGATCAACAACGTGCTCGGGCAGGCTCTGCTCGCCAAGCGCATGGGCAAGACCCGCCTGATCGCCGAGACCGGGGCGGGCCAGCATGGCGTCGCCACAGCGACCGCCGCGGCCGTGTTCGGCTTCGAATGCCAGATCTACATGGGTGAGGTCGACATCGAGCGCCAGGCGCTCAACGTGGCTCGCATGGAGCTGCTGGGCGCTGAGGTGGTACCCGCGCGCACCGGTTCTCGCACACTCAAAGACGCCATCAACGAGGGGCTGCGCGACTGGGTCGCCAACCTCGACACGACGCACTACCTGATGGGCACCGTCGCCGGGCCGCATCCCTTTCCCGAGATCGTGCGTGATCTGCAGAAGGTCATCGGCGAAGAGGCGCGTGAGCAGCTGCTCACGCAGATCGGCCGGCTGCCCGACGAGGTCATCGCCTGCGTCGGCGGCGGGTCGAACGCCATGGGCATCTTCAACGCGTTCCTCGACGACCCCGATGTGGCGCTGCTCGGCATCGAAGCCGGTGGCGAGGGTGTGGACACGCCTCACCATGCGGCGACGATCGAACGCGGCCGCCCCGGCACGCTGCACGGCGCCAAGAGCTATCTGCTGCAGGACGACGACGGTCAGACCATTGAGAGCCATTCGATCTCGGCCGGCCTCGACTACCCGGGTGTCGGCCCCGAGCACTCCTGGCTCTCAGACATCGGCCGTGCCCGCTACGAGGCGGTCACCGACGACGAGGCCATGAGCGCCTTTCGAGACCTGTCGCGCACCGAGGGCATCATCCCGGCCATCGAGTCGGCTCACGCCGTCGCGGGCGCGATCCGCGAGGGCCGCCGGCTGGGCTCGGAGGCAGTGCTGCTGGTCTCGCTCTCCGGGCGCGGCGACAAAGACATGGAGACCGCGGCGCGCTACTTCGGCTACATCACCGACCCCGAGCAGATGGCCGGCCCCGGTGAGCCGAAGCGCGCCGCCCCGAACGAGTCCGCGACGAAGGAGAACCACTGATGAGCGTCGAACCCCTGCTGCGCACGCGTGCCGAGGCCGGTGCTGACGGTGCTCATGGCTCGCTGATCGGCTATCTTCCGGTCGGCTTTCCCGATTTCGACGCGAGCGTGGACGCCGTCGTCGCGATGGCCGAGCACGGCGTCGACGTGATCGAGCTGGGCGTGCCGTATTCCGATCCCGTGATGGACGGCCCCGTCATCCAGGCGGCGACCGGTGCGGCACTCGAGCGCGGCTTCCGCGTCTCGGACGTCTTCCGCGCGATCGAGGCGATCCGCAGCCGTGTCGACGTGCCCGTGCTGGTCATGTCGTACTGGAACCTGGTGCTGCAGCACGGCATCGAGGAGTACGCCCGCGACCTGCAGCAGGCGGGCGGCGCCGGGCTCATCACCCCCGATCTCGTACCCGATGAGGGTGCCGACTGGATCACGGCCGCAGAGGCCCATGACCTCGACCACGTCTTCCTGGCCGCCCCGACGTCGTCCGACGAGCGGTTGAGGCTGATCTCCGACACCTCGCGCGGCTTCGTCTACGTGGTGTCGACCATGGGCGTCACCGGCACCCGCACCGAAGTCGACGAGCGAGCCGGCGGGCTCACCGCGCGACTGCGTGCGTGCACCGACCGCCCCCTTGCGGTCGGGCTCGGCATCTCGCGCCCCGACCAGGTCGCCGATGTGCTCGGCTATGCCGACGGCGCCATCGTGGGGTCCGCTTTCGTGCGCGCCCTGCGCGACGGGGGAGCGGCCGCGGTCGCGACGCTGGCCGAGCAGCTCGCCGCCGGCAAGACACCAGGAGCGACGGCCTAGACCGCCGCCCGAGCAGAAGAGACTAGGATACGAGTCGTGAATCTCGCCAGCTTTCCCACCCCCGGCACCGGAGCGTTCTCCATCGGGTCGCTCACCATCCACTACTACGGTGTGATCATCGCGATCGGCATCGTCTTGGCCTGCTGGATCACGGGTGTGCGTCTCAAACACCGTGGTGCCGACGGCTGGGCGGTGCTCGACGTGGCACTCTGGGCGGTGCCGTTCGGCATCATCGGCGGGCGCCTCTATCATGTCTTCACGCATCCGGCCGACTACTTCTCCGGCACCGGCGACCCGCTGCGGTTCCTCTACATCTGGGAAGGCGGCCTGGCTATCTTCGGCGCACTGCTGCTCGGCGTGGTGGGAGCCGTCATCGGCACGCATCTCGCCGGTCTGCGACTGACCACGCTGCTCGACGCGGCGGCCCCGGGCATCCTGCTCGCGCAGGCACTCGGCCGCTGGGGCAACTACTTCAACAACGAGCTCTTCGGCACACCGACCAGTCTGCCGTGGGGCATCCAGATTCCGGCGAACAACAGCGCCTTCCCCGTGGGGCTGCCCGAGGGCACACTCTTCCACCCGGCCTTTCTCTACGAATCGATCTGGAACCTCATCGGCGTGCTCGTGCTGCTCTGGGCCGGTCGTCGCTTCGCACTGCAGTGGGGGCGTCTCTTCGGCCTCTACCTGGTCTGGTACGGCATCGGCCGTTTCTTCATCGAGGGCATGCGCCTCGACCCGATCGCCGTCTTCCTCGGCGCGCGCCTGAACCAGTGGGGCGCCGTCGTCGTCGTCATCATCGGCCTGATCATCATGTTCGTTCAGGCCCGTCGGCACCCCGGTGCCGAGCCGAGCCCGTATCGTCCGGAGCATCTGGCCCGCCTCGAGGCGCTCGAGCAGGTCGCCGTTTCAGGTGCCCCCGTCGACACAGACTCGGCGGATGCCGCGGTCGCCTCAGCCTCAGACCCGAAAGTCAGCGAGCGCAGCTGACTGTGAGCCGCAGATTCTGTAACGTGCTTGTAACACAATGTGAGATTCCGGTAACAATCGTCGGATAACGTGGAATTTCCTCGCTGGATCAGCATGCGATGTCATGGCGCCGTAACACGGTCGTCATGAACACGAGCTCTCGTGACCATGAGCGCATACGAGCAGACGCTTCTGAGCCGGCGCGCATGAAGGAGTCCCACAATGCAGAGTCACTCCGCATCGACAGCAGAGCATCGCCACGCCGGCGCAGCGCCCGTCTCCGAGTTCGCCCGATTCAGCCGGATTCCCGACGATGGCGGCCTCTACCGTCGCGAAGCAGAGAAAGACGCCTGCGGGCTGGCCATGGTCGCCACCCTGCGCGGAGCACCAGGCCACGACATCGTCGACCACGCGCTCAACGCGTTGCGCAACCTCGAACACCGCGGTGCCGTCGGGTCCGATGCCGGCACCGGCGACGGCGCCGGCATCCTGCTGCAGATTCCGCACCGCTTCTTCAGTGAGGTCGTCGACTTCGCCCTGCCCGACCGAGGCGAGTACGCCGCGGGCATGATCTACCTGCCGCTCGATGGTGTACAGCGCGAACGCGCGAAGCGCACCATCGATCTGATCGCCCGCGAAGAGGGGCTGACCGTGCTCGGCTGGCGCGAAGTGCCCACCGATGACCGCGCCATCGGCACACAGGCGCGGGCGACGATGCCCGCCTTCGAACAGATCTTCGTGGCACGACTGGGCGTCGACGGCCCGACCGCCCGCGGCATCGAGCTCGATCGCATCGTCTACCGGCTGCGCCGCCGCGCGAGCAAGGCCACCGACGTGTTCATCCCGTCGCTGTCGAGCCGAACCATCGTCTACAAAGGCATGGTCACGACCCTGCAGCTGGAGCCCTTCTTCCCAGACCTGTCTGACGAACGCTTCGAGACCGAGCTGGCGCTGGTGCACTCGCGCTATTCGACCAACACCTTCCCCTCCTGGCCGCTCGCGCAGCCGTTCCGCATGATCGCGCACAACGGCGAAATCAACACGGTGAAGGGCAACCGCAACTCGATGCGAGCCCGCCAGGCTGACATCGCCAGCCCGCTGCTCGGCGATCTGAGCGGTCTCACCCCGCTGGTCTCAGACGGCGGCAGTGACTCCGCGTCGTTCGACGAGACCCTCGAGCTGCTGCATCTCGGCGGCCGTTCGCTGCCGCACGCCGTGCTGATGATGGTGCCCGAGGCCTGGGAGCACAACGAGCACATGGACCCCGAGCTGAAGGCGTTCTACGCCTACCACGCCACAATGATCGAGCCCTGGGACGGGCCGGCCGCGATCTCGTTCACCGACGGCACGCTCGTCGGCGCCACGCTCGACCGCAACGGCCTGCGCCCCGGACGCTACGTGATCACCCGTGACGGCCTCGTCGTGGTGGGCAGCGAGACCGGCGTCATCGACGTCGCGCCTGAGAACGTGCTGCGCCGCGGACGCCTCCAGCCCGGCCACATGTTTCTGGTCGACACCAAGGCCGGCCGCATCGTGCCCGACAGCGAGATCAAGCACTCGCTCGCCGAGCAGAAGCCGTGGAAGAAGTGGCTCGACGACGTGCAGGTCTCGCTGAAGGATCTGCCCGAGCGCGAGCACATCCTGCACACCCGCGCTTCGGTGTCACGTCGCCAGCGCACCTTCGGCTACACCGAAGAAGATCTGACCATGCTGGTGGGGCCGATGGCCAAGACCGGTGCCGAGCCGCTCGGCGCGATGGGCACCGACACCCCGATCGCGGCACTCAGCGAGAAGCCGAGACTGCTCTTCGACTACTTCACCCAGGCCTTCGCACAGGTCACCAACCCGCCGCTCGACTCGATTCGCGAGCAGATGGTCACGGCGCTCTCGGCGGGCATCGGCCCGGAGCAGAATCTGCTCAGTCTCGAGCCGGCCTCGGCGCGCCAGGTGAAGATCGACTTTCCGGTGATCACCAACGATCAACTCGCGAAGATC
Source organism: Pseudoclavibacter sp. 13-3 (assembly GCF_021168475.1). Taxonomy (GTDB): domain Bacteria; phylum Actinomycetota; class Actinomycetes; order Actinomycetales; family Microbacteriaceae; genus Pseudoclavibacter_A. Next base: position 110,863 of record NZ_JAJOZT010000004.1, on the reverse strand, counting down.
CAACACGTCGGTCGCCGCAGCGGCTTCACCGGCACGGTCACGCTGCGCTCGACCTACCCGGTGCACGACGGCGTCACGGGCCTGCGTCGGCGTCTTGACGAGATGTGCGACGAAGCGCTCGCCGCCGTGCAGCGCGGCGTCGAGTTCATCGTGATCAGCGACCGTGACTCAACCGCCGAGCAGGCGCCCATTCCCTCGCTGCTGGCGATCGGGGCCATCAACCATCACCTGGTGCGGCAGGAGTGCCGTCGCCGGGTCGGCCTGATCGCCGAAGCCGGCGACGTGCGCGAGGTGCATCATGTCGCGACCCTGCTCGGCTACGGCGCGAGCGCAGTCAACCCGTACCTGGCTATGGAGACCGCAGAGGATTTGGTGCGCTCCGGGCTGGTGCAGGGCGTCTCGGCCGAGACCGCGGTGCACAATCTGATCAAGGCGCTCGGCAAGGGCGTGCTCAAGATCATGTCGAAGATGGGCATCTCGACGGTGGCCTCATACGTCGGGGCGCAGACCTTCGAAGCCGTCGGCATCTCGCAGGAGGTGATCGACGAGTTCTTCACCGGAACCGTCTCGAAACTCGGCGGCATCGGCCTGCTCGAGATCGAGCACGACAATGCCCGACGCCATGCACTGGCGTACCCGCTCGAGCCAGCGGCGACCGTGCATCAGCAGCTGCCGGTCGGCGGCGAGTACAAGTGGCGTCGTGACGGCTCGGCCCACCTCTTCAACCCCGAGACGATCTTCCGGCTGCAGCACTCCACCAAGACCCGTCGCTACGACATTTTCAAGGAGTACACCGATCTGGTCGATGACCAGGCCCGCGAGCTCAAGACCATTCGCGGCCTCTTCCGCCTGCGCACCCAGCCGGGCCAGAGCATCCCCATCGACGAGGTCGAACCGGCCAGCGAGCTGTTCAAACGGTTCTCGACCGGTGCGATGAGCTACGGCTCGATCTCGCAGGAGGCGCACCAGACCCTCGCGATCGCGATGAACCGCATCGGCGGCAAGTCGAACACCGGCGAGGGCGGCGAAGACCTCGACCGGCTGCTCGACCCCGACCGGCGCAGCTCGATCAAGCAGGTGGCCTCAGGCCGCTTCGGCGTGACCAGCATGTACCTGGCGCACGCCGATGACCTGCAGATCAAGCTCGCGCAGGGGGCGAAGCCCGGTGAAGGCGGCCAGCTGCCAGGGGCGAAGATGTACCCGTGGATCGCACGCACGCGTCATTCGACGGCGGGCGTCGGTCTGATCTCGCCCCCGCCGCACCATGACATCTACTCGATCGAAGATCTGAAGCAGCTCATCTTCGACCTGAAACGGGCCAATCCCAAGGCTCGCATCCATGTGAAGCTGGTGAGCGAGAACGGCATCGGCGCGGTCGCCGCAGGCGTCGCCAAGGCCAAGGCCGACGTGGTGCTGGTCTCGGGCCACGACGGCGGCACCGGCGCCAGCCCGCTGAACTCGCTGAAGCACGCGGGCACCCCGTGGGAGATCGGCCTCGCCGAGACGCAGCAGACGCTGCAGCTCAACGGTCTGCGCGACCGGGTCGTGGTGCAGGCCGACGGCCAGCTCAAGACGGGCCGCGACGTGATCATCGCCGCGCTGCTCGGCGCCGAGGAGTTCGGCTTCGCCACGACGGCGCTGGTCGTCGAGGGGTGCATCATGATGCGCGTCTGCCACAAAGACACCTGCCCCGTGGGCGTCGCCACGCAGAACCCGGAGCTGCGCTCGAGATTCACCGGTCAGGCCGAGCATGTGGTGACCTTCTTCGAGTTCATCGCCCAGCAGGTGCGCGAGTACATGGCCGAGCTCGGCGTGCGCACGATGGACGAGCTGATCGGACGCACCGATCTGCTCGACGTGGCGCCGGCCTCGACCGAACTCAAGGCGCAAGGACTCGACCTCGACCCGGTTCTGCACGGGCCTCAGATGCCTGCCGACGCGCCCAGACGGCACCTGGTCGAGCAGGACCACGAGCTCGAGCAGCACTTCGACAACCAGCTCATCGCCCTCTCCCAAGCCGCTATCGAGACCGGAGAGCCGGCGCACATCGATCTGGGCATCCGCAACACCGAGCGTGCAGTCGGCACCATGCTCGGCTACCACGTGACGATGGCGCACGGCGCAGAGGGGCTGCCCGACGGCACCATCGACATCACGCTGCACGGCTCGGCCGGGCAGTCGCTGGGCGCCTTTCTGCCGCACGGCATCACGCTGCGCCTCGAGGGCGACAGCAATGACTACGTCGGCAAGGGACTCAGCGGCGGGCAGCTGGTGCTGTACCCGCCCGCAGGAACTCGCTTCGTCGCCGAGCACAACGTGATCGCCGGCAACGTGATCGGCTACGGCGCCACCAGCGGCACGATGCTGCTGCGCGGCCTCGTCGGCGAGCGCTTCCTGGTGCGAAACTCGGGAGCGACCGCGGTCGTCGAGGGCGTCGGCGATCATGCACTCGAGTACATGACCGGCGGTGTGGCCGTCATCCTGGGCCCCACGGGCCGCAATATCGGCGCCGGCATGTCGGGCGGCATCGCCTTGGTGCACGATCTCGACCGGGAGCGCATCAACGTCGAGGCCTTGGCCGGCAACGAGCTGCAGCTGCTCGAACTGGACGCCGATGACATCGCGCTGCTGCACGATCTGCTCGAACGTCACCGCATCGAGACCGGGTCGACGGTCGCCGAGCGCATGCTCGCCGACTTCGACGAGACGGTCGCGCACTTCACCAAACTGCTGCCGACCAACTACGCGCGCGTGCTGCGGGCCCGGTCGGACGCCGAGGCGCAGGGGCTCGACCCCGACGGAGCCGAGGTCTGGAACACGATCCTGGAGGTCACTCGTGGCTGATCCACATGGTTTTCTCACTGTTCGCAACCGTGCTCTGCCCAAGCGGCGGCCGGTCGACGTGCGCATCATGGACTGGAAAGAGGTCTATGAACGCCAAGACCCGCTGCAGCTGCAGGAACAGTCGTCGCGCTGCATGGACTGCGGCGTGCCCTTCTGCCACAGCGGCTGCCCGCTCGGCAATCTGATTCCGGAGTGGAACGACCTCGTCTGGCGTCAGCATCCTCAGGACGCCATCGAACGGCTGCACGCGACCAACAACTTTCCGGAGTTCACCGGGCGGCTCTGCCCGGCGCCCTGTGAGTCGGCCTGTGTGCTCGGCATCAACCAGCCGGCGGTCACGATCAAGCAGATCGAGGTCTCGATCATCAACCAGGCCTATGATCGCGGCTGGGTCGAACCTCACCAGCCCGAGCGCCTGAGCGGCAAGAGCGTGGCCGTCGTCGGCTCCGGGCCGGCAGGGCTGGCTGCGGCGCAGCAGCTCACTCGCGCCGGGCATACCGTTGTGGTGTACGAGCGCGACGATCGCATCGGCGGGCTGCTCCGCTACGGCATTCCCGACTTCAAGCTCGAGAAGAAGGTGCTCGACGCCCGGCTGAACCAGATGATGGCCGAGGGCACCCGCTTCCGCAGCGGCGTGAACGTCGGCATCGACATCTCGTGGCAGCAGCTGCGCGATCGCTTCGACGCCGTCGTGGTGACCACGGGAGCGACCACACCGCGAGACCTGCCGATGCCGGGGCGAGACCTCCACGGCATCCACTATGCGATGGACTACCTCACCCAGGCCAACCGCACAGTCGCCGGCGACGAGGTGGCCGACCGAATCGATGCCCGAGGCAAGCACGTCATCGTCATCGGCGGCGGCGACACCGGTTCGGACTGCATCGGCACCGCGATCCGACAGGGTGCGGCGTCGGTGACCAACCTGGCCATCGGCCGTCAGCCGGGCATCACCCGGTCGCAGCGTGAGCCCTGGCCGACCATGCCGAAGCTCTTCGAGGTCTCGACCTCGCACGAAGAGGCCGACGGGCACGGCGGCGAACGCCGGTTCCTCGCCTGCACCGAGGCGTTCGTCGGTGACGACGAGGGCCACGTGCGAGCGCTGCGCATCGCCGAGACCGAGTACCGGGCCGATGGGTCGCGAGGCCCGAAAGACGGCACCGAGAGCGAGCTGCGGGCCGACTTGGTCTTCATCGCCATGGGGTTCACCGGGCCCGAGGTCAACGGTGCAGACGAGCAGATCGGGCTGTCGACGACCAGTCGTGGTGAGCTGGAGCGCGAGAACGACTACTCGACCGATGTCGCGGGCGTGTTCGTCGCCGGCGACGCCGGGCGAGGGCAGTCGCTGATCGTGTGGGCGATCGCAGAGGGCCGCGCGGCCGCCGCGCAGGTCGACCAGTACCTCGAAGGAGAGACCGTGCTGCCGCGGCCGGTCGCAGCCGACGACCGGGCGATGAGCGTGCGGTGATCCGAGCGCCCAGGTGACTAGCGGCGTTCATCTCACGCTCATGTGAGCCGCCTAGAATTGACTCGGCAGAACGAACTGCCGAATCGATTGGAGTGGCATGCGACGCAGAGCGAAGATCATCGCGACACTGGGGCCGTCGACTGACGACGCCGAGGTCATCGAAGGCATGATCCGTGCGGGCATGGACGTCGCCCGCATCAACATGAGCCATGGCGACCACGAGCAGCACCGTCGCTACATCGAGACGGTGCGCGAGGTCGCCGCTCGACTGCACAAGCCGGTGGGCGTGCTGGTCGACCTGCAGGGGCCGAAGATTCGCCTGGCGAAGTTCGCCGCGGGCCGGCAGACCCTCTCGGTCGGCGACACCTTCACGATCACCACGCGCGACGTGCCCGGCGATGCCGAGATCGTGGGCACCACCTTCGCCGAGCTGCCGAAGAACGTGAGCGTCGGCGACCAGCTGCTCATCGACGACGGCAACATCTCGCTGCGGGCCACCGCGGTCGATGCCACAGACGTGATCTGCGAGGTGGTCGTCGGCGGCCGCGTCTCGGATCACAAGGGCATCAATCTGCCCGGTGTGGCGGTGGATGTGCCCGCACTGAGCGACCGCGACGAAGAGAACCTGCACTGGGCGCTCGATCTCGGCGTCGATCTGATCGCGCTCTCGTTCGTGCGCAGCCCCGACGACGTCACGGCCGTGCGCGAGGTGATGGCCGCTCACGGCGTGCGACTGCCCGTCATCGCTAAAATCGAGAAGCCTCAGGCCGTCGAGGTGCTCGACGCGATCACCGAGGCGTTCGACATGGTGATGGTGGCCCGTGGCGACTTGGGCGTCGAGCTGCCGCTCGAACAGGTGCCGGTGGTGCAGAAGCGCGCCATCGAGCTGGCTCGTCAGCGAGCGCGTCCCGTGATCGTGGCGACGCAGATGCTCGAGTCGATGATCACGAGTTCGCGCCCGACCCGCGCCGAGGCGTCCGACTGCGCGAATGCGGTGCTCGACGGCGCCGACTCGCTGATGCTCAGCGGCGAGACCTCGGTGGGCGCTCATCCGGTCGCGACGGTGCAGACGATGTCGAACATCATCGAGTCGACCGAGCAGCACGGTCTCGACCGCATCCCGCCGCTCGGCACGCAGCCGCACACGCTCGCCGGGGCGATCACCCGCGCCGCCGTCGAGGTCGCGCACCATGTCGATGCCAAGTACCTGTGCGTCTTCACCGCGAGCGGCAACACCGCTCGTCGAGTGTCGCGCCTGCGGGACGAGCTGCCGCTGCTGGTCTTCACCTATGACGACTCGACTCGTCGTGCCATGACGCCGATCTGGGGCGTGGAATCGGTGCTGGTGCCGTTCCTGCAGACCACCGACGAGATCGTCCTGAGCGTCGACACCTATCTGATCGACTCGGGCCGGGCGAAACCGGGGGAGCGGGTCATCGTCGCCGCCGGGAGCCCGCCCGGCATCCCCGGATCGACCAACGACCTGCGGGTGCTGACCGTCGGCGAGGCGGTCGGTCAGGCGGCGCCGGGCTACCGGCAGACCACGGCGCAGATGATGCACAACGCGGTCACCGAGAGCCGCGAGACGATCATCCGCTGACCTGCTCCTCGACCCCGACTCGCCTCGCGGCTCAGCTTGGGTTCGCCGTGTCGCGGTGCTCTTCGTCGTCGGCCTCGGCGATGCTCTCGGCGAGCTCGTCGACCACGAGCAGGTCGCTGCGCAGATCGTCGCTGCGGTAATGGGCTCGCCCGACCATGTGGGCGGCGATGGGCGCGGTGAGCATCTGCAGGGTGATGACCACGATCGCGGTGCCGATCACCAGCGCCGTGGGGTTCAGCACGGCGATCGCCGCGGTCACACAGATGAGACCGAGGATCTGCGGCTTGGTGGCCGCGTGCATGCGCGAGAGCAGATCGGGAAAGCGCAGCAGACCGACGGCGGCCGAGAGCGAGAGCAGCGCGCCCGTGCCGAGCAGCACGCCGGCGATCGTGAATCGAATCGTGTCACCGTCCATCTGCGGCCTCCTTCGACGGCTCGTCGCGCAGGGGATCCTTCGCCGTGATCAGAAAGCGCGAGACTGCGAACGACCCGATGACCCCGAACATGGCGAGCACGATCAGGATCGGCATGGTGTGCGTGTGCCCGGTGACCGCCATCTCGGTGCCCAGTGCGCACATCAGGGTCACCAGCAGCACATCTGAGGCGACGATGCGGTCGAGCACGCTCGGCCCGCGCACGATGCGCAGAATGCACAGCGCCGCGGTCACCCCGTAGACGACCACCAGCAGGATCGTGAGCCAGGTGGGCATGATGTCAGCGCTCCTCTCGTGACGTCGTCTTCGACCGATCGACGGATGCCGTGTGCGGCTGCGACGAGACGGGGCCGCCGTCATGATGCGGGCCCCGTCGCGCATCCGCACGCCGCTGAGCGGCCAGCGCACGCACGGCCTGTCGCTCGGACGAGCTGCCCAGCGCCATGATGATGCGGGCCTCTTGATCGAGCGCCTGACAGCGGGCGCGCTCGATGTCGGCCGCGGTTCGCACACCGAACGCATGCACGTACAACACGCCGTTGTTGCGATCGATCTCGACGACCAGCGACCCGGGCACCAGTGAGATGGCCTCGGCGGTCAGCGTGATGATGAGATCGTCGGTGGTGTGCAGGTCGAACCTGACCACGGCGCCGCTCGGCCGCCACCAGGGCCAGAGCGCCTGCGTCGCGACGATCATCGACGCGCGGATGATGTCGAGCGTCAGCCGCACGAAGGCGTACGCGGCCGAGAGCGGATGCAGGCGGCCGGTGATCTCGAGCGGCGGGAGGTAGAACAGCGCGACCAGCATCCAGCTGATCAGCAGCCCGCCGATCACGGTGAACGCATCGGCCTTGCCCCAGAGCAGGCACCAGACCACCGTGAGCACGATGATGGTGAGCAGCTCCTGCCATCCGGCCCGGAGTCTCTGCCGGAGTCTCACGACGCACCTCCGCTCAGCGGGCCGAGCAGCGTGGCGATCATCCAGAGCGGGTCGGCCACGGTGGTTGCGGCTCGGTCGGCGAAGCCCAGCAGCGGGCCGGCGAAGACGGTGAGCGCGAGGGTGAGCACGACCATGCCTGCCGTTGCCGAGATCATCAGCTTCGACACGTCACGCTGCGCGACTCGGCGGGGCGGGACCAGCGGGTTCTCCTGCAGCGAGCGCAGCAGGCGGCTGTGCCGGCGGTCGGGGTCGATCGCGGGCCGCCAGAATCCGAGGTTCCAGACCCGGGCCAGTGGGTACAGGGTCAGCAGCGAGGTGAGGATCATCGCGCCGATGACGACCCAGGTCAGCCAGTTCGCCGTCTGCACGCCCGCGAGGATCAGCGCAAGCTTGCCGATGAACCCGCTGAACGGCGGGATGCCGCCGAGGTTGAGCGCGGGCACGAGGAACAGTGCAGAGATCAGCGGCGAGGCGTTGAGCACTCCGCTGAGTCGCGTGAGCGACGTGGTGCCCCCGACGCGTTCGACGAGGCCGACGGCCAGGAACAGCGTGGTCTGCACGGTGATGTGATGCACCATGTAGTAGATCGTGGCGGCGATGCCCGCCTGCGTGCCCAAGGCGATGCCGAAGAGCATGTAGCCGATGTGGCTGACCAGGGTGAACGAGAGCAGCCGTCTGATGTCGGCCTGCGCGATCGCACCCATGATGCCGATCAGCAGGGTGAAGAAGGCGAGCACCATCAGCGGCGTGCTCACGTCGTGATGCGCGAAGAGCAGCGTCTCGGTGCGGATGATGGCGTAGACGCCGACCTTGGTGAGCAGACCCGCGAACACCGCTGTGACGGGTGCCGGTGCGGTCGGGTACGAGTCGGGCAGCCAGAACGACAGCGGGAAGACCGCCGCTTTGATGCAGAAGCCGAGCAGCAGCGACAGATGCACGATGGTCTGCGTCTCGGCGGGCAGCTCGGGAATGCGCTCGGCGAGCTGGGCCATGTTCACGGTGCCGGTGGCGCCGTAGAGCAGGGCGATGGCGACGAGGAAGAAGACCGACGACACCAGCGAGACGATGATGTAGATGACCCCGGAGCGGATGCGCGGGCCGGTTCCGCCGAGGGTGATCAGCACGTAGCTGGCAGCCAGCATGATCTCGAAGCCGACGAACATGTTGAAGAGGTCGCCGGCCAGGAAGGCGTCGAAGAGACCGGCGGCGAGCACCAGATAGGTCGGCTGGAAGATGGTCACCGGCGTCTCGGCGTCACCATCGGTGATGCCCTGGCCGATGGCGTAGACCAAGACGCCGAGCAGCATGGTCGTGGCGACGACGACTAAGAGAGCGCTGAGCCGGTCGGCGACCAGCGAGATGCCCCACGGTGCCTGCCAGCCGCCCAGCACGACGCTCACGATGTTGTCGCGGTCGGTCGCGATCAGGGTCGCGATGCCGATGCCGAGCACGACCAGCAGGGTGCCGAGGGTGACCACGATCTGCGTCTTGGGGCGTCGCCCGAGCAGCAGCGAGGTCGCGGCCGCGGCGAGCGGCAGCGCGACGATGATCGGCAGCAGCTGTGCGATGCTCATCGGTTGCCTCTCTGTCGGTCACGGCGGTTTCGGGCGGATGCGGTGCCTGGGCCGTCGGGGTCGTCGCCGGTGTCGTTCGCATCGCTGGCGTCGATGGCCTCGTGCAGGGCGGCGTCGTCGCCTGCAGCCTGTCGGGCGAGCATCTCGGCTTCGTCGTCGGCGTGCAGATCGGAGCCGGGCACCGCAGTGTGCTCCTCGGTGTGCTCCTGTCGTGACAGCCGCCAGTTGCGGTAGATCAGCGCCAGCAGCAGGGCGGTGATGCCGAAGGTGATCACGATGGCGGTGAGAGTCAGCGCCTGTGGCAGCGGGTCGGCCATCTCGTCGCTGGTGACGCCGTCTTCGACGATCGGTGCCTCGCCGGGCGCGCCGGCCACGATGATGAGCAGCAGGTTCGTCGCGTTGCCGATGAGCAGAAAGCCGATCAGGATGCGGCTGAGACTGCGCTCGAGCATGGCATAGACGCCGCAGGCGTACATGACGGCCATCAGCACGATCAGAGTGAGGGAGACGCTCATCGCACACCCTCCGCCCAGTCGTCGACGATCGATTCGTCTGAGACGGACTGCTCGTCGATGCCGGCACCGAGCGAGCGCAGCACGTCGAAGACCAGTCCGAGCACGACGAGGTAGACGCCGATGTCGAAGAGCGTCGGCGTGCCGAGCTTCACCGCGCCGACGATCGGCAGCGTCGCCTGCCACCACAGCGACGTGAGGAACGGCTCGCCGAAGATCAGGGAGAGCGCCCCGGTGCCGACTGCTGTGGCCAGCCCGGTGCCGAGCAGCACGCCGGGCGGCATCGGCAGGGCCTCGCCGAGCTCGTAGCGGCCCGCCGCGAGATAGCGCAGCACGAGGGCGAGGCCGGCGACGAGGCCGCCGGCGAAGCCGCCGCCCGGCTGGTTGTGGCCGGCGATCAGCAGCATCACCGAGATCAGCATGAGCGGCAGGAAGAGCAGACGAACGATGACCTCGACCATCAGCGACCGGTGCTCGGGCGCCAGTGTGCGACCGGCCATCAGCCAGCTGCGACGGGTGCTCTCGTCGTCGACGTCGTCGTGGGCGTCGATGGTGCGCTGCAGCGCCGTCTGACTGACCGGGCGCCCGGTGTTCGGGTCGACCACGGGCAGCGCGCCGGTGACCGGTTCGACGACCGGTGCGAGGCGCTGCGCGCGCCGTCTGCGCTCGCCTCGGGTGCTGATCGAGGGAACTCGACCGGTGCGGTGCGTGACGAAGACGAGACTGGCCACACCGGTGGCGACTGCGACGAGCACCGAGATCTCGCCGAAGGTGTCCCAGCCGCGCAGGTCGACGAGCAGCACGTTGACCACGTTGCGGCCGTGGGCCTCGAGATATGCCAGGTCGGGCATCTGCGCTGAGATCGAGGTCTGGCTGCGTGCGCCCACGACGGCAAGCGTGACGCCGGCCATGACCGCTCCGAAGGCGATGCCGATCACGGCCTTCGGCCAGACCCGTCTGATTCCCTCGGCGCGCTCGAAGTGCCGCGGCAGGCGACGCGCGACGAGCACGAAGATCACCAGAGTCACGGTCTCGACCAGCAGCTGGGTGAGTGCGAGGTCAGGGGCGCCGTGCAGAGCGAAGAGCGCGACCATGCCATACCCGGTGGCTCCCACCAAGAGCATGGCCAGCAGACGCCGTCGGGCGCGAACAGCGGCGAATGCGGCGACGGCCATCAGCGCGGCGATGCCCAGCTGTGCGATGGAATGGTAGGGCACGACTTCAGCCGGCCAGAGCTGTACGCGGAGCAGGGCCAGCCCGAGCGCTGCGACGAAGGCGACGAAAATGGTGCCGAGATAGCCGGGCAGGCCGCCGCGCTGTGCGAAGAGCGTCACCCGGGCCGAGATCCAGTCGGTGGCGGCCAGGATCACCGAGTACCACCGCGAGAATTCGATCCAGTCGGGCACCCTCGCCTGAAGCCTCGCCACTGGCCGACGCAGCACGTAGAGCAGGGCACCGAGCGCGATGACCACGGCGCTGATGCCCAACGCCGGGGTGAGCCCGTGCCACAGCGCGAGATGCATCGGGTGCTCGCCGCTGGGCAGACCCGCGGCCGCAGCACCGGCCAGACGGTCGAGGCCGGTCGGCCAGATCGTCAGCGCGAGCGAGATCGTCAAGAGGATGCTCGGGCCGACGAGACCGACGTTGCCGTGCGCCTGTGGCCGGCTGCAGTCGACGAGCACGTGCAGGGTGCTGGTGTCGACGTTCGACGGCCCCGTCTTGCGGGGACGGCTGCTGAGCGCGCCGAAGGCGAAGCGGGCTGCATAGGCGACCGTGAGCACCGAGCCCAGGGCGGCGACTGCCGTCACCCAGACAGACCATCCGTGCTGCCATTCGAGCATGGCCGTCAGTGCGCTCTCCTTGGCCAGGAAGCCCAGCATCGGCGGGAGACCGGCCATCGATGCCGCGCTCAGTGCAGTGACGACGGCGAGCAGTGGATGGCTGCGCCCGAGTCCGTGCAGTGCACGCAGGTCTCGGGTGCCGAAGTTGTGGTCGATGACGCCGACGACCATGAACAGGCTGGCTTTGAACAGCGAGTGCGCGACCAGCAGTGCCAGGGCGGCCACCGCGGCGTCACGTGTGCCGAGGGCGGCGACGGTGATGAGCAGGCCGAGCTGGCTGACGGTGCCATAGGCCAGCAGCAGCTTCAGATCGTACTGCCGCAGAGCTCGCCAGCCGCCGATCAGCAGCGTGGCGAGGCCGAGAGGGATCAGCACCTCGTGCCACCCGGGCACCTCTGCATAGCCGGGAGCGAAGCGCAGCACCAGGTAGATGCCCGCCTTGACCATCGCCGCCGAGTGCAGGTAGGCGCTCACCGGTGTGGGGCCGGCCATCGCTGAGGGCAGCCAGAAGTGGAAGGGCACGATCGCCGATTTGCTCAGCGCACCGATGACGATCATGAGCACAGCCCATGGTGTGCCGGCGCTCATCACGGGATCGGCGATGATCTGGGTCAGCGAGGTGGTGCCGTTGTCGACGACGAGCATGGCCACGCCCACCAGCATGATCAGCCCGCCGAAGGTCGTCACGAGCAGGGCCTGCAGTGCGGCGCCTCGGGACTCGCGTCGGTCGGAGGTATGCCCGATCAGCAGATAGGAGAGCACGCTCGTGACTTCCCAGAAGACGAACATCACGACGATGTCGTCACTGGTCACCAGACCGAGCATGACTGCGGCGAAGCTGGTCAGCAGCGTGGCGAACCGGCTGAGCGAGGGCTCCGAATCGGTGAAGTAGGCACTGCAGTAAAAGAGAACCAGTGCCCCGACGCCGGTGACGACCAGCGACATGGCCCAGCTCAGTGCGTCGAGCTGGAACGAGAGACTCACACCGAGCTGCGGAATCCACGGCAGGTCGAAGGCCGGAACCGAGCCGGCGAAGACGTTCGGCGCCTCGCAGATCAGTGCGACGAAGGCCACTGCGACGATGCCGCCGATCGGCATGAAGCCGCGTGACCCCCAACGTCGCACAGACGGCCAGGCGATGAGCATGGCGATCAGCACTGCGACGAAGGCTACGGGCACGGGCTCACCTCACGAGATCGGGGGTACTCAGGGGGTCAAACGTATGCAACAAGAAGAATATTCCCAATAGTACCGGGTCAGGACGTCGACTTCGCTGCAAGGGTAAGCTGAGCCTCATCATGAACACTGCAGCCGATGCCTCCAAAGACCCAATCGCGACACCTTCCGACGTTCTGCTCAGCGACGCGCAGCGCAGCGCAGTCGCGCGCCTGATCGAGGCGCTCGGCACCGAGCATGTCATCACCGATCACGCCCAGCTGCTCGATCACGGCCATGACACCGGCGTCGACGACGCCCCGGCGTTGGCACTCGCCCTCGTGCGCCCCACGACCACTGAAGAGGTCGCCGCCGTTCTCGCCATCGCCAACGATCTGGTGCTCCCGGTGGTGCCGCAGGGCTCTCGCACCGGCGTCGTCGGCGGCGCCGACGCCGTTCCCGGTGCGATCCTGCTCGACCTCACGCTGATGAACCGCATTCTGCACATCGACGTCGACGACCAGCTGGTCACCGTGCAGCCCGGTGTGATCACGGGCGATCTCGCCGCAGCGGTCAGAGAACAGGGGCTCTTCTACCCGGTCGATCCCGGATCGGTGCACATCAGCTCGATCGGCGGCAACATCGTCACCAACGCCGGCGGAATGCGCTGCGTGAAGTACGGCGTCACCGGCGACTCCGTGCGCAGCCTGACGGTGGTGCTGGCCGACGGCACCGTCGTGCGCACCGGTCATGACTCGGTCAAGGGCGTCGCCGGCCTCGACCTCACCAGCCTGATCGTCGGTTCCGAAGGCACCCTGGGCGTCGTGACCCAGGCCACCCTGGCGCTGCGTCCGCTGCCCGGCGAGGCCGCCGGTGCAGCGGCTCTCTTCGCCACGCTGGAAGACGCGCTCGCCGCGGCGGCCGAGACGGCGTCGAGCGCTCGCCGCCCCAGCGCGCTCGAGATGCTCGATCAGCGCACCATCCAGGCCATCAACCGCTTCAACCCGAAAGCGCAGCTGCCAGATGACGCCGCGGCCATGCTGATCGTCGAATCCGACGAGATCGGGCGGGCCACCGATGACGTCGCCGAGTACCGGCGCATCTTCGAGAACCACCATGCGGTGCGCATCGACCTGGCGCAGAACGCCGCCGAAGTCGACGCGCTGCTCGAGATCCGTCGGCAGCTGCACCCGGCCCTCTACGCCGACTTCGGCACGCTGCTCACCGAAGACATCGCGGTGCCGCGCGGTCGGCTGCTCAAACTGCTGCGGGTGATCGAGCAGGCCGCGGCCGACACCGGGGCGCCCATCGCGACCGGCGGCCACGTCGGCGACGGCAACCTGCACCCGGTCGTCGGCTACGTCGCCGGCGACGCGGACAGCCTGGCTCGCGCACACCGCGCCTATGCGCAGATTCTCACGCGCACCATCGAGCTTGGCGGCACGATCACCGGCGAGCACGGCGTGGGCACGCTCAAACGCAGTGCGCTCGGCACCGAGTTCTCATCTGGCCTGCTCGCCCTGCAGGTTCGGGTGAAGGCCGCGTTCGACCCGCGCGGCATCCTGAACCCCGGCAAGAAGCTCTGATCGGGGCAGCATGACCCGCATCGCGCTGATCCGACATGGAGAGACCGATCTCAACACGGTCGGCCGAATCCAGGGCGAGAGCGATCACGGGCTCAACGACCGCGGCCGTGCGCAGGCTCGACGCACCGGTGCACTGCTCGCCGGCCAGCCTGATGCCGGCCAGTTACGGTCGCAGACGGGCCGCGAGTGGGATGCCGTGGTCAGCTCGCCGCAGCGGCGTGCGCGTGAGACGGCGCGCGAGATCGCCGCGAGCCTCGGCGTCGTGCCGTCGGCATGGATCGACGACCTGTGCGAACGACGCTACGGTGCGGCTGAGGGGCTCACCTTCGGCGAGCTCTTCGACCGGTATCAGGTGCCCGAGCAGCGGCGTCGGCAGGGGTTCGCCCTCGACTGGCTGATCTCGCACGAGCGCATCGATGGAGCCGAGCCCATCGAATCGGTGCGCTCGAGGGGACTGCGTGCGCTCGCCCTCATCGCTGAGACGCGTGCACCCGCAGACGCCGTGGTCGCTGTCGCCCACGGCACGCTGATCCGGTGCACGCTTGAGGCCATCGAGTACGACGAGCCGCTGCATCTGGAGAACGGCGGGGGAATCCTCCTCGACCGCACCGTCACCGGCGGCTGGCGGGTCGTCTCTCAGATCGGCGGCTCCAGCGAGCGCTGAGCCGCCGATCTGAGCGATGCTCGCCGTCGCGCACGGTATCATCGACTCGGCCCTGTGACCGATACCGCCGGTCTGCGGGCCCGTGGCCACGAGCCGCCGCAGCCCAGCCTCCGCACAATGATGCCGGCGATACCGCCCGCCAGATGTGCAACACGTCGAAAGTCTCTCGTCCATGAGTCCAGAAATCGTCTCCATCCTGCTGCTCGCCGTCATGTTCGCGTTCGCCACCTGGCGAGGCGTCAACATGGGCATTCTCGGCTTCGTCGCCGCGTTCGCGCTGGGGTCGTCCATGCTCGGCATGGACGTCAAAGAGATCTGGGCGGGGTTCCCCGTCGATCTGTTCGTCTCACTGCTGGGGCTGACGTTTCTCTTCGGGTTCGCGCAGAACAACGGAGCGATTGAGGTGCTCGTCGGCGCCTGCATGAAGGTGATCGGCAGACGTCACCAGTTCGCTCCGTGGATCTTCTTTCTGCTCACCGCCGCGCTGATCGCCAGCGGCGCCCTGTTCGCGGTTGCGATCATCACTCCGCTGGCACTGAGCTTCGCCCGTCGCAATCGCATCAATCAGCTGATGATGGGCCTCTTGGTCGTGCACGGTGCTCTGGCGGGCGCCTTCTCGCCGATCAGCGTGTACGGGGTGTTCATCAACGGCTATCTCGCGAAGCAGGGGCTGCCGACCGCCCCGGTCGTGCTCTTCGTCATTCCGTTCGTGCTGAACGTGCTCTTCGCCCTGGTCACCTGGTTCGTGCTGCGCGGGCGAGACGATCCCGAGATGGCCGGGCAGGCCGCTCCGACGGTCGTCACCGGCACCTCGTCCGGCGCAATCGGAACGGTGACTCGCGTCGGGCGCCCCAATCGCTCCCAAACGCTCACCCTGGTGGGCCTCGCGGTCATGGTCGTGCTCGTCTTGATCGTCAACCTGAACATCGGCGTGGTCTGCCTCGGGATCGGAATCGTCTTGGCCTGCATCAGTCCCGACGAGGGCGCCCAGGCGCTGAAACGCGTCTCTTGGTCAGTTCTCGTGCTGATCACCGGGGTGCTGACCTACATCGCGGTGCTCGAGTCGGCCGGCACCGTGGAGTGGGTCTCAGGCGGGATCCAGGCGATTGCGATACCGCTGGTCGCGGCGCTGCTGCTCTTCTACCTCGCCGGCTTCGTCTCGGCGCTCGCCTCGTCGCTCGGCATCATCGGCGTCGTGATCGCCCTGGCCGTTCCCTTCCTGCAGCAGGGCCAGGTGAGCGTCGCCGGATTCGTCGCTGCACTGGCCTTCTCTGCCACGATCGTCGACATCAGTCCGTTCTCGACGAACGGGGCGATGCTGCTGGCCAACGTGGGCGAGAGCATCCGCGACTGGTACTACCGGCGCATGCTGATCTATGCAGGCCTGATGTGCCTCGTCGGGCCGGCGGTCGGCTGGGTCGTCGCGGCGGTGCCGACGTGGGCGGGAATGCGCTGAGGCGCCGACGCCGCACGCCGATCACTCGATGGTCTTCATCAGCCGGTCGGCCCGGGCGTCGTCCCACTGCACCCCTGACAGCCGCTGCCAGGCCGGAACGGCACTCGACCCGTAGTTGTGGCCGTAGAGCGCCGGCGCCCAACCCGAGATGAGCATGTCGAGGGTCATCTGCAGGTAGGTGACCCCAGGCATCCACGTGAAATACGGGGTGAGCTGGCCCTTCGCCTTCTCGACGGCCACCCAGTCGGGCTCACGCCAGATCAGACTGCTCTGCCATTTCACCACCGGGTCTGAGACGTTCTGCATGTACATCAGCCGTGGGCGACCGGCGCAGCCCGCGTCGATCTCTTCGCGGCGCTCGACGAAGAGCACCGACTCTCCCTCTGTCTCGACGCAGGGAGAGCCGTCGCGCATGGCGGTCATGCGCTGATGCGTCTCGGTGATGCCGGGAGTGCCGGCGAAGACGACGCCGTCTGTGCCCGAGACGAGATCGCTCAGGTCGGGAAAGGCGTTCTGCGTGCCGTAGGCGCCGAGACTCTG
Organism: Pseudoclavibacter sp. 13-3; assembly: GCF_021168475.1. Taxonomy (GTDB): domain Bacteria; phylum Actinomycetota; class Actinomycetes; order Actinomycetales; family Microbacteriaceae; genus Pseudoclavibacter_A. The sequence goes on along the minus strand of NZ_JAJOZT010000004.1, from coordinate 94,249 downwards.
CGCATAGACGAAGAGCTTGGGGCGGTGACCGGTCTGCTCCTGATGCTGGTCGATCGCGTCGCGAACGCCGGTGATCAGCGAGCGAGCGGTCTGCTCCACACGATCGCGGTCGAAGAGGAACGACAGCGCGCTGGGCAGAAACGAGTACTGCATCGACACGGTCGCCACGTCGCCGTTGTAGAGATACTCGAGCGGTCTCGTCGACTGCGTGTCGACCCAGCCGGTGCCGGTGACGATCACGATCTGCAGTGCCTGGCGGTCGAAGGCGTCGGTGCGCTGGAGCTCCTTGACGGCGATGCGCGCCTGTTCCGAGATGTTGTTCGAGAACTCTTTGCCGACGTACACGCGAATGGGGTCGACCGTCGGCTGCCCGGGGTTGAACGACTGGATCTCGTCGGTGGTCGGGCCGCTCTGGACGAAGGTCTTGCCCGGCCAGCCCAGAGAGTTCCACGAGACGAGGGATGCGTCGCTGCCGGACCTCAGCGGATCGGTCGGCTGCTCGAGCCCCGCGTCACGGTCGTTCTTGGTGGTGTAGAAGCTGTCCATGACACCGAGGAGCGTGGGTCGCACACTGGTGTCGAACACGAGTGCCAGCACGACGATGACCACCACGAACGCCACGGTGCGGCCGAAGAACTGCGGCATGCGGCGAATGCCGTTGCGACGCAGCAGAAACCGCCAGAATGTGCGGATCGTGCGTCGAGCGATCCTGATCAGCAGCAGGATGCTCCAGGCGACGGCGCTGGTCATGAGCACGATCAGCGCGGTCTGCCCGATGATCTGCCAGAGGTTCAGCTGCGGACGCGTGAAACCGCTCAGCGGGTACACGCTGTCCTGCCACGAGACATAGACCGACAACCAGTAGAGGTTCACGACCATCACGAGTGCGAGACACGCCAGTGCGATGCGCTGCCCGACGAGCTTCGACGGGCGCCAGCCGATCAGCGCTCGAACGATATGCCCCGAGAGTGTGCCGAGACCGTAGCCGATGATCACGAGGATGCCGCTGATCAGGCCCTGCCAGTACCAGCTGCGGGGCATGAGCGAAGGGGTGAGCGACGCCCAGAAGAGGTTCAGGCCGACGACGAGTCCGACCAGATCGAAGTGCCGGCTCAGCACGCGAAAGGTCCACTGTGAGACGCGGACGAGCGGTGCGCGCGGGGTGGGAGTCACCTCATGAGTGTAGACGCGGCGTCGCACGGCTGAGAAACGACGGTGCGAGATCGGTGCCCAAGGTGGGAGTCGAATTCGCTATTGCCACCATGCACCCCGATCAGTAGGCGGAGATCCGCACAATACCGGGGGAGAGGATGTGCGCGGTCAGCGACAATAGGCTCCAATTGAGACCCTTTGTGCCTGAATCGTGCCTGCTTGAGCTTGCGCACCACGTTCGCCCGGCTGACGTTGCCCTCAGCACGACGCCACAGTGACCAGCCTTTAGAACGGTTCTGAGGCGTCTCGCTCGACCGGCGCCGTGTGCGGGCGTTGCAGCAGCAGCCGTGGAGCCCCGTGGACGCGCCGCCGATTCCACAACGTCGCACGCCCCATGCCCGTAGCCTCCACGATCACCGGCCACGGCGCACCAGCCTCACGAGCCTGGGCGACGAGCGTGTCGAACGAGTCCGCCAGCCGCCGATACTCCGCCAGGTCAGCGACCGCATCGACTGACTCCGCCCAATCCTCGTACGTCGGCTTCTCAATGTGCTGCTTGGCCGAGATCTGCCACTGACGCCACGTGATCCGCCGCGCCTGCCGATCCTTCTCGACCCAGCACACGAACTCCTCCGAATACCACCCGCCAGCCTTGAGCGTCTCCCACGGACCCTGCCAGCCCACGAGCCAATCCGGCCCGGTCAGCCACTTCGGCAGGGCCTTGCCGTCGAGACGAGCCCGAGCAACCCGACGCGCAGACAACACCTCACCGTTCGTCTCACGCTGGAACTGCTCGAACCGGGCATGCACCCAGCCCTCGAACGTCTCACGCTCCTGCTCCCAGAAACCGATCACGACCACTCCAACCTGTACACCCAGAACCGCCAAATGCCCTACCAAAAGTGTACACAATAAGGGCCGAAAAAAACTTTCTGAAACCCGCGCGCACAGCGAGCAGCAGACGCGGGGCGGTCGTTTGGTTTTTCTGGGGTGGGGGCCTCCCTGCCGGGGGTCTGCATCCCAGTGGTTGCAAGGGCTTCGCCTGCGGCTCGTTCACGGGCTTGTGGGCGTGTGTCGTGTGTGTGCGTGTGTGCGTGGGCGGGGCCTGGGGTGCCCTGTGGGCTGTTCTGGGTCGCATTTAGCTGGCCTGTTCCTGCATCAAGGGAATGCGTTTGTCTGGTTGGGTTTGTGTTTCCCATTCGAGTGTGTGTAGTGTTCGTGTCATCGAGTTGACGCGAGCGAGGGAGACATGATGAACGAACAGACGATCGAGGAGCAGGCCGACTGGGGCGCGATGATGGTTGCGCTGCGCGACGAGCGGGTGGCTGCGTGATGGCGACGCGACGGTTCATGTCGAGAGCTGAGGTCGCGGCCGCCCTGGGTGTCTCGAAGAGCACGCTTGCTGCGGCGCTGCGTGACGGTGCGGCATGGGTTGTGCCGGCCGACGCGGTGATCGGCTCGGTCGAGGGCTGGACGCGGGCAAGTGTTGAACGGATGAGTGAGCTGCGGGCCGGGTCGAGCCGGGTGCGCACATGGGCTGCGAAGAAGGGAATCTGACCATGGGGCTGTTGAAGGGGCTGATGGTGGATCTGCCGTGCGCAATGTTCGGCATGGTCGGGAAAGCAACCGCCGGGGCTGTGACCCTGGCTGCGACGGGCACGATGGCTGTGGCCGAGACGGTGCAGGAACGGCGTGTGCTCGAAGCAGCACGGGCAGAAGCTGCACGCCCGGTGCTGCCGCCCGCTGGCTGGTACGTGGACACGCTCGACGACGGGCTGCTGCGCTGGTGGACGGGGCAGGCGTGGACGGCGTTGGTCACCCCGAATGGTGCACGCCGCCGGTACGCTCCCCCGGTGCTGCCGCCGGCGGGCTGGTACCGCGACAAGGACGACTCGACCATGCTGCAGTGGTTCGACGGCCACGACTGGACAGGCATCGTGCGCTCGGCATCCGAGGCGTTCGAGGATGCGCCCGAGGACGGTGACGAGGCGACCCCGTACGACGGCAACGACATCGCCCAGGCGTTCGACGCATACAGTCGCGGGCAGCGCGGCACAGCGATGCAGCCAGCCGCATGAGATCGCCCCTCGCGGAGGGGGTGCGAGGGGCGTGTGCCGGGGTGTCTTCGAACGGCGCGTCTCTCGTTGAGTAGTTCGCCCGACGAGGCAAGTGTAGCGAGACATGAAGAGCGGCGCCGGCCAACAAGGTACCGACGCCGCTTGGAAAGCCCCGAAGAGCTCTCGATCCGATGACAAGTCTACCGCGAAAGCCGGTCGACCGCTGCGAGCATGTCACGCCTCGCGGTCAACATCGCCTCGATCTGCGGGCGCTGCTCAGTCGCCCACGCCGCGGCCTCGGCGTTCGCTGAGGCCAGTTGCGGTGCGCCCCATCTTGCAAGTTCCAGCTGCGCGGCAGCCAGCTTCTGACCCAGCTCCACGTCATTCGCCCGGCCTTCGACGGTGATCGTCGGGAACGGGCCCAGCAGCGACACGTTCGCCGCAGGACGGCCCAGCGCGTGCGGGTTCGGGCGAGATCCCAAGATTTCCCGAACGTAAGCCGTGTTCGCCCCGGCCGTCGGCAGCCGCAGCTCGGCGGTGATCCGGTCGACGGCACCGGGTGTCGGTCTGACGTCGAGGCGACCGAACACGTTTGCGAACGCACCCAGCTGCTCGATCGCGCGGCCCATGCGGGCGACCGTTGCTTTGTCTCCCACGAGTGCGGCGAGCTCGGACGTGGTCTGTGCCTCGGTAACCCGCTCGGTCGGCCACGCGGCGTGCAGGTGCTCCGCGGCGATTGCTGCGGTCACGACTTCGTCGACCTCAAGCCCGGTCTGGTTCGAGAGCCACGCCCAGGCCGTACGTGCGAGCCACAGCACGGTTACAGGCTTCGGGTCTGGCATGATCTCAGCGGCGAGCACGGCCGGCTCAACCTCGGGCAGGCGGCGGTCGTATGAGCCCGCGACGATGCGACGATCAAGGGCGGTGCGGGCCGCGGCGAGGGCTTCCTCGAGCGGGCGCTCAGCGAACAGTTCAATCATGGTGTTTCCTCTCTCCGTACAGGTGCGGCCCCGCCACGTGTATGTGACGGGGCCACTGGTACTGCAGGTGTGCGCTACGCGCCGATCTTGACGATTCTGTTGGGCTGGGGGAAAGCGAACCCGACGCGGCTGACTGCACGGATGCCGATGCTGTCCGACGTGAAGCGTGCCGAGGTGTCAACGTCCACGCGCGCATCCTCGCGGATGACGACGTACGATGCTGCTGACGGGATCGCCCAGACGACGCCGGGCTCGACGTGCGCGCTCACCAGGAGTGGCACACCGAGAACACTGCGACTCACGCCGTTCTGCGCGTCGCCACCGAGGAGCAGAGCATTCGACCCTGCACCGGTACGCACCTTGGCGAGAGCGCGGGCGACCTCGGGGGTCGTCACGAAGGTGTTGACCGCGGCACCCTTGGCCTCTGCGGCCGCCAGCGCGTCGATGAAGGGATCGAAACCGGTCGTCGGATCAGCTTCGACGGTCTGCACGCCGGGGAGGTCGGGCAGACCAGCGGAACGCACGGTCGACGCGCCGCGACTGGTGAAGAACGCTTCATCCAGCTGGTTCGCGAGGTCGCGCACGAGGCCGTCAGAGAGCACGTCAGCGGCGGCCGGGTCGGTGTCGTCAGCAGCTTCGTTGGTCAGCCACGTCAGCGCCGCGATCTTGAAGATGTCGACCGGCACGTCGCGCGCGCTGCCCTCGGATGACGGAATCTCGTCGCCCTCGGCGACCCACGAAGAAGTGGGATCGCTCGCGACGATCGGGAACCGGTAGTTTCGGGTGTTCGTCCGGACGACGGTCGACACTTCGGTCGCGACCGAAGTGGAGGCGAGCGGGTCGAGGAGCATCGGGCCGATCTCTGTGCGCCCGAAGACGCTCGTCAGATCAGAATTTGGGAGGGCCATAGGCCAATTTCCTTTCGGGTGTGCCGAGACACGTGTGCCACGGCGATGAGGTGTGTGAATGTCGGCGAGCTCTGCTCAAGCCGGTGCCCCGCTGGGGCGCGAGGGCCGCGCGCCTGGCACGACACCCTCACACCCAGCGTAGACCTTCTCAGCGTCGACTGTCCCGGATCGCTTCCGCCCACGACTGCGGGCGCGACGGCTGTGGTCTCACCGGCTGAGAGCTGTGCTCTGCAGCCCACGCGGCCGGATCACGCAGCGTCAGCTTGAGATCGAAGTGCTCGATCAGCCGCTCTACGATCTTGCGGCCAGCCCTGCGCTCGACCCGATCGCGCGGCAGATCGTACGTGACCTCCTTGCCGCCAGTCGAGCGCGGGTCGAGGGCGCGCCGCTCGTCAGGGGCGGCCTCCATCTCCGCCTGCACCGCTGCGGCGAATGCGTCGAACGTCGACGGCGGCTCCACCTTCGCCGCAGCCAAGTACGGTCGCTCGGCCACTAGGTCGGCAACAGCAGCTTCCACGGCGTCGCCATCAACTTCGCCCCGGGCGTCGAGCAGATCAGCGACATCGACGCCGCCCAGCTCGAACAGCAGTGCCGGATCGGTCAGCCCGGTAGCGGCCGCCTCAATCTTGCCCCGCGCGATCTCAGAGCGCAGCGCATCGAGGTCACTCTGCAGGCTGTCACGTGCCGCCTCCGCCTCGCGCAGCTCTTTCCTGTACCGGGCGGCCTCAGCGTTGCCCCGGCCACGTGTGCGGCCTTCCTCGTGCTGTTCAGCGGCGCCCTCCTGTGGCGAGGTGCGGTCGGCACGGTCGCCCGTCTCGGGGAGGTCGGGGGATGCGATGTCGTTGCTCTCGTTCTGCTTGTCTTCGTTGTTCTCGTTGTTCTCGTTGTTCACGGCCACTGTGGCCTCCTTCATGAATCGTCTGAATACTGGTTTGCGGCGTGTTCACCGAACGCACGTAGCGCTCGAAAGCCACTTCTTTCGCCGGCGACCAACCCGGCGTGTTCTCAGTCATGGCGTCGTGCCCGCCGATATTCGAGCTCCGCCTTCTCGGCCTCGTCAATCAACGCCAGGCCCACCTTCATCGCACCTCGCGGGCCGAACCTCGCAACCTCGATACCGTCACGGCGCAACTCGAATCGCGGATGCCCGTCACGCTCGACGCGATGCACAGTCCACGGGGACTTACGGCTGGGCATCAGCCGCCCCTTCCACGGGCGCGTAGACACCGACCGCGATCCGACGCACCAGCCCTGCCCTTGCGGCGCGCGACAGTCTCGACTGCACCGTGCCCAACCGAGATCCCGGATGAGCGCGGTGCAGTTCTCGCGGTGTCACGCCTCCGGGGTAGCGGCCGACCTCCTCGGCCAGCTCACGGATGCTCGCGGCCGGCCGACGCGGCAGACCCGCAGCTTCGACCTCCCACGGCGCATCCAGCACGCCGAACCGGCGGTGCGCGTCGGCAAGCATCGACTCGAGCAACCGCACCCGATTCGCACCCTCCGGTGACCACTCGACGACCAACCGCTTCAGCTCGTCGACGATCATGCTCTGCAGCCCGATCGCCCGGCGCAAGTCGTCGGCGGTGGCGCGCTTCTTCTTGTCGGCTTCTGCTTTTCTCTCAGTTGCTTTGTTGTCTTCGGCCATAGCCGCAGTCCTTCCACTTGAGTTGTCCACAGGTCACTCGCGTGCGTTCGCTTGCGAATGCACTTCAGATTGCGTGTTCATCATTGAGTGTTCTTTTGCGTGTTAAATGCGTGTTCTAACGAAGTGCAGTTACTGCACCGCTGAAGTGCAGCAGCTGCCCCGACGGAAGTGCAGATGATGCATAAACGGAAGTGCAGCAGCTGCCCCGGTTCTGCATCATCTGCACTTCCGTCTGCACTTCCGTCACCGCCCCGGGCCCTCACCGAACGGCCCGAAAGCCGCTGCCAGCACCTTCAGCGACGCGACGTAAGTCTGATCGCGTGCCTCAGCGAGAGCGGGCCGCACCTTCTTTAGCTGCTCGGGCGTCATCTCACGAAGCCGGTCGGCCAAGTCACGAGCCCCAAGATCCCGCTGCTCACCGAACGCCTCTTCGAACGCCTCAGCCTCGTCGGATGCCTGCGTCTTCGCGTAGTAGAACGCACTCTCGAGATCGCTTTCGACCTCGGAGTCGAACGCGAGCTCGTAGACGATGCCGAACTTGCGCCCCGCTGCGCTGACTCGCGCGCGCTTCCCGATGATGCCTCGCAGCTCAAGTTCCTGCGTGGCCAACTTCACCGTTCGCACCGGCACGTTCGTGCGCTCGTGCAGGTCCTGCACCGAGGGCCAGGCGGCACCTTCGTCGACGTTCCATCGATCAGCGAGCGCGAGCAAGACGTGAGCGGCGTTGGGGCTGAGCCTCGGATGAAGACGTGGCTGCCGGAATGCCCACCGCATCACGGCTCCCTTCACGTTCGCTGAACCCATATGCACCTCCCTCCGTGAGCGCGGTGTGCACGATGCTCGCCGCAGCCAGCACGAACATCGCGAACCCGCCGACGGTGTCGACCATCAGAGACCACCCCCTCGACCGTCCTGCTGCGGCTCAACACAACGAGAGACCGGCCGGCGAACCTCACGCTGTTCCTCGGTGATAGCCACGGCTTGCAGTGCAGCGATCACAGCCGGCACGAGCGCTGGGTCGACCTCGGTGCCATCGAGGTCCGACCCATCGCTCGCCTCGAGCACGACTTCCGCGTCGAGCACCACCCCTGTGCTCAGAACCTCTGCCTCGTATCGCGCCCGCACCGGCTTGGTGCCCGCCCAGGCGCCGACGTAGCGCCCGCCCGCATGACGCGGCGACAAGTCAGCAGCTACAGCCCACGTCGGCGGCTCGGTGCCTGCGATCGACTCAACGCTCATCGGTGTCTCCGCCCGCACGATTCGCCGCCGCAGTGAGATGGGCTGCGTGCTGCCGGGCAGCCTCGGGCGTCAGCTCCACGATCTGGTCGCCGATGACCACCTTCACTCTGCCCAGCACACTGCTCACGAACACCTCGGAACCATCCAGCGCGTGCACGGCATACGGGGCGCTCTCATCTGGTGCGAGAAACCTGGCTTCGCCTGTCAGCCACAACGATTCGGCGAGCTGCACCAGCGCCGTGGCCAGATCGCGTGCCACAGCGGCCGAGCGAACGATGATGTCCTGATCGACGCCATCGCCTCGGTCGGTGACCACGATCGCAGCGGGCTCGACCTTCGCGCGGGCGCCGGTATGAGCAGCCCACTGCTCGGCGCGCACGGTCACGGCGGAGTCGTGTTCGAGCGTGATCACAGCGCTCGTGGCGACGCTCACCTCGAGCCCGTCACCGTCGTGCGTGCGTTCGACGGTAGCGGCCCAGGTCGGGCGCGGGGCAGCAGTGTTGGTAGAATTAGTGTCAGTCATTTCGATGTCCTCTTGCTTGTTGATGTCGGTGATGTTCTTGGCCTCGTCGTGTGTCACCACGGCGGGGCCGTTTTCGTCTTCTCTGGTCATCGCGCGACCGCCTCTGGTGCTGTGCCATAACGGGCGCTCGACTCGATCCACTCGTCAACGTCGTCAAACTTGTAGCGGATCGTCCGAGGCGTGGGCGCGTAGTAGCGCGGCCCGGTTCCCGTGAAGCGCAGCTGAGCGAGGTGGTCGCGCGTGAAGCCGTATCTCTCACACACCTCTTTGATCTCCCGCCAGCGCTGCCCGTACGAGACGGCCTCGCCGGTCTCTGCCGCCGGTCGTTCCGATGTCTTCGTCATTGTTCCTCCTCCGTAATTCAGTGGCTGTGTAATCACACCCTACACCACTTTAGGGAGTTGTGTAACAACACACGAACTCTAATGAACTGAAGCCCATGATTGGATGGCGCGTTTCAGGATGCTCTAGAGTGATCGCATGAGCGTCACAGCCGCCTGGATCGGCCAACAGCGAGGTGTCGCCCCCGAGCACATGCGAGTCGAGATTGCACCCGGGGTCACTGTGCCCAGATTCGCGTACATTGACGTCGCTGACGAGCCGGGCATTCCGCTCACGATCAATCTGAGCGTGGTTCTCGACGGAGACACTTACCGCGTCGATCTCATGAAGATTCGTCGCACCGCCCCAGGTGACGACGTGAACCTAGTTGCGTTGCGGTCTGTGCGTGTGCATGAATTTGTTCAGAGGGGCTTGTCGGATATCGCCCACGATGCAAACGGCAACCCCTTTAGCCCGCTCGCTCCGTTGGATGAAGACGTTCTATCTGGCTACCGTGCTGAGCCGGGTGGTGCCGCGACGTTGCAGGCGGTCGCGATGACATACCGGATGGCCACTCTCTTGAGTATGAGGCCTGCGAAAGCTGTCAGAGAGCGTTTCCGGCTGACAGAGGCTACGGCTACTGTTTGGATCCGTCGCGCGCGTGACCGGGGGATACTCGAGCCAGCAGGGCGCAAGGTTGAGCCCTTGCCTCTGCATACCTTCGAGTTCGTTCAGCGCGATGTGTTCGAAGATCAGGACGTGTAGAGGCTGATCGTGCCTGTATACGAGTACACGACCAAGTCGGGGGAGAAGCGGTACACAGTCAGATACCGCAAGCCTGACCATTCGCTCGCGCGCAAGTCTGGGTTCGCTCGTAAGTCGGACGCACAGAAGTTCCTTCACCAGGTCGAAGCCGAGAAGTTGTATGGCACCTACGTCGATCCGCGCAAAGGCAAGATCACGGTTGCAGAGCTCGGCGAGTCTTGGATGGCTGCGAAGAAGGGCGGGATCAAGGCGTCAGCGTACCGGCCGCTTGAGATCGACTGGCGGCTCAGGGTAAAGCCACGCTGGGGGAGCACCCCCGTTGCGACGATCACCCGGTCAGACGTGCAGGCATGGCTCACCGAGATCGGCGCCACTCGATCCGGTACTGTCGTGCGCCGCTGCCGCGGCATCCTGTCGGGCATCCTCGGTGTCGCCGTCGCTGACCGGCGCATGGTCAAGAACGTCGCCTCCGATCGCGGCTACGTGGACAAGCTGCAGCTCGTTCCCAAGGGCCAGAAAGAACGCCGCTACCTCACCCATGCCCAAGTGGCGCTGCTGGCCTCCAAGGCTCGCGCAGGGTGGCGGCGGGTACTCGTTTACACACTCGCTTACACGGGCCTGCGGTGGGGCGAGGCGGCCGCTCTGCGGATGCGCGACGTCGACTACGGGAAGCGTCACCTACGGATCTCGAAGAACAGCGTGCAGCTCGGCGGGGCCGGCACTGACGAGACCACGACGAAGAGCGGCAAGACCCGCGTCGTGCCCTTCCCGAAGAAGCTCACCCCGCTGCTCAAAGCCCTCACCGCAGGTAGGCGCTCGGACGGCCGCGTGTTCGGCGATGATCCCGAGAAGCCCATACGACAGCCGTACCCGCGCGATGGGTGGTTCGCCCTGGCCGTGAAGAAGTCACACGACGATGACGAGGGGTTCCCGCTGGGGCTCACACCGCACGATCTCAGGCACACCGCAGCGTCGCTGATGATCTCCTCCGGGGCGAACGTGCTCGTCGTGCAACGGTGCCTCGGCCACGAGTCCGCGCAGATGACGCTGGACACCTACGCTGACCTGTTCACCGACGATCTCGACGCCGTCGCCGAAGCTCTTGACGGGCGTCTGATCGTGTGATGTGTGCCTATATTGTGCCAGGCAGCCGGTGAAAGCACTGCTTCTCCCCAGTGATTACTAGGGGAGAAGGGTGGTGCCCAAGGTGGGAGTCGAACCCACACGCCCTTTCGGGCAGAGCATTTTGAGTGCCCCGCGTCTGCCATTCCGCCACTTGGGCCTGCGTCGTCGTCGGCCGGCCGCTGACCGGCCGCTGACACACGGCCGACGTCATCATACCGTAAGCTAGATGCGTGAGTGATGAAACCGCAGCCCCCAAACCGATGCGACGCGTCGTCGTCGCCGAAGACGAGTCGCTCATCCGCATGGACATCGTCGACACTCTGCAAGACGCCGGGTTCGACGTCGTGGGCGAGGCAGGTGACGGTGCGAAGGGCCTCGAGCTCGCTCGTGAGCTGAAGCCCGATCTCGTCGTGTTCGACGTCAAGATGCCTGAGATGGACGGCATCACCGCCGCTCAGCACATCACCGACGAGGGCATCGCCCCTGTCGTGCTGCTGACGGCATTCAGCCAGAAAGAACTCGTCGAACGAGCCTCCGAGGCGGGCGCCATGGCCTATGTGGTCAAGCCCTTCACCCCGGCAGAGCTGATTCCGGCGATCGAGATCGCGCTGTCGCGTCACGCGCAGTTCAAAGCCCTCGAAGACGAAGTCGCCGACATCGTCGAGCGCTTCGAGACTCGTAAACTGCTCGACCGTGCCAAGGGCCTGCTCAACCAGCGCATGGGCATGACCGAGCCCGAGGCCTTCCGCTGGATTCAGAAGGCCAGCATGGATCGCCGCGCCACCATGCGCGAGGTCGCACAGGCGGTCATTCAGCAGCTCGACCCAGACCACGGCAAAGAGCACAGCAGAGGCGACCACCACGGCAAGGGCGATCACCACGCGTCGAAGGCCGAGCATCCCAAGCCGCATCACGACGATGCCGAATAATCACTGACGGGTTCAGACCGTCACCGAGCGCTGACACGCAGACAGACGCCGCACCGAGACGAACCGGTGCGGCGTCTGTCGTCTGTCAGCGGGGTCAGGCGTTGCGCAGAAAGTTGGTGATCCGCACCGTCGAGACGAGGCGATCCTGCTCGTCGGTGATCGTGATCTCATGCGTGGTCAGCGTGCCGCCGAGGTGCAGCGCCCGGCAGGTGCCGGTCACGGTGCCGGTGCGCACCGAGCGAGTGTGGGTCGCATTGATCTCGATGCCCACGGCGACCTTGTCGCGATCGATGGCGTGCACGTTCGCGGCGAATGACCCGAGGGTCTCGCCGAGCGTCACATAGGCTCCGCCGTTGACGACGCCGTAGGGCTGGCGGTTGCCCTCGGCGGGCATCGTCGCCACGGCCTCGTCGGCCGAGAGGCTCACCAACGCGATGCCCAGCTTCTCGGCGAGCTCGCCGAGCGTTCCGCGCTGCTCCAGCAGGCGCCGGGCGGCATCCGTTCGGGCTGCATCGATGATCGACATGTGTCCTCCTTCAGGTCGGTGATGTGCAGAACTGGTCGTGCAGCAGAGGATACCCCGCCGTCGCGGCCCGCATGAGGCGAGCACGGCTGCGCGATCATTCGCCGGGTAAGGTGGTGGGCGTGACTGACACCTCCCGAGACACTCTGATGGTCATCGACGGGCACTCGCTCGCCTTTCGGGCCTTCTACGCTCTGCCCCCCGAGAGCTTCCAGCTCGAGTCGGGGCTGCACACCAACGCCATCCACGGCTTTCTGGGGATGCTGCTGAACCTGCTGGACAAGGAGCGTCCGACCCGCATCGCGGTCGCCTTCGACCTGTCACGCCACTCGTTCCGCACCGAGGAGTACCCCGAGTACAAGGGCACGCGCGGTGAGACGCCCGAGGAGTTCAAAGGTCAGGTCGAGCACCTGCAGCAGGTGCTCGAGGCGATGAACATCACGGTCATCACCAAAGAGAACTTCGAGGCCGATGACATCCTCGCCACGCTGAGCCTGGTGGCCGAGCAGGCCGGCGAACGCGTGCTGGTGGTCAGCGGCGATCGCGACACCTTCCAGCTCGTCGACGAGAACGTGACGCTGCTCTACCCGGTCAAGGGCGTCAGCCAGCTGGCCCGGTTCACGCCCGACGCCGTGCAAGAGAAATACGGTGTGCCGCCCGAGCACTACCCAGACATCGCCGCGCTGGTCGGCGAGACCAGCGACAATCTGCCGGGCGTGCCCGGAGTCGGGCCCAAGACGGCCGCCAAATGGATCAACAAGTACGGCGACGTCAATGACATCATCGCCAGCGCCGAGACGATCACCGGCAAGGTGGGCGAGAGTCTGCGGGCGCATATCGGCGACGTCGAGCGCAACCGCCGACTGAACCGACTGCGCCGCGATCTCGAGCTGCCCGTGGCCCTCGACGATCTGTTGGTGCGCGGCGTCGACCACGAGCGCGTCGAACAGGTCTTCACCGAGCTCGAGCTGCGCACCATGAAGGCGCGCGTTCAGGGGCTCGACGGGCAGCTGCACAAAGTCAGGCAGCGTGCGGTGCCGGTCAGCGGCATCGATGTCGACGCGAGCGGCGCGGTCGAGGGGACCACGGCATCCCCGGTCAGGCAGACGCACAACGGCGGTCTGCCGGTGCCGGTGATCACGGCCGAGCCGCCGGCTGCGGTCGTGGCCGCCTCGGTGCCGGCGCTGCTCGCCTGGGCCGCGTCGCTGGGCGCGGATGCCACAGTCGGTCTGGCCTTCGAGGTCGCCGACGGCAGCCCGATCGCGATGGCGCTCGCCACGGCAGACGAGTCGCGCGTGGCCGCGCTGCCCGACAGCTCGGACACGACGAGCCGCGCCGCGCTGCACCAGTGGCTCGCCGGCGAGCACCCCAAAGCGGTGCACGGGCTCAAGCAGGCGCTGCACGAGCTCGACCGTGCGGGCATCACCGCTGCGCGTGACCCCGAGGAGCGCAGCGTGGGCGAGGCCGTCGGCGGGGTCGTGCTCGACTCCGAGCTGGCCTGGTATCTCTTCGACTCGACGCGCAGCGACTATTCGCTGCGGGCGAGCGAAGACCTCTTCTTCACCTCGCAGTTCGAGCACGAGGCCGCCGACGAGACGCTCTTCGACGTGGCCGGCGAGGTCGATGACGCTGCCTCGTCAGCCGCCGGAGGCTCTGCGATCGCATCGGGGGCCGATCGCGACACGGCGCTCGCGGCGTGGCAGACCCTCGTGCTCGGCCGCGAGCTCGTGCGCTCGCTCGACACCACGCGCGGCGGTCAGGTGCTGCGCGACATCGAGCTGCCCCTCTCGCCCGTGCTGGCCAAGATGGAGGCGACCGGCATCGCGGTCAACGTCGACGGGCTCGAGGAGCTCGGAGACAGCTTCGCCGACAAGGCCCGTGACATCGCATCAGAGGCGTACAAAGTCATCGGCCACGAGACGAACCTGGCGAGTCCGAAACAGCTGCAGCAGGTGCTCTTCGACGAGCTGGGCATGCCGAAGACGCGCAAGACGAAGACCGGCTACTCGACCAACCAGGCCGCCCTCACCGCCCTCTACGAGCAGACTCAGCATCCGTTTCTCGACCTGCTCGCCGCACACCGCGACGCGACCAAGCTCGCCCAGATGGTGGTCAGCCTGCGCCGCACCGTCGCCGACGACGGCCGCATCCACACCACGTACCAGCAGACGGGCACCGCGACCGGTCGCCTGAGCTCGACCGACCCCAACCTGCAGAACATCCCGGTGCGCAGTGAAGAGGGGCGGCGCATTCGCGACCAGTTCGTCTCGGGCTCTGAATACGAGACCCTGATCAGTGCCGACTACTCGCAGATCGAGATGCGCATCATGGCCCATGTCTCGCGCGACGAGGGGCTCATCGAGGCGTTCAACTCGGGCGAGGACCTGCACCGCTACGTCGGGTCGAAGGTGTTCGGGGTGACGCCCGACGAGGTGACGCCCGAGATGCGCTCGAAAGTCAAGGCGATGAGCTACGGGCTCGTCTACGGGCTCAGCGCCTTCGGGCTGGCCAACCAGCTGCGCATCTCACGAGACGAGGCCAAAGACCTGATGTCCGGCTACTTCCGTCGATTCGGCGGTGTGCGCGACTATCTGCGCAACGTGGTCGAGCAGGCTCGCGTCGACGGCTACACCGAGACGATCTACGGCAGACGGCGCCCCTTCGGCGATCTGCACTCCCGCGACCGTCGCGTGCGCGACAACGCCGAGCGTGCCGCGCTCAACGCGCCCATCCAGGGCAGCGCCGCAGACATCATCAAGCTCGCGATGCTCGCCGTCGATCGGCGTCTCGCGACGCAGGGGCTGCGCTCGCGGCTGCTGCTGCAGGTGCACGACGAGCTCATCCTCGAAGTGGCCGACGGCGAGCTCGACGCCGTGCGCGGCCTCGTCACCGACGCGATGGGCAACGCGGCCAGCCTCGATGTGCCGCTCGACGTGCACATCGGCGTCGGCACCAGCTGGAACCGAGCCGCGCACTGATGAAAGTCTCACTCACCACCCGTGTCGGCGATCTCGCCGAAGAGCAGATCGTCGCCATCCTGCGGCAGGCGTACCCGGTCGGGAGGCACCCGACCGAGGTCGAGAACGACGACGCCGCGGTCATCACGGTGACCCCCGGCCTGCGCCTGGTGACCTCGAGCGACATCCTGATCGAGCACGAAGACTTCGTCTTTCCCGAGTTCAGCGCCTACGACGTCGGCTGGAAGACGGCTGCGGTCAACCTCTCAGACATCGGTGCGATGGGTGCACGGCCGACCGGTCTGGTGATGGCCCTGGGGCTCGGGCACGACGCGACTGTCGCCGACCTCATCGGGTACGCGCGCGGGGTGCGCGACGCGGTCGGCGAGCTCGCCCCACAGGTGTCGATCTGGGGCGGCGACCTCTCGCACGCACGACTGTTCACCTCGCAGGCGACCAGCTACGGCGAGGTGGCCGAGCCGGTCACCCGGGGCGGGGCGCTGCTCGGCGACGTGATCGCCTATGCTGGCCTGCTCGGGTTCGCGGCCGCCGGCCTGCGCATTCTGATGGGCGAGCGCACCGACGACCCCGACCTGCGCGGTCTCGAGCGCACGGGCACGATCCAGCATGCGGTGGATGCCCAGCTGCGCCCGCATCCGCCGGTCGCGCTGGGTGCTCGTGCGGCCGCGTTCGGCGCGCACTCGCTCATCGACGTGTCAGACGGGCTCGCGCGCGACGCCGCCAGAATCGCCGCAGCATCCGACGTCACTCTCGACTTCGTCTCAGGTGCGCTCGCCGCCCGCTGCGCCGATCTCGGCTGGACTCGTCACACGCTCGGCGTCGACCCGTGGGAGCTGGTCATGGCCGGGGGAGAGGACTTCGGCCTGCTCGGCACGTTTGCGGCCGATGCCGAACTGCCCGAGGGGTTCGAGGCGGTGGGCACCGTGATCGAGCGCGGCGACCACGGCGTGCTGCTCAGCGGGCGGCCCACGGAGTACCTGGGGTTCGACCACTTCAGGCACAGCTGAGCGACGCCCCGGAAACCGCGGCGTGTCGCGGGCGATGTGTTTGCCCTGGGCTTATCAGACCCGGTAGTGTTGCACAATGGGTCATGCTCGAACCGAGTGAGATCCACACCTACATCCATCGTCGGGAGCAGTAGAGTGCGGCCAATGCCGGGCTCGCCCGACCTGAGCAGCACACGCACTGGAGTACCCACTCAATGTCAACTGAAATCGACCAGAAGGCCCCCGAGCAGATCGCCGTCAACGACATCGGCTCATCAGAGGACTTCCTGGCAGCGGTCGAAAAGACGCTGAAATTCTTCAATGACGGCGACCTGATCACAGGCACCGTCGTCAAGATCGACCGCGACGAGGTACTCCTCGATGTCGGCTACAAGACCGAGGGTGTCATCCCCTCACGCGAACTCTCGATCAAGCATGACGTCGACCCCGACGAGGTCGTCAAGGTCGGCGACGAGGTCGAAGCGCTGGTTCTTCAGAAAGAAGACAAAGAAGGCCGCCTCATCCTGTCGAAGAAGCGTGCGCAGTACGAGCGCGCCTGGGGCGACGTCGAGAAGATCAAGGAAGCCGACGGTGTCGTCAAGGGCACGGTCATCGAGGTCGTCAAGGGCGGCCTGATCGTCGACATCGGCCTGCGCGGCTTCCTGCCCGCATCGCTGATCGAGCTGCGTCGCGTGCGCGACCTGACCCCGTACCTGGGCCAGGAGCTCGAGGCCAAGATTCTGGAGCTCGACAAGAACCGCAACAATGTGGTGCTGTCGCGTCGTGCGCTGCTCGAAGAGACCCAGTCGGCCACCCGCACCTCGTTCCTCAACGAGCTGCGCCCCGGCCAGATCCGCAAGGGCGTCGTCTCGTCGATCGTCAACTTCGGCGCGTTCGTCGACCTCGGCGGCGTCGACGGCCTCGTGCACGTCTCGGAGCTCAGCTGGAAGCACATCGAGCACGCGTCAGACGTGGTCAAGGTCGGCCAGGAGGTCACCGTCGAGGTGCTCTCGGTCGAGCGTGACCGCGAGCGCGTCTCGCTGTCGCTCAAGGCGACGCAGGAAGATCCGTGGCAGGTCTTCGCCCGCACCCACGCCATCGGCCAGCTGGCCCCCGGCAAGGTCACCAAGCTCGTTCCGTTCGGCGCGTTCGTGCGTGTCGCCGACGGCATCGAGGGGCTGGTGCACATCTCAGAGCTCTCGAACCGCCACATCGACCTCGCCGAGCAGGTCGTGCAGGTCGGCCAGGAGGTCTTCGTGCGCATCATCGACATCGACCTCGACCGTCGTCGCATCTCGCTGTCGCTCAAGCAGGCCAACGAGGGCATCGATCCCGAGTCGACCGACTTCGATCCCGCGCTGTACGGCATGGTGACCGAGTACGACGAGCAGGGCAACTACAAGTACCCCGAAGGCTTCGACCCCGAGACCAACGAGTGGAAGCCCGGCTTCGAAGAGGCCCGCGAGAAGTGGGAGCAGGAGTACGCCAAGGCCCAGGCTCTGTGGGAGGCCCACAAGAAGCAGGTCGCCGAGCAGAACGCCAAGGAGTCAGAGGCCGGCTTCGGTGCAAGCGAGTCGACTTCGGCGACCTCGTACAGCTCGAACGAGCACGAGGGCACGCTGGCCGACGATGCGTCGCTCGCCGCGCTCAAGGAGCAGCTCGAGCAGCACTGAGTTCGTCGGAGCGTCTGAGGCACAGGGAGACCTGCTGAGCTGAGACGTTCCGGGAATTCTGACAGAGGCCGCCCCGCACGCCGATCTTCGGTGTGCGGGGCGGTCTTGCGTGTGAGCGGTAGAGTTGAGACATGCCGACCGTCATCGCACTCACTGGTGGAATCGCTGCAGGCAAATCGACTGTGGCCGGCATCTTCGCCCGACAGGGCGCCCGTGTGATCGACGCCGACCAGGTGTCCCGTGAAGTCGTCGAACCCGGGCAGCCCGCGCTGCAGCAGATCCGCGATACCTTCGGCGACGAGGTGATCAATGCCGATGGCACCCTCGATCGCAAGGCTCTGGCCGAACGGGTCTTCAACGATCCGGCGAAGCTGGCGCAGCTGAATGCCATCGTGCACCCGCACGTGCGCGACCGCGTGGCCGAGAAGATCGCGAAGGCGCCGGAGGAGTCGATCGTGATCTATGACGTGCCCCTGCTCGTCGAGGCAGGCGTGCCCCAGTCGTTCGACGCCGTCGTGACCGTCAGCGCCCCCGAAGAGGAGCGCATCGATCGCCTGATGTCAGACCGCGCGTACACCGTCATCGAAGCAGCCCAGAGGGTGGCCGCACAGGTCAGCGACGAAGATCGCGAGGCGATCGCCGACTTCGTGGTCGACGCCTCTGGAACGATCGCCGACACCGAGCGCAACGCCCTGCAGGTCTGGCACCAGATGGCCTCGGCATACCTGTGACCGACGATGACGGCGGATGTTCAGCGGCGGGAGCCGAAACGCCCGGCTGGCATCGTGGCAGGCTCAGCCCTTCGACGGGCGCAGACGGTCTGAATCCTCACTGACAAAGCCGAGGGGCTCCGCTACCATTGGGGCCATGAGCACCACATTCGCCCAAGACATCGAGGCCGAGCGTTTCGTTCTGCGCGATGAAGCCGGTGCGCTGCTCAGCGCAGTCGACTACTCCATCAATCGGCAGTCGGTCATCGCGCTGACCCACGTCTTCACGCCGCCGGCGCTGCGCGGTCACGGCTACGCCGGGCAGGCTGTCGAGCAGGCCGTCACGCTGATCAGCGAACAGGGCGGGCTCCGCATTCGTCCGACCTGCTGGTATGCGGCGAGATGGTTCGAACGGCATCCTGAGTGGAACTCCATTCTCGCCGACTGAGACATCGCATTCGAACATAGGTTCGATCTCTGGCGTTTCTGCGACTAGACTGTCAGCGTGCAGCCGACCCGTGAAGTGCGACCGTTCGAGGTCGTCAGCCCGTACCAGCCCTCCGGCGATCAGCCTCAGGCGATCGACCAACTCGTGCGTCGTCTTCGCGACGGCGAGCGTGACGTCGTGCTGCTCGGTGCGACCGGCACCGGCAAGTCCGCGACGACTGCGTGGCTCATCGAACGCCTGCAACGACCCGCGCTCGTGCTCGCGCACAACAAGACGCTGGCGGCCCAGCTCGCCAATGAGTTTCGCGAGCTGCTGCCGCACAACGCCGTCGAGTACTTCGTCTCGTACTACGACTACTATCAGCCCGAGGCCTACGTGCCACAGACTGACACCTTCATCGAGAAAGACTCCTCGGTCAACGCCGAGGTCGAACGACTGCGCCACTCGGCGACGCGCTCTCTGCTGAGCCGGCGAGATGTGGTCGTGGTCTCGACCGTGTCGTGCATCTACGGTCTGGCCACACCAGACGAATACCTGCAGGCGATGCTGCCGCTGCACGTGGGCGACCGCATCGATCGAGACGAGCTCGTGCACCGTTTTCTCGACATGCAGTACAAGCGCAACGACGTCGAGTTCGTGCGCGGCAACTTCCGGGTCCGCGGAGACACCATCGAGATCATCCCGGTCTATGACGAGCACGCGATTCGCATCGAGCTCTTCGGCGACGAGGTCGAGTCGCTCTCATCGCTGCACCCGCTGACCGGTGAGATTCTGAAGACCGAAGACGCCGTCGCGATCTTTCCGGCATCGCACTACGTCGCGAGCGACCAGACGATGCGGCGCGCCATCGGCGAGATCCAGGACGACCTCGACGTGCGGCTGCACGAGTTCGAGAAGCAGAACAAGCTGCTCGAGGCCCAGCGACTGAAGATGCGCACCAGCTACGACCTCGAGATGCTCGAGCAGATCGGCTTCTGCAGCGGCATCGAGAACTATTCGCGCTACATCGACGGGCGTGCGCCCGGCGAGCCCCCGCACTGTCTGCTCGACTACTTTCCCGATGACTTTCTGACCGTCATCGACGAGTCTCATGTGACGGTGCCGCAGATCGGCGGCATGTACGAGGGCGACGCCTCTCGCAAGCGCACGCTCGTCGAGCACGGCTTCCGTCTGCCCAGTGCGATGGACAACCGCCCGCTGCGGTGGAACGAGTTCGAAGACCGGGTCGGTCAGACCGTCTACCTCTCGGCGACACCCGGCCAGTACGAGCTGTCGCATGCCGACGGCGTGGTCGAGCAGATCATCCGCCCGACCGGGCTGCTCGACCCGCTCGTCGTGGTCAAACCGTCCAAGGGTCAGATCGACGACCTGCTCGAGCAGATCAGACTGCGCGTCGACCGCGACGAGCGGGTGCTGGTCACGACGCTCACCAAGAAGATGGCCGAAGACCTCACCGAGTTCCTCGCTGACAACGGCGTGCGGGTCGAATACCTGCACTCAGACGTCGACACGCTGCGCCGAGTCGAGCTGCTCACCGAGCTGCGACGCGGCACCTTCGACGTGCTCGTCGGCATCAATCTGCTCAGAGAGGGTCTCGACCTTCCAGAGGTCAGCCTGGTCGCCATCCTCGATGCCGACAAAGAGGGGTTCCTGCGTTCCACCACTTCGCTCGTGCAGACGATCGGTCGAGCCGCGCGAAACGTCAGCGGCGAGGTGCACATGTACGCCGACACCGTCACCGACTCGATGCGTCGCGCCATCGAAGAGACGAATCGGCGCCGCGAGATCCAGAAGCAGTACAACGACGACCACGGCATCGACCCCCAGCCGCTGCGCAAGAAGATCGCCGACATCACCGACCAGATCATCCGCGAAGACCAAGACACCCAAGAGCTCATGTCCGGTCACGGGCGCAGAGCTCGGGGCGCCGCCAAGCACGGCCGCGGCCATCAGAGGACGGCCGATGCAGTCGGGGTCGAGACCTCGATCGGCTCCGCCGGTGATACCGGTCCGGCACCTCGGTTCGAAGACGCTCACGGCATCGAGGAGCTCTCGAAGCTGGCGGCAGAGCTCAACGAGCAGATGCTCCAGGCGGCCAAAGAGCTGCAGTTCGAACTGGCGGCGCGCTTGCGCGACGAGCTCAAAGACGTGAAGAGCGAACTGCGCAGCGTGCAGAAGGCCGACCTCCGATGAGCATGACGTCCCAGGACGCACCCGCATCACACGGTGCGGCATGACGGCGCACACATAGATCGAGCCGCTCGACCACGGCATTCCCGCAACTCCACCCTGCAGCACCGACGACCATACGAAGAAGAGCACCATGACGCATCAGGTCAGCACCAGCGCACAGAACGGCGGCGCATCCCCTCACAGCGACACGACAGCGCAGACTCGCGCCGCGCGACCGGCCGACACGCATGAGCAGTCAGCCGATGAGGCACACAGCTCGCATTCGGGTCATACCCTCAGACGACCCAACGACCGCATCGAGGTGCGTGGCGCCCGGGTGCACAACCTGCGCAACATCGACGTGAGCTTTCCCCGCGACTCGCTGGTGCTCTTCACCGGGCTCAGCGGTTCGGGCAAATCGTCGCTCGCCTTCGACACCATCTTCGCCGAGGGCCAGCGCCGTTATGTCGAGAGCCTCTCGGCCTACGCGCGTCAGTTCCTCGGGCAGGTCGACCGCCCAGACGTCGACTTCATCGAGGGGCTGAGCCCGGCGGTCTCGATCGATCAGAAGTCGACGAATCGCAACCCGCGATCGACCGTGGGCACCATCACCGAGATCTATGACTACCTGAGACTGCTCTTCAGCCGCGCGGGCACGCCGCACTGCCCGGTCTGTGATGCGGTGGTGCAGCGTCAGACGGTGCAGCAGATCGTCGACGAGCTGCTCAAGCTTCCCGAGGGCACCCGCTTCCAGGTGCTCGCGCCGGTCGTGCGTCAGCGCAAGGGCGAGTTCGTCGACCTGCTCGCCGATCTCCAGGCCCAGGGCTTCGCCCGGGCGGTCGTCGACGGCGAGACCGTGCAGCTCTCTGAGGCGCCCAAGCTGAAGAAGACGTACAAGCACGACATCTCAGTGGTCGTCGACCGCCTCGTGGCGCGGCCCGGCATCAGCACACGACTGACCGATTCGGTCGAGACGGCGCTGAAAGCAGCGGATGGCCTGGTGATCGCCGATTTCGTCGATCGTCCTGATGACGACGAGCCGGGGGAGGGCCAGCGTGTCTTCAGCGAGGATCTCTCATGCCCGAACGGGCACACCATCACCGTCACCGACTTCGAGCCGCGCACCTTCTCGTTCAACGCGCCCTTCGGCGCCTGCCCGGAGTGCTCCGGTCTCGGCACTGCGATGAGTGTCGACGAAGATCTGGTCATCGGAGACCCAGAGGCATCGATTCACGACGGAGCGATTTTGCCGTGGAGCACGCAGAGCAAAGGTCTCTCGCACTTCTTCGAGCACGTGCTCGAAGGCCTGGCAGATGAGAACGGCTTCTCGCTCGACACGCCGTGGCACAAGCTCAGTGCGACGGCGCGGGCACTGGTGCTCAACGGCAAAGACTTCAACGTCAAGGTGCGTTACCGCAACCGCTTCGGACGCGAGATCAAGTACACGAGCGGCTTCGAGGGCGTGCTGCCCTATGTGCACCGGCACTGGCTCGAAGCCGAGAGCGATGCTCAGCGCGACCGCTACGAGCCGTATCTGCGCGAGGTGCCCTGTGCCGTGTGCCACGGTGCCCGCCTCAAGCCCGAGGTCCTCGCGGTCAAGGTCGGCGGCCGCAGCATCTGGGACGTCGTCAAGATGCCGCTCGACCAGACCGCCGAGTTCTTCGGCCGCCTGCGTCTCGGCCAGCGTGAGACGGCGATTGCAGAGCCGGTGCTGCGCGAGGTGCGTGCCCGACTCGATTTTCTGCTCGAAGTCGGCCTCGACTACCTCTCGCTCTCACGCACGGCCGGAACGCTCTCTGGCGGTGAGGCCCAGCGCATCCGCCTGGCGACGCAGATCGGATCGGGCCTGACCGGCGTGCTCTACGTGCTTGACGAACCCTCGATCGGCCTGCACCAGCGCGACAACCGACGACTGATCGCCACACTGCGCAAGCTGCGAGATCTCGGCAACACGCTGCTGGTGGTCGAGCACGACGAAGAGACCATTCAGGCGGCCGACTGGATCGTCGACATCGGCCCGGGGGCGGGGGTCAACGGCGGCCGGGTGATCCACTCGGGCAGCTACGAGGCGCTGCTGCAGAACCGCGACTCGATCACGGGAGACTATCTGGCTGGGCGTCGCAGCATCCCCCTGCCTGAGAAGCGGCACCGCACCTCGAAGCAGCGGCAGATCTCGGTGGTGGGCGCTCGCGAGAACAATCTGCGCGACGTCGACGTGAGCTTTCCGATCGGCGTGATGACCGTGGTGACCGGGGTCAGCGGTTCGGGCAAGTCGACGCTGGTCAACGACATTCTCTATCGAGTGCTCGCGCAGAAGCTCAACCACGCGCGCAACGTGGCCGGCAAGCACACCCGCATAACCGGTATCTCTCAGCTCGACAAAGTGGTGCACGTCGACCAGAGCCCGATCGGCCGCACGCCCAGGTCGAACCCGGCCACCTACACCGGCGTTTTCGATCAGATTCGCAAGCTCTTCGCCCAGACGCCTGAGGCGCAGGCCCGCGGATATCTGCCCGGCCGATTCTCGTTCAACGTCAAAGGAGGCCGCTGCCAGGCCTGCAACGGTGACGGCACGCTCAAGATCGAGATGAACTTTCTGCCCGACGTCTACGTCGACTGCGAGGTCTGTCACGGCGCCCGATACAACCGCGACACGCTGGCTGTGCACTACAAGGGCAAGAACATCGCCGAAGTGCTCGACATGTCCGTCGCCGAAGCCGCCGAGTTCTTCAAACCGATCAACAGCATCCACCGCTACATGAAGACGCTGGTCGACGTCGGACTCGGCTACGTGACTCTCGGCCAGAGCGCCACCACGCTCTCGGGTGGCGAGGCCCAGCGCGTCAAGCTGGCCACCGAGCTGCAGCGACGCTCGAACGGGCGCAGCGTCTACGTGCTCGACGAGCCCACCACCGGGCTGCACTTCGAAGACGTGCGCAAGCTGCTCATCGTGCTGCGCGAACTCGTCGACAAGGGCAACACGGTGATCGTGATCGAGCACAACCTCGATGTGATCAAGAGCGCCGACTGGATCATCGACATGGGTCCCGAAGGCGGTTCCGGAGGCGGCACGGTCGTCGCCGAGGGCACCCCGGAAGAGATCGCACGGGTGCCCGAGAGTCACACCGGGGCGTTCCTGGCCGAGATCTTCGACCGCGCGGCCGCGAAGCCCGTGACGAAGAGCAGGGCGACGAGTTCTGCCGGAAAGACCGACTGACCTTGGCCGAAGACATCTCATGGCGGCCGCGCACGGGCGACATCCCGTCGAAGCCGGGCGTGTACCGATGGCTCGACGTCAACGGCCGCGTGATCTATGTCGGCAAGGCGAAGAACCTGCGCGCGCGGCTGAGCAGCTACTTCGCGCCGCTGCACACCCTGCACGAGCGCACCCGGCGCATGGTCACCACCGCCCGCGAGCTACGGTGGACGATCGTGGGCAGCGAGTTCGAGGCGCTGCAGCTCGAATACACGTGGATCAAAGAGTTCGACCCGCCGTTCAACGTGCAGTTCAAAGACGACAAGTCGTACCCCTACCTCGCGGTCACCATGTCCGAAGAGATTCCTCGGGTCACGATCACGCGCGGGCGGCACAAGAAGGGCGACCGCTACTTCGGGCCGTACGTGAAGGTCTACGACCTGCGCTCGACCATCGACTCGCTGCTCAAAGTGTTCCCGATGCGCAGCTGCAAGACGTCGACGCTCAAACGCGCCCAGCGCATGGGCAAGCCCTGCCTGCTCGGCGACATCGGCAAGTGCTCGGCCCCCTGCGTCGGTCGCGTCTCGATCGACGAGCACCGCGAGACCGCGCAGCACGTGATCCGCTTCATGGCAGGCCAGGACCAGACCTACATCCGCGACCTGCGTCAGCGCATGCAGCGGGCCAGCGACGATCTCGAGTTCGAACAGGCGGCCAGGCTGCGCGACCAGCTGCAGGCCCTCGACTCGGTGCTCGCGGCGACAGCGGTCGTGCTCTCAGACCACGAGAACGCCGACGTGCTCGGCATCAGCGACGACGACCTGCACGCCGCCGTGCACGTCTTCATGGTGCGTGGCGGGCGCATCCGCGGGGTGCGCACGTGGCTGATCGACAAAGAGCTCGAGATGCCCGACGACGAGTTTCTGGCGCAGGCGCTGCAGCACGTCTATCTCGATGACGCGGATCGCCCCCTGACGGTGCCGGTGCAGATCCTGCTGCCCGAGATGCCGGCTGATGCCGAGGCCGTCACCGAGCTGCTCGAACGTCGGCGGGGCGGTCCGGTCCATCTGCGGGTGCCGCAGCGCGGTGAGAAGCTCTCGCTGCAGCAGACGGTCACCACGAACGCCGCTGAGGCGCTGCGTCAGTACAAGATGAAGCGTGCCAGCGACTATGTGGCGCGCAGCAGCGCACTGAACGAGATCGCACAGGCGCTGGGCATGAGCGAGGCGCCGCTGCGCATGGAGTGCTACGACATCTCCCATCTCGGCGGCACCGATGTCGTGGCCTCCATGGTCGTCTTCGAAGACGGCCTGCCCAAGAAGCGGGACTACCGCAAGTTCTCGATCGTGGGCACCAACGATGACACGGCATCGATCCACCAGGTCATCTCGCGCCGGCTCGCACATCTGCGCGAGCAGGAAAGCCCCGCGGGCTCGCCAACGGCCGCGCCGCGAGATCCCCGGCAGAATTCGTTCCAGTACTTTCCGAGTCTCATCATCGTCGACGGTGGTGCACCCCAGGTGGCGGCCGCGAAACGTGCGCTCGAAGAACACGGCTTCGCCGACCGCATCGCCCTGGCCGGCATCGCCAAGCGTCTCGAAGAACTCTGGACGCCGGATGACGACTACCCGGTGATCCTGCCGCGCAACAGCGAGGCCATGTTCATGGTGCAGCGCATCCGCGACGAGGCCCATCGATTCGCGATCACCTATCAGCGCAGCTCTCGCACCAAAGCGTATGAGACCGACCTCGCCGCCGTGCCGGGCATCGGCGACCGTCGTGCACGCGACCTGCTGCGCCACTTCGGTTCACCGGCCCGTGTGGCCGAGGCTGGCATCGAAGAGCTCTGTGCCGTGCCCGGCATCGGCGAGACGACGGCTCAGAGACTTGCCGAATGGCAGCACCGCAATCGGGCTAAGGTTGATGAACATGAAGGCGAGCGTGAGCGAGACAGTGCAGAGTGACCCCGTGCAGACGGACTCTGCGACGTCCGAAGGCGAACAGCCGAGCTCAGAGCGCAACGAGTTCCTGATCCTGACCGGGCTCTCCGGGGCCGGCCGGTCGACAGTCGCCAACGCCCTCGAAGACATGGGCTGGTACGTCATCGACAACCTCCCGCCCAAGATGCTGGTGCCGCTGGCGCACTTCGTCGAAGACGGAGAGCACGAGATTCGACGTCTGGCGGTGGTCATCGACGTGCGCGGCGGCACCGTGTTCAGCGATCTTGACGCGCAGCTGGACGCGCTCAACGGTCTCGCCGTGCCGATCCGGGTGGTCTATCTCGAGGCGAGCGAGGCCGAGCTGGTGCGCCGCTTCGAGAAGGTGCGGCGCCCGCACCCCCTGCAGAGCGGCGGCACTCTCGTCGAACGCATCCGTGCCGAGCGGCAGCTGCTCGTCGGCCTGCGCGGTCGTGCCGACACGATCATCGACACCACCGGTCTCAACGTGCATCAGCTGACCAATCGCGCCTTCGACCTCTTCGGCGGTGACCAAGCCGATACCGTCACCGTCACGATCACCAGCTTCGGCTTTAAATACGGCATTCCGCTCGACGCAGACATGGTGGCCGACATGCGCTTTCTGCCGAATCCGTTCTGGGTCGAAGAGCTTCGAGCGCACACCGGCACCGACGACGATGTGAGAGAATATGTGCTCGGCCAGCCAGGAGCACAGGAGTTCCTGAGTGACTACGAGCGTGTGCTGAGCACGGTGATAGACGGGTACCTGCGTGAGAACAAACGTCACGCGATGTTCGCCTTCGGATGCACAGGAGGAAAGCATCGCTCGGTGGCCACGGCGAACGAGATGGCGCGCAGACTGCGCAAACACCCAGATCTCACCGTCGAAGTCACACACAGAGACCTTGGAAAGGAATGACCCGCGGTGCCACTGACAGCCCAAGTCAAACAGGAGCTCATGAGGCACCGATACCCGACCGGTCGACTGCGCGCAGCTGAGCTCGCCAGTCTGCTGCGTTTCGCGGGCGGTCTGCATCATATCTCCGGTCACATCGTCATCGAGGTCGTGCTCGACTCGGCTGAGCTCACCGAACGAGTGCGGCGCGGTCTGGCCGAACTCTACGGTGCGCCGGCACAGCTGGTCGAGAGCGTCGGGGCGCCCGGCGAATACGTGCTGCGCATTCCTCGCGGAGGAGAGATCCTCGCTCGACAGACCGGCATGACCGACGCTCGCAACCGCCCGGTGCGCGGTCTGCCCAGCGCTTTGGTCAACGGCTCTCCCGAGATCTCCTGCGCCGTGTGGCGAGGAGCCTTCCTCGCAGCGGGTTCGTTGAGCGATCCCGGCCGCAGCTCTGCGCTTGAGGTGGTCTGCCCGGTCGCCGAGGCCGCGATGGCCCTCGTCGGCACGGCGCGTCGTGTCGGCGTCGTCTCGAAGGCGCGTGAGATCCGCGGCTCGCACCGAGTCGTAGTGCGCGAGCCTGAGGCCATCTCGACCATGCTGCGGCTGCTCGGCGCGACGAACACGCTCGAAGAATGGGAAGAAGTGCGCCATCGCCGTGAGGTGCGAGCCAACGTCAACCGGCTGGTGAACTTCGACGACGCGAACCTGCGTCGTTCTGCTCAGGCGGCGGTCGCGGCGAGCGCACGTGTCGAGCGGGCGCTCGAGATCCTCGGCGATGACATCCCCGATCACCTCCGGCAGGCGGGCGACCTGCGCCTGCAGCACCGTCAGGCGAGTCTCGACGAGCTGGGTCGTCTCGCCGACCCGGTGCTGACGAAGGATGCCGTGGCCGGTCGCATCCGTCGACTGCTCGCGATGGCAGATCGCCGGGCCAAGGATCTCGGCGTGCCCGGCACCGAGGCGAACGTGCCAGACAGCGTGCGCTGATCGGCCTTCGTGCAGGGTCAGCGCTGTCTGAAAGCGATTGACCGAACACGCGTTTCGCGGTCAGTGAACGTCACCCGACTTTGCGCGTCTCGGACGGTTTTCACAGCCGCAGCTGAGTACACTCGCACACAGGACGGTCGGTCTCGACCGTCTCATCTGTGAACTGTGAGGAGTTGTCATGTCTGTCTACACCCTTCCCGATCTTCCCTACGATTACTCGGCGCTGGAGCCGTCGATCAGCGGAAAGATCATGGAGCTGCATCACGACAAGCACCATGCGAACTACGTCAAGGGCGCCAACGGCGCACTCGAGAAGCTTGAGGCCGCTCGCGCAGGCGGCAGCTACGGCGACATCAACCAGCTGGAGAAAGACCTCGCCTTCAACCTGGCCGGTCACGTCAACCACACCATCTTCTGGACCAATCTCGGCCCCGACACACAGCGTCCCGAGGGCGAGCTCGACGCCGCCATCACCGAGTTCTTCGGCTCGTTCGAGAACTTCCAGGCGCAGTTCGCGGCCGCGGCTCTGGGCATCCAGGGCTCGGGCTGGGCGGCCCTGTCATGGGACAGCCTCGGTCAGCGCCTGATCATCGAGCAGCTGCACGATCACCAGTCGAACCACGCTGCGGCGACCGTGCCGGTGTTCCTGGTCGACATGTGGGAGCACGCCTTCTACCTCGACTACCTGAACGTGAAGGCCGACTACGTCAAGGCCATCTGGAACATCGCGAACTGGCAGAACGTCGCCGAGCGCTTCGCGGCCGCCAAGACCGGCACCCAGGGCATCATCACCCTCTGACCTTTCGAAGGCTCGAGGCGAACCACCGTCTGAGCCCACAGGCCGAGAGACACTCCCGGTCGACCGAGCACCCCACGCATCCGACGGATGCTGTGGGGTGCTTCGCGTTTCGGGCATCGGCGCCGCTGCGGTCGTCGACCTCGTCGCGCGTCCGGACGGCGGATGCGGACGGAGTTCAGTAGAATAGGTGCGGCGGGGCATCTCCCGTCGCATACGTGACGCATCGAAGCATCGAAGGAGAACGCTCGTGACAGTTCGGGTTGGGATCAACGGATTCGGTCGCATCGGCAGGACTGTCCTGCGTGCGGCCCTCGACCAGCAGGACACCAATTTCGAGATCGTCGCCGCGAACGACCTCCGCGACCTGGAGACCCAGGCTCATCTGCTCAAATACGATTCCGTGCACGGCATCTGGGACCACGAGGTCGAGACGGCTCCCGGCAGGCTCATCGTCGACGGCCGTGAGATCACCGCGCTCAGCTCGCGCGATCCTCGCGAGCTCGGCTGGGGCGATCAGGGCGTCGACATCGTGATCGAGGGCACCGGCAAGTTCAACGACGCCGACAACGCCCGAGGCCACATCGAGGCGGGGGCCAAGAAGGTCATCATCACGGCTCCGGCCAAGCACGAAGACGCCACGTTCGTGATGGGTGTCAATGACGATCTCTACGACCCCGAGCGCCACGACGTCATCTCGAACGCGTCGTGCACGACGAACTGCCTCGCGCCGCTGCTGAAGCCGTTCCTCGACACTTTCGGCATCGAACGCGGTCTCATGACCACCGTGCACGCCTACACCGGCGATCAGCGCCTCGTCGACTCCAAGCACAAAGACCTGCGTCGTGCTCGTGCGGCCGCGATCAACATCGTGCCGACCACGACCGGCGCCGCCAAGGCCATCGGCCTCGTCATCCCAGAGCTCAAAGGCAAGCTCGACGGCTACGCCGTGCGCGTGCCGGTGCCCGACGGCTCACTGACCGACGTGACGATCGAGTCGTCGAAGCCGGTGACGGTCGACGACATCCTCGCCGTGTACCGCGAGGCGGCCGAGACGACGCTCAAGGGCTATCTGCAGTACAGCGAGGCTCCCATCGTCTCGAGCGACATCGTCGGTAACAGCTACTCGACCGTCTTCGACGCACCCCTGGTGCGGGTCGTGGGCAGCACGGTGAAGCTCGTCGGCTGGTACGACAACGAGTTCGGGTACTCCAGCCGCGTCGTCGACCTGACCAAGCTCGTCGCATCGAAGCTGGGCTGAGCGCGCACATGTCTCTCAAGACGATTGAATCGCTCGGCTCGCTCGCCGGCCGCCGCGTCATCGTGCGCAGCGACCTCAACGTTCCGCTCAAAGACGGTGCCATCACCGATGACGGCCGCATCCGCGCGTCGCTGCCGACGTACCGTCGGCTGCTCGACGCCGGGGCCAGCCTGATCATCGTGGCGCACTTGGGCCGCCCGAAGGGGCAGATCGTGCCCGAGCTCTCGCTCGAGCCGGTGGCTGTGCGTCTGGCCGAGCTGCTCGGCACCGAAGTCGCGTTCGCGACCGACACCGTCGGCGACGCCGCCCGACAGCAGGTGGGCGAACTGGGCGAGGGCGGCGTCGTCCTGCTCGAGAATCTGCGCTTCAACGCTGCCGAGACGTCGAAAGACGCTGAAGAGCGTCTCGCATTCGCCGCACAGCTCGCCGCATTCGGCGACGCGTTCGTGTCAGACGGGTTCGGCGTCGTTCACCGCAAACAGGCCAGCGTCTACGAGCTGGCCACTCTGCTGCCGCACGCCGCTGGGCTGCTCATCGAGACCGAGCTGCAGGCGCTCGGGCATCTGCTCGGCTCACCGGAGCACCCCTACACCGTCGTGCTCGGCGGGGCGAAGGTCTCAGACAAGCTGGCCGTCATCGACAACCTCCTGCCCAAAGTAGATCATCTGCTGGTCGGTGGGGGAATGGTCTACACGTTTCTCGCGGCCCGTGGTGAGAAGATCGGCAAGAGCCTGGTCGAGGCCGATCAGATCGATACGGTGCGCGGGTATCTCGACGAGGCCGAGCGCCTCGGTGTGCACCTGGAGCTGCCGGTCGACATCGTCGTGGCCGATCATTTCGCCGAAGACGCCGAACACCGTGTGACTCCGGTCGACGCGATCGAGGCGAGCGACCTCGGCGCCGACGTCATGGGGCTTGACCTGGGCCCCGAGACCGCCGAGCAGTTCGCCGAGGTCATCCGGCAGTCGAAGACCGTGTTCTGGAACGGTCCGATGGGGGTGTTCGAGTTCGCGGCCTTCGCCAGCGGCACCCGCATCGTCGCCCAGGCCCTGACCGAGACCGACGGCTACAGCGTCGTCGGCGGCGGCGACTCCGCCGCAGCCGCGCGCTCCTTCGGCTACACCGAGAGTGACTTCGGGCACATCTCGACCGGCGGCGGCGCTGGGCTCGAACTGCTCGAGGGCAAGGTGCTGCCCGGCCTCGAAGTGCTGGGATGGTCGGCTGAATGAGTCTGCGCAACAGCAAGCGAATCGAAGACAGCTCAGCACCGACGCACTCCACCCATGAGCGCACTCCGCTGATCGCGGGCAACTGGAAGATGAACATCGACCATCTGCACGCCATCGCGCTGGTGCAGAAGGTCGCCTGGACGCTGCGTGACGTCGATCACGACTTCGACGACGTCGAGGTTGCGGTCTTTCCACCGTTCACCGACCTGCGCTCGGTGCAGTCTCTCGTGGCGGCCGACAGACTGCCGATCACCTTCGGCTCGCAGGATGTCTCCGAGCACGACCAGGGTGCATTCACCGGCGAGATCTCCGGTGCCTTCCTGCAGCGCCTCGATGCGAAGTACGCGATCGTCGGCCACTCCGAGCGGCGCTCGTACCACCATGAAGACGACGCGCAGGTCGGACGCAAGGCCTTGGCGGCGATTCGCCACGGGCTGATACCGCTGATCTGCGTCGGTGAGACAGCAGCAGATCTTGAGGCGAAGGGGCCGGCGGCAGTGCCCGTCGCCCAGCTGCAGGGCGCCGTCTCAGAGTTCGCCGCCGAGCTGGCGCGGCGCGCTGGTGCCGGTGAGATTCCCGAAATCGTCATCGCCTATGAACCGGTGTGGGCCATCGGCAGCGGCAAGGCGGCGACGGCGCAACAGGCCCAAGAGGTCATCGGCCGTCTGCGCACGGCCTTGGGCGAGGCGCTGCGCGAGCCGCTGGGAGCCGAACGCGCCGATGCCCTCGCGGCAGCCACCCGCATCCTCTATGGCGGTTCTGTCGCCGTCGACAACGTCGCGGGTTTCCTCGCGCAGCCCGACATCGACGGTGCCCTGGTGGGCGGCGCAAGCCTCGATGCCGCCAGCTTCGCGGGCATCGCTCAGTTCCGTCGCCACGTGCGCACCGACTGACGACCCGCCGCCCGCGAAGATGATGCCCTCGGGCGGCATCCCCGGTATACTGGCGGATGTTGCCCGGCTCCGCGCTCGGCATCCTGACGACGAAAGGCCATCGTGACTGCTCTCATCATCGTGCTCAATGTGCTGCTGACAGTGACCAGCATCCTGCTGACGCTGCTCATCCTGCTGCACAAGGGCCGTGGCGGCGGTCTGAGCGACATGTTCGGCGGCGGCACCACCAGCAGCCTCAGCGCGTCTGGCGTCGCCCAGCGCAACCTGAACCGCATCACCGTCGTCGTCTCGGTGCTCTGGTTCGTCTCGATCGTCGGCATCGGCCTCATGATCCGCTTCGGTCAGATCTGACCGCACGCGCAGCTCCGCAGTGACGCACTCCACGGCCCCGAAATACGGGCCGACGCTGATCGGCGCGCTTGGGCTGCTCAGCACGGTCGCGCCCTTGGCGACCGACATGTACCTGCCGGGGTTCCCCTTGGTCTCTGGCGACCTGCAGACTTCTCAGGCCTCGGTGCAGCTCACCCTCTCGCTCTTCATGCTCGGCATGGGCGGCGGACAGCTGTTCTGGGGGCCGGCCAGCGACATGCTCGGCCGGCGTCGTCCCCTGCTCGTGGCCGGGCTGCTCTTCGTCGTCTCGAGTCTGTTCGCCACGATGTCGCCGAGTATCGTCTGGCTGTGCATCTGGCGTTTCCTCCAGGGATTCAGCGGGTGCGCCGGCGTCGTCATCGGTCGTGCCATCGCCCGTGACGTCAGCCGGGGAGTGCAACTGGCGCGACTCTTCGGCTTCATCGGCATCGTCAACGGTCTCGCACCCGTCCTCGCCCCGGTCGCCGGCGGTCTGCTCATTCCGCACATCGGCTGGCGAGGCGTGCTCTGGGTGCTCACCGGCGTGGCTGTTCTCATGCTGTTCGCGAGCGCCTTCGTCCTGGGGGAGTCCCTGCCTGCCACCGGTCGGGTGAGCGGCGGCGTGCGCGAGCTCGGCAGCACGCTCCGCACCGTCGCGCGCGACCGCTCTTTCATCGGTTTCACCCTGATGCAGGTCTTCGCCTTCGGCGTGCTCTTCACCTGGATCTCCAGCTCATCTGTGGTGCTGCAACTGGTCTACGGGCTTGACGAACGCCAGTTCTCGTTCTGCATGGCGGTCTTCGCGGTCGGCACGCTTCTCGCCGGCGTGCTCAACACCCGCCTCGTGCGACGTGTGGGCATGTGGCGCATGCTGACGACCGCTGTCGTCTTCGAAGCGATCTGTGCCATCGCGCTGTTCGTCGTCGTGGCATCACCAGTCGCGATGAAAGATGCGGCTGCAGCGTCCAGCGCGCCAGCGCTCTGGACGCTGCTCGTGCTGGTCTCGCTCGCGGGGGCGCCGTTTCCCGTCATCATCGCCAACAGCACGGCGCTGGGACTGGGCCGTCAGCGTCGCGGCGCCGGCATCGCCTCCGCACTCATGGGCGCGTCGCAGTATGCTCTGGCGGCCGCCGTCACTCCGATGGTGACCATCACGGGTCGCGTCTCGCTCGATACCGTGGTGACCGTGATGCTCGTCTGCGCGCTGGTGTCAGGCGCCTCGGCGCTCCTCTGCACCAAAGAGTCGCGCGCGCTGCCGCACGACTGACCAGCCGGTGTCTCACCCGCAGTGCGGTCGCGTCAGCTCTGCGGTGTGCTGATGAGCAGCGTCGAACGCCGGCCTCGGGCCAGGGCAGCCGGCAGGGGTGCGTCGCCGAGGATGCCGCGCACGGCCGCGCGCTTCTCGTCTCCGCAGGCGATGAGCACGACGTGTCTGGCAGCGCGGATCGTGCTGAGCGTCAGCGACACCCGGGTCGGGGGAGGCTTCGGACTGCTGCGTACGGCGATGGTGCTGGCGGGGCTGTCGGCCGAGCCGGCGACTGCGCTCTGGTGATCGGGAAAGATCGAGGCGACGTGTCCGTCGGGACCGACGCCGAGGAGTACGAGGTCGAGCGCGGGCAGCGCCGACTGCGGGTCGCGCACGGGCACGTTGGCTGCCAGGTCGACGGCATAGGCCGAGGCGGCACCCTCGACGGTGAGCCCGTCGTCGGCTGCGGCGATGCGATGCAGCTCGGCTTCGGCGAAGGCGGCACGGCGGTGCCGTGCATCGAGTGCCACGACGTCGTTGCGCTCGGCCGAGCCGCGGGTCACCCAGCGTTCGTCACCGTACCAGAGATGCACCTGCGACCAGTCGACCTCGGCGTGCTCGGCGAGCGACTGCGTCACGGCAGAGCCGGCTGTACCACCGGTCAGCGCCAGATTGAACGCGCGAGATGACGCCGGCTCATCGGCCGACAGGCTCGGCCAGCCGTCGAACCGATCGGCCGTGCTGCGGCCGGCTGTGAACGCGCTGACATGACGCAGCACCGTCTCGGTGGCAGCCAGCACGCCGGCATCGAGGCTCGGCACCTGAATGTGCGTGAGCGGCGGGCGGCCGTCGGGGCCTGCCATGGGCTCAGGCGTCGTCATCGTCACCCCGTGTCTCGAGCACGAGCGGCAGCCCGGCGCGCAGCACTTCGCCGAAGACGCGGTCCTGATCGAGTCGCCGCAGCTCTTCGGAGAGGCACTCGGCTTCGGTGCGCTGGGTGAGCGGCAGCTGCTGTTCGGGCAGCCCCGGCAGCGTGAGCCTGCTCATGCCGGCGGCCGGATCGCCGCAGAGCACGATGTCTCCGTCTGTCCGAGAGAGCCGAACCTCGGCCACCGGCAGCGCAGACGACGAGTCGTGCATGGCCACGGGCACGCCGAGTCGCAGCGCCAGCCAGGCGGCGAGCAGCAGGAACTCCGGCGAACTCGGGCTGCCGGTGAGCGATGCGGCCGTGACGGTCAGATGCGGCGGCTGATCGAGAGTGGCGGCGAGCTGCGCCCGCAACACGCTGATCTGCGACCAGGCCAAATCGGTGTCACCCGGTCGATACGTGCGGGCGGCGTCGAGCAGTGATCCGACGGGATCGCTGCAGCGACGCACGTCTGAGACACGGCGGGCGGCAAGCTCCGAGAGCGACCCGAGCGGGGCATCCACATCGCCGTTGGCCAGCCAGAGCACGACCGGGGCATCGGGCAGCAGCAGACCGATCACGATCGTGTCGAGAGCCGAGGCCACCGCCCCGCGTGCTCGCATCACGATGACCTCGCTGGCCCCGGTGTCGTTGCCCAGACGCAGCTGGGCGTCGAGCCGGTCGGTGTCGGCCTCGGGCTGCGGAATCAGCACGAGCACCCGCATCGGATGCTCCTGCGATGCGGCGACCGCGGTTGCGATGGCTCGGGCCTCGTCGTCGGCCCGTGCGATCACGACCAGCGTGAGCACGCGTCCCAGCGCGCTGAAACCGGTCGCCTCGCGCTCTCGACTCAGCCGCTTCGAGATCGACGTCGTGTCTGTGTCAGTGAGATCGATGATCATGGGCGGCGCCACTCCCTGCTGTCGACGGTGAGCATGCGGTCGGCGCTCGCCGGGCCCCAGGTGCCGGCGCGGTAGCCTTCAGGCCGGCCGTTCGCCGCCCAGAACTGCTCGATCGGGTCGAGCACCTGCCAGCCGAGCTCGACTTCGCGGTGTCGGGGAAAGAGCGGTGGGTCGCCGAGCAGCACGTCGAGGATCAGCCGCTCGTACGCCTCTGGGCTGGCCTCGGCGAACGAATGGCCGTAGGTGAAGTCCATGCTCACGTCGCGCACCGTCATGTTGGTGTCGGGCACCTTCGAGCCGAAGCGCAGCGTGATGCCCTCTTCGGGCTGCACCCGGATGACCAGCGCGTTCGGGCCGAGCGCGGCGGTCTGATGGGTGCCGAAGAGCTGCTGCGGAATCTGTTTGAAGACGAGGGCGATCTCGGTCACCCGTCGTCCCAGGCGTTTCCCCGCGCGCAGATAGAAGGGCACGCCGGCCCAGCGGCGGGTGTGCACGTCGACGCGGAAGGCGGCATAGGTCTCGGTGATGGAGTCGGGCGCGATGCCCTCCTCTTCGAGATAGCCGCGCACCTGACGGCCTCCCTGCCAGCCGCCCAGGTACTGCCCTCGCGCCGTGTGCACAGCCAGATCGTCGGGCAGGCCGAGTGCACCCAGCACTTTGATCTTCTCGCTGCGCAGGGCCGAAGGGGTGAGCGAGGTCGGCTCTTCCATCGCGGTCAGCGCCAGCAGCTGCAGCAGGTGGTTCTGGATGACGTCGCGGGCTGCGCCAATGCCGTCGTAGTAGCCGGCACGGCCGCCGATGCCGATGTCTTCGGCCATGGTGATCTGCACATGATCGACGTAGTTGGCGTTCCAGAGCGGCTCGAAGATCGAGTTGGCGAAGCGGAAGGCCAGGATGTTCTGCACGGTCTCTTTGCCGAGATAGTGGTCGATGCGGAAGATGTCGTCTGGCGCGAACACCCGCTCGACGACCGCGTTCAGGGCCTGAGCGCTGCGCAGATCGTGCCCGAAGGGCTTCTCGATGACCACACGGCGCCAGGTCTGGTCGTCATGGTTGGCGAGCCCCTGCCGGGCCAGATGATCGCAGACCGCTGAGAAGTGGCGGGGCGGGATCGACAGATAGAACGCCGC
This sequence comes from Pseudoclavibacter sp. 13-3, assembly GCF_021168475.1. Classification (GTDB taxonomy): domain Bacteria; phylum Actinomycetota; class Actinomycetes; order Actinomycetales; family Microbacteriaceae; genus Pseudoclavibacter_A. The sequence continues at coordinate 57,361 of NZ_JAJOZT010000004.1, read as the reverse complement.
GTTGCCCCGGGTGCCGCGGGTGTGGCTCAGCTCCGAGAGCGTGTCATCGAGCGCGATGTAGGCGTCTGGGTCGTCGAAGGCACCGGTCACGAAGCGCAGGCCGGCGGCCAGCTGATCCCAGACCTTCTGACGAAACGGAGTGCGTGCGCCGTGCTTGACCGCTGAGAGCACGAACTCGGCGAACTGCTGATCGCTCCACTCGCGACGGCCGAAGCCGACGAGGCTGAACGCCGGCGACAGCAGGCCGCGGTTGGCGAGGTCGTAGATCGCCGGCAGCAGCTTGCGCTGGGCGAGGTCGCCGGTCACGCCGAAGATCACCAGCGCGGCCGGCCCCGCGATGCGCAGCAGACGACGGTCGTTGCTGGTGCGCAGCGGGTTCAGCTGCAGATCGGCCGATTGCGCCGCCAGCTGTTCGTACGGACCACGTGAGCCGACGGTCATCGTGACTGCGAGTTCGTGTCACGCACCGACGAGCCGGTGCCGAGCGAGGCGCGAGCATCGGTCACCTGCGAGGCGACCCGCACCGCGGCGTCCAGCGCGCGGGCCAGGCCTGCGTCGTCAGAGGCCTCGATGCGCAGGACGGGCAGGCCGTGTGCCGCGAGCACCTGGGCGTCGCCGGTGGCCTGCGCCCGAATGAGCTGGGCGAAGCCGAACGGCCGCTCGGGAATGGGCAGCGCGTCGTCGCTCACCCGGGTGAGCTGCAGGAAGACGCCCTCGGCGGGGCCGCCTTTGTGATACTGGCCGGTGGAGTGCAGAAAGCGCGGACCCCAGCCGAAGGTCACCGGACGACGCAGAGCGGCCGCCAGGCGACCGCGGCGCTCGCCGAGATCGGCCAGACCCTCACGGTCGGCATAGACCTGAACGGCGACGTAGCCGAGCGCGGGATCGACCTGGCCGAGCAGGCGACGAAGCGCTCCCTCGAGCGTGGTCGCGGATGCCACGGCGGCGGCCGCCTCGTCGGTGCCCGGAACGAAGAGGGCGAGCGTGTCGTCGACCAGCAGCGGAGCGCCGCCCTCGACGGGATGCTCGAGCAAGTCGCGTGCTGCGGCCTTCGCGCTCTCGACGTCAGGCTGATCGAAGGGATTGATGCCGAGCAGCAGGCCGAGGGCGGCCGTGGCGATCTCCCAGGTCACGAACTGCGCACCCAGTGTGCCGGCCACCCAGACGGCGTGGTCGGCCGGTGCCGCTGGCAGGGCGTCCACCACCGCGACGGGCAGCACGTCGGCGGCGCCGTTCGCCTGGGGCGCTCCGGTGAGCTCGGCGAGTCGTGCGGCGGCGGCCGAGCCGCGCCGGCCCGGGGCGGCGACCTCGAACTCGCCGGAGCTCACGGCGATCGGCAGCACGCCTCGACCGAGTTTGCCGGTCGACTCGGCGACGAGCTGCTCGATCCACGCCGGCAGGTCGGCGAGTCGGCCGGCGTCTGCACATGCCACCGCGAACTTGTCGACGTGCGCGGGATCGGCCGCGAGCGCGGCGGCGAGCTGCAGCGCCGGGTTCGACTCGGCGTCTGCGAGAAGCTCGGGGAGAGCCTCGTGTGCATCGGTGAGCAGACCGGCGATGTCAGCACCGGCGAGGCCGGAGGGAACCAGGCCGAATGCGGTCAGCGCAGAGTACCGGCCGCCGACGTTCGGGTCGGCGTTGAAGACGTGGTGCCCGGCTTCGCGGGCGAGTGCGTCGAGCGGCGAACCGGGATCGGTCACGATCACGATGCGCTCGACGGGATCGATCCCGGCAGCCGTGAAGGCTGCGGCGAAGGCACGACGCTGCGAGTCGGTCTCGAGCGTCGAGCCTGACTTCGACGAGACGACCAGTGCCGTGCGTTCGATGTCGTGGTCGAGCACGCGACGCAGCTGCTGCGGGTCGGTGGTGTCGAGAATGTGCAGGGTGACACCGGCGGCGATGGTGATCACCTCGGGCGCCAGAGAGGACCCGCCCATGCCGGCGAGCACGATGCGGTCGACGCCTTGGGCGTGCAGCTGGTCGCGCAGGGCCAGGATCTCGTCGACCAGGGGAGCGCTGACGGCGTCGGCGTGCACCCAGCCGAGCCGTTTGGCGGCCTCGGGTTGAGCCTCGGGGCCCCAGATCGCTGCGTCGCCGGCGGCGAGACGCGTGGCGAAGCGTTCGTCGATCAATCGCTGCAGAGCCGGCCGGGCGCGATCGGCAAGTGCCTCGGGCGTGACGACGTGCAGCGGATGCTGGGGACGTGCGGATGAGAGGATGTTGCGTGCGGTGGTCATCGGCGCTCCTTGACAGCGGTCTCGACGGTTGTGAGCAGATGCGTCCAGGCATCGGTGAACTTCGTGACGCCCTCGGCTTCGAGCACGGTGGTCACGTCGTGCAGGTCGATACCGACTTCGGCGAGGTGATCGAGCTGGGCGACTGCCGCCTCGACCTGGTCGGGAATGCGCTCGTCGCCCACGATTCCGTGGTCGAACGTCGCCTCGAGGGTCTTCTCGGGCATCGTGTTCACCGTGTGCTCGGCGATCAGACCGGTCACGTAGGTGGTGTCGGGCAGCGTCGGATCCTTCACCCCGGTCGATGCCCACAGCGGACGCTGCAGGTTGGCGCCGCGCCGGACGAGCGTGCGCCAGCGTTCGGTGTCGAGCGAGTCGAGGAAGGCCTGGTAGGCGACTCGCGCGTTGGCGAGAGCAGCAGTGTTGTGCAGGCCCTCGTCGTGGCTGACGCCGAGTGCGTCGAGGCGCCTGTTCACCTCGACGTCGACCCGTGAGACGAAGAACGAGGCGACCGAGTGGATGCCCGAGATGTCGATGCCATCGGCGTGGGCGCGCTCCAGGCCTGCCAGGTAGGCGTTGATGACCTCGCGATACCGGTCGACGCCGAAGATCAGCGTGACGTTGACGCTGATGCCCGCAGCCGTCGCATCGGCGATGGCGGGCAGCCCCTCAGCGGTACCGGGAATCTTGATCATCAGATTCGGACGGGCGATGTCGTGCCAGAGCTCTCGCGCCTGCGACAGGGTTGCCTCGGTGTCATGTGCGAGGAACGGGTCGACTTCGATCGAGACGCGGCCGTCGACACCGTTCGATCTCTCATAGATCGGACGCAGCACTTCGGCGGCCTCGGCGACGTCGACCGAGGTGAGCCGGCGCACCGCATCGGCGGCGGAGGCGCCTGCTGCGGCCAGTTCGTCGAGCTGCTCGGCGTATGCGGCCCCGTCGGTCAGTGCGGCGTCGAAGATGCTCGGATTGGTCGTGACGCCGACGACGTCACGGGTGTCGATCAGGCGCTGCAGATCGCCGGTGCGGATGCGAGATCGGCTGAGATCGTCGAGCCAGACGCTCACCCCTGCAGCGGAGAGATCGCCGAGTGCCGAGAGGGGCCCGTCGGCCGCGTGGATGTCGGGGACTGTGGTCATGTCAGTTCTCCTGATTCTGATCGTCGGCGGCAGCCCCCGCGGGATGTCTGGCGGCGTGCGCGGCGTTGATCGAGCTGTGGGCGGCCTCGACGACCGCAGAGGCTGTGATGCCGAACTGTGTGAAGAGGGTCTTGGCATCGGCCGAGGCACCGTAGTGCTCCAGGCTCACGCTGCGGCCGAAGTCGCCGACGATGCCACGCCAGGTGAGGGCGGTTCCGGCCTCGACCGAGACTCGGGCGTGTATGCCGCGGGGCAGCACGCTTTCGCGATAGTCGTCGTCCTGGTTCTCGAACCATTCGAGGCTGGGCGCAGAGACCACGCGGGTTGAGATGCCCTCGTCCTCCAGGGTCAGCCTGGCCTCCAGTGCCAGCTGCACCTCGCTGCCGGTGGCGATGAGGATCACCTCGGGAGTGCCGCTGCGTGCCTCGGCGAGCACATATGCGCCGCGCAGCGTGCCACTGGCAGGTGCCAGCTGGTCGCCGACGGGGCTCTCGGCCCGTTCGAGCGTCGGCACCCCCTGTCGGGTGAGCACGATGCCGGCCGGCCCACTGCGCTGCCCGAGCATGCCGAGCCAGGCGTAGGCCGTCTCATTGGCGTCGGCCGGGCGAACCACGGTGAACCCCGGGATCGCCCGCAGCGAGGCGAGCTGCTCGACCGGCTGATGGGTCGGGCCGTCTTCGCCGAGGCCGATGGAGTCGTGCGTCCAGACGAAGATCGAGGGCACCCCCATCAGCGCTGCCAGGCGCAGGGCGGGGCGCTGGTAGTCGCTGAAGATGAGGAAGGTGCCGCCGAACGGCCGGGTCGGCCCATGCAGCACGATGCCGTTGAGAATCGACGCCATGGCATGCTCGCGAATGCCGAAGTGCAGCACGCGCCCCCCGGGAGACGTGTGCCAGGCGTCGGTGCCACGGTCGACGGGGCCGAAGGAGTCGGCGCCGTCGATCGTCGTGTTGTTCGACCCCGCGAGGTCGGCCGAGCCGCCCCAGAGCTCTGGCAGCAGCGGCGCCAGCGCGTTGATGACCTTGCCGCTGGCGGCACGAGTGGCCAACGCAGTGCCGGCCTCGAACTCTGGCAGCGCCTGCTGCAGCTCGCTGGGAAGCCGACTCTGCTGCAGGCGCTGCAGCAGAGCAGCGCGTTCGGGCTCGCGCTGCTGCCAGGCCTGGAAGTCGGCGTTCCAACGCTGATGCAGCGCCGCACCGCGGTCTCGGACCTCACGGACGTGAGCGAGCACGTCGTCGTCGATGACGAAGTGCTGCTCGGGGTCGAAGCCCAGGCGAACTTTCAGGGCTCGAAGCTCGTCAGTGCCGAGCTTCGAGCCGTGGATGCCGCCGGTGTTCTGCTTGTTGGGGCTGGGCCAGCCGATGATGGTGCGCAGGGCGATGATCGAAGGCCGCCTGGTCTCTGCCTTCGCGCTCGTCATCGCATCGAAGAGCGCCGGCATGTCTTCGCGGTACTCGCCTGAGGCTGTCCAGTCCACACGCTGTGTGTGCCAGCCGTACGACTCGTATCGCGCGAGAACGTCTTCGCTGAACGCGATGTTCGTGTCGTCTTCGATCGAGATGTGGTTGTCGTCGTAGATGACGACGAGGTTGCCGAGCTCCTGGCTGCCTGCGAGAGAGCTGGCCTCGCTCGTGACGCCCTCCTGCAGGTCGCCGTCCGAGGCGATGACCCAGATCGTGTGGTCGAACGGACTCGTCCCGGCAGGAGTCTCAGGGTCGAACAGGCTGCGCTCGTAGCGCTGCGCATAGGCGAAGCCGACGGCGCTCGCGAGCCCCTGGCCCAACGGGCCGGTCGTGATCTCGACGCCCGGAGTGTGCCCGTACTCGGGGTGACCCGGGGTCAGCGACCCGGGAGCACGCAGCTGCTCGAGGTCTTTCAGCTCGAGACCGTAGCCGGAGTAGAAGAGCTGGGTGTACAGCGTCAGCGAGGTGTGCCCCGGCGACAGCACGAAACGGTCACGGCCGATCCAGTTCGGGTCAGACGGATCATGCCGCAGAAACTGCTGATAGAGCAGGTAGGCGACCGGGGCGAGGCTCATCGCCGTGCCCGGATGCCCCGACCCGATCTTCTCGACGGCATCGGCAGCAAGCACGCGCGCGGTGTCGACTGCCTTTCGATCCGTGTCATTCCACTGCAAAGTCGCCACTGGGGGTCTCCTCGGTATCTCGGGATGCGACGTGCTGCTGCAGGCGCCGAGAGAGACCCGGCCGTGCATGCACGACAGCAACAAGTATAGAGAAGCCGCCGTCGGCGAACAGCGTGGCTCGCGCGACGCGCGCGGAAGCAGCGTGGCGCTTGTCAGACACCTGCCTTAGACTGTACAGAACCTGTGCGTCTGAGCCTGCCCAGCGGGGCCGAGTGCACGTTCCGACAAGTGCTGAATGAGGGTGTATGTCCGAGGCGGAGTCCAAGTCTGCGGTTGTGACCGAAGACGAGACCGGTGCGAACGGCGAGGCGACCCCGCCGAGCCTGACCCAGCCACTGCATCCCGCCGCAGATCACGGTCTGACGGCAGCGCTCGCTGCAGGCGGCACCAGACGAGAGTGGCTCACCGGTCGATTCCAGGCCTATCTCGCTCTGAGCAAGCCGCGCATCATCGAGCTGCTGCTGGTCACCACCGTGCCCACCATGATTCTGGCGGCCCACGGCATCCCGAACATCTGGCTCGTGCTGAACACGCTGATCGGCGGCACCCTGAGCGCTGCGAGCGCAAACGCGTTCAACTGCTACCTCGACCGAGACATCGACCGGCTGATGAAGCGCACGCAGCATCGTCCGCTGGTCACCGGCGAGCTCACCGATCGGCAGGCGCTCGCGTTCTCGTGGATCGCCGGTCTCGTCTCGATCGGCTGGCTCTGGGCGACCACCAACTGGTTCGCCGCGTTCCTCTCGGCCTTCGCCATCTTCTTCTATGTGGTCGTCTACACGATGCTGCTGAAGCGACGCACCTCGCAGAACATCGTCTGGGGCGGCATCGCCGGCTGCATGCCGGTCTTCATCGGCTGGGCGGCCGTGACCGCGTCGCTCAGCTGGGAGTCGCTGATCCTGTTCGGGCTGATCTTTCTGTGGACGCCGCCGCACTACTGGCCGCTGGCGGTCAAGTATCGAGACGACTATTCGACCGCAGACGTTCCCATGCTGCCTGTCGTCCGCGGCCGCAGCGTCGTGGGCCTGCAGATCGTGCTCTACACCTGGGCGCTGGTGGCCTGCTCTCTGCTGCTGATACCGGTCGGCGGCATGGGGTGGCTCTACACCGTGACCGCGGTGCTCAGCGGCGGATGGTTCATGTGGCAGACGCACGCGCTGTACTCCGAGAGCCTGCGCGGCGACGGCAGCCGGTCGATGACGGTGTTCCACGGGTCGATCGCGTATCTGAGTCTGCTCTTTCTCGCGGTCGCTGTCGACCCGCTGCTGTACCTGCCGCTCTGAGCCGAGCCGTCGCATCGATGTCAGCAGCGGCTCGCGACTTTGAGACCCTGCCATTCTCGGAGGAGGTCTTCGCGCTGGTATCGATGATCCCCACTGGTTGCGTGCTCTCGTACGGAGACGTCGCCGGGCTGCTCGGATCTCGCGCCGCACGCGCTGTCGGCCGGGTCATGCGAGACAGCGGCTCCGAGCTGCCCTGGTGGCGCGTGGTGTCAGCCCGCGGCGATCTGCCCGCAGCGCTCGCAGCCCAGGCCCGCCGCCATTATTCTCGCGAGCAGACGCCGATGCGGGCGAACGGCACGGTTGACCTTGCCGCGGCACGATGGCATTCGGCCTCGACCTTCGGAATCGGCTTGGCGGCAGAGAGCGAGTAATCGTGCAGACCGATGTGCGGGGAGTCTTCCAGATCGCGTCGGTCAGGCCAGTGCGAAGCCCGCGATGTTCTAGGCCGTGACTGGTGCAGACCTCCCAGTCGCGGTCTCGTCGATCTCGGCGGTCGGTCGCTTCAGCGCGAGCACCGTGGCCACGGCCGCTGCGGTGAGCACGGCGGCGAGCACCATGTGCACGAGCACGAGGGTGCCCGGCAGGTGCAGTCGGGCCTGTGCGATGCCGACCACGATCTGCACGATCTGCACGCAGATCAGAGCGACCGCCCACCTGCGGAAGCCGGCGTGCTCGCGCAGCGACAGCACGACGACCACGATCGTCAGTGCGAAGAGCACATAGCCCGACCAGGCGTGCACGTGATAGACGAGCTCGGCGTCGAACCCGGTGCGCACGACCTCGGACGGATCGCCTGAGTGCGGGCCCGAGCCGGTGGCGAAGACGCCGACGATCACGGTCACCGCGAGCACCAGGGTCATCACGTGCGTGACGATCAGGGTGGGCAGTCGCACGGCACGGGCTCGAGGGCCGCCGGGAGCGTGCGCGCGCACCGCGAAGATCGTCATGAACGCGACCAGCACGATCGAGAGGATGTAGTGGAAGCCGACGAGGTTCCACGTGAGATGGAACAGCACGACCATGCCGCCGACGACGGCCTGCACGATGATGCCGGCCGCCTGCGTCCAGGCCAGGGCGATCAGATCGCGACGGTGGCGCGCGCCGGAATAGACGGCGATGAGGCCCCAGAGCGCGATGACGAGCATCACACCCGACAGCGTGCGGTTGCCGAACTCGATGAGGCCGTGGATGCCCTGTTCCGGCGTCGTGGTGAACGCGCCCGGGGTGCACTTCGGCCAGGTGTCGCAACCGAGACCGGAGCCGGTCAGACGCACGAGGCCCCCCGTGGCGACGATGACGACGTTGGCGATCAGCGCGGCGATGGCGGCGGCGCGAACACCGACGCCCGGAACCCGAAGAACGGGGTCGATGAACGGACGTGGTGCGGGGGAGCGGCGCTTCTCAGCGGAGGAAAGGGCTGTCTGAGCAGCGTCTGAGACTCCGTCTGCGCGGTCGTGGGCATGCATGCTTCTCATTATCCCGCACCGCGTCGGCGCGCGGGAATGCGACACCCGAGATATCCGTTGCAGACAAGAAGCCACTGACTAGAGTAGAGACTGCTCGCTGTGAGGGGCGAGCATGCCCGGCGGCAACAACCGCTGAACGAGGGCAAGAGAGGAAACACTACCGTGAGCGAGATTCTCGAGAAGAACCCCGAGCTCGAAGGGCTGGGCCAGTACGAGTTCGGCTGGGCCGACCCCGATGCCGCCGGCGAGCATGCACAGCGCGGACTGAGCGAGAAAGTCGTTCGGCACATCTCCAAGCTCAAGAACGAGCCTGAGTGGATGCTGAAGCGCCGGCTCAAGGGCCTGCAGATGTTCGATCGCAAACCCATGCCGATGTGGGGCGCAGACCTGAGCGGTGTCGACTTCGACAACATCAAGTACTTCGTGCGCTCGACAGAGCGACAGGCCGAGTCGTGGGAAGAGCTGCCTGAAGACATTCGCAACACGTACGAGAAGCTCGGCATCCCCGAGGCCGAGCGTCAGCGCCTGGTTGCCGGTGTGGCCGCGCAGTACGAGTCCGAGGTCGTCTACCACCAGATTCGACAGGATCTCGAAGAGCAGGGCGTGATCTTCCTGGACACGGACACCGCGCTGCGCGAGCACCCCGACCTGTTCGAAGAGTACTTCGGCACGGTCATCCCCGCCGGCGACAACAAGTTCGCCGCGCTGAACACCGCCGTCTGGTCTGGCGGTTCGTTCGTGTACGTGCCCAAGGGCGTGCATGTGGAGATCCCGTTGCAGGCATACTTCCGCATCAACACCGAGAACATGGGGCAGTTCGAGCGCACCCTGATCATCGCCGACGAAGACAGCTACGTGCACTACATCGAGGGCTGCACCGCGCCGATCTACAAGACCGACTCGCTGCACTCCGCGGTCGTCGAGATCATTGTGAAGAAGAACGCCCGTGTGCGCTACACGACGATTCAGAACTGGTCGAACAACGTCTACAACCTCGTCACCAAACGCGCCATCGCCGAAGAGGGCGCGACGATGGAGTGGATCGACGGCAACATCGGCTCGAAGGTCACGATGAAGTACCCGAGCATCTACCTCGTCGGTGAGCACGCCCGCGGCGAGACGCTGTCGGTGGCCTTCGCCGGCGAGGGCCAGCACCAAGATCCCGGCGCCAAGATGATCCACCTCGCACCGTACACCCAGTCGTCGATCGTCTCGAAGTCGATCGCTCGAGGCGGCGGCCGTGCCGGTTACCGCGGCGAGGTGCGCTTCGGCGAGAACGCTCACCACTCGGCCAACACGGTGCGCTGCGATGCTCTCCTGGTCGACAACATCTCGCGGTCCGACACCTACCCGGCCGTCGACATCCGCGTGGATGACGTCACCATGGGCCACGAGGCGACGGTCTCCAAGGTCAGCGAAGAGCAGCTCTTCTACCTGATGAGCCGCGGCATGCCCGAAGACGAGGCGATGGCCATGATCATCCGCGGCTTCATCGAGCCGATCGCCCGTGAGCTGCCGATGGAGTACGCCCTCGAGCTCAACAAGCTCATCGAAGTGCAAATGGAAGGATCAGTGGGCTAGGAAGTGACTGACACAGTGACACAGCAAGGACTGAAAGAGCACAGCCACGGGTACGAAGTGCCCGTACAGACTCGCTCACAGCGCTTCGCCTCGACCGACGTCTCGAAGTTCGACAAGCCGAGCAATCGAGAGCTGGTGTGGAAGAACACACCGCTCGATCGCCTGGCCGCACTGTTCGGAGATCTCGACGGCAGCACCTACGACTACACCTTCAACGCGCCTGAAGGCGTCACCGCAGCGTGGGTGGCTCGCACAGACAAAGCAGTCGGCTCGTCGCAGACGCTGCCCGAAGATTACGTCTCGGCAGCAGCCTGGAGCGGGTTCGGCCAGGCGCTGAGCATCACGATTCCGGCCGGCGCAGAGCTGGCCGACCCGGTGTTCGTCACCCGAGATCAGCTGGGAGTCGCGCCTCGCGCGGCCCACACGGTGATCACCGCCAAGCCGCACAGCAAGGCGATCGTCGTGCTCGAGAACCAGGGCGATGCGAGCCTGGCCGAGAACGTCGAGATCGTGGTCGAAGCCGAGGCCGATCTCACCGTCATCACGCTGCAGGAGTGGAACGACACGGCGGTGCACGATGCCGAGCACTTCATCACGATCGGCCGCTCAGGCCATCTGCGGCACGTCGTGGTCAACCTCGGTGGCGCAGTGGTGCGGGTCAACCCGTCGGCTCGCTTCGACGGGCCGGGCGCTAACGTCGAGCTCGACGGCATCTACTTCGCCGACGCGCACCAGCACCTCGAGCAGCAGGTCTACGTCGATCACAATGAGTCGAACTGCGTCTCACGGGTGACGTACAAGGGTGCGCTGCAGGGCGAAGGCGCACGCACGGTCTGGATCGGTGACGTGCTCATCCGCGCCGACGCCGAGAACACCGACACCTACGAGCTCAACCGCAACCTGCTGCTGACCGACGGCGCCCGTGCCGATTCCGTCCCGAACCTCGAGATCGAGACGGGCGAGATCATCGGCGCCGGTCACGCCTCGGCCACCGGCCGGTTCGACGACGAGCAGCTGTTCTACTTCGAGTCGCGTGGCATCAGCGAGGACGAGGCGAAGCGCATGGTCGTGAGAGGCTTCCTGATCGAGGTCATCCAGCGCATCGGCTACGCCCCGCTGGAGGAGCGTCTGGAGCAGGCTGTCGAGGCAGAGCTGCTGCAGACGGAGGTGTGAGCATGCCTGACATCAAGACCGGTGATCTGGTCAGAGTCTGTGCACTCGACGAGCTCGACCCTGAGAGTCCGCTGCGCGTCACCATCGGAGACGAGCCGATTGCGCTGGTCAAGACCGCAGAGGGCGAGGTGCATGCGATCGGCGACCGGTGCTCGCATGGCGACATCTCGCTCTCAGAGGGTTTCGTCGAAGGCTGCACACTGGAATGCTGGGCTCACGGGTCGAAGTTCGATCTGAAGACCGGCAGGCCGCTCACCCTGCCGGCCTATGAGCCGGTCGCCGTCTACCACGTCGAAGTCAGAGACGGCGACGTCTACATCAACTCGAAGGGCACGCTCGCCCAGGGCTGAGCCTGCGTTCGAAACCACTGAACCTCACAGAAAGAAACACCATGTCATCACTGGAAATCCGCGATCTCCACGTCAGTGTCGAGACCGACCAAGGCGAGAAGCCGATTCTCAAGGGCATCAGCCTCACCATCAACACCGGTGAGGTGCACGCCATCATGGGCCCCAACGGCTCGGGCAAGTCGACGCTGGCGTACTCGCTGGCGGGTCATCCCGGCTACATCATCAAGAGCGGCTCGGTGAAGCTCGACGGCGAAGAGCTGCTCGACAAGAGCGCCGACGAGCGCGCTCGTGCCGGTCTCTTCCTCGCCATGCAGTACCCGGTCGAGATCCCCGGCGTGACGGTGAGCAACTTTCTGCGCACCGCCAAGACCGCCATCGACGGTGAGGCGCCGAAGCTGCGCGACTGGATCAAGCAGGTCAAGGGCTCGATGAAAGAACTGCGCATGAGCGACGACTTCCTCGAGCGCAACGTCAACGAGAACTTCTCGGGCGGCGAGAAGAAGCGCCATGAGATTCTGCAGATGGAGCTGCTCAAACCCAAGTTCGCCGTGCTCGACGAGACCGACTCCGGCCTTGACGTCGACGCCCTGCGCATCGTCTCCGAGGGCGTCAACCGCGTGCACGAGAACAACGACACCGGCCTGATCCTGATCACGCACTACACTCGCATCCTGCGCTACATCAAGCCGCAGTTCGTGCATGTGATCGTCAAGGGCAAGGTCGCCGAAGAGGGCGGCCCAGAGCTCGCCACCCGCCTTGAAGACGAAGGCTACGATCGTTTCCTCGATCCCAACGAGGCACTGGTCTGATGGCCGAGACCTCGCCAGAGAAGTACGACGAGATCGAAGACGCGCTGCGCGAGGTCGTCGATCCCGAGCTCGACGTCAACATCGTCGATCTCGGTCTCGTCTACGACCTCTCGTTCGACGAGGACGGCGAACTGGTGATCAGCATGACGCTCACCTCGGCCGGCTGCCCGCTGACCGACGTGCTCGAAGAGCAGATCACCGCCTCGCTGAAAGACGTCGTGCCGTCTTTCCGCATCAACTGGGTGTGGATGCCGCCGTGGGGCCCCGAGCGCATCACGCCCGAGGGGCGCGACATGATGCGGGCGCTCGGCTTCACGATCTGACGACCACAGCATCCACCGTACCTGACCGTCTGAGCGCGGTCGACGCAGAGCATCTCGCGCCGACCGCGCTCATTCGCGTCTCGCGGCGGCAGTGCCGAACGCTGACTGACTCGGCTGCACCGCCGACAGAGCGCCCGACCGGTACCGTATACTGACTCATCGGGTCGGCGCAGACACGCCGTGCGCCTCAGTCGTGCAGGCTTCGTCTGCCGGCCACCGCACACAACCGCGAACGAATCAGCGCGCATCAGACAACGCGCACAATCACAGTAGAAGAAGGACCGCGAGTGCTCGCCGTGAAGGATCTTGAGATCAGAGTGGGTGCCCGCACCCTGATGAGCGGAGTGAACTTCCGCGTCGACAAGGGAGACAAAGTGGGGCTGGTCGGTCGCAACGGCGCCGGCAAGACCACGCTCACCAAGGTGCTCGCCGGCGACCTGCTGCCAGCGCACGGCGCCGTCGAGCGACGAGGCGTCTTCGGCTACCTGGCGCAGGATCCCAAAGCTGGGCACCCCGAGCAGAAGGCGCTCGATCACATCCTCGACGCCCGCGATCTCGGTCATCTCTCGGCCCAGCTGAAACAGGCGCAGGACGACATGGGCTCGTCCGACCCGCAGGTCGCCGAGAAGGCGATGGCCCGCTTCGGTCGGCTCACCGACCGCTTCGAGGCGCTCGACGGCTATTCCGCCGAGGCCGACGCCTCGGTGATCGCGAACAACCTGGGCCTTGACGATCGTCTGCTGGCCCAGCCGCTGGGCACGCTCTCGGGCGGTCAGCGACGCCGCGTCGATCTCGCGCGCATCCTCTTCGCCAACGCCGACACCATGGTGCTCGACGAGCCGACCAACCACCTCGACCACGACTCGGTGATGTGGCTGCGCGGGTTTCTGCAGAAGTATCAGGGTGCACTGATCGTGATCAGTCACGACGTGCGGCTCATCGAAGAGACCGTCAATCGCGTGTTCTACCTCGATGCGATCCGCCTGACGATCGACATCTACAACATGGGCTGGAAGCTCTATCAGCGGCAGCGCATCGCCGACGAGGAGCGTCGCAAGCGTGAACGGGCCAATGCCGAGAAGAAGGCCACCCAGCTGCAGCAGCAGGCGGCCCGCTTCGGGGCGAAAGCCACCAAGGCCGCTGCGGCGCATCAGATGCAGCGACGCGCCGAGAAGCTGGTCGAAGGGCTCGAAGGCCCGCGTCAGGCCGATCGGGTCGCGAACATCCGCTTTCCGAAGCCCGCCGCCTGCGGCAAGACGCCGCTCATGGCGAAGGGCATCTCGAAGAGCTTCGGCTCGCTCGAGATCTTCACTGCCGTCGATCTCGCGATCGACCGCGGATCGCGCGTCGTCATCCTGGGCTTCAACGGCGCAGGCAAGACGACCCTGCTGCGCATCCTCGCGGGGGTCGACGAGCCGGACTCCGGCGTGGTCGAACTCGGCCACGGCGCCAAGCTCGGCTACTATGCGCAGGAGCATGAAACGCTGAACGGCGACAGGACGCTGCTGCAGAACATGCTCGACGGGGCCGATCTCAGCGAGCGCGAGGCACGCAGCGTTCTGGGCTCGTTCCTGTTCACCGGCGATGACGTGCTGAAGCCCGCCGGGGTGCTCTCCGGCGGCGAGAAGACGCGACTCGCGTTGGCTCGCCTGGTGGTCTCGAGCGCCAACGTGCTTCTGCTCGACGAGCCGACCAACAACCTCGACCCGGCCAGCAGAGAGCAGATTCTCGATGCGCTCTCGCACTACGAGGGCGCCGTGATCATGGTCAGCCACGATGAGGGAGCGGTGCTCGCGCTCGACCCCGAGCGGGTGGTCATCATGCCTGAGGCGACCGAAGACATCTGGACGGCAGAGTACGCCGATCTGATCTCGCTGGCCTGAACCAGCCCGCCGTTCGAGGCGGTCTCACTCGCCCGAAGCGCCCCGGTGCCCTGCGGCGGCGTCGACGAGTGCATCCTCGTAGTCGGTGTCCTCGTCGCGCCGACGGCTGCCCTGGCGACGGCGCTGCTGGGCCACGACCTCGTCGTTGCCCGTCTCTTCGATGCGACGCAGCGTCTGCCTGATCGAGTAGCCGAATCCGATGAAGGCGAGCACCGCGAAGGCGATCCACTGCAGGGCATACGAGAGGTGGCTGCCCTCGCTGAGGCTGGGCTGCGGAATGATCTGCGGCCGCTCTGCCGGGGCCGGCGACTCGGTCTCCATCTGCCCGTAGGCTCCAGTGTAGGCAGAGGAGAGGTCGAAGCGGTCGACCACCTGCTGCAGGGCGAAGCTGGCGATCTGCCCGTCGGGAGCAGTTCGGTCGACTAGGGGCTGTGCCGCCCGCAGTCGTGCGACGACTTCGACGTCGCCGGCGGGCGGGGCCGGAACGTCGGCGGGAGCGTTGCCGTCTGACCCTGTGGGCAGCCAGCCGCGGTTGACGAAGAAGACGCGGCCGGCAGTACTCGTCGAGGGGTCGGCGGCGGGATCGTCGTCGAGCAGAAGAGGAACGAGCACCTCGAATCCGGGCTGCCCGTTGAGCGGTCGGTTGCGCACCAGCAGCTGCTGGTCGGTCAGGTAGGTGCCGTGCAGCAGCACTCTGCGGTATTCGTCAGCATCGTCGAAGTCGTCGAGGCCAGGCACCAGGTCGCCGAGTGCGGCGGGAGTGGCCGACCAGTTGCCGGTGACTTTTGCGATCTCGGCGACCGCCTGATCTCGGCGATCGAACTGCCAGTGCGACAGCATGACGCAGACGACAGCGAAGACGATGACACCGGCAAGGTAGCCGATCCACTCCCACGGGCGCAGCCTGCTCAGCGCAGCCAGCAGAGGCGGCCGCGTCTTGGCCGCGCTCATGCGTGGCGCAGGGTCAGCTGGTCGTGCTGACTCGCTGCCGAAGAGCCCCCGGACGGTGCAGAGCGGGTCGTCGAGGCACCCGTGCCCGACGAATCAGGCTGCTGACCCGTTGCGCCCGGGCCGGCTTCGAAGGGCGATCCGTCGTGTGCGAACGAGCCCTCGTCGACGGTGATCGTCTCGGGGAAGCCGGAATCAGCGGGGTGTTCGTGCGCCTTCTGACTGATGGCCTGCTGCACGATCGACTGAAAGCCGTCGTCGTTGACTCGCTTGGGCAGGTTCGCGATGACCACGGCATAGTACGGCAGGAACGCCGCCCCGAATGCCGGAACGAGCTTCCACCAGCCCGGCACGACGAAGAGTGCGAGTACGCAGACGATGCGGATGCCCATGGCGATCGAATAGTGCACCATGCGCCGCACGCGGTCGTCTCTGGGGGAATTCGGTGCGTGGGTGACGACGGCGACTTCGCGGTTCGGCATGTCGATCACCTCCTGCGATCTTGACGGTCGCCCGCGGCGAGACTGCTCACCACGGTGCTGCACCGGCCGACAGGCCGGTGGGCGAGCGCGCACACGCCCGTGACTATAGTCTAAGACGGATGGAGCGAGCGTGGGCTGATCCGTCTCGGCCATGTCGCATCCGTCTCGCGGCCGACGCGCGGTGACCACGCACCTCTTCTGACCGCCTGAACCACCATCACAAGGAGCCCTCATGTCAGCAGCCGAAACACGCGTCGTTCTGATCACCGGAGGCAATCGGGGCATCGGTCGCGCCGTCGCCGAGGAATTCGTGCGGCTCGGCTACCCCGTCGCCGTCACCGCTCGGCACGGATCCGGCCCCGAGGGCACGCTGACCGTGCATGCCGACGTCACCGACCAGGAGTCGCTGAACACGGCTGTCGCCGAGGTCGAGCAGCAGCTCGGCCCGGTCGCGATTCTGGTGGCCAACGCGGGCATCACCCACGACACGCTGCTGCTGAGGATGAGCGAAGACGACTTCTCGTCGGTGATCGACACCAACCTGACCGGGGTGTTCCGCTCGATCAAGAGCGTGGTCAAAGGGCAGATCAAGGCGCGCTGGGGGCGCATCATCCTGCTGTCAAGCGTCGTCGGACTCTACGGCTCGGCCGGTCAGACGAACTATGCCGCGGCCAAGAGCGGTCTCATCGGCATCGCCCGCTCGGTGACTCGTGAGCTGGGTGCCAGAGGCATCACCGCGAACGTGGTCGCCCCGGGCTTCATCGAGACCGATATGACGGCAGAACTCACTGAGAAGCAGCGTGCCGAGTACCTGAAGGCGATTCCGGCAGGGCGTTTCGGGTCGGTCGACGATGTGGCTCGCACGATCGCCTGGCTGGCGTCAGAGGACGCCGGGTACATCAGCGGCGCGGTCATCCCGGTCGACGGCGGCCTCGGAATGGGGCACTGACCCGAGCCGGATCGACAGTGGGTGCGACTCGGCTCAGGCGTCGATCGGCAGGTGCGGCACCGCTGCGTCAAGCCCTGCGGGCGGCAGGATGACGTGGTCGGCCTCTGCGGCCACAACCGGTTTCGGGCGGTAGCCGATCGAGGTGCCGGCCGCCCCCATCATGAGCAGATCGTTGGCACCGTCGCCGATCGCGACGGTGCGCGCGAGCGGAACCTGCAGCTGCGCCGCCCACTGCGTCAGCAGGTCGGCCTTGCGCTGCCCGTCGACGATCTCGCCGGTGACTCGGCCGGTCAGTCTTCCATCGACGATCTCGAGCACGTTGGCTGACCAGAGATCGAGGCCGAGGCGGGCCGCCAGCGGCTCGAGAATCTGACTGAAGCCTCCGGAGACCGCACCGATTCGGCCGTCGTGCGCATGCACAGCCGAGATGAGCTGCTCGGCGCCGGGGCTGACCCGCACGCGGCCGATGACATCCGCGATCACCGACTCGGGCAGCCCGCCCAGAGCGGCGACACGCTCGGTGAGGCTCTCGCGAAAGTCGATCTCGCCGCGCATCGCCCGTTCGGTCACGGCCGCGACGTCGGCACGCACGCCTGCCGCATCGGCGAGCAGTTCGATCACCTCGTCTTGAATGAGGGTGGAGTCGACATCGGTCACGACGAGCATTGAGACGGTCACCAGCACAGTCTACCGGCCGGGCGTCTCGCGCAGGCGCAGCGGGTGAGCTCAACACACGGTGCGGCGTCCCAAGAAGTCGAAGGCATGTTCTAGGCTGGAGACCATGACTACAGTGCTCGATCTTCAGCATGTCAGCGTGCGGCGCTCTGGCCGCGCCCTGCTCGACGACGTCTCATGGCGCGTCGAAGGCGACGAGCGCTGGGTGGTGCTCGGCCCGAACGGCGCCGGCAAGACCACTCTGCTGAACGTGGCGAGCGCTCAGCTGCATCCCAGCAGCGGCGAGGTGCGCGTGCTCGGCGAGCAGCTCGGGCGCGTCGACGTCTTCGACCTCAGGCCCCGCATCGGCGTCGCGTCGTCGGCCACTGGAGCGCGCATTCCGGCGAATGAGTCCGTGCTCGACGCCGTGCTCACGGCCGTCTACGGGGTGACCGGTCGCTGGAATGAGAAGTACGATGAGCTCGACCTCGACCGCGCGCATGCGATGCTGCGCGACTGGCAGCTCGAACCGCTCAGCCACCGCCGGTTCGGTTCGCTGAGCGATGGCGAACGCAAGCGCGTGCAGATCGCCCGCGCGGTGATGAGCGACCCCGAGGTGCTGCTGCTCGACGAGCCCACCGCCAACCTCGACCTCGGTGCGCGAGAAGAGCTGCTGCAGCTGCTGGGGGAGTACGCGGTGGCCCCCGGCGCGCCGGCCCTGGTTTCGGTGACGCATCACGTCGAAGAAATCCCGCGCAACTTCACCCACGCCCTGCTGCTGAAAGACGGCAGAGTCATGCGGCAGGGGCCCATCAACCAGGTCATTATCAGCGAGAAGCTCAGTGAGCTCTACGGGCTGCCGCTGACCGTGACCGAGAACGAGGGACGCTACGCAGCACGTGCCAATCTGGTATAGTGTCTGCTTGGCTTACGCGCATCGCGTGCAGAATCGTCTGAGTACGAACAAAAGGATCACTCAATGAAAAAAGGCATTCACCCCGACTACGCTCCGGTCGTGTTCCGCGACCTGGCGAGCGGCGACACCTTCCTCACCCGCTCGACGGTGAAGTCGGACAAGACCATCGAATGGACCGACGGCAAGACCTACCCGGTCTATGACGTCGAGATCTCGTCGGTTTCGCACCCGTTCTACACGGGCAAGCAGCGCATCATGGACTCGGCCGGTCGCGTCGAGAAGTTCAACTCGCGGTACAAGGGCTTCGGCAAGCTTTCCTGAGCCACTCGCACGCGATAGCAGAAAGAGGGACGCCAGAGATGGCGTCCCTCTTTCTGTGTCTGTCGGCCGTTCTCAGCGAACCGGCCAGCTGCCGCTCGTCCAGAAGTCGGCCATGCCTCTCGTATGACGCATGTAGTCGATGAAGCTGTCAGCCTGCTCGCGAGCCCAGTCGATCTGCTCGGTGTGCAGCTGCTGCGCACTCACGTCGAGCTGCTCGGGGTACGCCTGTGCGATCGCCTGGGCGAGACGGCCGGCGGCGAGTGCGTCGGCGGAGGCATGATGCGCATCGTCGAGTCGCACACCGTAGTGGTCGGTGGTGACGGCGAGCGTGCGCTTTCCGCGACGGTAGGTGTCGACCGCCCTGTCGATGACCAGCGGATCGATGATGGGGCTCGGGTTGACCAGCGGCGGAATGCCGTATCGCACCGCTTCGCTCTGCACGATCGAGAAGTCGTACGGGGCGTTGTAGGCGACCACGGGCACCCCCTGCTCGAGCGCCGAGCGCAGCGTCGTCACGATCTCGGCCACGGCGTCAGCGGCCTGCTGACCCTCGGCGCGAGCCTGCTGGGTGCTGATGCCGTGCACCTTCTGAGCCTGCCAGGGGATCTCGACCCCCGGGTCGATCAGCCAGGAGCGTTCGGCCGTGACCGCTCCGGTGTCGTCGAGCCGGCCGACGTAGGCGCTGACGATGCGTGCCGTGTCAGTGTTCACCCCCGTCGTCTCGGTGTCGAAGACATAGAGGTCACGCGCCCACTCGGGCAGTTTCGGGGTGTTTTCCATGTGCTGAAGTCTAGCGGCGGCCTCGGACATGGAGGAATGCCGGCGGGCGCGACGTAGACTGGGCGGATGGCTGAGCGCAAGCAGACGGTGATCGACGGCACGACCACGACCTACTGGGTGTACGACGAGACGGCAGCAGCTCAGGCAGGCGGTGCGTCAGACGCAGAGCATCGAGTCGTGCCGACGATCGTGCTCGTACACGGATTCCGCGGCACGCATGAGGGCCTCGACCTCATCGCCAAGGGGCTCTGCCGCGGTCTGCGGGTCATCTCTCCGGATCTGCCCGGCTTCGGGCAGTCCGAGAACCTGGCCGCAGGCAACACCATCGACGCGTATGCGACGTGGCTGCGGCGTTTCACCGCAGTGATCGGGCTGCCAGAGGTGCCGGTGCTGGGGCACTCCTTCGGGTCGATCGTGGTCTGCGCTGCTGTCGCCGCAGGTCTGCGCCCGAGCCGCGTCGTGCTGATCAACCCGATCAGCCAGCCGGCGCTGCGCGGCCCGCAGCGTTTCGGCAGTCTGGCCGCGCTCGGCTACTACCGGCTCGTCGCGATGCTGCCGGAGGGCGCCGCACGTCGCGTGCTCTCGATGAGACTCGTCGTGCGGGTGATGAGCGAGATCATGGCGAAGACGCGTGCTCCTGAGCTGCGTGCATGGATACACGCCCAGCATCAGGCCTACTTCTCAGTCTTCGACTCGCCGGCGGGTCTGCTCGAGGCCTTTCACACTTCGATCACGCATGACACGGGGGAGTACGCCCGCAGCCTCACGATGCCGGTGCTCGTCATCGCCGGGGATCGTGACGACATCGTGCCGCTCTCGTCTCAGCGCTCATTCGTCGAGGCCCTCCCAGATGCCCGCCTCGAGGTCGTCGAGGGCGTCGGTCATCTCGTGCACTACGAGGCCTGGCGTCAGGCCGACAGCTGGATTCGACCGTTCACAGGCGCAACGGCGTGAGCCGGTTCGAGGGCCTGCTTCCGGCAGGTCGCCGAACGCGGGCTCTCGCGCAGCTCGGAGCAGGTGGTCTTTCGCCTCAGGGAACCGGCCGGTAGTCCGGCCTGCCGGGGCGGGCGTCGTAGCGGCTCAGCGACCAGTGGCCGGCTGAAGACACACAGAACTCGTTCGCGCTGCCGTTATGGATGTACTCCTGAGGCCGCGGGCGCTGATGATCCGTCACGAAACGCATCAGCGAACCGATCACACCGCCATGCGAGACGATCAGCAGGTGCTCGCCGGCGTGCTGGTCGGCCAGTGCCGTGAGCGCGGGCTGCGCTCGAGCGACGACGTCGGCACGGCTCTCGAGCCCGGGTACGTCGGCCTCGTCGCCGAAGCGCGCGATGCGCTCTTCGACGGTGAGTCCCTCGATCTCTCCGAAGCTGCGCTCCTGCACCGCGGGGATGCACCGCGGCGCCGGCAGATGCAGTTCTGCTGCGATGATCTCGGCGGTCTCGAACGCTCTGCACAGCGGGCTCGAATAGATGCCGGCCCACGAATGGCGGCGCAGATCCTGCGCTGCGGAGAACGCCTGCGCCCGACCGGTGTCGTTGAGCGGGATGTCGGTGCCGCCCTGAATGCGGTGCTCCGCATTCCAGTCGGTCTCGCCGTGTCTGACCAGGCACAGAGTCGTATCCATGAGCACCTTCCTCGCCTCCCGCTGCTCGATCGTCCGTTGCTCAGCTGCGTCCGAACGTTCCAGAACGGGCCGAAGACAGTGTAACCGCAGACTCTGTATACGATTCCCCGGGGCGGTCAGAGGCCGCTCTCGCCGTGGGCTAGCATTGGACCGTGGCTACCAATGACGTTAAGAACACAGACCGTATCCGTAGCGAGATCTTCCGCAGCAAGATCGTTACGGCAGACGATGCTGCGGCCCTGATCCACGACGGCGCGGCCGTCGGATTCAGCGGCTTCGTGGGTGCAGGATACCCGAAGGCGATCCCTGAAGCGCTTGCCAAGCGGGCGCATGCACTTCATGCGAACGGGCAGAACTTCAGCATCAAGGTGTACACGGGCGCATCGACCGACCATGCGCTCGACGGCATCCTCGCCGAAGCCGAGGCCATCTCGTTTCGCACCCCGTTCTCGACAGACGGCGCTCTGCGCAAGCAGATCAACTCGGGTGAGGTCGGCTACATCGACACGCACCTCTCTCATCTCGCCCAGCAGGTCGAAGAGGGGTTCTTCGACCATCTCGATTTCGCGGTCATCGAGATCTCAGGCATCGACGAGAACGGCGACCTGATTCCCTCGACTTCGCTCGGCAACAACAAGACCTACATCGAGCAGGCAGACAAAGTCATCCTCGAAGTCAACGAATGGCAGCCAGAGCAGCTCGACGGCGTGCACGACGTCTACTACTCGATCGGCACGCCCCCGAACCGCAGGCCGATTCCGCTGAACACGGCGCACGACCGTATCGGCATCGGCCGTCTTCGTGTCGATCCCGACAAAGTCGTCGGCGTCATCGAGACCGAGGGCGGCGACCGCAACACGAAGTTCACCCCGCTGGACTCGTGCTCGAAGGCCATCGGTGACAACGTCGTCGAGTTCTTCAAGCAGGAAGAGGCCGCAGGCCGCCTGCCCGAGGGGCGGCTGCTGCCGCTGCAGTCCGGCATCGGCAACGTCGCCAACGCCGTGCTGGCCGGCCTGGAACGCGCGGGCTACCAGGGGCTGGAATGCTACTCCGAGGTGATCCAGGACGGCATGCTCGACCTCATCAAGTCAGGCACCGTCGAGCTCGCCTCTGCGACGGCGCTCTCGCTGAGTCCTGATGCGGTCGGCGAGTTCCGTGACAACATCGACTTCTACAACAAGCACATCCTCTTGCGACCACAAGAGATCTCGAACAACCCAGAGCTCATCCGTCGCATCGGAGTGGTGGCCATGAACGGCATGCTCGAGGCCGACATCTACGGCAACGTGAACTCGACGCACATCATGGGCACGAAGATGATGAACGGCATCGGCGGCTCCGGAGACTTCGCCCGCAACGGCTACATCTCGATCTTCCTGAGCCCCTCGACGGCGAAGGACGGCAAGATCTCGGCGATCGTTCCGTTCGCGTCGCACATAGACCACACCGAGCACGACACGATGGTGGTCGTCACGGAGTTCGGCTTCGCCGACCTGCGCGGCAAGACGCCTCGTCAGCGTGCCGAGGCCATGATCGCGATCGCACATCCCGACTACCGCGACCAGCTGCGAGACTACTTCGACCGCGCCAACGCGCAGCCGAACGCCGGGCAGACCCCGCACATCCTGCCAGAGGCACTGAGCTGGCATCAGCGCTTCCTCGACACCGGGTCGATGAAGCAGGACTGATCCGCGCCCAGCATGCTGCGCGACAGGGGCGTGGGTCGTCTTCGGCCCACGCCCCTGTCGGCGTCTCGGCGGCCCACGTCGTGCGTCAGAACCGATAGACTGAGTCCATCATGCAGAGGCAGAGGCAGTCGGGGGCGCACAGGGTGCTTCACGCCTACCTCAGTGCCGTGTTCTCAGTCGCCGTGGGCGGGCTCGCCCACACCGCGGTCGAGCAGCACGTGCCCTCTGGCTTCCCTCTCGCGATCGCCGTGGTCGTGACTGCGCCTGTTCTGCTGCTCGCGCTGCGACGCACCGGCCAATGGGTTTCTGCCGTGCTCGCCGTGGGGCTCGGCCAAGGCATGCTGCACCTGCTGCTCGGCCTCGACCAGAGCGCCTCGAGCGTCTCCGGCGGGGGGCTTTCGCCGACTGTCGCGGCCGCCGGCGCGCATCATCACGCCGCTGCATCGACCATGACGGCATCCATGCCGAACATGGGCGTCGCAGAATCGATCACGGCCGCGCCCGTCCATGCGGCGGGGCCCGCGATGCTGGTCGCCCACGGAATCGCGATCGTCCTCTGTCTGGCGTGGCTCGGCCTGCTCCCCTGCATCGAACGGCTCGTGGCCAGACTCCTCACCGGTGTCGTGGCCTGGCTCACCCTCGCGCTGCAGCCTGCCCGTTCGACGACGCGGAGGCTGCGAGCGTCGTTCGCAGCCGCCGCACGGGCACCGCGCAGCCGCTGCTTCGGCAGCGTGCGCACCTTACGCGGCCCACCCGTCTTGGTCTGATCCACAGTACATCGCCTCGCCGCACGCTGACGCCTCACCGCGCGTCAGCTCTCACGGTGCGTGAAACGCGGCGGCGGCATCGCACACTCAGACGAAAGACCTCATTCATGCACAATCACACCGTCATGCCGGCGCGCACGCGAACCACGTTCACCGTGGCCATCGCCCTGCTCGTCGGCCTCCTGCTCGCCCTGCAGCCATGGGCGGCCGGCCGGGCACATGCTCACGACGTCCTCGCCTCTTCCGATCCAGCGGCTGGAGCGACACTGGCGACGGCGCCGACTCAGGTCTCGCTGACATTCAACAACGAGGTGCTGACCGGCGTCGCCAATCAGATCCAGGTGCACGGCCCGGATGGCTCCTCGGTCGCCGGCGACGGCCTGGCCAGCGTCGACAGGCGGGTTGTGACCGTTCCCGTGACGGCCACTGCCGACGGCGCCTATTCCGTCGCCTGGCACGTGGTCTCCAGCGACGGACACCCAGTCGAGGGAACGTTCTCCTTCACCGTCGGGGCAGCCGGAGCCTCGACGGCGCCCGAAGCGACGACCGCCCCGGGCGAGCAGCCGAGCGCGAGCAGCGCATCCGCAGCACCGAGCGACCAGCAGGCCGGCGGGCAGAGCGACGACAGCGATCACCTCGGGGCGACCATCGCCTGGACGATCGCCGGCGTCGTGCTCGTCGTGATCGCCGTCGTGGCGATCGTCCTGTGCCTTCGGCGCAGCCGCCGCACCTCGAAATGACGGTGCGAGCCCTGTGACGCTCGGCTCCGCCCTGCTCAGAAACAGAATCAGACACAGTGAAACGAGCGAACTGCGGTTCGCCGGTTTCGCGAACCCGAAAGAACTCATCGTGAACATCATGAACGACAACCACAACGACCACCTTCATCAGCCGACGCAGACACTCGGCGCGACCGCAGCACATCCGACGATCGAGAAGGCGGCGCCGCGTGGCAGTGTCAGCAGCGGTCTCGACAGTCGGTGGGGCGTCGCCCTCAGCGGTCTCGTGCTGGCCGGCGGCATGCTCGCCGGCTGCGCGAGCTCGTCGAACTCCGACAGTTCGAACGCCGCAGACAGCGCGTCGAGCTCTGCGGCCGATCAGCAGTGCGAGACCGCGGGCGACGTGCAGGTCTGCGACCCGTGGGTGAAAGCCGCCGACGCCGGCAGCGACTCACATGCGATGACGGCCGCATTCGGCTCGCTGCACTCGACGACGGGGCAGGATCTGCACCTGGTCTCGGCCGAATCCGAGGTGGCCGGAATGACGCAGCTGCACGAGACCGTCGCCGACGGCGGCTCGACCACGATGCGCGAGAAAGAGGGCGGCTTCATGGTTCCGGCCGACGGCACGCTCGATCTGCAGCCCGGCGGCAACCACATCATGCTGATGTCGCTGCAGAAGTCGCTGCAGCCGGGCGACAGCGTCTCGATCACGCTGCACTTCGAAGACGGGTCGTCGGCGCAGTTCGCGGCCCCGGTGCGCCAGTACACGGGGGCCAAAGAGAGCTACACGGACGATCCGAACATGCAGATGGAAGACAGCGGCTCGACGAGCACGAGCGGCGACGGCATGTCGGAGCAGCACCATGGCTGACCACGGCCAAATCGAGGGTGCGCGGCCGATGTCTGACGATTCGTCGGCCTCGGCGGCGCACTCCGTCGGTCGCTCCGGCGGCCTGAGCAGGCGCAGTCTGCTGGGCGCCGTCGGGTCGACTGCGGCAGGTCTGGCCGTCGGTGTCGGCGGCGGCTGGGTCGCGCGCGAGCGGCTGGTGGGCGCTGAGCCGCTCTCGACGGATGCGATGGTCAGCGGCGACGAGACGGTCGCCTTCTTCGGCCGTCGGCAGGCGGCCGTTGAGGCCCCGGCTCCGGCGCATGTCGGCTATCTGGGGTTCACCCTGCGCCCGGAAGCGAGCGTCGACCAGCTGCGTCGTGCGCTGCGCATCATCAGTGACGATGCCTCGCGCCTGACTCAGGGTGTGCCGTCGCTGGCTATGAGCGACCCGGATCTGGCCGCGCCGGCCGCGCGGCTCACCGTGACGATCGGCTTCGGGGCTCGTGTGTTCGAGCTCGCGGGTCGCACGCCGCCACCCGGGGTGGGCAGCCTGCCGGCCTTCTCGATCGACCGGCTGCGGCCGGAGTTCAGCGGGGGAGACCTGCTGCTGATGATCGGCAGCGACGATCCGATCACTCTCTCGCACACCGAACGCGTGATGATCAAGAACATGCGCTTCTTCGCTACGGTCGCCTGGCGTCAGCAGGGCTTTCAGCGCGCCCGGCACAGTGAGTCGCCGACGACCACGCCGCGCAACCTCTTCGGGCAGAAAGACGGCACGGTGAACCCGCGACCGGGTACTGACGCCTTCGAACAGCAGGTGTGGGGTGCATCGGGCGGATTCGCACCGTGGACGGAGAACGGCACCACGCTCGTGCTGCGTCGCGTTCGGATGAATCTGGAGACGTGGGACGAAGTCGACCCCGTGGGACGCGAGAACAGCATCGGGCGCCGGCTCGGCTCGGGTGCTCCGCTGACCGGAACCGACGAGTTCGACGAGCCGGACTTCGACGCGAAGAACGCCGTCGGCTTTCCCATCATCGATCTCGCCGCCCACATGCGGCGCGCCCGTCACGCCGACGGCCGGGTGCGCATCATGCGTCGCGGCTACAGCTACGACGACGGTGTGGATGCCGATGGGGTGGCCGATGTCGGTCTGCTGTTCGGCGCGTGGCAGGCCGACGTCATGCAGCAGTTCGTGCCGGTGCAGCAGTCGCTTGCCGACATGGACCTGCTCAACCAGTGGACCGTGCCGATCGGCTCTGCGTCGTTCGCGATCCCTCCGGGCTGCGACGCGGGCGGCTACGTCGGCGAGACTGTGGTCGGGTGACGGCGCTCCCGAGTGGCCTGGTTCGGAACGACGCGGGGCTGGTCTAGGCTGGCCGGGTGAAGATTACGCGATCGCTGATGGTCAAGGGCGCTGTGCTCGGAGTGTTCGCCGGAGTGCTCTCCGGACTCTTCGGCGTCGGCGGCGGCATCATCATGGTGCCGGTATTGGTCATGCTCGGCCTGGACCAGCGCCTGGCCAGCGGCACGTCGCTGGCGGCGACCGTTCCCATCGCCGTCGTCGGCGTGATCACATACGCGTCGCACGGCACGATCGATCTGATTCCCGGCCTCGCCATCGGCGTCGGGTCGTTCTTCGGAGCGTTCCTCGGCACCTGGCTGCTGCAGCGCGTCAAACCGAAGGCGCTGCAGCTCTTCTTCGCGCTGGCGATGATCTTGACGGCAGTGCGGCTCTTCATCGATCTGCCGTCCGAGGGCAGCGGATTCGACCCGCAGCCCCTGTCACTGGTGCTTCTGGTCTGCTTCGGTCTGCTCGTGGGGGCTCTTGCCGGCCTGCTCGGCATCGGGGGCGGCCTGATCATCGTTCCCGTCCTCGTGCTGACGCTCGGACTCGAACCGAACCTGGCGAAGAGCTCCTCGCTCATCGCGATGCTTCCCAGCGGCGTCAGCGGCACGTATGGCAACCTGCGCAATCACAACGTCAGCCTGCGGCTGGCCGCAGCCACCGGGCTTCCGGGGGCGTTGAGCACCATCTTCGGCGGATGGCTTGTGCACGTGATCGACACGCGCCTGGCCATGGGGCTCTTCGCGGTGCTGCTGGTGCTGAGTGCGCTGCAGATGGTGCGAAAGGCGCTGAAGCGTGGCTGAAACTCCGCCCGCGCGACGGCAGCGGCCTCTGCTCGCGGCCTGCGCGATCGTGCTCACCGCGCTGAATCTGCGCGGCGCGGCGACGATTCTGTCTCCGATCATCGAACTGGTGAACCAGGACGTCGAACTCGACACCGTCATGCAGGGAGTCATCGGCGCGCTGCCCCAGCTGCTCTTCGCCGGTGCCGGTCTGGTCACGCCGCTGCTCGTGCGGTGCATGTCGCTGCCCGTGCTCGCCGCCGCCGCCATGGTCGTGACCGCCGGCGCACAGATGCTGCGCGCTTCGGTGCACAGCGACCTGGCGTTCGGCCTGAGCACCGGGCTGATCTTTCTCGCCATCGGCGTCGGCAACATCGTGGCGCCGCCCACGATCAAACTGTTCTTTCCCCGACGCGTGGGCATGATGACCTCTGCGTACAGCATCACGCTGGGGCTCAGCACCGCCGTGCCGCCGATCTACATCGTCGCACTGAGTCATGCCGCCGGCTGGCGTGTCGGTCTCGCCTCATGGGCGGTGCCCGCGCTGCTCGCCGCGCTGCTGTGGGGCGTCGTGATCCTGACCAGTCGACGAAACGTGCGCAGGCCTGAGACGAGCGTCGAGAAGGCTCCTCCCGCGATGCGTGAGACTGCCGCCGGTGGCACGATCACCGATGGCCCAGACCCGGCGCCTGCGGGGAGGATACCCGAGGCGAGCGTGCAGATGTGGCGCACCTGGCAGGGATGGGGCATCGCGGTCATGATGGCTGCGCAGTCGACGGTCGTGTACGCGATGTTCGCGTGGCTGCCCGCGCTGCTTCGCGATGCCGGCGTCGACGCGGCCTCGGCGGCATTCGGTCTGTCGCTGTTCACCGCGCTGGGCATCCTGCTCGGCGTGGTGATCCCGCCGATGACCTCACGTCAGGCCACGCTTCGCCCGCTGCTCGCCGTATCGACGGTCTGCTTCGCCGTCGGCCTGATCGGACTGATGGTGTCTCCGGGCCATCTGCCGATGCTCTGGGTGGCGGCGCTCGGCCTCGGCCCGCTCACGTTCTGCATGGTGCTGGTGCTGATCCCGTTGCGGGCCCGCACGCAGATGCATGCCTCCCAGCTCTCTGCATTCGTCCAAGGCGTCGGGTACCTCATCGCCGCGGCCGGACCATTCCTGTTCGGCCTGCTGCACGAACTCTCGGGAGGCTGGATGCTGCCGCTTGCCTATCTGCTGGTCTGTGTGGCGATCTCGCTGCCGTTCGCCGTCATCGGCACTCGACCCGGATACGTCGGCGACGCGGTGCGCCGCTGACGCTCGGGCAGGGCGGGCTCGGGCAGGTCGAGTGGCGCCGAGTGTGTCGAGAGAATGAGAAGAAGCCCCCGGAACCGATGGTTCCGAGGGCTTCTTTCTGTGCCCGAGAGGGGACTTGAACCCCTACCCACGATAATTTGTGGACTAGCACCTCAAGCTAGCGCGTCTACCTATTCCGCCACCCGGGCTGGTGCTGCGCCCCGCAGGGCACCAGATGAGATTAGCACGTTTGTCACGAAGTGGGAAAACCGCCTGAGGCGTCGCGCCGAATCGGCCAGAGACCGGCGATCCGAGGCGGGCGAGGATGATGCATCCCGGGCATGTCGCACGTCGACCAGATGACGTTCCATGTCAGCACGGGCACTGAGCTCGGCCGCGACAGGATACGATTTCGCCATGGTCATTCATGACGACGCTGCGGGCGTTCCCTCAAACTCACACGTCAGTGCTGCTCGTCTCGGTGAGGATGACGTCGACCTGCCCGCCGTCGTGCGCATCGTCCGTGACCTGGTGCGCTTCGACACGACGAACTACGGAGGCGGCAACGCCAGGGGAGAGGGCCCGGCTGCAGCGTACATCGCGGATTTCCTGCGGGGGCAGGGCCTCGATCCCGTCATCGTCGGTCCCGCAGCGACTCCGGATGCTCCCGCGCGTCCCAGCGTCATCGCACGGTGGCCGGGTCAGGATCGCACGCTTCCACCGCTGATGCTGCACGGTCACACCGATGTGGTTCCGGCTGACGCGAGCGACTGGAGCGTCGATCCCTTCGCCGGAGTCATCCGGGACGGGTATCTGTGGGGGCGGGGCAGCGTTGACATGAAGAACATGCTCGGTCTGATGCTGGCGAACGTGCAGCACTTCACCGAGCAGGGCAGACGGCCGCGCCGCGACGTCATCCTGGCCTTCTTCGCCGACGAGGAGGCCGGCGGTTCGGCGGGCGCCGGCTGGCTGGTGCGCCGGCATCCGGAATTCTTCGCCGACGCCAGAGTGGCCCTGAGCGAAGTCGGCGGGTATTCGATCACCGTCGGCGACCGACGGGCCTATCTGCTGCAGACGGGCGAGAAGGGGCATACCTGGCTGCGGCTGCGGGCACGCGGCACAGCCGGCCACGCCTCGGCGGTGAACCACGACAATCCGGTCACCGCGATCGCGCGGGCGGTCTCTGCGATCGGGGCACTCGAATGGCCGATCGAGCTGACCGAGACGACGCGAGCGCTGGTCGATGGCATCCGCGATCTGGCCAGACTGCCCGCCTCGACGCCGCCCGAAGACGTGGTCGCCGCCGCCGGCTTCGCGAAGCCGTTTCTGAGCGCCACACTGCGCAACACCACGACTCCCACTGTCATCGACGCCGGGTACATGCAGAACGTCATTCCGGCATCGGCTGAGGCACTCGTCGACGTGCGTCCGCTGCCGGGCCAGGAAGACCCCGTGCTCGCACGTGTTCGGGAGGCCGTCGGCCCGGACATCTCCATCGAGATCATCGAGCAGGGCGTCGGCTATGAATCTCCCTTCGAGGGCGAGTTCGTGCAGTCGATCCGGGAATCGATCGCCCGGCACGACCCCGAAGCGGTCGTGCTTCCGTATCTGTTGAACGCCGGCACCGACAATGTGAGTCTCGCTCGCCTGGGCATCACCGGATACGGGTTCGTGCCGACCCGTGTGCCAGACGACTTCGACTTTCCGGGGTCGTATCACGCGGTCGACGAGCGCATCCCCCTCTCGGCACTGCTTTTCGGCGAAGAGGTGCTGGGCGACCTGCTCGAACGATACTGACCGGCCCCAGAGTGCACGGTTCGGCGAATGGGCGTGTCGGTGGTCTAGTCTGGTGTGCGGTGCCCGAGCGAAGTCGACGGGCCCGCCGCGGTGCGCTCTTCGCGCCCGCTCCTGACATCATCAAGTGCTGATCACCGGAAAGGTGTGCTGTTGTCCATCCTCGACGCCCTCATCCTCGGACTGGTGCAGGGGCTCACTGAGTTTCTGCCCATCTCATCGAGTGCGCACCTGCGCATCGTCGGCGAGTTCCTGCCAGGAGCCAACGATCCGGGCGCGGCGTTCACGGCCATCATCCAGCTGGGCACCGAGGCAGCCGTGATCGTCTACTTCTGGAAGGACTTCGTCCGAATCGTCAGAGCCTGGTTCGCGGCGCTGTTCGGGCGCATCCCGCGTAACGACCCTGATGCGCGCATGGGCTGGGTCATCATCATCGGCACCATCCCGATCGGCGTCTTGGGTCTGCTCTTCAAAGATCAGATCGAGACCACGCTGCGCAGCCTCTGGATCGTGGCCGTCATGCTGATCGTCTTCGGCATCGTACTCGGCGTGGTCGATCGCTGGGCGCCGAAGCGCAAGAGCCTTGGCGACCTGACGCTGCGTGACGGCCTGTTCATGGGGCTGGGGCAGGCGCTCGCCCTGATTCCCGGTGTCTCGCGCTCGGGTGGCACGACGACCGTCGGTCGCGGACTCTCCTACGATCGTCCGACGGCGGCGAAGTACTCGTTCTATCTCGCGGTTCCCGCCGTGGTCATCTCGGGCGTCTTCCAGCTGATCGAATCGGTTCGCGGCGAGACTCATGACGTGCCTGAGCTCTTCCCGACCCTGGTGGCGACCATCGTGTCGTTCGTTGTGGGCTGGTTCGTCATCGACCGTCTGATGAAGTACCTGCAGCGCGGTTCGTTCGCACCCTTCGTGATCTACCGAGTGGTGCTCGGAGTCACGCTGATCATCCTACTGAGCACCGGCGTCATCGCCGCCTGAGAACGTTAGGCTCTTACTGTGAAGAGTTGGTCGACACCCGCACCGCCCCATCTGCCCGCTGCGGCAGCCCCACGCCCGGTGCGCATCTATGATCATGCGAGCGATGCGCTGCTGCCGGCGACCGACGACGGCCGCACCGCCCGTCTGTACGTCTGCGGGATCACGCCCTACGACGCCACGCACATCGGCCATGCCACCACGTATCTCACGTACGATCTGCTGAACCGGGCCCTCATCGACAGCGGTATTGCGGTGCAGTACGCACAGAACATCACCGACATCGACGATCCGCTGCTGGAACGCGCGGAGCAGACCGGCGCCGACTGGGAGACGCTGGCCGCCCAGCAGATCGATCTCTACCGCACCGACATGGAGTGGCTGTCGGCGATTCCGCCGGAGCACTTGGTGGGCGTCACCGAGGTCATCGACCAGATCGGACAGGCCGTTCTCGAACTGATCGAAGGCGGGTTCGCCTATCGCGTCGAGAGCGCCGACGCCGAAGAAGACATCTACTTCGACGTTCGTGCCGCCGATGGGGCCCTGGCCGCCTGGACACTCGGAGAGGAGTCGCGCTACTCGCTCGAGCAGATGCTGCGCTTCTTCGCGGAGCGCGGGGGAGACCCCAAACGGCCCGGGAAACGCGACCGTCTCGACCCTCTGCTCTGGAGAGCCGAGCGGCAGGGAGAGCCCTCGTGGCAGGTGATCGGGCTGCCCGTCGGTCGTCCCGGCTGGCACATCGAGTGCTCGGTCATCGCCGAGCGCTGCCTCGGGCCGAACTTCGATGTGCAGGGCGGCGGGTCAGACTTGATCTTTCCGCACCATGAGATGTCTTCCGGGCACGCCACGGCCATCAACGAACTGCCTCTGGCGCGCATCTACAATCACGTCGGCATGGTCGCCTACCGCGGCCGCAAGATGAGCAAGTCGCTCGGCAACCTGGTCTTCGTGCATCGGCTGCGTGACGCCGGCATCGAACCGGATGTCGTGCGCACCGCGATCTTCGCGCATCACTACCGGTCTGACTGGGAGTGGCACGACGTGGACGTCGCCAAGGCACAGGAGCGCCTCGCCGAATGGCGCAGCGCCTATCAGGTGGCCATGCAGGGCAGCGACCACCGTCGCGAGGCCGACAACCCCGTGCTGGCGAATCTGCGTCAGGCACTCTCAAACGATCTCGACGCGCCGCGCGCGCTCGGCGTGCTCGACGCCTGGGCCGACAGCCCCGAGGCTCCAGAGCTCATCGCAGACGCCGCGCAGGCGCTGCTGGGCATCGATCTGACCAGAAAGGCCGATGTCGCATGAGCGCCGGTGAACTCGAAGCCGTCTGCTGGGACATGGACGGCACCCTGATCGACTCTGAACGCTACTGGATCGAGTCGGAGGTCGAACTCGTCGGCGAACACGGCGGAGTCTGGACCGAGCAGGACTCGAAGGCGAGCGTCGGAGCCGCCCTCGACGTCATGGCCCGGCTCGTGATCGCGGCGGGCGTCGACCTGCCGGTCGAGAGCGTGATCCGCACGGTGAGCTCCGGCGTCGCCGATCGCTACGCCTCGATGGGAATCCCCTGGCGACCGGGCGTGCTCGACCTGCTGCAAGAGCTCCGCGACGCGGGCGTTCCGCAGTCGATCGTCACGATGTCGCACACTGACACGGCGACCACGGTCGCCGAAGCGGCCCCCGCCGGAGTGTTCCAGCACGTGATCACCGGCGATCAGGTCTCACGCGGCAAGCCCCACCCAGATCCGTATCTCAGCGCGCTCGAACACCTGGGCACATCGGCAGCCCGCACCATCGCGTTCGAAGACTCCCCGACCGGGGTGAGCAGCGCATCCGCCGCAGGCCTATTGACCATCGCCGTGCCCTGCGTGCTGCCGCTGCCCGAGTCGAGCGACTATCTGCTGTGGGAGACCCTTCAGGGCGTCGATGTCGCACGGCTGCGCCAGACGGTCGCAGAACAGGTGCGCACCGCATGAACGAGAAAGGCCAGATGACCGACCACACCACAGCACCGCAGCCCGAGGCGGCCGTTGGAGGCGCCTCGAGCGAGGGCGGCGAAATACAGCACGGCGCCCTTCGCATCGGCGACAAGGTGCAGCTGACCGGCCCGAAGGCGCGCATGCACACGCTGATTCTGCAGCGTGGCGCAGAATTTCATACGAACAAGGGCGCGATTCGCCACGACGATCTCATCGGGGCACCCGACGGCAGCGTGGTCGAGTCGACGCAGGGCGTGCGGTATCTGGCGCTGCGCCCGCTGCTGCGTGACGAGGTGCTGTCGATGCCGCGCGGTGCCGCGATCATCTATCCGAAAGACGCCGTGCAGATTCTGGCGCTGGCCGATGTGCACCCCGGAGCGCGTGTGGTCGAGGCCGGCGTCGGGTCGGGCGCACTGAGCATGTGGCTGCTGCGCAGTCTCGGCGAGACCGGTCGGCTGTTCTCATTCGAGCGGCGCGAGGAGTTCGCCGAGATCGCGGATGCGAACGTCAGCGGGCACTTCGGGCGTCATCCCGAGAACTGGACGGTGACGGTCGGCGATCTGCAGCAGGAGCTGCCGGCAGTGGTCGCCGAGGGCTCGGCCGATGCGGTCGTGCTCGACATGCTCGCTCCGTGGGAGACGATCGATGCGGCAGCGACGGCCCTGCGGCCGGGCGGTGTGCTCGTGGTCTACGTGGCGACGGTCACGCAGCTCTCTCGGGTCTCCGAGACGATTCGCGACCGCGGCTGCTTCACGGTGCCGCAGGCGACCGAGACGATGGAGCGCGACTGGCATGTCGAGGGGCTCGCGGTGCGCCCCGAGCACCGCATGATCGGTCACACCGGTTTTCTCACGTCGGCACGCCGGCTGGCCGATGGGGTCGATCTGCCCGAGATCTCGCGGCGACCGGCCAAAGACGCCTTCGACCCCGACGACTTGGCCGTCTGGACGCCGGGCTCGGTCGGAGCGCGCAACACGTCTGAGAAGAAGCTGCGCAAGTCGGTGCGCACCGCGCAGCGTCAGCGCGACCAACGGGCAGCCGAGTAGGCTGTCACACGGATTGGAGATACACATGCGTTCACAGAAGGCCATGAGATCGACCATCGGCGCGGGTGTGGGGGTTCTGGCGCTGGTCGGTGCACTGCTCGCGGGATGCTCGTCGCAGCCTGATCGTGCGGTCGCTCCGGGCGATGCCTCGGATGCCGTGGTCACCTCGGACTTCGACCTCTCGCGTTCGAGCATCGACCCGCAGCCCGACCTGCAGGTCGACAGTACGCAGCTGAGCATCGGCAGCACCGGCGACGGTCGTTTCGTCGACGTCGATGGCGATGCCGTGCTGCTCGGTGTGAGCATGTTCAATCTCAAGACCGGCCAGGCGCTCGGTCAGGCGGCTGACCTTCCGGCCGTCTCAGTGTCGTTTCTGCGCGGGCTGAACTCCCCGGTCTACGGGGCGATCGCCGATGCGCTCAAGGGCCAGCGTGTGGGCGACGTCTTCACCCTGGTGGTGCCCGACGTCGACGGAGCCGATCCCACGTCGACAGACGGCAGCGGCTCCGGCGACGTCGTCGTGATCGGCACGGTGCGCAACAGCTTCCCCTCTCGTGCCCACGGTGCGGAGCAGGCGCCCGTCAGCGGCTTCCCGCAGGTGGTGCGAGACACCACGGGCCGGCCCGGCCTGGTGCTGGGCGACGAGTATTCTTCTGCCGACGCTCCTGAGTCGGCCGTGCTGGTCAAGGGCGACTCGGGAGAGACCGCGCAGACGGGCGACACCGTGCAGCTGCAGATGACCATGTTCGACACCTCGGCGAAGACGCGCAGCGCCAAAGTGCTGCAGTCGACCTGGGACGACGGCCAGCTCACTCAGCTGAAACTCGAGGAGTCGGACGACGCCTTCTTGGGGCTCATGGAACGTGCCCTCACCTCGGTGCCCATCGGCTCTCAGATCATCGTGCACGTGCCGACCAGCTATCAGTCGCAGGTCGGCGATCTGCTGGTGATCGACGTGCTGGCCCGCACTCCGGCTGCCGAGTGACACCATGGCCGATCGGGTGACCGCCGAAGAGCGGATGCTCAATCTCGTGCTGGCTCTCCAGCACACCCGCTTCGGGCTCACCAAGCGGCAGATTCTCAGCGACGTCTCGGGCTACAGCGACGACCTGGCCGCCGGAGTCTCGATGTCAGCGTTGGAACGACGGTTCGAGCGCGACAAGGCGGCACTGCGCGCCCTCGGCATCGACGTCGTCGCCGCTGACGACCTCTGGGCGCCCGGTGACAATCAGCTGACCCGCTACCACATCGACGAGCAGGAGTACGCGCTGCCAGAAGACTTGGAGCTCAGCGGCGCCGATCTCGGCCTGCTCACCGCAGCAGCGCTGCTGCTGTCACATCTCGACGCGTCGGAGGGCCGACGGGTCGCAGAGCGAGCTCGCGCCCTGAGCGCGCCGAGAGGCCCAGACACCGGCGACGGCGCGGCGGCGCCCGATTCGCTCCAGGAGTCCTCTCCCGAACTCGTGGTCAGCGGTCTGCTCGACGTCATGGTCTACGAGCCCAATCTGCGGCCGTTGCAGGCAGCCGCGCTCGAGGGAGGCATCGTGCGCTTCGACTACCACACGCAGGATCACGACGACACCACGCGGCGCACAGTGCTGCCGTTGGCGGTCGTGCTGGTCGACGGCCGGTGGCACCTGCACGGAGTCGACCTCGACCGCCTGCCGAAGCGCCCGGCACGGTTGGACGACCCCGAGCTGCGGCGCACGTTTCTGCTGCAGCGCATCCGCGGAGTCGCCCGTTCCGTCGACGAGCACGACCTGCAGCGGGCCCGCGTGCACGATGCCCGGGTCATCGCCGCAGTGCACAGTCGCGAAGAGTGGGCAAAGGCGGTCATCGACGATCTCGAGCAGCTGAGGCGGCGTCTGAGCGCCCGCCTGCGGGTGCGCCCCGGCAGTGAGGCTGCGGTGCGCCTCGGCGATCGTCTGCATCCCGTCGGCGGCACGACCACAGCAGAGACCACGTTCGACGTGCAGACCACAGACTACGACCTGCTCGCGGACGAGATCACCGGCTACGGAGACGAAGTGACCGTGATCTCGCCCGAGAGCCTGCGCACCCGCGTCGAGGCGAAGCAGCGTCGTCTGCTGGCCGATCACAGCACGGCGGGCGAGCGATGAGCGAGCAGTCGAGTGCGGCCACACGACGCCTCGGGTTCGCCTTGGTCCTGGTGCCCTGGCTGCTCGCCAACCCGGGCGCGACCGTCCAGTCGATCGCCGACTGGTTCGGCGTGCCCGCCGACCAGGTGCGAGACACCGTGCGCATGCTGCCGCTGGTCGGCGTTCCCGGCGACTCTGCGGCCTATGACCCGGGCAACCTGTTCGACATCGACTACGACGACTTCGAGCGCAACGATCGGGTGACGATCACGAACTCCGTCGGCCTGAACCACGTGCAGCGCTTCTCGACGCGCGAACTCGCGGGGCTCTCAGCGGCGCTGAACTATCTGGCCGCACTGCTGCCAGACGAGCGGCGGGCTGCGGCGAACCGGCTCGCCGCACGGCTGGGCGGAAGCGTGGTCACCACCCGCAGCGAGGGGCGCTTCGCCGAGACGATCGCGCTGCTGCGGGCCTGCGGCGCCGACCGAGGAGCGGTCGAGTTCGACTACACCTCGGCATCCGGGCGCCGGTCGCACCGCACGGTCACCGTCGAGCGCGTTCGCATGACCCAGGGTGCCTGGTACCTCTCGGGAACGGACGGCGTCGACAGTGCGGGGGCGACGCGTCGACGCACCTTCCGCCTCGATCGCATGGCGGCAGTCGAGCGCAGCGACCAGCCTCAGACAGCAGCCGAGAGCGCGACGCCGACCATGGCCTCCGCCCACGATGCGAGCGTCGACGAAACGACCGAGCCGATCATGGTCACGCTCGAAGTGCAGGTCGAGGCGGCCGGTGTGCTGATGGCCTTCGGCGAGCGTCTGACAGACGATGTGCGCTGGCCGGTGCGCCGCCTGGTCAGTGTCGCGTCGGTGCCCGCACTCGTCAGACATGTGAGTTCGCTGCCCGGTCGCGTGCGCATCCTGGCTCCGTCGTCGGTGCGCGAGGCTGTGGCCGACCACGCCCGTCGCGGGCTGGCGGTCTCGCCGGATGCCGACCGGGTGCGGTCTGGGGAGTCGACTGACGAGTAGGATCATGAGCATGTTCTTCTGGATCTCGCTGGGCCTGATCATGCTGGCGGTGCTCGTGCTGGTCATCGTGGTCGCCGTCAGCCTGCCCCGGTATCGACGGTCGGCACATCGACTGATGGCGACGGTCGACGAGGTCTCGAGATCGCTGCAGCCGCTGGCCGCTGAGATTCGTCTGCTCGAGCATCGGCTGCGGCAGACCTCCGAGGTCGACCTCGGAGACGAGGCGCCGTCACTCACGACGAGTGAGATCGAAGAGGCGCAGCAACGCCGCGTCATGGCCGCCCGTGCGGCCCGGGCGAAGTACCGTCGGCTGCGTCGCACCCGTTCCTGACGTGCCGAGTCACCCAAGACACGACTCGGTAATATCGGACTCACCGCTATACTGTTCACGATTCCCCACACTCTTGGAGCGACCGCAATGAAACCATGGCAGATCATCATCATCGTCCTCGTCATCCTGCTGCTCTTCGGCGCGCCGAAGCTGCCCGGTCTGGCGAAGAGCCTCGGCCAGTCGATGCGCATCTTCCGCAAAGAGGTCAAGGGGCTCGAAGCTGACAAGGCTGCCGATTCCGCTCCGGTCCAGCAGCCTGTTCAGGCGCAGCAGCCAGCGCCAGTGGCGTCAGAACAGCCGCCGGTCCAGGCTCCTGTTCAGCAGGAGGCCACCCAGCCGTCTGCGCCTGCGCGGCCTGCTGAGGGCGACGCGCCCAAGAACGCCTAGCCGGCGCCGGCGGTGTCTCAGACGAAGAAGCGTCGCGACGGCACGATGTCGATCGCCCAGCATTTGGTGGAGCTGCAGAAGCGCATCATCATCTGTGCGATCGCGATCGTCGTCGCGGCGATCGGTGCATGGTTCCTGGCGCCGTATGTGCTCGATGCCCTGCGTGAGCCGCTGCTGCTGGTGATGCAGAAGACCGGTCGGCAGACGCAGATCAACTACTCGGACGTGTCGAGTCCGCTGAACGTGCGCATGCACATCACGATGGTGCTGGGCATCATCATCGCCGCTCCGATCTGGCTCTACGAACTGTGGAGATTTCTCGCGCCGGGCATGCTGCGCAAAGAGAAGCTCACCGCGGTCGGCTTCGTCGGATCGGCGATCCCGCTGTTTCTGGCCGGCTGTCTGTTCGGCTGGTGGGCGTTTCCGAACCTGGTGTCGTTCATGTCGAGCTTCGCGTCGGCCGACGACGTGCAGCTGATCAGCGCCGACACCTACCTGCGGTTCGTGATGAACCTGATGCTGTTCATGGGCATCGGGTTCGTGCTGCCGCTGCTGCTCGTGCTGCTGAACTTCGTCGGCGTGATGAGCGCGAAGACGATCATCAAGGGCTGGCGCGTGGCGATCGTCGTCGCCCTCGTCTTCGCGGCGTTCATCACTCCGCCCACTGACATCCTCAGCATGTTCCTGCTCTCGAGCCCCATGCTCGGGCTCTATCTGATCGCCTGCCTCATCTCCTGGCTGCACGACCGACGCGCAGCCAGACGAGAACGAGACCTGCTCGACGACGACGCACTGCCCGACCCGGACATCCCCGGAGGCTCTGATCTGACCGAGGTCGGCGACACGACGAAGTGACCCAGAGCGAAGGTTCTGCACGAATGACGACGATTGAGAAGCGACGACGATTGAGAAGCGATGACGCCTGAGAAGCCGCTGCCGAATGATGCCTCTGGCCGCACCCCGAAGCCAGATGCATCGGAGCACGCCGCGCTGCCTGACGAGGTCGTCGCGTTTCAGCGCACGGTCGGATTCGCCCTCGACGACTTTCAGGTGCAGGCCGCGCGCAGCATCGTGCACGGTCGGGGAGTGCTCGTCGCCGCACCGACAGGCGCCGGAAAGACGATCGTGGCCGACTTCGCCGTCTACCTCACGATGCAGTCGACGGCTGATGAGAAGATCTTCTACACCACACCGATCAAAGCGCTGAGCAACCAGAAGTTCCACGAGCTGCAGGAGCGCTACGGCGAGGCGAACGTCGGGCTGCTCACCGGCGATAACAACATCAACGCAACTGCTCCGATCGTCGTGATGACCACCGAGGTGCTGCGCAACATGATCTACGAGCGCAGCGATCTGCTGGCCTCGCTCGCCTTCGTGGTGATGGACGAAGTGCACTATCTCGCCGACCGCATGCGCGGGCCGGTCTGGGAAGAGGTCATCATCCAGCTGCCCGAGCACGTCAGACTCATCTCGCTGAGTGCAACGGTGTCGAACGCCGAAGAGTTCGGGGCGTGGCTGCAGGAGGTGCGCGGGCACACCGATGTGATCGTCTCGGAGTTTCGCCCGGTGCCGCTCAACCAGCACGTGCTGGTGCGCGGCGATCTCGACGACCTGTTCGAACCCGGTCGGCCAGGCCAGCTCAACCGGCACCTGCACCGGCTCTCCGGCCTGGACGGGCCTCGGTCGAACCGTGAACGACGGCGCGGCGGGCATCATCGTCAGCAGCGCGTCGACCGGGCCGCTCTGGTCAAGACACTGGAGCGGGCCGATCTGCTGCCGATGATCGGCTTCATCTTCAGTCGCGTCGGCTGCGACGCCGCAGTGCGTCAGTGCATGCTGGCCGGCATCTCGCTGACCACCAAGCAGGAGCGCGATCAGATCAAACGGATCATCGACCGTCACTGCCGCGACATCCCGTACCAGGATCGCGAGGTGCTGGGGTACAAGCACTGGAAGGGCGCTCTGCTGCGCGGCGTCGGCGCCCACCATGCCGGGCTGCTGCCGGCGTTCAAAGAGACCGTCGAAGAGCTCTATCAGCGCCGGCTGGTGCGAGTGGTCTTCGCGACCGAGACGCTCGCGCTCGGCATCAACATGCCGGCGCGCACGGTGGTCATCGAGAGTCTCGAGAAGTACAACGGGGTCGCTCGGGTGCCGATCACGGCGGGGGAGTACACCCAGCTGACCGGGCGCGCCGGACGTCGCGGCATCGACGACCAGGGGCATTCCGTCGTCGTGTGGCAGCCGGGGGTCGACCTCGAACGGGTGGCTTCGCTGGCCAGCCGGCGCACCTACCCGCTCAAGTCGGCGTTCCGCCCCACGTACAACATGGCCGTGAACCTGATCGGTCAGTTCGGGCTCAGCGCGACGAGAGAGATCCTGGAGTCGTCCTTCGCACAGTTTCAGGCCGACCGATCGGTCGTGGGGCTGGCGCGCAAGCTCAAAGAGCAGCGCTCGTCGCTCGGCGGCTATGCAGACGCCGCCGGGCTGGACGACCCGCTGCTGCGCGACTTCTTCGATCTGCGACACGAACTCTCAGAGACCGATCGCAGCATCCAGCACATCTCGAAGAAGGAGCGCCGCAGCGGCAGCCGGCGCGAAGAGCTGATCGCCCGGGCACGCGATCTGAAGGCGCAGCTGCGCCAGCATCCGGCCGCACGCACCGACGGCATCGAAGATCGGGCCCGCTGGGCCGAGCGCTGGTGGCGTCTGCAGCGGCAGACCGAAGACCTGCAGCGCGAGATCGAGCACCGGGTGAGCAACATCGCGCTGACCTTCGAACGCGTCGTGCGCGTGCTGGTGCATTTCGGCTACCTCACCGCCGACGCGGATCTCACCGAGGTCGCTGTCACCGGTCAGGCCGGCCTGCTCGACAAGATCTACGGAGAACGCGATCTGGTCGTCGCCGAGTGCCTGCGCCGCGAGGTCTGGCAGGGGCTCGAGCCCGATCAGCTCGCCGCCATCGTCACCGCGCTCGTGTATGAGCCGAGGCGCGACCGCAGCGACGAAGAGGTGTGGCTGCCTCGGGGCGCACTGCAGACGGCCTACAGCGACACGGTCTCGATCTGGCACGAGATCGACGATCAGGAGCAGCGGCACGACCTGCCGCGGTTCCCCGAGCCGAACGCTCTGGTCTGCACGGCCGTGCTGCGCTGGAGTCGCGGCGCGACGCTCGACCACGTGCTCGAAGAGGCCGAGCTGCCGGCGGGCGACTTCGTGCGGCTGATGAAGATGGTCATCGACCTGCTCGATCAGATCGGCGCCGCCCAGCCCGAGGGAGTCGGGGCCGTGGCCCGCAGCGCGAAGGATCTGCTGCTGCGCGGCATCGTCGAGTACTCGAGCGTCGGGTGATGCGGCATCAGCGACGCGGCGATGTGATCGTTCGGCTGGTCTTCGCCCTGGCCGCCGGCGTGGTCTACCAGTATGCATTCGCACCGTATCTGATCTGGCCGCTGGCCGTTCCGGCTCTGGCGATGATCGCCTGGGCAGTGCTCGGCCGGGGCTTCTGGTTCGGCGCCCTGAGTGGAGCGCTCTTCGGCGTCGGCTTCTGGACGGGCCACATCATCTGGCTGACGGAATACCTCGGCGCCGTGCCCTGGATCGCGCTGAGCGCAGCCATGACGGCGTTCTGCGCGCTCGGCTGCGCGATCGGCGGCTTTCTGACCCGACGCCGGCTGATGCGGCAGACGCATCCCGCGCTGATCGCCCTCGTCTGGGCGATCGTCTGGACTGCTCGCGAGGCCGTGTTCTCACGCATGCCGTACGGCGGGTTCGCGTGGGGAGAGGCGGCGCACAGCCAGTCGAACGCTCCGACGATCGGACTCTCATCGTGGCTCGGGCTGGCCGGGCTGACCCTTGCGCTGGTCTTCGTCTCGGCGCTGCCGGTGACGTGGATGCTGTCGCGTCGGCCGGTGCGCCGGCCGCTGGTCGTCGGCGTGGTGCTGCTGGTGCTGGGGATGCTGGTGCCGGCGTGGGGTGCGATCGTGCCGGCGCAGGGATCGGTTCGCATCGCCGCCGTCCAGGGCAACGCGAACGCCGGACTCTTCTCGAATGCGCAGCCCGGCGAGATCCTGGCGAACCATCTCGCAGCAGCCAGACAGATCATGCACGATGACTTCGACGTGATGGTGTGGCCGGAGAACGCCGTTGACCTGGACGTGCTGCGCAACCGTCAGGCGCACGCGCAGATCGAGGCGTTCGTCGACGAGATGGGACGACCCCTCGTCTTGGGGAGCGTCACCAAGCGCGGCGACGACTTCTACAACAGCGTCGTGCTCTGGATGCCGAAGGGCATGTCTGCACCGGCCGGTCTGACTGACGAGAGAGACGACGGAGCCGCAGAACCCGCGGTGTCGGGCGTCGATCCGACTACGACATCAGGCGGCCCGGTGCAGATCTACGACAAGAAGCATCCGGTGCCGTTCGCGGAGTACATGCCCGACCGCTGGCTGTTCCACCCGATCGCG
Organism: Pseudoclavibacter sp. 13-3; assembly: GCF_021168475.1. GTDB lineage: Bacteria > Actinomycetota > Actinomycetes > Actinomycetales > Microbacteriaceae > Pseudoclavibacter_A. The sequence goes on along the minus strand of NZ_JAJOZT010000004.1, from coordinate 14,765 downwards.
CCCGATCTGGTCGATCTGGTTCCGCGCGGCTACACCTTCGGGCAGCGAACCGGCAACTTCCAGATTCCGTCTGGCGACACCGCGAATGACGCAGTCAACGCCGGAGTGCTGATCTGCTTCGAGACCGGCGACTCAGACCTGGTGCATGCGGCCGTGGCCGGGGGAGCGCAGCTGCTCCTGGCGCCGACGAACAACGCGGACTTCGGGCAGACCGCCGAGTCGGCCCAGCAGATGGCGATCGCGCGAGCCAACGCGGTGGCAGCGGCCCGCTCGCTGGTGAACATCTCGACGGTCTCGTCGAGTGCCGTGATCGCGCCTGATGGAGCTTTCATCGACCGGCTGCCCGACTTCGAGCCGGGCACCATGGTGCAGGACGTTCCGCTGCAGGGCTCGCTGGCACCCGGCTTCTTCGCCGGGCCGGTGATCACATGGGGGAGTGTCGCCGCGACCGTGCTGATGATCGTCGGCGAGGTGGTGACGCGCCGTCGCGATCGACGGCTGGGTCAGCAGATCACTGCTCGTTCGGGTCGGATTTGATGCGCGAGAGCTCGAGTGCACGCTTGCGTCGATCGTGCAGGTAGTCGAGTCGCTCGTCGAGGATCTCTTTGAGCTCCGACTCGCTGCGGCGCTCGAGGAGCATGTCCCACGGCGTGCGCTGAGAGGCGGGCTCGCCCTTCTTCTTTCCGGCGGTCTTGGCCTTCGACTTCGACTTCGACGCGGATTTCGCGGTCGACTTCGATGCGGTCTTCGCCGTCGTCTTGGAAGAAGCTGCCTTGGTTGCCATTCGATGCCCTCGTCTCGTCTGCCGGCAGAAGATACGCCGACCGTCTATTGTAGCCGTTCAGCACAACGGTCGTGAGGCGGGTTTTGTTCCCACCGGTGGGGCAGTGATCGCCGTGGTCGTGGGGGCTGGTACAGTTTTGCCTGTTGTGAGCACGTCGGGCGACGTGCTCTTCGATCGAAAGGTGAGCACGTGAGCGATCAGACGACGGAACAGACGACGGGCGATCGGCAGAGGCCACTGGCGGGCAAAGTCGCGCTGATCACCGGTTCGTCACGCGGCATCGGCGCTGCGACGGCCGAGCTGCTCGGCGCACTCGGTGCGACCGTGGTGATCAACTACCGGTCGAAGGTGCGCCGTGCCGAGCAGGTGGCCGACAAGGTGCGTGCCGTCGGCGGCGACGCCCTGGTGGTCCAGGGCGATCTCACGGATGAGGCCTCGGTCACGGCGCTGTTCGACCGCGTGGGTGAGGCGCTGGGGCGCATCGACGTGCTGATTCTCAACGCCTCGGGCGGCATGGAGAAGAACATGGCCGACGACTACGCGTTGCAGCTGAATCGTGACGCGCAGGTGCGTGCGCTGACGCTGGCGGAGCCGCTGCTGCACGAAGGCTCACGGGTCGTCTTCATCACCAGCCATCAGGCGCATTTCATCCGTACCACGCCGACGCTGCCGGAGTATCGTCCGGTCGCCGAGTCGAAGCGTGCCGGCGAGGATGCGCTGCGAGAGCGCATCCCGGAACTCGCGAAGCGCGGCATCGGCTTCGTCGTCGTCTCGGGAGACATGATCGTCGGAACGATCACCGCGACGCTGCTGAACCGGATCAACCCGGGCGTGCTCGACGAGCGCACCGAACAGGTCGGAAAGCTGTACACCGTCGAAGAGTTCGCCGAGCAGATTCGCGACGCCGTGCTCGAGCCGATCCCGGCCGACAACACCAAGTACGTCGGCGACATCTCGTTCTTCACAGGCGAGTGAGTCGCGGCGCTCGATTCGCGCGCTGAGCAGTGGTCTCGAGGCCCCGCTCCAGTGATCTGATAATGTATGTTATGTCATATATCAGTGATCTCTGGAGCCAGGCTGTTCTCCTCGCTGCTCTTTCCTCGGCCGCGAACCTTGGCGGCATGTGTTTCTGCACAGTGCGCTGATCTGTGCTGAATTGTGCACAGTGGTCATCAGCCGTTGCGGCAGCGGATCGATCAGCCGCCAGACTGGTCCGCATGAGACAGACCAGACCGCCATCTCCGAACCAACACGAGTGCCCTCCGCCGCGGATGAATCCGACCGGCGATCACACGTTCACACCGGTCGCTGCACCCAAGGCGTCGCCCTGGGTGCAGATGCCGCCCCCTGTCGGCCCCGACGTCTTCCGTCAGTCACACGACGGGCCGCCACCGCGCATCCGCATCAGAGAAAGAACCACGTCGACGCCCACGGCGAGTGCGGAACAGGCACGACCCGACGGGCCGCCGCAGATTGACGAGTACTTCGCCCCCGATCAGTTCTTCGACTGAGGCTCTGCTGCGGGCAGGGCCTCGATCCAGCGATCGAGCGCACCCGCCGCCGCGCCCGAGTCGATCGACTCGGTCGCGACCTCGAGCTTCGCCGCGAAACGATCGAGCATCGACATCTTCGCCGTCTCGGGGGTGAAGAGCAGGTCAGCGGCCACCAGACCGGCGGCAGCGTTGAGCAGCACGATGTCTCGCACCGAGCCGGTTTCGCCCGCGAGCAGGGCGCGTCCGATCGCGGCGTTCTCCTCGGCGTCTCCCCCGACCAGATCTTCGAGCAGCGCCGGCTTAATGCCGAGCTGCGCGGGATCGAGCGCGAACTCGGTGATGCCGCCCTGTCCGTCGACCTGGCACATGCGGCTGGGGCCGGTCGTGGTCAGCTCGTCGAGTCCGTCTTCGCCACGAAAGACGAGACCGACGTCGCCGCGGGAGCTCAGCAGTGCGGCGACCAGATCGACCCGACCGCGGTCGGCCACGCCCAGGGCGTTGATGCGCGGACGTGCCGGATTGCACAGTGGACCGAGGAAGTTGAACACCGTCGGAACACCCAGCGCCTTGCGCACGGGGCCGGCGTGACGGAAGCCCTGATGGTAGCGCTGCGCGAAGGCGAAGCCGATGCCCGCCTGCGCGAAGGCCGCTGCGGTCGCCTCTGGCGTTGCGTCGATGTTCACGCCCAGCGCCTCGAAGAAGTCGGAAGAACCGGAGCGAGAGCTCACCGCACGGTTGCCGTGTTTGATCACCGGCACCCCGGCGCCGGCGACCACGATTGCCGCCATGGACGAGATGTTCACGGTGCCGGAGCGGTCTCCCCCGGTGCCGACGATGTCGAGCGCCTCACGTGAGATGTCCAGGGGAACGGCGTGCGCCAGAATCGACGAGACGAAGGCAGAGACCTCTTCGAGAGACTCCCCCTTCTTCTTCAGTGCGATGAGAAAGCCGCCGATCGCAGCGGGGGCGGCCGACCCAGTCATGATCTGGTCCATGGCCCATCTGGCCTGCACCGTCTCGAGATCGACGTCGTCGATGAGCCTGGTGAGCAGTTGCGGCCATGAGATTTGAGATGACATGTCACAAGATTGTACGCCGGAGGATCACCGCGGACGAAGAGCGATTCGGACGGAAATCCCATCAGATCGCCGGGTGCGACCACCCACTATAGGGAGTGAATTCGCTCGAACCGCCCCGATTGGTCAAGACATGGGTGATTCATAGGCCATAATGGAGAGGTGTCCAGTACAGCATTAACGAATAAGTCTGCGCAGGCGAGTGTCAACAGGCCGAGCGCCACAGCCGTAGGTACCATCGTCTGGCTTGCCAGCGAGGTCATGTTCTTTGCGGCCATCTTCGCCGTCTACTTCACCTTGTGGACGACCTCGACGGGGCAATGGCAGGATGGCATCGCCATCCTGAACATTCCCTTCGCTGCGGTCAACACCGTGATCCTGGTGCTCTCGTCAGTCACCTGCCAGTTCGGCGTCTTCGCAGCGGAGCGTCTGCAGCCGCGAAAGACCGGCAAGGGCATCAAGAACTGGGGCGTCGCCGAGTGGTTCTTCCTGAGCTTTGCTCTGGGCGCCGTCTTCGTGACCGGCCAGGTGTTCGAGTACGCAACGCTGTATCACGAGGGTGTGGCCATGTCGACCGACACCTTCTGGTCGGCGTTCTTCGTCGGCACCGGGTTCCACGCGCTGCACGTCATCGGCGGCCTGATCGCGTTCCTGGTGATCATCGGCCGTACGTACGCCGCTCGCAAGTTCGGTCACCGCGAAGCGCAGAGTGCCATCGTCGTGTCGTACTACTGGCACTTCGTCGATGTCGTCTGGCTGATTCTGTTCACGGCCGTCTACATCCTTCCGCTCATCGGTTGAGACTGGAGTTAGCAGGAATGAAGATTCGCAAGAACCACACGTCCAAGGTGGGTCGCCGCTCCAAGCGCCGCGGACCGCTCGCCACGATCGGTCTGCTGGCCGTCGGTCTCGCTGTGACCGGTGGAGGCTACGCTGCTGTGGCACAGGCCAGCTCGACCTCGAGCGACATCGAGAAGGTGGCCAACACACAGGAGCAGGTCGACGAGGGGCAGAAGCTCTTCCAGGCGAACTGCGCCACGTGCCACGGGCTCAATCTCCAGGGCTCAGACGCCGGGCCGTCGCTGGTCGGCGTCGGCGCCGCCTCGGTCGACTTTCAGGTGGGCACCGGTCGCATGCCGATGCAGATGCAGGGTCCGCAGGCACAGGTCAAGGCGCCGCAGTTCACCGATGAACAGATCAAAGCCCTCGCGGCCTACGTCGCCTCGGTTGGCTCCGGACCCGCCATTCCGAGCGACATTACGACGAAGGTCGACACCACCGACTCCGAGAAGGTCGCTTCGGGCGCCGAGCTCTTTCGCATCAACTGCGCCATGTGCCACAACGTCGCCGGTGCCGGCGGCGCGCTGACCGAGGGCAAGTACGCGCCGTCGCTGATGGGCGTCTCCGAGACGCACATCTACGAAGCGATGATCACCGGTCCGCAGAACATGCCGGTGTTCAACGACACCAATCTCTCCCCTGAAGAGAAGGCCGGCATCATCTCGTACCTGAAGTACGTCGAGAAGAACCAGTCGCCCGGTGGGGTCGACCTGGGATCGCTCGGTCCGGTCTCCGAAGGTCTGTTCATCTGGATCTTCGGCATCGGCGCGATCGTCGCATTCACCATCTGGCTTGGTGCACGAGCTGACTGAGCGGAGAGAACACTATGGCAAAGAACAAGGAAGAGACTCCTGTGTCAGAACACGAGCCGCAGAGCACGACGGTGGTGCTCGAGCGTGGGTTCGAGAACCCGGGCATCGAGCCCCACTCGCCTGAGCGCCTCACCGACCGTGATCCCAAGGCCGCCAAGCGCGCTGAGCGTCAGGTCACCGCATGGTTCATCGCCTCGGCGGTTGCGAGCGTCATCGCGATCATCGTCTACATCGCCGTGCCGATCAAGGCCGACGACATGTCGACGGTGCATCCGAACAACCTGTGGCTCGGTCTGTCGATCGGCTTCGCGTTTCTGGCCATCGGCATCGGCGCCGTCCACTTCGCGAAGCAGCTCATGCCCGCGCACGAGATGGAAGAGGATCGGCACACGCTGCGCTCCTCTGACGAGACGCGCGCCGAGGCCATCGAGATTCTGCAGACAGCAGACAAAGAGAGCGGCATCAGCCGTCGCACGGTGCTGCGGCGCTCGCTCATCGGTGCTGCGGTCGTCGCTCCCCTGCCGGGCATCGTCATGCTGCGCGACCTCGCCCCGGTCAGCCAGGGGCTGGTCAATCCGGCCGAGAAGCTTCGTCACACCATCTGGGGCGATCAGAACAGCCTGAAGCTGGTTCGCGACCCGAACGGCCGACCCATCAAGGCATCCGACGTCCAGCTCGGCTCGGCGTTCCACGTGATCCCCGAGAATCTGCTCGAGATCGAAGACCACTCACAGCGCATCATCGAGAAGGCGAAGGCCGCAGTCCTGCTCGTCCGTCTGCCCGAGAACGAGATCAAGTCGGGTGCCGAAGACGGCTACCACGGCATCCTCGCCTACTCGAAGATCTGCACGCACGTGGGCTGCCCGGTCGCTCTGGTCGAACAGCACACGCATCACCTGCTCTGCCCGTGCCACCAGTCGACGTTCGACATCGCCGACGGCGCCAAGGTCGTCTTCGGCCCGGCGAACCGCCCATTGCCACAGCTGCCCATCACGGTGGACAGCGAAGGCTACCTGGTGTCGAAGGGTGACTTCCGAGCACCAGTCGGACCGAGCTTCTGGGAGATTGAAAAGTGACCACCACAGTGACGACAAAACCCACGACCAAGGCGGGTCGTGCTGCTGACTACCTCGACGAACGCCTCGGCGTCGCGGGGGTCGTCAAGGAGTTCGGTCGCAAGATCTTCCCCGACCACTGGTCGTTCATGCTCGGTGAGGTGGCGCTGTACAGTTTCGTCGCCCTGCTGATCTCCGGGACGTTCCTGACCCTGTTCTTCCAGGCGTCGATGGTCGAGACCACCTATGACGGCTCGTATGTCCCGCTCAAGGGCATCCACATGTCGGCGGCGTACGCCTCCACTCTGGATCTCTCGTTCGACATCCGCGGTGGTCTCCTCATGCGCCAGCTGCACCACTGGTCTGCACTGATGTTCGTCGCAGCCGCGACGCTGCACATGGCTCGCATCTTCTTCACAGGTGCGTTCCGCAAACCGCGCGAGCTGAACTGGATCGTCGGCGTGCTGCTGTGGGTGCTCGGCATGGGCGCCGGTTTCACCGGCTATTCACTTCCCGACGATCTGCTGTCAGGGAACGGCCTGCGCATCATCGACGGCCTGATGAAGGGCTTCCCTCTCATCGGCACGTGGCTCTCGTTCCTCTTCTTCGGCAACGAGTTCCCCGGCACTGACCTGATCAATCGCCTGTACATGCTGCACATCATGCTGATCCCGGCGCTGATCATCCTGCTGATCGCAGTGCATCTGCTCATGGTGGTTCTGCACAAGCACACGCACTATCCGAATCCAGGTGCCCGTGAGACGAACGTCGTCGGTTACCCCGTGCTCCCCGTGTACGCGGCAAAGGCCGGCGGCTTCTTCTTCATCGTCTATGGCCTGCTGACGGTCATCGCGGCGACGTTCACGATCAACCCGATCTGGAACTACGGCCCCTACGATCCCTCCCCTGTCTCTGCAGGTACGCAGCCTGACTGGTACATCGGCTGGGCTGACGGCGCACTGCGACTGGTCCCGCCGCACTGGGAGTCAGTGATCTTCGGCTTCACCTTCTCGTGGAACATCCTGGTTCCAGTCGTGCTGCTCGGCGGCTTCATCGCCGCACTGGTGGCCTACCCCTTCATCGAGAAGTGGATCACCGGCGACAACCGCAACCACAACGTCCTCGATCGCCCGCGCAATGCACCGACGCGCACCGCGATCGGTGCGGCAGGCATCGCGTTCTACGCGACCATGTGGGCTGCGGCCTCGTCAGACGTGATGAGCGTGTTCTTCCACTGGAATGTGTTCCTGGTGACCCATGTGCTGCAGGCATCGCTGATCGTCTCGCCGATCATCGCCTTCATCATCACTCGTCGCGTGGCATTCGCCCTGCAGCGCAAAGACCGCGATCTGGTTCTGCACGGTGTCGAGACCGGCCACGTCGTGCGGTACCCCCACGGGGAGTTCCAGGAGCTGCACCGTCCGCTCGACGAGTACGAGCGCTGGCGTCTGGTCTCGTTCGAAGAGAACGTGCCCGTGCCCGTGCGTCCGCGCTCCGACGGCAAGATCTACAACAAGGATCGTCGCCGTTCCTGGTTCAGCCGCTTCTTCTTCGAGAACCGGGTCAAGCCGGTCACCCCGGACGAGCTGGCAGCAGCGCAGCACGAGCATCATTGATGTGCACTGTCTGAGGCGGTCGTCCACGACCTTCCGAAGCAGTAACGAGGGTCTCGCCATGGTGGCGAGGCCCTCGTTGTGTTTCGCCGCTCAGCCAGCCATCGCCGGCCTGCGCGACCACGGTTCCCCTCGCATCTTCCGGCTTCTGCGGACGATTCGACTCCGGCCTGTGGGGTATCTCGAGAAAACTGGAACATACCTGTTCAGACCTGTGCAATACTGTCATCTATGACAGACGCAACCAATTCCGACGTGCCGTCCTCTGCGGCTACTGCCAGCGGTCTGACGCTTACTCAGCGCCTTGACCGACTCTCGTTTACCCGGGCGCACGCGCACCTGGTCACCTCATCCGGAATCGGCTGGGCGCTCGATGCGCTCGACGTCGCGCTGATCTCGTATGTGATCGTCGTGCTGAAGAGCGAATGGTCTCTCTCCCCGACCGAGCAGAGCTGGATCGTCTCGCTCGGCTTCATCGGGATGGCGTTGGGGGCGGTGCTCGGAGGGCGCCTTGCCGATCGCTTCGGCCGACGCACCGTGTTCTCGCTGACGCTGCTCCTCTTCGGTCTCGGTGCTGGGCTCAGCGCGTTCGCGCCGGTCCTCGCGTTCTTCCTGGTCATGCGCTTCTTCGTCGGTTTGGGCCTCGGCGCCGAACTCCCGGTGGCCAGCACATACGTCAGCGAGTTCGCTCCCCCGAGCATCCGCGGCCGCATCATCGTCGTGCTGGAGGCCTTCTGGGCCATCGGCTGGCTCGTGGCTGCACTGCTCGGCTACCTGCTCGTGCCGCACGGTGAGTGGGGCTGGCGCATTGCTCTGCTGATCGGTGCGGTACCCGCACTCTACGCAGCGTTCGTCCGGTTCGGGCTGCCCGAGTCGATCCGGTTTCTCGAGACGCGCGGGCGTGATGACGAGGCCGAGCGAATCGTGCGACGATTCGAGGTCTCGCCAGTGTTGTTCCGGGTCAGGCAGGCCACCGCTGAGGTGACCTCCGCGCAGCACCCCGCCACAGGCGAGAGTGCATCCTCGACCACGGGATTCGCCGGTCTCTGGCGGGGCGGGCAGGCACGCAGCACCATCGCATTGAGTCTGGTCTGGTTTCTCGTGAACTTCTCGTACTATGGGGCCTTCATCTGGATACCGTCGATTCTGGCGGCGCAGGGATACGACCTGGTGAAGAGCTTCGGGTACACCCTCATCATCACGCTGGCCCAGCTGCCGGGGTATGCGGTTGCGGCCTGGCTGATCGAGCGCTGGGGGCGTCGATGGACGCTGGCGACGTTCTTGGTGGGTTCCGCCGTCTCTGCTGTGCTCTTCGGCACGGCGGGCTCTGTGACCGCCATCCTGATCAGCGGCTGTCTGCTGAGCTTCTTCAATCTGGGTGCGTGGGGTGCGCTCTACGCGATCTCGCCAGAGGTCTTCCCGACCGCGCTGCGCGGCACCGGCACTGGTTGGTCGGCGGGATTCGGCCGCGTGGCGTCCATCGTCGCGCCGCTTGTCGTTCCGGTCGTGCTCGCGGCGGCCTGGGGAGGCACCGGCGTGCTCTTCACCATCTTCGGCGTGGCGTTCGTGCTGGCCGCCCTCTCAGCGCTGCTGCTCGACGAGCGCATGGGCCAGGCCCTGACCGACTGAGACGGCAGCAATGAGGCACATGCGCCGATCGGAACGTGCGAGTCCCGGTTCACCGACGTCATGGTGAACTATCCCCATTGAGGCATGTCAGTGGGGTCCTCTAGTCTATAAACGTGGTCAGAAGCAGTGATGCGACGTCCGCAGAGGGGTTCCTGCCGTGGAGGGGGCGGCGGGATCCCCTTGCCAGTCGCGGTCACGTTTTCTGCCTGACGGCAGTCATTCGTGCGGCTGATCGAGCAGGATGAGATCTGCCTTTGACACCAGATGCGAGGTGATCGCATATTCCACGAGACGTACCCTTCGGTTCGTGGCATACGAACGTGGCCCGCCCCTGAGGCCTGGAACTCCGATCCTGTCCAATTTGTCGCAGACGTTGTCCAGCTTTCGATTGAACCGAGTGATGACCCATCCCAGTCGCTGGGCAGCGTCATGATTCGTCGGGATCTCACTGATGCCGGTACCGTCTCGTCGCAGCATGGGCTCGGCCAGCGCGATGATGAGCAGGCGCTGGGTGTCGGTCATCGTGACGGCCCCGATGGTGGTGGTGCCGTCGCTCTGCTGCAGCGCCGGCTGCGTCTGAGCGAAGAGCGGCACAGAGACGTGCACCGAGAGCTCGTACGTCGTCGCACCCGCACTGAAGACGATCGTGGTGAGGCCGAAGACCAAGGGCAGCCGACCGCCTGGCGCGAGCCACGACTGCAGGTGACCGTCGGCGTCCGAGACCGTGACGGCCAGGCGCGATCCGATGTTCGACAGCAGCCACAAGCCTTCGAACGCATGGATCTCGAGCAGCCGTCGGTGCAGAAATGGGTTGTCGTCGACTGCGAGATCTCCCTCTCGGCCGATCGTGAAGGGCCGGTACGGTGAGACGGGGTGCCATTCTCCGCAGAACTCGATCTGCAGTTCGGGAACGGGCACAGGCACGGACTGAGTGGTCATGATGAGCATCCTTGGACTGGATCGCTGGTCTGATGGTCGTCACGCACGAGGGTGACCTCGATGCAGGTCGGGCCTGCAGAAACAGCCTCGACAGTCACCCGGGGGTCGTTCACCGCAGTCAGCGGGCTGTTTCCTCCGGAACCGACCATGCGGTACCGGTATGTGTCTCCGCTCATCGGCTGAGGGTTGCTCCAGGTGAACGTGCGGCTGGTCCCGGCACCGTAGGCGCGAAGCCCGGTGACGGCAGGGACTGCTGCCCCGGCGGCGGTGGCGGTGGCCACTGCCGGCTGGGGCGCGGCAGCCGGCGTCGTGCCCTGCATGACCGTGCGGATGCCGACCACGGCTGAGACGCCGATGATCGCACCCGCCACAATCGAGACGCCCAGCGTGACAGCGCGTCGGGGCCCACGCGGCTTCGTCGGGCTGCGGACGCCGGCTCCGACGGGAATCGTGCCGACCTGTGGCCGCAGCGTCTTCTGGGGTGGCGTCTGCCTTCGCGCCGACGGCGCGACCGGATGCGCCGTCTGAATGGGCATGGGAACAATGGAGCCGGGGACGGCTGGTGCTGAGACGTTCCGGAATCGCGTGCGTTCGACATCCTGCGACGACTCGTCGACGACGATCGCTTCGCCGGGAACCTCGGTGTCGGTGACTCGCAGCTTCAGATGGATCTGGACGCGCTGCAGATCTCTGGCGAACTCCACGGCGGTGCGGGGCCGACTCTGCGGATTCTTCGCGAGAGCCCGGGTGAGTGTGTGCGTCAGCGCAGGTGAGACATCCGGGCGGCCCAGCGGTGGCAGCGGGCGGTGCCTGATGCGGTCGATCAGATCGGCGTTGCGATTCTGCCCACCGGGAATCTCGTACGGGGTGCGACTCGCGAGCAGCGTGTAGAGGGTGGCGGCGAGCGAGTAGACGTCTCCGGCTGGGCCGGTTCGCGCATGATCGCCGAAGGCCTCAGGCGGCGACCACGGTACGCTGAGCCCCTCGACCTCGCTGCCCACCGCAGCGGCGATGCCGAAGTCGGTCAGAGCAGGCTGACCGTATTCTGTCGTGAGGATGTTCGCAGGCTTGACGTCGCGATGCAGCACGTCGGAACGGTGCGCGATCTCGAGAGCAGAGGCGATGCGAATGCCGATGGTCAGCGTCTCTGACTCAGAGAAGCGGTCGCCGCGTTTGCGACGCTGCTGCAGATTCGGCTTCGGGCAGTACTGCATCACGAGATAGGGGCGTCCGTCTGACGAGGTGCCGGCCTGATAGACCGAGACGATGGAGGGGTGCGAAGAGAACTGGGCCATGATGTTGGCCTCGGTGTTGAACGCCTCGACCGACGCCGGCGTCACCTGCTCGCGCAGCAGCACCTTGACCGCGACCAGGCGTCTGGGCAGATGCTGCTCATAGAGGAACACATCGGCGAAGCCGCCGCTGCCGATGAGTCGACGGGGCGTGAACCCGGGAAGTGCCGGAGGCGTCGAAGGCGGGCGGCGGTTCACAGCAGCCCCTCGAACTCCAGGACGATGCCGTCGCCGAGGTCGAGGCGGTCACCGCCGACCAGCAGCGTCGCCTCCCCCGGGCTGAGCCGGGTCGGTGCCTGGCCGGTGCGCAGCAGGTAGGTGCCATTCGTGGTGTGCAGATCGACGGAGAGCAGATGCCGGCCTTCGCTGTACAGACAGACGTGCCTGCGGGAGATGTCGTTGTTCGCGCTCGGCACGGCCAACTCTCGCGCCTGTTGCCCGCCGTACAGCGCTCCTTGCGGCTGGCGGCCGATGACGACTGGATGATCGATCCTCACTCGTCGTCCCCCGGGCAGCCGCACGAGCGGCATGCAGGTGTCGAGCACGGCCGATCGGTCAGGCGCAGATGGAGAGACAGCGGCTGCGTCAGCCTGGCGCCCCTCGAGGGCAGCCGGCGCTGAGCGGTTGTCGCTGTCGGGCGCGCGCGTGTCGTCATCGTCGAAGTCCTCCGGCACGAGCGTGGCCTCAGAGCACGTGGTTCGGAACCCTGAGTCCGGCATCCGCGTCGCCAGCGAGACCGGCATCCACTCGGCGCTGTCGGCGAAGACCACACCGGAGCTGAGCGGCAGATGAAGGGGACGCGCTGTGGGCGTGTTCGGCGGCGCCAGAAGTCGGAGGTGCGTCGAGTCGTCGATCTGCACGGTTGCGGGGGTGTCCGGGTGACGGTCGTCATGCGGTTGCTGGTGCAGCGCTGAGACCGGCCTGCGGCTCTGGGGCTCGACGACGACGCGGTAGCCTCCGCGTGAGATGACCTCGGCGTGGTGCTCATCGGGTGCGAGCAGGAACAGTGCGCATGCGCTGAGAGCACTCCCCTTCGACCAGGTGGCGAACGACGGTGATCTGAGGCCACGGCTGTCAGACGCACCCAGGTGCTTGGGCGCTCGCAGAATGGTGAGCAGATGCGCGACCACCTGCGACGAGACTGACATCGGAACGAGCGCGGCACCGCGTGCCTCTGCGATCAGCAGACTGCCACCCGGCGTATAGCGGAGCATGTGCGCATCCCTCCCCCGAGTCTCATCAGCCGATCGACCTGCGGTCGGTCTCTGCGAACTGCACGCAGACGTTCTGTCTGATTATCTCTCAGAATGCAGCATCTGCGCGTCATGCTGAGGCGCGCCGTGAGCAAGTCATTCCGCCCGCGTGACACTGCAGATGGCCCGAAAAACGAAGAAGACCCGGACCCCCGCGTCTTTCGCGTGATTCCGGGCCATTCCCGTGGTGGGCGATAGCAGACTTGAACTGCTGACCTCTTCCGTGTCAGGGATCCAAGGCCGTCATATCGGGGCAGAGTGAGAGCGAACACAGAGGCACTTTGCCCTGCAATACCGGGCATCAATAGTCTCAGTAGAAAAGCGAGAGAATACAAGAAAATACGCGGGTCTGCTATCCGTTTGCTATCCGGACAGTGTCAGTTTGTGCCAGCAGGCGCAAACCATCTAGAAGGTCGTCCACAGCGTCCTTGGACTGAACTCTGTTGCCTCTCCCCTGGTCGTCGAAGTAGAGCGTGGGCATCCGTGTGAAGATTCACGGTCTAGACTGGGCGGGTGCTCTATCACTACACATCCTCCGCGGGAATGCTTGGGATTATCGAATCCCGATCTTTGTGGGCATCCAACCCCCTGTATCTGAATGACGCACAAGAATTGGTCTTCGCTGCGGAGCTGATTCGCTCCCTCATCGGCGCCGACGGAAAGCCGATGCCAGAGACGAACACTCGACTAGCCGCGATACCGATTGGCCGACGCCAGCTACTTAGACAAGCGCTCGATACGAGATATCCGTCATCAGGTGAGGTCACCGATCTTCACGAAGAAACTGCCTACGTCACATCTTTCACGACGACTTCTGACAGCCTAGATATGTGGAGAGGATACGGCCCTGGAGGCGGTTTTAGTTTGGGTTTTGACCGGACGATCCTAGAGTCTGCGTTTGCTATTGACGACAGCGAAAAGGCCTTCGAGTCTTTCCAATTGACGTGTGGCGAAGCGAAGGACCTTGTCCTTGCACACGTCGGCTTGGAGGTGCAATTCCTCGATATCACCTATGGGGCAGATGAGATTGTCAGCCTCCTACTTGAGGAGTCTGATAAGGAACACTCGATCTTCGACGGAGACTTTTTGGTTCCATTCTTGGCTAGTGTCAAACACCAAGCATTTGCGTCCGAGCATGAAGTACGCCTCGTAGCGCGAGCCACCGGTGATCTTTCGCCCTCGATGTTACTGAGAGGAGGACCAACCAACCTCGTTCCCTATGTGCGATTGCAGTTCCCTTTCGAGGCGCTGAAGTCAATTACGGTGGGCCCTGGCCCATACGCAGACCGTTCACTTGCAGCTCTCAAAGCACGCTTTGCCGATGGAGGACGTGGGGAGTGGTTTCACGTTGACCTAAGGATTTCCGAAGTTCCATACATTCCGTAGCTGTTTCCTTCACACGGAAGAGGTCGCTGGTTCGAGTCCAGTATCGCCCACAGGCCGACAGCCCCGGAATCACGCGGATCGCGTGGCACCGGGGCTGTTTCCGTCTCTCCGCATGGGAAGCAAAAGGGAAGCAGACTCCGGTGCTCTCTCGCTCCCGCACACTCTGGCTTACCGCGATTCCCCTTGCAGACAAGAGCACCCCTCGAGCGCGGATGACGCATGCTGGCAGCATGATGATTGATCCGGTCGCCGAGCTGGCGCACACAGATGAAGAGATCGCGGAGCTGGAGCAGCGGCTGGAATGGCTGCAGGAATACCGTGCGCTGTGCCACTCCTTGCTGCGGGCAGGTGTGGAACAGGTTCCGTTCGCAGATTGGCGTGACTGCGTCGCTGCGCTGAAGGTGGAGTCGGAGTAACCTGTGTGAGCTGGCCGCCCGGGTGGACTTCCCCCTTCGATCCGGACGGTCGGGTCTGCTGTGGGTTTGGTTGACTCCAAGGTTGTGTGTCTTTCGGGGCATACGGAAGGATGTTGATCATGCCGAAGAAGTACACGGATGAGTTCAAGGCCGATGCGGTGGGTCTGGTGGAGTCGG
>NZ_JAJOZT010000003.1 GCF_021168475.1 Pseudoclavibacter sp. 13-3 | reverse complement strand
AAACAAATGAGCGGTCCCGCTTGAGGCCCAGAACCCAACAGATCCCAGCACCTTTGGGGTGACAAGAAGAAACAATACCCACACCCCACCAACCACCCAAAACCACCCACCACACCCGGGCGTGTCGATGAGACATCGTGCGTTTCCTATACGTTCACTCCCCACACTGGTGGCGCCCAGCTTCCTGCGAGACAATGGCGGCACATGCGGTGGGGCCTGCCCACCGTTCCTCGAGTTCTGGGTGTCTCTCTGACACCCAGGGAAGGAACACCAATGCCCATCACCAAGACGCTCTACACCGCCGAGGCCCTCGCCACCGGAGACGGACGCAACGGTCACGTGCACACCACCGACGGTCAGATCGATCTCGATCTGGCCGTTCCTGTCGAGATGGGCGGAGCCGGCGGCAAGGTGAACCCCGAACTGCTCTTCGCCTCGGGCTACGCCGCCTGCTTCCACGGTGCGCTGCAGCTGGTCGCCAAGAACGAGGGCGTGGCCATCCACGACACATCGGTCGGCGCGCGCGTGCACATCGGTCCCAACGGCGAGGGCGGCTTCGCACTGGCCGTCGATCTCGAGGTGAACATCCCTGGTCTGCCCCACGACGAGGCCCAGGCGTTGGTCGACAAGGCCCACCAGGTCTGCCCGTACAGCAACGCGACTCGAGGCAACATCCCCGTGAACGTCACCGCAACCGACGACTGACGCTCGCCGCGTCGCACGCACCGAGGGCGCACGCCGGCATCTGCCTGGCGTGCGCCCTCGGTCATTTTTCGCATCGTTCTCGTTCGACGCTGACGACTGACTACCGGCCGGCTACCGGCTGTCAGCGACTACTTGGTCTCGTGGTTCGCACGGGGGCCGTTCTCAAGCTGATCGCGCACCTCTTTGCGCAGCACCTTGCCGATCAGCGACTTCGGCAGTTCACTCCAGATCACGTACGAGCGCGGCACTTTGTACTCTGCCAGGTGCTCGCGGGCGTACTCACGCGCGACCTGCTCGTCGAAGGGTTTGGGCGAGTCGTCGAGCAGCGGCGCCGGTTTCTCTGCGGATGCCGTGCTCACGGATGCTGCGCCGGCGGACGCTGGACCGGCGGACGCTGGGGCTCCGGTCACAGGCGGGGTTGCGCCGGCATCCGCGTGCTCGGGCACGATCACGGCCGTCACGCTCTCGACCTGCGACGTGCCCCGCCGAACGCCGACCACCGCGCATTCGGCGACGCCCGGCACCTTCGAGATCACCGCTTCGACCTCACTGGGCGAGACGTTGAAACCGCCGGTGATGATCAGCTCTTTCTTGCGGTCGACGACGGTGACGAAGCCGTCGGCATCCTGCGTGACCAGGTCGCCGGTGCACAGCCAGCCGCCGTCGAGCAGCACCGCCTCGGTCTCTGCAGGTCGATTCCAATACCCCTGGAAAACCTGCGGCCCGTGTATCAGCAGCTCGCCGGCCTCGCCGGTCTCGACTTCGCGCTCGACGTCGTTCGGGTCAACCACTCTGATATCGGTCGACGGGAACGGGATGCCGATGGTACCGGTCTTGCGCTGATCGGAGAACGGGTTGCCGAGCGCGACCGGGCTGCATTCGGTGAGCCCGTAGCCTTCGACGAGGCGGCCACCCGCGACCGACTCCCAGCGTTCGACGATGGCGTCGTTCAGCGTCATCGCCCCAGAGATCGCATAGATCACACCGCTGAGATCGAGCTTGCCGTCGCGTGCCACTCGCGCGAGCCGGTCGTACATCGGGGGCACCGCCGGTATGAACGTGGCCGGGTGCTTCTTGGACGCCTCGACGACGAGCGCCGGGTCGAACGTGGGAAAGAGCGTCGCCCGCGCGGCGACGTGCACGGCATAGATCACCGAGAGCAGCAGCCCGAACGCGTGGAACATCGGGAGCAGCCCGTAGATCGTCTCGGCGCCCGGGGTGAAGCGGGGCATCCAGGCGGCGCCCTGGCGGGCGTTGGCCCAGAGGTTGCCGTGCGTGATCTTCGCGCCCTTCGGGTCGCCGGTCGTGCCGCTGGTGTACTGCAGCAGAGCGAGCGACTCGTTGGTCGGTCGCGGGTACGACTGGTCGATCGGGCCGTACTTCAAAAGCTGTTCGAACCGCTTGGTCTCGGCCGCGGGGCCGACCAGCGCCGCACGCTTCTCGCGGGCCTTGGCCAGCGGCAGGCGCAGCGCGAGCCGCAGCTTGAGCGGCATCGCCCGGGTGATGTCGACCGAGACGATGCGACTGGGCACGGCCGCGTCGCTCATGCTGCGCAGCGTGCCGACCACCTTGGTCCAGACGATGGCGATGTCTGCCTCGTGATCGAGGAACTGCTTCTCGTGCTCACTGGCGGTGTAGATCGGGTTGTGCTCGACCACGATCGCGCCCAGCCGAAGCACCGCGTAGAACGCGATGACGTGCTGCGGGCAGTTCGGCATGATCAGCGCAACGCGGGTGCCCGCGGCGACGCCTTCGAGTCGCAGCCCCTCGGCCACCGCGTCGACCTGCGCGCGCAGCTCAGCGAAGGTGAGCTCCTGCCCGAAGAACTCGATCGCCACGCGATCGCCGAAGCGGTTGGCGCTGCCTTCGAGCATGTCGTAGAGCGACCCGGTCGGCAGATCAATGTCTTTCGGCGTGCCGTCTGCGTAGAAGCGATTCCAGGCGCGGGTGGCGTTGATCTCGGCTGCAGTGGTCATGCGTCGATTGTATTGGCCGGCGTGCGGATGCCCGGCGCGACAAGCGGGGAATGCGAAGGGCCGTTCTGTGGTCGGGGCGCGGCTGTGAAATGCAAGAGAGTCGTGCACGGGCCCGGGAAGCGGGGCCGAGAAGCGAGGCTCAGACACGGAAGGCCACGCTGACGCCTCAGAACGGTGCTTCGTCTGGAATCGGCCCGCGGCCGGCGGCCGCGTGCGGGAGCGTCTTGTACGTCGCGCCCGTCGGACTCACCCACCGCAGCACTGCGTCGCCGATCTGTTTGACCCTCCAGTCAGATTGGTGCTTCATGACATGGTGCCGCCGACAGAGACAGGCGAGGTTGTCGGCGTTGGTGGGGCCGTCCCACTGCCAGTCGATCGTGTGATCGACTTCGCAGTGGTGCGCCGCCCGCAGACAGCCGGGAAAACGACATGTCGCATCACGGGCGCGCACGAATTCTCGTAGATCTGCAGACGGGCGATATCGCTTTCAGTCGAGGCTCAGCGCAGCGCCGGTACTGGGGTCGGTCATCATGCGGAACAGCACCGACGACTCGGCTGCCAGCTCTCGCGCCGTCTCAACGCTGATCGGCCCGACGCCTTCGAGCTCTGCGATGCGATGCGTCGTCTGCGCGTGGTGTGATGCGGCCTGAGGCTGCAGCCCCTTCGCCAGTGAGATCACGGGAACGGTAACCGTCACGCGCGCGATAATGCCGGCGCCAAGACCTGATGCTGTGCGTGCAGGCGTCGTGCGTGTGGCAGATGACGCAGCCGCCTCGGACACCGCATTCGTGTGTGTAGGGTCAGCCTCCGGTGAGCGTGATGCACCATTCAGATCGGAGCCCGGGAGCGACGGGGAGTCTGTACCTGGCACGACACCGTGAATCAGCAGGTCGCGGAGCACATCAACGTGCATCTGTGACAGCGTGCGGTTCTCGCTGTCACTGCACGCATGGCCGCCAGCATCAGACCTCTTGACACCCGCGGCGATCGATCGGATGCGGTCGTAGCAGGCAGCCGCCTCGACAGCGGGCAGCAGAGTGCTCAGCCAGGCCATGCCGTCGTCGGCCGGCTGCAACGCGACGTGGCGATCGGTTCTGGCCTGCAGATGACGCGCATAGGGCGACTCTTCGCGCAGCTGCTCTCTCAGACGGCGCGCGAGCCGTCTCAGCTCGGCGGGAGTCATGTGGTCGTCGACAACGGCGTCGATGAGGCGACTCTCGCAGGCCGAGCGTTCACAGTCGCTGAGCCCCGTGAGCTCTTTGGCGATCACCTCGACATGCCGACGGGTGACCATGCCCTCGCGCCACACCTGCAGTGTGGCAGGCAGCTGGGAGATGAGCTGATCGTCGAGATTCATGAGTCGCTGCACCACGCGTTCGCTCAGGCGCAGCTCGCAGGCGACATCGGCGCACATCGCCGCCAGCTTCCACTCGACAGGCCCCGTCTGCTCGCGATCGTCATTGACTGTGTCACGCTGCAGCCACCCCAGCATCTCGGTCTGACGCGCTTCGAGCCGGTCGAGCTCGACCTGCGCTTGACCGATGTCGGCGACCCGGGCACCGTCGCCAGCGCAGATGTGCCCGCCAATAGGCGCTTCGCTGCGGAGGCCTGGTCTCGTGTTCATGGCTTGATTCCATCACGAGCCACCGACATTCAGACACCAGCGTTCAGCCGCGCCGGTTCTGTGGATAACGGGCGTTGACAGGTCTCGCTGTGCAGAGTTCTGTGACTCGATTCTCAGCCGCTATTTGCTCGCATCGAGGCTGCCCGTGGCCAGTCGACGCAGCGACTACTTGCGCGCGGCAATGAGGTCAGAGACCGTCACCGTATGCGGGCGGTCGGGAACCATGTCGCCGGTCAGCCCCTGGACGAGAGTGCCCGGATCGATCTCAAGAGCAGCGGCAATGCGCACGAGCGTCAGCAACGTCGGGTTCGCACCACCTCGCTCGATCTTGCCGATGTTCGTGAAGTGGATGCCTGCCAGCTCACCGAGCTCCTGCTGACTGATGCCCAGCCCATTGCGCAGAGCGCTGATGCGCTCGCCCACGATTCGGGCGGCTTCTGAATGCGGCTGAGACATACGACATGACTACCCACCTCAGGCTCGAGTCACCAGAGTGTCAGTGCATGATGCTTTAATGCCTCATGTACATATACCGCACACGAGGGGGAGCTGGCCCATGCCGAAGTCACTGATCGAGGAACTGCCAGAGATCGTGAAGGAGGGGCGCGAAGAGGCCCGTCGCATTCTCGAGCGCATCGGCACCACGCAGCGGGTGGGGCTGCAGACGCGGGAACTGGTGATTCCGCACCGCAATGCCAGTGGCTTCGAACTCTCACCCGGGAATGCTGCTGCGGTTCCCGACGCCCCGAACCGGCTGATCTTCGGAGACAACCTGCTCGCTCTCGCCGCACTGCTCGCCGGAGACGACGACCACGCGAGCCTGCGCGGCCAGGTGGATCTGATCTACATCGACCCTCCGTTCGACTCGAAGGCCGACTATCGGTCAAAGATCCAGCTGCCGGCAGCGCCCGGCTCGCACGATTCGGTGGACGTCAGCAAGCGCCCGACCGTCGCCGAGCAGTCCGCCTATTCAGACACGTGGGCGGATGGCACAGCCTCGTACCTGCGGATGATCACACCTCGGTTGATTCTGATGCGCGAGCTGTTGAAAGACACTGGGAGCATCTACGTGCACTTGGACTGGCATGTGGGCGCATACGTGAAGATTGTGCTGGATGAAGTGATGGGCAAAGATGCCTTTAGGAACCAGATCACCTGGCGCAGAGAAGTGTCTCGTGGAATGAAGCAGCACTCCACTTTTTTCGGACACAACGCTGACTACATCTTAATCTATTCGGCCGGCGTCGCCCCTTACTATCAGCGAGCGACCAAGGAGACCGAGGTCAGCGACCTAGACGAGTTCTTGAAAGACGAATATGGGTACTTCTCACATTCACACAAGGGTACGTATTCCGATCAAAGCCTCATTGATCTCCACGACAAACATCGAGTCTTCATAAGTCGAGGGGGCGAAGCCGTTATAGATCGACAGCAGCGGACTTTCAGCACCACTGCAGGGACTCCCCGAATTAAGTACTATCTTCAAGAACGCAAAGGTCATTACTACAAAACATCCGTGGTAGATGACATCTGGTCAGATGTCCCTGGAATTGCACAGCTCAAAGGCGAACGCCTGGGGTTCCCAACCCAAAAACCCGAGGCACTCCTCGAACGCATCATCAAGGCCTCCTGCCCAGAGGGCGGCCTCGTCGCCGACTTCTTCGTCGGATCGGGCACCACTGCTGCAGTCGCCGAGAAGCTCGGCCGCCGATGGATCGCCGTCGACCAGGGCAAGCCCGCCGTGATGATCACACGCAAGCGACTCGTCGACATCACCGATGCGCCCACCGATGACGGCAGCACGAAGCCCTTTCTCTACCAGTCCGTCGGCGACTATCAGATCGAGCAGGCCAAGAATGCGCTCGGGCGCAAGTTCCGCGTGGGCGATCTCGCGAAGGTCGTGCTCGGCCTCTATGGTGAGCACGGCGCACTTCCATTGCCTGCTGAGTCGAACTACAAGAACTCTCTCGGGCAAGTCGGCAACACCGAACTGGTCTACGTCGACAGCCCCAGAGCGGTCACCGGCCTCACCACGCTGCGTCGCGCGCAGAGCCTGAGAGACAGCACGCTCGGCGGGTTCAGGAAGGTGACCGTGCTCGGCTGGAACTTCAGCACCGACATCACCGATGCCATTCGCAAGCTGGGCGACCCGAACCTGACCGTCAAGGCCATCCCCTCGAACCTGCTCGACGAGCTGAAGAAGAAGGGCGACAAGAACCTGCGCGGCAAGATCGCCTTCTCGACCATGCAGTACGTCGACGCGCACCTCGCGCACCACTCGCACGGCACCGACGCCGACGGCAGACCGACCGACGACCTTGTCGTACAGCTCGACAACTACGTATTGGTCGATCCCGACGCACTGCCCCTCGACAAGCAGGAGGATCGCGACCGTGTGCGCGCCGTGCTGAACGCCGAACCACTGGCGCTGATCGAATACTGGGCCGTCGACCCCGACTATGACGGGATCACCTTCCGCTCGACCTGGCAGGAATACCGCGGCAATGGCGCGAACGACGAAGACGAACTGCGCACCGGCACCACTGCATCCCTCACTGTGCCGACGATCGACCCCGCGAAACGCGCCGCCGATCACCCATTCGGCGCAGACCGCGTGATCGCGATTCGGGCAGTGGACGTCTTCGGGTATGAGTCCGAGAAGCTCTTGCGAGTTCCAAGCGAAGCCTCAGCGAATCTCGTTACCGAGCCCGCGAGTGGTCAGGACGCTACGGCACCTGGAATCGCTGCAGCACCCGGAATCAACGCAGGAGGCGCACGATGAGCCTGATCACCGAGAATGACATCTTGCACCCAGAAGAAGGGCAGTCGGTGCGCACGCAAGACGCTGAGTTCGCCCTCGCGAACGCGATCACCGTCGCCACAGCAGACGCCACCAGGGATCTGAGCGTCGGAACACCCAACACGATCACTGATCAGGTCACCCCGATCACCGCCGAACTGCTCGACTGGTGGTTTCACGAAGACAACATCGCCACCAGAGACGACATCGGGCAGCCCAACTTTCACCCAGGGCAACGTGATGCCATCATCGCGGTGATCTATGCCCACGAAGTGCTCGGCACGACATCACTGAGCGACATCTACGATCGACTGGTACCAGGCTGGTTGCGCAACGAAAGACTGCACCAGACGATCGACACGAATGAGATCAGCGACCCCAGCAACCGGCATCCCAAGTACGCCATCAAGATGGCGACCGGAACGGGAAAGACCTGGGTGCTGAACGCTCTGCTGATCTGGCAGTATCTGAACGCACTGGCCGCGCCGAACGATCGTCGATTCACCAAGAACTTCTTGATCGTCGCACCCGGGCTCATCGTCTACGACAGGCTGCTCGACTCGTTCAAGGGCAAACCGGCGGATGCTGGCGTCAGCGCACCAGCGAACGGCGCTGACGCGGCGCTGCAGCGGGACTACCGCACCAGCGATATCTTCTCGAATGAGGCACTCTTTATTCCCGACCGGCACCGTGAGCGCGTACATGCGTTCATGCAAGGTGCCGTTGTCGAGAAGGCTGAGATCGGCCGCCGCACGACACCCAACGGCATCATCGCCATCACCAACTGGCATCTGCTCGCTGGCAAAGACAAGGATGCCAAGGACTTCTTGCCTGACGACGAAGCAGACGTGGTGGCCGACGGGCTTGATCCCGATGCCAAGGCCGCTGCGGCCAGCATCCTGCCGCTGACGCCGGGCATCGCATCGGGCAACAGTCTTGACACGCTCGACCGCCGCGCCGGCCGCGGAACAGAGTTCGAGTGGCTGCGCGACCTACCCGACCTGTTGGTGTTCAATGACGAGGCGCATCATATTCACAAGGTCAAGCGCGACGGTGTGATCGAACCAGTCGAATGGCAGCGAGCGCTCGATGAGATTGGCGCTTCAAAAGGTGACCAGTTCACACAGATCGACTTCACGGCGACCCCGTACGGTGAGAAGAGCGTGCGCGGCGGAGGAACGCGGAAAGTCTATTTTCCTCATATTGTCGTCGACTTCGACCTGCGAGCAGCGATCAAATACGGGCTTGTGAAGAGCATCGCGCTCGACAAGCGCAGCGAGATCGCCAGCGTCGCGACTGAAGACCTCGATTTTCGCACTGAGGTTGACGATGACGGCAATCGCAGGGTGAGCGATGGGCAGGCCATCATGCTGAGTGCCGGTCTGAGAAAACTGGCAATTCTCGAAGAGGACTTTGCCAAAGTCGATGAATCCAAACATCCGAAGCTCCTGGTGCTGACCGAAAACACCGAGGCCTCCAAGGCCATTGAGGCCCACCTGCTGTCGCAGGGCATTCCTGCAGAAGAGATGCTGCGCATCGACAGTGACAAGAAGGGCGATATGAAGCCCGACGAATGGGCTGCCGTGAAACGCCAGCTGGCTGGGCTCGACCGGCTGAAGAACCCACGGATCGTGATCAGCGTACTCATGCTTCGCGAGGGGTTCGATGTGAACAGCATCTGCGTGATCGTGCCGTTGCGCGCGTCGCAGAGCAAGATTCTGCTGGAGCAGGTGGTCGGTCGCGGCCTGAGACTCATGTGGCGCGGCAACAAAGACATTGACTCGATGAAAGCGGAGAACCGTAAGCGCATTCGCGAAGGTCTCTCACCCACCACGCGTTTCGATCTGCTGTCGATCATCGAGCATCCCGCGTACGAGGGCTGGTATGTCGATGAGCTCGGAGCCGGGCAGATCGGTGAAGATCCCGATGAGACCACCGACGGCACGACTGGCGACATCGAAGTGGTCGAACTGCGTGATGACTACGAGCGCTTCGACTTCTCGATCCCCTTCATCATTCGCGACGCAGACGAAGAACTCGCCGAGCCGAGCATCGACATCACGAGCCTGTCCCGGTCGAAGTACCCGTTCGACGATCTGAAGAAACAGGTCGGTCACGGCGAGCGCTTCACGGAGCATGACGCGCTCGAAGGCACGACTCTGGGCGAGTACGTCGTCGACGCGGGTGTGTTCACCGCGGCGAGCTACAGCGAGTATCTCGCCCGCATCGCCGCGCACATCGACGATGTGATGGGCCGCGCACAGACGGCTTCGGGTGAGCGCAGCAAGCGGCACAGTGCATTTCCTGTCTTGCAGATCGCCCGGCCAGTGCTGATCGGCATGATCGATCGTTATGTTCGCACCCGGCTCTTCGGCCAGCCGTTCGACCCCATGGAAGATGAGAACTGGCGTCTGCTGCTGCTCTCAGGAATGCCCGAGGAGGTTGCCAAAGTCTTCGTGCCCGCCTTGGTCGACCAGCTCGACCGCACCACCACGGCCGACGCTGTGGTCGACTACCGGCAGCTGTCTGAGGCCAGGTCGCTCACGGCGTCAGCCGCCCGTCTGATCGAGGCCCGCAAATGCATCTACCCGAAGCTGCGCATTCCCGCGAGGGGCAAAGGAGGCGGCCTTGAGCGAGACTTCGTCGAGTGGGCAGACGAGACTGGAGCGATCGAGGCCTACTGCAAGATCGACGAGCACAAACACGATTGGCTGCAGCGCCCCTATCGGAAAGACACCGGATACCCGGCGCGTTACTCCCCCGACTTTCTGGTGCGCACCGCATCAGACGTCTACGTGGTCGAGACAAAGGCGCAGTCGAGCCTGAGCGACGAGAACGTGAAGCGCAAGCAGCGTGCTGCACTCGCATGGGTCGAACGCATCAACGCTCTGCCCCTCGAACAACGCGGCGAGAAGGATTGGCACTACGCCCTGATCGGCGAAGATCTCTTTCACCGCTATCGCGAACAGAACGGCGGTCTCGTCGCTCTGATGGAGTTCGCCAGCCTGCATTCCGCTGCAGACCAGGCGAGCACCTTGTTCTGAGCGATGGCGTGCGCCGATTCGCGCCACGGGCCTGAAGCACGCTGACGCGTTGTTGTGGCGTCCTGCTGAGGTTTGGGCACGACACGCCGGTCGCCTGCGGGCCATTTTAGTTGCTGCGACAATGGTTATAGGTTTATGCAAGTGAACGGCGTGATCATCTGAGACCAGCATCGCCCAGACAGGCGCCAGGCACGAACACGCATCAGCACAACCAGCAGAAAGAGACCCCAATGACTCTCAAGATCGGCTACATCGTCGGCAGCATCGCCAGTCAGTCCATCAACCGCAAGCTCGCCGAAGCCATCACGAAGCTCGACGTCGCAGACGTCGAGCTCTTCGAGATCCCGATCAAGAGCCTGCCGCTGTACAGCTACGACTACGACGCCGATTTCCCCGCAGAGGGCAAGGAGCTCAAGGCCGCGATCGAGGCTGCAGACGGCATTCTCATCGTCACCCCCGAGTACAACCGTTCGATCCCTGGCGCATTGAAGAACGCCATCGACTGGTCGAGCCGCCCGTGGGGCACCAACTCGTTCAACGAGAAGGTCGTCGCAGTCATCGGCACCTCGCCCGGGGCCGTCGGCACCGCAGCAGGTCAGCAGCACCTGCGGTCGATTCTCTCGTTCCTCAACACCGTCCAGCTCGGTCAGCCGGAGGGGTTCATCCAATTCACGCCTGAGCTGCTCAACGAGGCTGGCGAGTTCGCCAGCGAAGACACTGCGAAGTTCGTGACCAGCATCATCGACGCCTTCGTCGCGCTCATTCACCGCGTCAACGGCTGATGACTGCCCGCCACTGATTCTGGGAGCTGAGCCCGGCCGCCCACCGCCCTGACAGATCGCCCTGCACCCTCGTTGATGAGGTGCAGGGCGATCTTGTCTGCCGGGGTTTGCGCACGGTTTTGTCGAGAGTGACACGGTTTTGTCGAGATTGGCCGAATTTGAGCAGAACCGTGTACATCCGGGCGGAACCGTGCTTTTCCGGCACAGAGATGGCTGCGCTGGGGCACGATCGGCTGCTGCTGCTGCGAGCCGAGCTCAGCACTCAGCACTCAGCACTCAGTGTCGGCCAACCCCTCCGGCCTCATCGTCGTGGGTCACACGGCCCTCGACTCGCCGACGCAGCCCAGCTTCACCGGGTTCGTGGGGCAGGTTCGCGACGACCGGGAACATCCCCGTCTCGCCGAGGCGCTGCGCGGCGATCTCACGCACCCGACCGCGGCAGGCGAACCAGCCGGCCACCAGCGCGATGGCCACCGCGATCATCGACAGCATCGTGAAGGTGCCGGTCGGGTAGTCGAAGCCGATCAGCACCACGACCGCGGCCAGGAACACCAGCGTGATCCAGTTGGTGTACGGCGCGCCGGGCATGCGATATGCAGGGCGTTCGTAGAGCCCGAGCTTCGACAGTCTGACGAAGCGCATGTTGGTCAGCGTGATGGTTCCCCAGGCAGAGATGATGCCGAAGGCGGCGAGGTTCAGCACGATCTCGAAGGCCTGGTCGGGCACGATCATGTTCAGCACGACGCCGGCGAGGGTCACGACCGACGTCATCAGGATGCCGCCGTAGGGCACGCCCGCCTTCGACAGCCGCCCGGCGAACGCGGGTGCGGTTCCGCCCTTGGCCATCGAGTGCAGGATGCGCCCGGTCGAGTACAGCCCGGCGTTCAGCGACGAGAGCGCGGCGGTGAGCACGACCAGCTCCATGATCGGAGCCGCGGCCTCGAAACCGACCCCGCGGAAGAGCGTGACGAACGGGCTCTCTCCGGCGTGGAAGGCCGTATACGGCAGCAGCAGCACCAGCAGCAGCACCGACCCCACGTAGAACAGGGCGATGCGCATGACCACGGTGTTGATCGCCTTGGGAATCACCTTTCGCGGGTTCTCGGTCTCGCCGGCCGTGGTGCCGACCAGCTCGATGCTGGCATATGCGAACACCACGCCCTGCAGAATCACCAGCGCAGGCATCACGCCGTTCGGGAACATGCCGCCGTTCTCGAAGATCAGCGTCGGCCCGCGCGGCGACCCGTCGGGCATGCCGAAGATCAGGAACAGCGACCCCACCACCAGGAACGCCACCAGCGCGACGACTTTGATGAGCGCAGCCCAGAACTCCAGCTCGCCGAACACCTTCACCGAGATCATGTTCATGCCCAGCACGACGACCAGCGCGATCAGCGCGATCGACCACTGCGGCACAGACTGCAGCCAGGGCAGCATGCCCACGTCGCCGAACCACTTCACATAGATCGCCACCGCGGTGACGTCGACGATCGAGGTCGTGGCCCAGTTCAACCAGTACATCCAGCCGCTGAAGAAGGCCATCTTCTCGCCGTAGAACTCGCGGGCGTACGAGACGAACGACCCCGACGACGGGCGATGCACGACCAGCTCGCCGAGGGCGCGCAGAATGAGGAACGCGAAGATGCCGCAGACGGCGTAGTCGATCAGCAGGGCGGGGCCGGCCTGCTCGAGTCGCCCACCAGAACCGAGGAAGAGCCCGGTGCCGATGGCCCCGCCGAAGCCGATCATCTGCACTTGGCGGGGTTTCAGCCCCTTCTTGAATCCGGCCTGCTCCTCGGTGCCGATGCGGCCGGCACGCTTCTCGGCCGGCGACCAGGCGTCGTCATGCTCGCTCATACTGCTCTGCTCTCAGAATTGTCGTGTGATGGATGCTGTTGTCGCGGAGTGCCCGTGTGGTCAGACCTCAGCGGGTCGCGAAACGCGGTGCGGCGGCGAAGCCCGATCTGCCCGCCATCCCGCGCTCTGCCTGGCCACTCCGGAGACGAATGCCGCGGTGCCCGGGGCGTCGAGTGCGCAGGCCAGGGCGACGTGCAGCGCCGCCAGCGCCGCTTCGAGGGTGAGGTCGCGACCGTCGACGACTCCCGCAGCCTGTAACGCGGCCGCTGCGGCATAGGCGCCCAGATGCACCCCGCCATGCCCGCTCTGACTGATGGCGACGACCGTCTGCCTGCGGGCGTGTTCACGCAGCACGTCTTCGAGCCCGGGGCTCTCAGACGGCACCGTGCCCGATCCGAAACAGCACAGCACGGCGGCCGGCCCTTCGCCGAGCGCCGCATCGAGAAGCGCCGCGGTCACTCCCGGATACACCGTGGCGACCCCGATCTCGTGCGGCGCGAATGCCCCGAACTCCAACGGCCTCGCCGAGGCGCCGTCAGCGGCGGCCTCGGCGGCGAACGAGTCGCGGCGTCCGTTCGACGCGGTGAAGCCCTGCGCCGAGACCGACGAAGTCTTGGAGACATGCAGGCCGGGCAGCAGATGGCCGCCGAACTGCACGAACACCTCGACTGCTCCCGCGATGCCGCACTCGGTCAGCCGCGCAGAGGTTGATGCAGTTCTCTCGCACGCGGCTGGCGCTGGAGCCTGCGCAGCAGCAATCGCGTCGCGCAGGTTTTTCTCGGCATCGGTGTCGTGTGCGCCATCGGCCGCATACAGCGGATGCTGTGCGCCGGTCAGCACCACGCGTGCCGGTCGGTCGGCCTGCGGCAGTGCGAGCGGCAGTGCGAGCGACAGCGCAGCCGCCGTGTAGGCCAACGTGTCGGTGCCGTGCAGCACGACCACGGCATCCGCACCACGACCGATCGCGTCGACCACTGCATCGACGATCAGCTGCCACTGCACGGGCCCCACGTTGGCGCTGTCGAGCAGCGGGGCGAGTTCGACGACCTCTGTGCCGACGGGCAGTGCCCCCTCGGCGCGCAGGCAGCCGACGAAATCAGGGTCGGGAACGAGACCGGCGGCACTCTCGGTCATGCCGATCGTGCCGCCGGTGTGCACCACTGTGAGACGCACGCGGTCGAAGACGTCTAGGCGGCGCCGTCGAACATCGACGTCACCGAGCCGTCGGCGAAGACCTCGTGAATGGCCTTCGAGATCAGCGGTGCGATCGACAGCACGGTCAGTGTCGGGAAGATCTTGTCAGCCGGCAGCGGCAGCGTATTCGTCACCACGACGCGGTCGATCTCGGGGCTGGTCAGCCGCTCGACCGCCGGGTCTGAGAACACGGCGTGCGTGGCACCGACGACGACCTTCGCCGCACCGTGCGCCTTGAGGGCACGTGCCGCAGCGAGAATCGTGCCGCCGGTGTCGATCAGGTCGTCGACCACGAGACAGGTGCGCCCCTGCACGTTGCCGACGATCTCGTGCGCGGTCGCCTGGTTCGGCACCAGCGGATCGCGACGCTTGTGGATGATGGCCAGCGGCGCACCGAGCTTGTCGCTCCAGGTGTCGGCGACCTTCACACGACCCATGTCGGGCGAGACGATGGTCAGATCGTCATGCCCGAGGGTCTGGCGGAAGTGCTCGAGCAGAATCGGCTGCGCGAAGAGGTGGTCGACCGGCCCGTCGAAGAAGCCCTGGATCTGTGGCGAGTGCAGGTCGACCGACATGATGCGGTCGGCACCTGCCGCCTTGAACAGGTCGGCGACGAGGCGGGCCGAGATGGGCTCGCGACCGCGGTGCTTCTTGTCCTGGCGGGCGTACGGGTAGCAGGGGGCCACAACGGTGATGCGCTTGGCCGAGGCGCGCTTGAGCGCGTCGACCATGATGAGCGACTCCATCAGCCATTCGTTGATCGGTGACGTGTGCGACTGGATCACGAAGGCGTCAGACCCGCGGATGCTCTCGTCGTACCGAACGTAGATCTCGCCGTTGGCGAAGTTCAGCGCTTTGGTCGGCACCAGTTCGGTGCCGAGGTTCTTCGCGATCTCTCGAGCCAGTGCAGGGTGTGCCCTGCCGCTGACCAAGACGAGTCGCTTGTGGTTGTCCGCATTAATTCCCGACACGGGATGCCCTTCTGTCGCCTGTCGCCGACTGCTGCTCGTTGTTGACTACTCGTTGCCGCTGATGCGGCCGTTGCTCTGCTCGGCGTCTTGCTCGCCGTGCAGAGCGGCCTCGGCTGCCTCTGCCGCGGCCGTTCCGGCACGATGCTCGATGACCCAGCCCTCTTTGTTGACCTGAGGTGCCTGGGTGATCACGAGCGAACCCGCCGGTACGTCTTTGCGAATGATGGTGCCGCCGCCCGAGTAGACGCCGGCACCGATGTGCACGGGGGCCACGAACACGTTGTGCGCACCGGTGCGCACCTGCGGCCCCACCGTCGAACGGTGCTTGTGCACGCCATCGTAGTTCGCGAAGATCGTGCCCGCGCCGATGTTGGAGCCCTCGCCGATCTCAGCGTCGCCCGCGTAGCTGAGGTGCGGCAGCTTGGCGCCGTGGCCGATGGTGACGTTCTTGGTCTCGACGAACGTGCCGATCTTGCCGTCGTTGCCCAGCACAGTGCCCGGACGCAGGTATGAGAACGGCCCCACATGCGCGTTCTCGCCGATGCGGGCCGAGAGCGAATGCGTGCGGCAGACCTCGGCGCCGAAGCCGACCTCGGTGTCGATGAGCGTGGTGTCGGGGCCGATCACGGCTTCGTCTTGCACCACAGTCGTGCCGCGCAGCTGAGTGCCCGGCAGCAGTGTGACATCCTGCCCCAGCTCGACAGTCACGTCGATCCAGGTGCTCGCGGCGTCTTGGATGGTGACGCCGCCCAGACGCCAGCGACGGATGATGCGACGGTTGAGCTCGGTGGCCACCTCGGCCAGTTGCTGGCGATCGTTGATGCCCTGCACGAGCATCGGGTCGTCGATGATGTGCGCAGAGACGGGGCGACCCTCGCCCACCAGCACGCCGATGGCGTCGGTGAGGTATTTCTCGTTCTGCGCGTTGTCGACGCCCACCTGCGCGAGTGCGCGGCGCAGGTCGTTGGCCTGAAACAGGTAGGTGCCGGAGTTGACCTCGTCGATGAGCAGCTGCTGCTCGGTCGCGTCACGCTGTTCGACGATCGCCTCGAGATTGCCCGATGCCGTGCGCACGACGCGTCCATACCCCGTCGGGTCTGCGATCTGGGCGGTGAGCACGCTCGCAGCCGCTCCGCTGGCACGGTGCGCGGCGATGAACGCAGCCAGCGCATCCTCACCCAGCAGCGGCACGTCGCCGCTCGTGATCAGCACGTCGCCGACGAAGCCCTCATCGAGCACGTCGAGACCGGCCTCGGCAGCGGCGCCGGTGCCGGGAACCTCGCCCTGCTCGGCGATCTCGACGCGCGACAGCAGCGTGCGGGCGGCCTCTTCGACGCGCTGGCGCTGATGACGAACGACGAGGACCACGCGGTCGGGCTCGAGGGCGTCGGCGGCGAAGAGCACATGCCCGATGAGCGGACGGCCGGCAAGCGCATGCAGCACTTTCGGCGTCGCCGACTTCATGCGGGTTCCCTGCCCTGCTGCGAGAATGATCACTGCCAAGTTGCTGTCAGCCATTTGCCTGAGCTCCCATCGGTTCGACTGCGCTCCGCCTCCAGGATTCGAACCTGGTCCTCACAGCTCCAAAGGCTGTCGTGCTGCCGTTACACTAAGGCGGACCGGCAGCAGGACTGCCGCAGACCACTTTACTCGTGGGCCGTCGACGCGTGCCACCTGACATCGCACAGCAAACGTCGAGAGCGCACCGCTTACCATGTAGACCATGGACGCGACTGCCGGCATGCTGCTGCTCGACATCGCCCTGCTCGTCGCCATCGTGCAGCAGACGATCAGCGGCGCTCGACGGGGGCTCGCCCGCATCATGCTGCGCCTGGCCGGACTCGTCGCCGGGGCCTTCGCCGCCTGGCTGATGATTCCCCTGGTCGTCACGTGGGACACTCCCGGGGCGACGCGCATCGCACTGGTCATCATCGTCGGTCTCGGGTTGGTGTTCATCGGCGGCGCGCTGGGCGGCATGATCGGCGGCAGCCTTGGCGGGATGCTCGATCGCGTGCGCCTCGGAGCCGTCAACCGGCTGCTCGGAGCACTGGGTGGCCTGCTCACCAGCAGCCTGGCCATCGGTCTGGTCGCTTCGGCGCTGGGCGGCATCGGCGCGCCCTGGCTGACGCAGACGATCAGCGGCTCTCGGGTGATCTCGACGATCGACGCGCTCATGCCGACCAGCCTGCGCAGCAGCGCGGCCACGTGGGGGCAGAGCGCCCTCGACGAGGGCCTGCCCTGGGTGGTCGAGGCCCTCGGCGGAGTCACCCAGGAGCCGACGCTGCCTCAGGTGAATCTCTCGAGCCCCGAGCTCACGCAGGCGGCGAAGTCGGTGGTGCGCATCAGCGGCACGGCCTATGCCTGCGGGCAGGAGCAGACCGGGTCGGGATTTGTGGTGAGCGATGACCGTGTGGTCACCAATGCGCACGTCGTCGCGGGCGTGGACGAACCGGTCGTGGAAGCCCCGGGAGAACGGGCCAAGACGGGTCGCGTGACGTATTACGATGCGGCAGCCGACCTCGCGGTGATCGATGTGGACGGCCTGGACGCGCCGGTGCTGCGACTCGCGTCGAACGTGGGCGTCGGCACGCAGGGCGCCGTGCAGGGGTATCCCGGCGGTGGACCGTTCACGTCGGGTGCTGCCAGCGTGATCGCCGACGGCATCGTGAACTTCAGCGATTCGGGGCCACGAGACGTGCTGACCCTCGCGGCTGAGGTGCGACCGGGCAACTCCGGCGGGCCAGTGGTCACCACCAACGGGCAGGTCGCCGGTGTGGTGTTCGCGAAGGAGCGGTCAGTGTCGAATGTCGGCTATGCGCTGACCC
The DNA here is from genome assembly GCF_021168475.1 of Pseudoclavibacter sp. 13-3. GTDB lineage: Bacteria > Actinomycetota > Actinomycetes > Actinomycetales > Microbacteriaceae > Pseudoclavibacter_A. The sequence goes on along the minus strand of NZ_JAJOZT010000003.1, from coordinate 297,156 downwards.
TCAGCCAGCTGCGACCGGTCGTGCAGCAGGCGCCTGCTCTGACTGCTGCCGTCAGCTCGGGGCAGTGCACGGCGGGTTGACAACGCGCCAGAGCAGGTGCACTGGGATCACGCGACGCGACTCACCGAGTTTGCAGAAAAACTGCTCATCTCGGGCTCATGAGCAGTGTTTTTACCAACTCGATGTGCGCTGAACGGGCAGCTACCCCTCCAGCTTTTCGGCCAGCTCGAGCCACTCGGCCTCGAGCTCGTCGATCTCGGCGCTCGTCGACCTGCGCAGCGCATCGATCGTGGCGAGCCCCTCGAAGTCGCTCTGGTCGGCCGCGGCGAGATCGGCGTCGATCTTGCCCAGCGCATCGCGGGTCTTTCCCAGTTTGCGTTCCAGCGCCGCCAGCTCCTTCTCTGCGGCACGGCGTGCGGCCCCGCTGAGCTGCGGCGCGGCGGATGCTGCAGTCGCGTTCCCGCCGTCGCCTGCGCCGCGAGGCGCCCCCTGACCGGCACCAGCGCCGCTGCCGACGCGAGATGAGGACGATGTCGTGTCGGCATCCGCCGAAGAGCCCTCATGCGCAGCCGCATCGAGCCGCAGGAACTCGTCGACCCCACCGGGCAGATGCCGAAGCGTTCCGCCGATCAGGGCGTACTGGTCGTCGGTCACGCGCTCGAGGAAGTACCGATCGTGCGACACGACGATCAGCGTGCCGGGCCAGGCGTCGAGCACGTCTTCCATCGCGGCAAGCATGTCGGTGTCGAGGTCGTTGGTCGGCTCGTCGAGCACCAGCACGTTCGGCTCGTCGAGCAGGGTGAGCAGCAGCTGCAGGCGACGGCGCTGCCCGCCGCTGAGATCACGCACGGGGGTCGACAGCTGCGCGCTCGAGAAGCCGAGCCGCTCGAGCATCTGCGACGGACTGAGGTCTTCGTCGCCGACCTTGTAGGTCGTGCGCACCCGGCCGACGACCTCGCGCACGCGGTCGTCGTTCACCTCGTCGAGTTCGTGCAGCTCCTGGGTGAGCTCGGCGAGCTTCACGGTCTTGCCGACCTTGATGCGGCCGGTGGTCACCGCAGTGCCGTCACCGGCATCGAGCTGAGCGGCCTGCGTCGAGCCGCCCTTGCCCGAGGCCTCTGTGATCAGGCTCAGCAGCGTCGACTTGCCGGCGCCGTTCGCCCCGAGCAGCCCGAGTCGATCGCCGGGGCCGATGCGCCACTCGACGTCGTGCATGAGCACGTGCTCGTCATACTGCACCGTCACGCCCAGCACGTCGATGACGTCTTTGCCCAGACGCGAGGTGGCCATCGACTGCAGCCGCACCCGATCGCGCACCGGCGGCACGTCGGCGATCAGCTCGTTGGCCGCCTCGATGCGGAACTTCGGCTTCGAGCTGCGCGCCGGCGCGCCACGGCCGAGCCAGGCCAGCTCTTTGCGCATGAGGTTCTGGCGTTTGGCCTCGACGGCGGCGGCCTGGCGGTCGCGCTCGACGCGCTGCAGAATATAGGCCGCGTAGCCGCCTTCGAAGGGCTCGACGGTGCCGTCGTGCACCTCCCAGGTGTCGGTGCAGACCGCGTCGAGAAACCAGCGGTCGTGGGTGACCATCACGAGCCCGCCGGCGTTCTTCGGCCAGCGCTGCTTGAGGTGTCGCGCGAGCCAGGTGATGCCCTCGACATCGAGGTGGTTGGTGGGCTCGTCGAGAAAGAGCACATCCCAGTCTTGCCGCAGCAGAGCCGCGAGCGCGACGCGACGACGCTGACCACCGCTGAGCGCACCAGTCGTGGCGTGCCAGTCGAGGTCGCCGAGCAGCCCGGCGAGCACGTCGCGCACTCGCGGCTGCGACGCCCACTCGTGCTCGGGCAGGTCGCCCACGACCGCGTGGCCGACGGTCTCGTCCGGGTCGAGGTTCGGAGCCTGCGCGAGCACGCCGACGGTGATGCTGCCGCGACGGGTGACCCGCCCGGTGTCGGGCTGCATCTCGCCGGCGAGAAGTCGCAGCAGGGTGGTCTTGCCGTCACCGTTGCGACCGACGATGCCGATGCGCTGCCCCTCGGCGAGGCCGAGGGAGAGGTCGTCGAAGACGTCTTTGGTGGGGTAACTGAGGCTGATGTGCTCGGCGCCGAGAAGGTGTGCCATTCGACAAGGGTACCGCGCCCCTGGTGCAGGGCTCGGCGCGAGCAGGATGCCGGGTCGCGCGCGAGCGACAGGTCTGCGTCAGAATGTCAGTGGCCGTCACTCCCGTGCTGAGAGCCAAGGGGGCTGTCACTCCCCCGCAGCTGTCAGCCGAACGGATGACACGGGCAACGCCCCGGCCCCGCAGGTTCAGCCGGCCGGTCGATGTGCCTGCACCGCGCATCCGGCGAACATGGGGTCATGACTCAGACGGACGACCCCACGCACCCCGCACACTCTGTTCATGCTGGCGGATCAGCAGCAGCGCCGACATCGACAGCAGCTCCGGCGCCCATCGCGGTGCGCAGCCTCAGCAAGTCGTATCACGGCCGAAAGGTGCTCGACGACATCACGCTCGACGTGCGCGACGGCGAGACGCTCGCGCTGCTGGGCCCCAACGGCGCAGGCAAGACCACCCTGGTCGAGACGATCATCGGGTTTCGCCGGCCAGACCATGGCAGCGTGCGCCTGGTGGGCGCCGATCCGCGCCACTCGACCCGCGAGATGCGCAACCGCGTCGGAGTCGTCTTGCAGGAGACCCAGGAGTCGGGCGTGCTCACCGTTCGCGAGCAGCTCACGCACTTCGCCGGCATGTACGACGATCCGTGGTCGGTCGACGACCTGATCGCGAGCGTCGGGCTCACCGCTGCAGCCGACCGGCGCGTGCGCGCGCTGTCAGGTGGCCAGCGCCGACGCCTCGACGTCGCGCAGGGAGTCGTCGGCCACCCCGAGGTGCTCTTTCTCGACGAGCCGACGACCGGTTTCGATCCGCTGGCGCGCACGGCATTCTGGCACCTGATCGACACGATCAAGGCCGGTGGCACCACCATCGTGCTCACCACCCACTACCTCGAAGAGGCCGCGCATCTCGCCGACCGCGTCGCCGTCATCGCCAGTGGCCGCCTCGTCGCGCTGGGCAGTGACCTGGCACAGACCCCAGCGCTCGCCGATCGGCCCGAGCTGCATCTGCCGACTGTGCGATGGCGCGAGGATGGCCGAGACCGCTCCGAGATCACGGCCACGCCGGGTGCGCTGATCGCTTCGATCACTGCCCGGCTTCAGGGCGAACCCGAGCACCTCGAAGTGTGCCGCCCCACCCTCGCCGACGCCTACCTCGCACTGATCGACGACAGCACCGATGAAAGGCCCGCAGCATGAGCACTTCGACAGTCATCCACCGGCACCGCCCGACCCTCGCCGCGCTGACGCTCTCTCGGATCGACGTTGAGCTGCGCGCCTACCGCCGTCAGCCCGACACCGTGTTCTTCACCTTTCTGTTTCCCGTGATGATGCTCTGCATCTTCGCCACGGCCTTCTCGAATCTGTCTTTCGGCCCAGACGACCTCGGCCTGACCGCTGCCGGCTACTACCTGCCGGCGATGCTCGCCAGCGGGGTGCTGCTCAGCGGGTTTCAGAACCTCGGCTCCGACCTCGCCGTCGAACGCTATGACGGCACGCGTCGGCGCCTCGCGCTGACTCCCCTGCCGGTCGCGGCCTATCTGCTCGGCAAACTCGGTCTCGTGCTGATCACTGCGCTCGTGCAGGCTGTTGCACTGATCGCGGTCGCACGCTTCGCCTTCGACGTGCCCCTGCCCGACACCTGGTCGGCCTGGACGACGCTGATCTGGGTCTTTCTGCTCGGGCTGGGCACGTCGGTCGTGCTGGGATTTCTCGTCTCGTACCTGCCGCGCAGCGCGAAGAGCGCCACCGCGGTCGTGCTGCCGCCGGTGCTGATTCTGCAGTTCGTCTCGGGCGTCTACCTGCAGTTCTCGCAGCTGCCCGAGTGGCTGCAGGATGTCGCCTCGCTGTTTCCGCTCAAGTGGATCGCCCAGGGCTTTCGCGCTGCGCTGCTGCCGGATCAGTTCTCGGTGCTCGAGCGGGGCGGGACCTGGCAGCTGGGCCTCGTGGCGATCGTCTTGGCCGTCTGGTTCGTCGCCGGTCTGGTCGTGACCCTGCTCACCTTCAGGTGGGTGCCCGGTGAACGACGCTGAGTCGGCCCGCGAATGCCGCATCCGACCCACCGAACAGGTGCAGCTACGCTGATGGACATGCCCGCTCTCACAGCCGACGCCTTCGCCGACGGGCGCGCACCGGCATCCGCCGCACAGCCCGCGCAGCGCTCGTGGCAGTGGGTCTGGACGCTGCTCTTCATCGCGCTCACCGGCGCCCTCGCCGCCTCGACCGTGCTCTCGTGGCACGCCGAAGTCAGTGCAGATGCTGCCGCAGTCGCCGATGCGCGCGGAGGCAACGGCTTTCGAGACTCGACCCCGGCGATGGTGATCGCACTGTCGGGAGCGGCCGTCTTCCTCGGCGCGTGGGCAGTCTTCGGCCGCAGCGCCATGGCGTCTACAGCCCGACTCGACCGGCAGCTCGTCGCCGGGGCCACGGTGCCGTCGCAGCCGATGCGCCGCTACGACGCGCAGGTCGTGCGGTACTTCGTCACCGCCATCTTGGGCCTGATGCTGGCGGTGACGGGCGACCCGCAGATGGCGACCCTGCAGGCGGTGTTCTATCCGAGCCTGTGGATGCTCTCGCGCGGACTTCGACGCGGTCTGATCTGGAATCTGGCGACTGCCGTCGGCGTCACCGCGGGGCTGCTCGCGGGGACATGGGGTGACAGCGGCTGGAGCGGCTTGGCCTCGGGGGCGGTCGACGACCGCGGACTGCCTGCCGAGCTGCTGCGCGCGGGCTCGATCGGCATGGTCTCGTGGCTGTTCAGCACCGCGATGGGCGTGTGGCTGACGATGGCGTTCACCCGCGGTCACGAACGCGAGATGCTGCTCGAGCAGCTGCGTCGGCAGGAAGCGCAGCTCTCAGCCGAGCGAGCCGATCTGGCGGCCGAGCGCGAGCGCGCTCGCATGGCGGCCGATCTGCACGACACGGTCTCACAGAGCATCGCCGGCATCGTCATGCTCGCACAGCAGGGCGCACGAGAGCATGACTCGCAGCGATCGGCTCACCTGTTCGGCGTCATCGAGTCGAGCGCCAATCAGGCGCTCACCGAGGCGCGAGCCCTCGTGGCCACCACCAGCACCGCGGGGCTCACCTCGTCACACGGGCTGACGCTCGCCCTCGAACAGGTCTGCGAGCGCTTCGCCCGCGAGACGGGCATCGAGGTGCACACCGACCTCGACGCGCTGGGCGATCAGGCGATGACGCAACGGCGTCAGACGCTGCTCGTGCGCGCGGCGCAGGAGGGGCTCGCCAACGCGCGCAAGCACGCCGACGCCGACGCGGTGCGGGTCGAGCTGCGCAGAGCATCCGACGGCAACGCCGTCACACTCGCCGTGATCGATGACGGGCGCGGCCTGTCAGCCGGGTTCGTCGTCTCAGACAGCCGCGGGTTCGGCCTGCCCGGCCTCGAACAGCGCATCACGCAGGCCGGCGGCACCCTGACCGTGCGGGCGCAACCGCACGGCACGATTCTGGAGGCGACCCTGTGAACACCATTCGAGTGGCGATCGCCGACGACCACCCCATCGTGCGCAGCGGGCTCGTCGCGCTGCTCGACGGGCAGGCCGGCATCGATCTGATCGGCCAGGCCAGTGATGGCGACGAGGCGGTGGCCCTGGTGACGGCAGAGCACCCCGATGTGCTGCTGTGCGATCTGCGCATGCCGGGACGCGACGGGGTCGAGGTCACTCGGGTGGTCTCGGAGCGGGTGCCCGAGACGCGGGTGGTCATTCTGACCACCTACGAGGATGACGACGCGATCGTCGCAGCCATCGCTGCGGGTGCCAAGGGCTATCTGATCAAGGCGGCGCCCGCGGACGAGCTCATCGCCGGCGTGCGCGCCGTGGTCGCGGGCGAGGTCGCTCTGTCGCCGCAGGTGGCGACTGCGCTGGTGACCCGGCTGCAGCGCGGGTCTGCGCCGGATGCGGATGAGGTGAGACCCTCACCTGCCCCGCCGCTCAGCCCCCTGTCGCCGAGAGAGACCGAGGTGCTGCGCCTCGTCGCACAGGGCATGCGCAATGCCCAGATCGCCGAGCGACTCTATATCTCTGAGCCGACGGTGAAGACGCATCTGCTGCGCACGTACCAGAAGCTGCAGGTCAACGACCGCACCCGCGCGGCGACCAAGGCTCTCGAGCTCGGACTGATCTGACCGGCACTCCTGTGCTGATCCCGCCAGCACCCCTCACAAGACATGCGCACCGCGTGCCGGGCTCGAGACCACACTGGCCTGATGCCCGCGGGCCAGCATCGACTGGGCCAATGCCGCGGCATGATGCGCATCGCCTGCCAGCAGCGCGATCGTGGGCCCCGACCCGGACACGATGCCGGCGACGGCACCGAGGTCGCGCGCCTCATCGAGCGTGTGCTGCAGGCTCGGGCGCAGACTGATCGCCGCGGCCTGCAGGTCGTTGCGCAGGTGCCGCCCTAACTGCTCCGGGTCTCCCGTGGCCAGTGCAGTGACCACGGCTTCAGCCTCTGCCAACGCCTGAGCCTTGCCGGTCGCATCGATCTGGCCGTCGTCGACCAGCTCGTCGAACCGGCGATAGACGTCAACCGTGCTGAGGCCCTCGCCCTGCGTCAGCAGCACCCAGTGATAGGCCTCGCGCGTGATCACGGCGGTCAGGCGGTCGCCCCGCCCCGTGCCGATGGCCGTGCCGCCGACCAGGCCGAACGGCACGTCTGCACCGAGTTCTGCCGCCATCTCGCCGAGCTGCTCTCGAGAGACCTCGAGCCGCCACAGCCGAGCGAGTGCGACCAGCGCGCCGGCGGCATCCGCCGAACCGCCGGCCATGCCGCCCGCGATCGGCACCCGCTTGCGCACCGTGCACGCAGCGGCCAAGTTCTCAGGCGACGAGACGGTGCGCAGCTGCGCGGCGCGCGAGGCCAGCAGCCGACCGGCGCGCAGCACGAGGTTGTCGTCGTCGACGATCAACGAGTGGCTGCCGGTGAAGTGCAGCGACCACTCCGGGGCCCAGCGCACCGAGATGTCTTCGTAGAGATCGACCGCCTGAAACACGTTGACGATCTTGTGATACCCGTCGTCGTACTGCCCGCCCACGGCAAGCAGCAGGTTGATCTTGCCCGGCGTGCGGGTCACGATCGGCGGCGATGCGGGATGCATGAGCCCCAGTCTAGCCGCGGCATGCTCGACGATCGCGCCATCGCGCGCGATACTCTGGCTCCGTGACCGCCATCGAACTGCGTGACCTCGACGACCCGCGCCTGAACGACTTCGCCCGCCTGACCGACTCAGCGCTGCGGCGCCGCATCGACAGCGAACGCGGGCTGTACCTCGCCGAGTCGAAGTTCGTGTTCGAGCGCGCGCTGGCGGCCGGGCACGAGCCGCGTTCGGTGCTGGCCGAGCGCAGCGCACTGGCCGAGGTCGAGTTCCAGCTGACTGCAGCCGGCTATGGGGATGCCGCGCGCGAGCAGGCGGGTCTGCCGCCGGTTCCGGTGTTCACCGGCGATGCCGCGGTGCTCGAACGGCTGACCGGCTTCGAGCTGCATCACGGCGTGATCGGCTGCATGAATCGGCCCGCCCCGCTCGATGCCGCCGACGTGATCGCCGGGCCCACGGCGGTGGACGCTGCAGCCGGTGTTGCGGCCGGCACCGGTGGCCGACGGCGTCTCGTCGTCGTCGAGGGCGTGGTCGACCCGACGAATGTGGGGTTGATCTTTCGCTCTGCGGGGGCACTCGGGGCCGACGGCATTCTGCTCACGCCCCGCACGGCAGACCCGTTGTACCGGCGGGCGGTGCGCATGAGCATGGGCACGGTGCTGCAGGTGCCGTGGGCGCATGTCGGCGGATGGCGCGAGCTCGCCCCGCAGCTGCACGATGCCGGCTACCACGTCGCGACGCTCGCCCTCGACGAACGGTCGGTGACGCTCGACGAGTTCGCCGACCAGGTGCGCACGGCACCCGATCGTTTCGGCCGTCTCGCGCTCGTGCTCGGCTCTGAGGGGTACGGCGTCTCAGACGCCTGCCTGCGCGCGGCAGACGCCCTGGTCGAGATTCCGATGGCCCACGGCATCGACTCGCTCAACGTCGCGGCGTCGAGCGCGGTGGCGATGTGGGCCCTGCGGTGAGAGCGCCGCGGTGAGGGCCCTGCGCTGACACGGCGGCCGGCAGTACCTCGTCGCCGACATTGCATGTTGCATGCAACACGGACTAGTCTCGCTATCACGGTTCCAGCGTCGGAATCGTCACGTCAAGAGGTTCGACATGCAGCGCCCAGCAAGAGAGGTTTCTGTGCTCGCTTCAGATGACCAGCCAGCCGAGTCGCTCAGCGGCGTCGATCTCTCGCCCTTCGCTGTTCTCGACGAATTCGGGGCGCCTTCTGCTCTCTTGTCTGATCAGGAGGCTCGCAGTGTTGACAATGTGCGCGCCCAGAGCCGTTCGCGTCTCGGCAGCATCGCGACGCTGCCACGCCTCGTAGACCTCGGCGTGATCGGCGAAGCACTCTTCGGCCGATCGCGAGGTCGGGACTGTGCCGACTCCGCTCACCAGCACCATGGTTCGGAGATCTTCGAGCGCAGTCAGAGCGCGGTCATTGTGCGCGCCCCTCAGCAGCGCGGTGTGAAAGTCGCGGTCGGCGTGCAGCGTCGCCCGGTCATCGCCGCGTGCAGCCGCTTCGCCAAATCTCTCGTAGACCTGTTCGACGGCCGACCGCTCAGTCTCATCGGCCTCGTGCACCGCCCGCTCGACAAGAGGAAGCTCCAGCATCAGGCGCAGCTCAAAGCCCTGCAGCAGGTGCTCCAGGGTGGCCGGCAGAATGCGGACACCACGGTTGCGCTCGATGGTGACCAGACCCATGTGCTCAAGCTGCAGCGCCGCCTCACGAACCGGGGTGCGCGAGACTCCGAGCTGCTCGCCGAGGGCAGTCGCGGAGTAGCAGACCCCGGGTTCGAGCTCGCCGGCGAGAATCGCCCGATGCAGCCGTCGCACCGTCTGATCGGTGAGGGTGCCCGAGCGATCGATTCTCTTCACGCTCGCTATTCTTCCACAGCGCACAGGCACCACCGCCCGCGGCAGTCGCCGAGACGCACCGGCACCGTCAGGCGAAGAGTCACTTTTCGATCAGCAGCACAGGAGCACATGAAATGACCACGAACTCACCAGCCACTCACGAGTATGCCGTGATCGGCGGCGGCATCATCGGCGCCGCAGTCGCCCGGGAGCTCACGCTGAAGCACCCTGACGCACATGTCACCCTCTTCGAGAAGGAAGCCTCGCTCAGCGCCCACCAGACCGGGCACAACTCCGGCGTCGTGCACCAGGGCCTGTACTACGAACCCGGCAGTCTCAAAGCCACCCTCTGCCGGCGAGGAGTCGAGCTGCTCAGCGCCTTCTGTGCCGAGCGCAGCCTGCCCTACGACGAGTGCGGCAAGGTCGTGGTCGCTCAGAACCCGGTCGAAGAGGAACGCCTCGAGGGCATCTTCGCCAAGTCGGTGGCCAACGGCGTGCCTGATGTGCGCCTGATCGACCGCGCCGAGCTGGCCGATGTCGAGCCTGGAGCCGTCGGCACGCGAGCCCTGCACTCGCCGCACACCGCCATCATCGACTACCCCGCCGTCACCCGCGCGCTGGCTGCCGATGTCGTGGCCGCCGGCGGCGAGGTGCGCCTGTCCAGCGGCGTGCAGCGCCTCGAAGATCGTTCCGACGGTGTCGACGTGCGTTTCGAAGACGGCACCGCACAGCGCTTCGACTTCGCCGTCGTCTGCGCCGGGCTGCAGTCTGACCGCATCGCGCGCGCCTCGGGTCAGCCCGCGTACCCGGCGATCGTGCCCTTCTTCGGTCAGTACGTGATCATCGACCGTGCGCATGAGGATGCCGTGCGCGGCCTGGTCTATCCCGTGCCCGATCCGGCGTATCCGTTCTTGGGTGTGCACATCACCCGGCGCATCGACGGGGGGCTGATGGTCGGCCCCAACGCCTTTCTGTCATTCTCGCGCGAGGGCTATCACGGCCTCGGTCTCGACGTGGGCGATACGCTCAAGACCGCTGCCAACCCCGGTTTCTGGAAGTTCGCCCTGCAGAACCTGCCCACCGCCGCTCAGCAGCTGGGCGGGGTGGTCTCCGCCCAGCGGTTCGTCACCGATGCCTCGCGGTTCGTGCCCGCGCTGGCCGGTGCGCAGGGGCACCGAGCCACCCGCGGCATCCGTGCGCAGGCGATGTGGAAGAACGGCTCACTGGTCGACGACTTCGTGATCCAGCACGGCGGACACGCCACCTACGTGCGCAATGCTCCCTCACCAGGCGCCACCTCGTCGATGGCCATCGCCGAGCACATCGTCGCTCAGGCGACCGAGCAGCACGGGCTCGATACGCGACGTCTCACCGCTGCAGGCGACCACTGACCGACTCCGACCACCATCACATCCGCACACGAAAGACAATGAGGTACTTCTGTGAGCATCACCGAGAAACCGCTCCAGCCATCTGGCCCGACGTCCGGCCACACCGTCGAGACTCCTGAGCAGGAGCGACTGCGCCTGCGCCGGGTGGCCGTCGCGACTGTGGTCGGCACAGCCGTCGAATGGTACGACTTCTATCTGTATGCGACGATGGCGGCCATCGTCTTCGGCACCGTGTTCTTTCCCGCCGGCGACACCCAGGCCGCAACGCTGAAGGCCTTCGCGACCTTCGCCATCGGGTTCATCGCCCGCCCCGTCGGCGGCATCGTCTTCGGGCATCTCGGCGATCGCATCGGCCGCAAGAAGACGATGGTGATGACCTTTCTGCTGATGGGCATCGCCACCGCCCTCATCGGTGTGCTGCCGAGCTTCGAGACGGCAGGCTATTGGGCCCCGACCCTGCTGGTGATCGTGCGCATCGTGCAGGGCATGGGCGCCGGCGCCGAGTACGCCGGCGCAGCGGTGAACGCCTACGAGCACGCCCGCCCCGAGCATCGCGGTCGACAGGGCGCCTGGCCCGCCCTCGGTCTGAACCTGGGGCTCGTGCTCTCATCGGGCACCATCGCCGTGATGACCATCAACGGCGATGACTTCCTGATGGCAGGCGGCTGGCGCATTCCCTTCATCGCCAGCATCGTGCTGGTCGGCATCGGCCTGTGGGTGCGCGAGCGGATGCCCGAATCACCCGAGTTCACCGCGGTCAAAGAGCACAAGCGCACGGTGACCTTCGCCGAGGTCATGCGCCGGCACTGGCGCGGACTGCTCGTCGTGCTGGTGGTCGCCATCGGCTACAACGCGCTGAGCTACATCTTCAAGACCTTCTCAGTGGCGTATCTGGCAGAGTTCCAGCACGTGTCAGCCAACCTCAACTCGACGGCCATCACCGTCGCAGGCCTGATCGCCATCGTGACCGTGCCGGTCTTCGGCGCCCTGTGCGACCGCATCGGCAGCAAGCGCGTGATCATGCTCGGGGGCGCGTTCGCCGCCGTCTTCGCCTTCGTCTTCCTGTGGCTGCTGCAGATCGCCGAACCGTGGACGGTCTACCTGGCCATCGGCGTCGGAACCGGTGTGCTCGCCCCGATGATGTTCTCGTCTCAGGGGGCCTTCCTGAGCCGACAGTTCCCCACTGACTCGCGCTCGACCGGAGTGGGCACGGCACGAGAGGTCGGCACCGCCATCGCTGGTGCGCTGGCGCCGCTCGGAGCGCTCTCACTCGTCACGGCGTCACCCACGAACTCAACCTTCGGAGTCGGAATCGTGCTGGTCGCCGCGGGCATCGTCGTCGTGGTCGGAGCACTGTTCGACCAGGGTCGCAAGTTCAGCGAGGGCAAGAACTGACGTTCGGCGCTCGCCGCTCATCACCGAGCGGCGAGCGCCCTGCCGATCGCGACGAACTCGTCGAGCCCGAGCCGTTCGGCACGCAGCCCCGGATCCACACCGGCAGAGCGCAGCAGCGCTTCGGCGTGGTGCGGCCCGTCAACCAGGCCGGCCAGCGACTGACGCAGCGTCTTTCGCCGCTGCGCGAAGGCGGCGTCCACCGCACGAAAGGTCGACAGCCGCAGCGTCTCACCACCAGGGCGGTCTGCGATCGGGCGGATGTCGCCGGCGAGCAGCCCAGACGTGACGTTCGGGGCCGGCCAGAACACGTGCTTGCCGACGGATCCGGCGAGCCGCCACGGCCCGTACCAGGCCGCCTTCACGCTCGGCACACCATAGATCTTGCTGCCCGGTGCGGCCGCGACGCGATCGGCCACTTCTGACTGCACCATGACCAGCACACGGCGGATGCTCGGAAAGGTCTCGAGCAGATGCAGCATGATCGGCACGGCAACGTTGTACGGCAGGTTTGCGACGACCGCTGTGGGCCCGTCGTCGGCGCCGGCAGTGCGGCGATCGTCCCGGGCCTCGGCCCAGTCGGCGGCGGTGACCTTGGCCGCGTCTCCCCGAATCACCCGCACGCTGCGGCCAGGCGCCTGTTCGGCGATCGTGCCCGGCAGCGCCCCCGCCAGACCGGGATCCAACTCGACGACCGTCACGTCATCGGCGACCTCGAGCAGCCCCAGCGTCAGCGACCCGAGCCCCGGGCCGACTTCGAGCACACGGTCGTCGGCACGCACCCCGGCCGCGGCTACGATGCGCCGAATCGTGTTGGCGTCGATCACGAAGTTCTGCCCCAGCCGTTTCGTCGGGGTCACGCCGTGCCGCTCGGCGAGCGCGCGCACCTGCGCCGGGCCCAACAGCTGCACCGCCATCGTCACCACTCCCCGTAGACACGCACAGTGGTCGCGGCGATCTGCCCGGCGAGCTCTGCGACCGGCGTCTCAAGCGTCTCGGCCATGAATCGCAGCGTGTTCGGCAGCAGATACGGCGCATTCGGCCGGCCACGATAGGGCATCGGCGTCAGATACGGCGCGTCGGTCTCGACCAGGATGTGATCGCGGGGCATGCGCCGCAGCCCCTCGCGCAGGTTCTCGGCGTTCTTGAACGTCACCGTGCCCGAGAACGACGCGTACCAGCCATGGTCGGCACAGATGTCAGCCAGCTCGGCATCGCCGCTGAAGCAGTGGAACACCGTGCGCTCGGGGGCACCGACCCGCAGCAGCGCCTCGACGACCTCTCGATGCGCGTCGCGATCATGAATCTGCATCGCCAGCCCGTGCGTCTTCGCTATCTCGATGTGTCGCTCGAACGAGTCGATCTGGTCGGCGAAGCGCTCTGGCTCGGTGTAGTGGAAGTCGAGCCCGGTCTCACCGACCACGCGCACCCGGTCTTCGGCCGCGAGCCGATCGAGTGCGACGAGCGCATCGTCGAGCACGCCCGCGTCGACGTAGGCGGGCACCTCGTTGGGATGGATCGCGACGCCGGCGAGCATGCGGCGGTCCTGCGCCGCGTGCTCCGCCGCCCAGCGCGAGGATGCCATGGTCGTGCCCGCCTGCACGATGCCGGCCACGCCGACGGCCTCGGCTCGATCGAGCTGCTCGACCCAGTCGGCGGGCGCGTTCTCGACCTCCGCACTCGGGAAGTCGGTGCGATCGACGTTGCCGGCGATGGCGTCCGCAGCACCGCTCGCCTCACGCGCCGCAGCGGCCGCAGCCTCACGGGCGGGCGTGAGGATCGCATCCTCGAGCCAGGGCTCGATGTGCGTGTGGTTGTCGTAGACCGGGGCCGGCAGTGGCTCGGGCGCCGGCGGATAGCTGTGGTCGCGGTGTTTGTGACCCATCGACTACGCCTGGTGCTGGGGCACGGGAGTCTCGGGCACCTCGGACGAATCGACACGCGGGAACAGCGCCTCGATCGCGTGCACGGTCGGCGCCGCATGCTGCTGCCACTGGTCGGCCTCGGTGATGGTCACGTCGGTGATCGCACCGGTGCCGATCACCTCCCAGAGCTTCGCCGCGGCCTCGGGAATCACCGGCGAGAGCAGCACGTCGAGCGCCCCCAGCCCGAACCAGACGGTGTGCAGAATCGTGCCGAGCCGCTCGGTCTCGCCGCGCTTGGCGACGGCCCAGGGCTCCTGCTCGGTGATGTAGCCGTTGAGAGCGTCGACCAGACGCCAGATCTCGCTGATCGCATCGTTGGTGCGAAACTCTGCGATCGCCGCGTCAGCCTTCGCCGGGATCTCGGCGACCAGATCGACGATCGCCTGGTCGGCCTCGGTGGGCTCGCCGGCCTCGGGAACGGCGCCGTCGAAGTACTTCGCGATCATCGCGAGCGTGCGCGAGGCCAGGTTGCCGAAGCCGTTGGCGAGCTCGGCCTCGTAGCGCGCGGCGATGTCCTCCCACGAGAACGAACCGTCGTGGCCGAAGGTGATGGCCCGCAGAAAGTAGTAGCGGAACGCGTCGGCACCGAACACGTCGGTGATCTGGGTCGGCGCGATGCCGGTGAGCTTCGACTTGCTCATCTTCTCGCCGCCGACCAACAGCCAGCCGTGGCCGAAGACGTGCTGCGGCAGGTCGAGCCCGGCCGCGAGCAGCAGCGCCGGCCAGATCACCGCGTGGAAACGCAGGATGTCTTTGCCGACGATGTGCACCTGCGGGGGCCAGCGGCGCTCGAACGCCTCGTCGTCCTGCCCGTAGCCGACCGCAGTCGCATAGTTGAGCAGTGCGTCGATCCACACGTAGAGCACGTGCGATTCGTCCCACGGCAGTTTGATGCCCCAGTCGAAGCTCGAGCGTGAGATCGACAGATCGGTCAGCCCCTGCTTCACGAACGAGACGACCTCGTTGCGTGCGCTGGCGGGCTGAATGAAGTCAGGGTGCTGTTCGTAGAGATCGAGCAGCGGCTTCGTGAACTCGCTCATCTTGAAGAAGTAGTTCTTCTCTTTGAGCAGCTCGACCGGCTTCGAGTGAATCGCGCAGACCTTCTGACCGGCGAAGTCGCCCACACCGTCGACCAGGTCGCTCTCCTGCTTGTACTCCTCGCAGCCGACGCAGTAGTAGCCCTCGAACTCGCCGGTGTAGATGAACCCGCGGTCGTAGAGGCGCTGCAAGAAGACCTTCACGTTGTCTTCGTGGCGCTGGTCGGTGGTGCGGATGAAGTCGTCGTTCGAGATGTCGAGCGTCTTCAGCAGCGGCTTCCAAGCTGACTCGACGAGGCGATCGGCCCACTGCTTCGGCGTCACCTCGTTGGCCGTGGCGGTGCGCAGAATCTTCTGCCCGTGCTCGTCGGTGCCGGTCAGCAGAAAGGTGTCGTCGCCGCGCTGCCTGTGCCAGCGGGCCAGCACGTCTGAGACCACCTCGGTGTAGCCGTGCCCGATGTGGGGCACGTCGTTCACGTAGAAGATGGGGGTGGTGATGAAGAAGGAGTCGCGCTTGGCCATGACCTCTATTCTACGGCCTGCTACTCTCAGTCATGCCAACACTGTCGGCGAGGAGAACCTGTGATGAGCACTGCTGATGAACTGCTACGTGTCGCCCGTGAGAACGGTCCCGCTCTGCAAGAGAGCGACCCTCAGGTCTGGGAGTCGTTGGGCGCGCGTCTCGCCCAAGAGCTCAGCGGCGACAGCGCTCAGGCGGTCATCGTTCGACACGAAGTGCCCAATGCCCTGCTGGGGCACGTGGTCGCCCGTGAACTCGGTGTTCCACTCGTCACCGTGGCCGACGACGAAGGCGTGCTCTATTTCAGCACGGACTTCGCCGCAGACTGCAAGCGCGCTGCCATCGTCACGGTCGTTCCCGAGGCCTATCCCTCTGTGAGCGCGCTCATCGCGGCGACCCGTTCCAAAGACGTGCAGGTGACCTCGATCGGCACTGTCCTCCCAGACGACGCCCATCTCATCCCGCCCCATGTGCCGACACGGTGCTTGGACGACGGCCGCTGACATTGCATGGGTGTTCAGAGTCTCGAGCGCGGACTTGCCCTGCTGGCGGCAGTCGCCGAGCATCGACGAGGAGCTTCGCTGCGTGATCTCTGTGCCGACACAGGAATCGCCCACTCCACCGCACACCGGGCGCTGATGACGCTGGCCGAGACCGGCTTCGTCATCTACTCCGCGCAGCAACGCCTCTATCACATCGGCCACGCTCTGACCGACATCGCCGAGAAGAGCAGCACGAATTCGGCTGTCACGCCTCAGCCGGTGATCGAGATGAGCGAGCAGACCGGAGAGACCGTCTTCGTCTGCGAATGGAGCGCCCGCGAGGCCGTGTGCGTGGCGCTCGCACGATCACGGCACCCTCTGCAGCTCTTCGTGCGCATCGGCCAGATCATGCCGGTATACGCGGCGGCCTCGGCCCGTATGCTGCTCGCCTGGCAGCCGCCTTCCGAACGAGCCGCCATTCTCTCGACGCTGACGACGACCCGCTTCACCAGCGACACCGTGACGTCGCCCGAACAGCTCACCACGCACCTCGGCACGATACGCGAACGGGGCTATGACATCTGCGATTCCGAACTCGATGACGGCATCTGGGCAGTCGCCTACCCCGTGCATGATGCCGCCGGGAGGGTTCGGTCATCGGTGACCGTGGCCGTTCCGGTTCAGCGTGTGCAGTCTGTCGCCGCGCAGCGTCATCTGCAGCAGCTCGCATCTCAGTGCGCCGCGCGGCTCTCGTCAGAACTGGGCTGGGAATCGAGCAGCCCGGTCTGACGCATCCGGTCGTCTCGCTCGCAGCCGATGCCCGGCTGCGCACAACTGTTACCTGCTGTTCACAGCGTTTCATCGATGTTACAGCGGCCACACAGTGAAGCATCGAAGCCCCGCCATCCCGCACAGCGGACTCATTTGATTCGAGCGTGTTACCTGTCCGCCGTCTGCGGCGAAGAGGGCTCCTGCCCGTCGTCAACGCAGCTCGGAGGCCACCTACTATTGCCTTTCAGCGCAGCTCCCACAGAAATCGAAGGCGGTGACCAGATGAACGACAGACCTGTGATTCACTCACGTCTGGCCGCTCCAGCTCTGCCTCTCAGCACGCCTGTGATGCCCGCTTCGGGATGCTTCGGCCCAGAGCTCGCCGACGTCGTCGACGCTTCGGTCTTCGGTGCGGTCGTGACCAAGACGATCTTCGTGCAGCGGCGAGGCGGGAACTCCGCGCCACGACTGCACGACGCCGGTCTGGGCATGTTGAACGCGGTCGGCATTCCCAGCCCGGGCGGTGCCGCCTTCATCGACGAGGTGCTGCCCCGCTATGCCGCGATGAACGCAACGGTGATCGTGAGCATCGGCGGAACGTCTGTCGACGACTACGCCGCCATGCTCCAGGCACTCGAACGCGTCGAGCACAGCGGCATCACCGCATACGAGGTGAACCTCTCGTGCCCCAATCTCGATCATCGGCTCGGAATCATCGGCGCGACGCCGTCCGGGGTCGACACCGTCGTGCGCCGGCTGCGTCCGCTGACCGCCCGCCCGCTCATCGCCAAGCTCACACCAGCCACCGCTTCGATCGTGGCGACGGCCCAGGCCGCCGAGTGCGCCGGTGCAGACGCGGTCACCGTGTGCAACAGTTTTCCGGGTATGGGCATCGACGTACAGAGCCGTCGCCCCGTCCTCGGCAACGTCACCGGCGGCCTCTCCGGCCCTGCGGTGAAGCCGCTCGCACTGAAGCTCGTCTACGAGGCTGCCTCGGCACTCGGCATTCCTGTGATCGGATGCGGTGGCATCAGCAGCGTCGACGACGTCCTGGCCTTCCTGATCGCCGGTGCCGCGTCGGTGCAGATCGGCACCGCACTCTTCTCACGTCCCGCAGCGATCAACGAGATCATCGCTGCGCTGCCCGACGCCCTGCAGCAGTGCGGCGCCCGGACGCCAGACGACCTCGTCGGCACGCTCCGCACCGGTTGACGCACCGCTGCATCCCACGCCCGTTCACATCACTCACCCCACCAGTTCACCAGAGGAGTTCTCATGACCGCTGCAGCACAACAAGCCGCCGCACCACAACACGATGATCTCGCCGCACGAAAGTACGAGCGCCGGGCGATCTTCTCGTCGGCGCTCGGACACAGCCTCGACGGCTTGGACCTGCTGATCCTCGGATTCGCGATGTCCGGCATCATCTCGACGTTCGGCGTCTCGCAGACCGTGGCCGGGAGCCTCACCACCATCACGCTGTTCGGCGCATTGGTCGGCGGTCTGCTGTTCGGCGTGCTCTCCGACCGCTTGGGCCGGGTCAAGGTGCTCACCTATTCGGTGATCTTCTTCGCCGTGTTCACCGGGCTCACCGCGCTCGCGCCGAACTTCGAGATGGTCGCGGTCTTCCGGTTCCTGGCCGGCGTGGGCATCGGTGCCGAATTCGGCATCGGCATGACCCTCGCCGCCGAGGCCGCCCGGCCCGGTCACCGCGCACGGGCCACATCGTGGGTGGGCATCGGGTTCCAGTGCGGCGTCTTGGTCGCCGCACTGACCTCGGCCCCCATCATCGGCGCATTCGGGTGGCGCGGGCTCTTCGCCGTCGGGGTGATCCCGGCGGTCATCGCCATTGTCATTCGCCTGACACTGCCGGAGTCCCGCGTCTTTCTCGAAAACGCCGGCAAAGCACAGCAGGAGCCCGGCAAGACCAGCAGTCGCATCCTCGCCCTGTTCGCGAACCGCCGAATCGCGACCACCTCGATCGCGATGATCATTCTGACCACGGTGCAGAACTTCGGATACTTCGGCATCATGACCTGGCTGCCCAGCTACCTGAGCAAGCAGCGCGAGCTGTCTCTGACCTCGACCGGGGTGTGGACGGCGGTGACCGTGCTCGGCATGATGCTCGGCATCGTGGTCTTCGGGCAGATCGCCGACCGCATCGGGCGCCGACCCGCCTTCTGGATCTTCCAGGTGGGTGCCGCCGTCAGCGTGCTCGTCTACAGCCAGCTCACGACAGAGACCAGTCTGCTCATCGGCGGTTTCGTCATGGGCATGTTCGCCAACGGCATGCTCGGCGGCTACGGCGCTCTGCTCGCGGAGCTCTACCCCACCAGAATCCGCGCCACCGCGCAGAACGTGCTGTACAACACCGGGCGGTTCATCGGCGGCGGCCTGGGCCCGATCGTGATCGCGGCGCTCGCCACCGACCATGGCTTCGCCTATGCGCTGGCGCTGCTCCCTGCGATCTATCTGATCGCCTTCGTGACGATGTTCCTCATTCCCGACAAGAAGGGCAAGGAGCTCGACCATGCCTGAGAACCGAGACTCACAGGCAGTCGAGGCCCGCGAGCTCTCGAGCCTGCAGGCTCACGACGCACGGTGGCGCAGCGACCTGCTCATCGACATCAGGGCCGAGGTCTCAGACCCGAGCGACGAGACCCAGTGGTTCAGCGCGTTCTGCCGCCCCACTCTGCTGCGGCGGGTCGCAGCCGAGATCGGCTCGAGGCTGCCGCACGACACCACGTTTCTGCAGGTCGGCGGGAGGACCGCCGACCTCGTGATCGGGGTCGCCGTGAGCTTGCACGCCGGGCTGCGGCTGGTCTCCGAGACGACCGGGGATGCCCCACGCGGGTCGGGTGAGCATGCTGCCGTGATCGGGCTGTTCGCTCCCGAGGGTTCAGATCCCGACGGGATCTCTGTCGTCGGGTCGACCCAGGCATTGTTCACCGCGGCTGAGATCAGCGGCCGCGAGAACGTCGTGAGAGAGGCACACGAATGACCGAGGGCAACAGCACAGCAGCCGAGCAGGTCGCTCTGGACGTGTCCGGCGTCGACGAGCTCATCGATCGCTTCGCTGCACTGAGCGAGACGCACGGCGCCGAGGGCGTCACACGTCTCGGCTATACACCGCTCGAACGCGAAGCGCACCAGGTCTTCGCCACGTTCATGTCTCATCTGGGGCTGTCTGTGCACAGCGACGCGGCGGGAAACACGATCGCCGAGCTGCCGGGTGACGGGCGCCCAGACGGCATCGGCACTGGCTCCCACCTCGATTCCGTGCCCCATGGTGGGCGGTTCGACGGCATCGTCGGTGTGGTCGCGGCGATGCTGTGCGCGCAAACGCTCGCGGCCGATGACTACCACCCACGGCATCCGCTGCGGTTCGTCGCCTTCGCCAACGAAGAAGGCGCCCGATTCGGTCAGGCGTGCAACGGCTCACGGCTCGCCGCCGGCACGACCGACGCCGAGGCGCTCGGCGAGCTGCGCGACCGCGACGGCATCAGCGTGCTCGAGGCCATGCGCTCGGTCGGGCTCGACCCCGACCGTCTCGACGAGGCACGGTGGCGCAGAGAAGACTGGGACTCATTCATCGAGATGCACATCGAGCAGGGCAGCGTGCTCGCAGACGGTGCAGACGACATCGGCCTCGTCGACACGATCTCGGGAAGCACCCGGCTGCGCCTCACAGTGCACGGTGTCGCCTCTCATTCCGGGGGCACGCCCATGCTCGCGCGTCACGACGCCCTGGTCAGCGCCTCGGCGATCGTGCTCGCGGCCAACGACCTCGCCCTCGACGCAGAGCACTTCGGCACGCGCATCACGATCGGGCGAATCATCGCATCGCCGAACTCCATGACGACGATTCCGGGCGAGGTGACACTCGACGTCGACATCCGCGATGTCGACACCGATCGCCAACGCCAGACAGCTCTCACGCTGATCGCGCGGGCCAAAGAGACCGCCGCACTGCACGACACCTCGCTCGACGCGCATCTGATCGCAGACACCGCGCCGACCCTGCTGTCTCGCCGCATCATCGAACTCGCGTCGCGCGAAACCGACCGTCTGGGCATGGTGCACCGTGTGCTCGCCAGCGGGGCGAGCCACGACACGCAGCAGATCAGTCGCGTCTGTGAGACCGGAATGCTGTTCGTGCCGAGTCTGCACCACGGGGTGTCGCACTCTCCCGACGAGTTCAGTCGCGCCGAAGACATCGCTCGCGGCGTGCAGGCGCTGACCGGGCTGCTCACGGCGCTCGACATGGCAGACGAACAGCCGGCGTCATGAGCGAGCACTATCGGCTGAAGACGCTGCCAGCTTGGCCGAGGCACGTGCTGCTCGACGATCGCCTCGCGCCCGTGCGGCACCAGCAGATCAACCCCCAGTACCGGTTGGTCACGCTGCACGCGCCGGAGCTCGCGCGTGCGGCACGACCGGGTCAGTTTCTCATGGTCACGGCCTGGGATCTCAGCAGTCGACAGCTCACCGTGCTGCCTCGCCCCATGGCCGTCTCAGCTGCCGACGCCGACTCAGGTCTGGTCGACTTCGTCTACCGCATCATCGGCCGGGGCACACGTCTGATGGCGGCCGAGGCCGAGACGATCTCTGCCGCGGGGCCGCTGGGGCGCGGCTATGATCTGCCCGGGGCGGGGCACGTGCTGATGCTCGGTCGAGGCGTCGGCATGCCGTCACTCGCCTTCGCGGCCAACCGGCTCGTCGCCGCTGGGGTCGATGTGTGTCTGATCGCCAGCAGCCGTGATGCCGAATCGTCACTCGCCGTGACCGAGGTCGTCGGCAACGCGTTGGACAGCACGGTCCGAGTGCTGGACTCTGACGGCACCAGCGACCCGCTGCTGCTCGAGAGCCGCCTGTGCCGGCGGTTCGACGCGGTCCCCCCGGCCACGATACTGGTCTGCGGCTCACGTCGTCTGACGAATCTGGCCGTGCGCCTGAGCCAGCGGTGGAACATACCGGTGCAGGTCTCTGTCGAACAGAAGATGGCCTGCGGCATGGGCTACTGCCACGGATGCGTGCTCGACGCCCGCCCCGACTGCGACGGAGATTTAGTCTGCCTGCAGGGACCGGTCTTCGCGGCGAGCGCGACCGCTCCCGAGGTCGTGCAGCCGCGGCCGAACCCGCCCGAAGCGCATTCCGTAGACTGTGCACATGCCCGTGTCGTCTGACGCACCCTCGACGGGTGCCGGTCATGCAGTTGGCTGTGCAGGCCCGCGCGCAGTCGCCGTGCTGACGCGGCCGACCGCGCGAGACACGAACTCGTCAACCCGCAGCCGATGCTGCACCCGAGAGAGAAAAGAGAGCACTCGATGACGCAGGATTCCGCACAGTCGCACCAGGGCATCCCCCGAACCACGTCTGCAGTGCTGATCACCGACGTGCGCCCCTATGGCGAGCAGCCGCGTGACCTGCTCATCGACGGGCCGGTCATCGCCGGCGTCTTCGACACCCGCCTGCGCCCGCTGGTGCTGCAGCATGCGCAGCCCGCACGGGTCGTCGCGGGGCACGGCCTCGTCGTCGTGCCCGCGTTCGTCGACCTGCACGTGCACCTGCGCGAACCGGGCGGCAGCGATCAAGAGACCATCGCGACCGGTCTGGCCGCGGCTGCCGCCGGCGGGTTCTCAGACGTCTTCGCGATGGCGAACACCACCCCGGTGACCGACACTCCCGAGCGGGTGCAGTGGATGCGGGCGCAGGCCGCGCAGGCCTCGCGCGTGCGTGCGCACCCGGTCGGGTCGATCACCGTCGGGCTGGCCGGTGAGCGCGTCTCGCCGATCGAAGAGCTGGCAGATGCCGGGGTCACTCTGTTCTCTGATGACGGCAGGTGCGTCGACGACGCCGGGCTCATGCAAGACGCGCTGCAGCGCGCAGGGGCCCTGGGCCTGACCGTCGCACAGCACGCGCAATCGCACGCTCTCGCCGGCTCGGGGCAGCTCAACGCCGGCTTCGCCGCCGAGCGCACCGGGCTCGATCCGTGGCCGGTGAGCGGCGAGGCCGCGATCGTCGCTCGAGATGCGGTTCTCGCCGCTGAGACCGGCGGCCATCTGCACGTGTGCCATGTGTCGACGCGACGCACGGTCGAGGTGGTTCGTGCGGCCAAGGCGAACGGGTGGCCGGTGTCGACCGAGGTGACCCCGCATCATCTGCTGCTGACCGATGAACTCTCGGCGCTGGCCTCACCGATGTTCAAGGTGAACCCGCCGCTGCGGTCGACCGACGACGTGCTCGCGCTGCGCACTGCGCTGAGCGACGGCGTGATCGAGACGATCGGCACCGACCATGCACCGCACACGGTGGCGAGCAAGTCGTGCGGCTGGTCGCAGGCGGCATTCGGCATGACCGGTCTCGAGACGGCCTTGCCTGTCGTCGCCACCGCGACCGCGGTCGACGGAGTCGTCGACTGGCGCATGATCACCCGTGTCATGCACGATCGGCCTGCTGCGATCGGCAGTCTGCCCGACGTCGCGAACAGCGCGGTGCGCGCCGGAGACCCGGCCACGCTGGTGTTCGTCGACGAGCAGCAGGAGCAGACCGTCGACGGGGCGTCGCAGCTGACGAAGGGTCTCAACACCCCGTTCCAGGGCGTGACCTTCGGCTGCCAGGTGGTGGCCACACTCATCGACGGCGAGCAGGTGCACGGCTCGCTGATCTGAGCCGGACGTCGAACCGCTGGGCTTCATCGGTGGGCTCAGTATTCCGAGAGTCGGTTGTAGTTCGGAATCGGGAAGCAGGCGGTGAATCCGGCGATGCGCAGCAGGTGTGTGTCATTGTGAATGAACATGTTGAGCGACATGCCGTTCTCATGCTTCATGAAGAGATTCGTCGTGCCGGCTGCCGTCTCGTCCCATTCCAGCGACCATTCGGGACGTGAGCCCCATTCCTGTTCGACCTGATGCGCGTGCGCCCACAGATCCGTCTCTGAGGTGACCGTCGTACTACTCGTGCTCGGCCAGCGGAAGAGGGTCTCTTCGTCATTGCATTTGAAGACCGTCCGCTTGCGATCTGGCGAGCCGTAGTGCTCGACGATCGAGTCTGCCGGCAGCAGCGCGAGAATCTCATTGCGATGATCGAACATGCTGGTCTTCGCCGTGTCGAGATTCGGAAAGGCTTCGACGGCGCGCTTCTTTGGCGGGACGCAGGCGCTGAGCAGCAAACTGGTCGCCACGATCATGACGAGCATGGCAAGGAGTCGACTCGGTGGCACCGCTCGCTGGTGTGTGCTATTGCTGTGGCTCTCCGGTCTTGACGGCCATTTCATGGATGCTCCATTCCGAGGATGTCATCGCTCATCGCGCTCAGCGGCCTCTCATTCTCTTCCGGCCCCTTGGCAATGCGACTGTGCTGGTCGAACGCCGAGTCGCCTGCAACCTCGGGAAAGAACCGGTGTGCGAAGAAGTCCGAGGCGCTGGCCGTCTGATACGGCAGCCTCGCTCCGCTCGGCGACACGTTCTCGCTCGTGTCGCTGACTCGGTCGATGAGCCGAATGGCATCGCCCTCGTAGTTGTAGCTGAAGTAGGAGGTTCCGGCGGCCGGATCCCACGATTGGGGCGCATAGGCGCCGCCGATGCCCAACACGGTGTCGCGCTGAGCGCCATTCGCCTCGGCTGACAGCTGTATCGTGTGCCCCGCGCTGTGGCCGATGCCCACCCGTTGGGCGTCTGCGAGGTGCGGTTGAGCACGAACCTGGTGTTCGAATTCTGCCACCCTGCTGCCGAGGCCAGAGAGAAAGCGCTCGTTCGTGTTCGCGCGCTCCCCCGCCCAGCTCGCCCATGGCCCGTCTTTGTAGACGAACGCCACAGCGTTGACACCTGACGTCTCGTTCAGATCGCGGACGAGATAGTTCGCGACTTCTTGGGTCTCGTTGCGGTAGAAGCCGTGCAGGTCGGCCCCGGTACCGGGCAGGTAGGTCATGACATGCGTCGCCGGCCGGCTGATGTCGCCGACGACCTCGACGAGACGGTCGTTGCGCGGGTCGAAGACGACCAGCTGCCGTTCACCAGAGACGATGCCGCGAAAGTAGTCGAGCTGCTCGCGAGCGCGGGGCAGCATCATCGCACAGTCGCCGTTGGTCGCCTCGCCCTGTGGACAGCGCTGCTCCCACTGCCGGTGAGATTCCTCAGCGCCGTGCAGCACATCTTCGGCGCTGCGGCGATTGGCCGCGATCCGGTCGACGAATGGCACGCCGCCCAGACCGCCGACGAGCCACGACGCACCGTCGATGAGTGCCGCACGAGCGCTCTCGTCGAGGTGCGCCCAGAACGCACTGACGGCGGCCGGGTCATGCTGCACCTGGCGCAGATAGGCCTGTGCCGATGCCGGGTCAGCCGCCCAACCGTGCAGACCGCGCATCGCGACCAGCGCACCGTCATAGCCGCTGCCCGAGCACTGCGCAGGCAGCGACAGCCCGTTCGACCGGGCGCACATCTCGGTGTTCACCTCGCTGCGTCGGCTCTGCAGCCGCTGCCACGCGACGATCAGGCCCTCGACCTCGCCCTCCAGAGCCCGCCAGCGACTCAGCACTCGCTCTGCTTCGGCCGCCTGACCGGCCCGGCGCTGCAGCTCGGCGTCGGCGATCTGGACGCCGGCCTGTGCCAGTCGGTCGATGCCTGCCGCAGATGGAGCCCGCCAGCCGGTCGTCACCATCTGGGTGAACCCGCCGCTCGCGATCAGCTGCTGACGGCACCTCGCGATCTGACGCAGCCGATCGGCTGCATCAGTGCGCACGCGCTCGGCCTGCAGATCGAGTTCAGAGACCTCACCGGCGTACCAGTGCAGCTGTGAGGAACTCTGCTGTGCCGTCTCACCGAGCGATACAGCCAACTGCTGCGGTCGGTCTAACAGCAGCTCGGCTCGACCGCAGGCGACCGCCTGCTGCTCGGCGAGTGCTGAGCGCGACTGGACGATCGCGGCATGCACCTGCAGCACGCCGTCGGTCTGCCGGCCGAGATGGGTTCCCAGCCCATGGATCGATTCGAAGTCGCCTCGCCCGGGATGGTCACCGGTGAGCACACTCTCGACGCTCGCCATCACTGACCAGCTCTGGCGCGCAGCTCTTCGGCTTCGAGACCGAGCTGCTCGTCGGCTGCGGTGACCGAGGTCGAGATGGCTCGAGCGGCGGCGGCACCGAGCTCGCACCCCTCGACGAGCACCCGAGCCGCCGCGGCGAGGGCGCAGCCGACTCGTGACATGACCGCCTGCACACCGGCGTCGCCGTAGTCGAGCCCGTCTGCCGTCTGCACCCGGCCCAGGCTTGCCAGCGCATCTGCCCCCTGCGCAGTGCTCAGCGCACTGGCGACATCGTGCAGCACTTTGTGACTCAGTTCGAGTGTCGTCGACATGCTCGTTCCTGCCTGTTCGATTCGCCGTGCCCGCCGAAACTCATCAGTGTCGCTCAGCCGATGCGCGATGCGAGTTCTTGGTCGACCTGCTGCAGCGCCGACGCCGTCTGCCGCAGATACTGACCGAGATCGGCGAGACCTTCCATCGCACGCTGCGAGCCGGTCACGAACTGCTCGGTCGCCGTGTTGAACTTGCCTGACGCATGCTGGGTGACGAACCCGCCGCCGACCAGCTCGGCGATCTGCGACCGTGCCCGGTCGAGCTCGCCGATGATCGTCTGCTTCTGTGACTCCAGCCGCGCTGCCGCGCCCTGCAGTTCGTCGTATGAGACCGAGATGCTCGAACCCGCCATGATGACCCTCCTGATGATCAGCGCCGACGCCGAGTGGCGTCGTTCGTGATCAGCACATTATGAGGTTCGCAGCTCACAGACGATAACGTCGGCACGTCTGTGGATAAGCCTGTGCACAGCTCAGGCTGTGCAGAGCTCCCAAGCCCGTCGGCTCAGCCGGCGTCAGCGCTCGGCGCGCCGCTGCAGCGCGAGATCGTAGAGGGCCTTGCGGCTCACTCCGGTGCGTTCGGCGACCTCGGCCGACGCCTCTTTCAGCCGTCGCCCGGCGGCGACCAGAACGAGCACGGCATCCACATGGTCATCGGGCGACTCGACGCGAGCCGGCGCACCGGCGATCACGATGACGACCTCGCCGCGCACGCCCTCGGCCGCCCACTCGGCCAGATGCCCCAGCGAGCCGCGCTCGGTGTGCTCGAAGCGCTTGGTCAGCTCGCGGCTGACGCTCGCCGCGCGATCGGCGCCGAACACCTCGATCATGCTCTGCAGCGCCTCAGCGACGCGGTGCGGCGACTCGTAGAAGATCATGGTGCGCTGCTCGTCGGCGAGCGCCCGCCACAGTCGCGTGCGCTCGCCCGGTCGGCGGGGCACGAACCCCTCGAAGCTGAACCGGTCGGTGGGCAGCCCCGAGACGGCGAGCGCCGTCAGCACCGCCGTCGGCCCGGGCACCGAGGTCACGGTGACACCGGCCTCGCGGGCCGCGGCGCCCAGCTGAAAGCCGGGATCGCTGATCGTCGGCATGCCGGCATCGGTCACGACCACCACGTCGTGCTCTCGGGCGAGGTCGAGCAGCTCGTCGATGCGCTCGCGCTCGTTGTACTCGTGCATGCTGATCATGCGCGGGCGGTTCGCGATGTCCAGCACGTCGAAGAGGTGCAGCGTGTTGCGGGTGTCTTCGGCCGCGACGATCTCGGCGTTCTCGAGCAGCTCGATGAGACGAGGCGAGGCGTCGCCGGCGTTGCCGATGGGGGTTCCGGCCAGAATGATCATCGTGTCTCCTCAGTGTGTTCTCGAGCTGCGGATGCTGCGCCCGCCTGGGGTGAGACGCGCTCGCCCGCAGCCGGCGCGCGCTGGTCTTCGATGCGCAGCCCGGCCACCGCAGCGGCGAATCCACGGCGGTCACGCGTCGCCCAGACGCCGATCAGGTTCACGATCGCGAACAGCCAGGCCGCCGGCAGCAGCCACGCCCGCCATCCGTCGGCGCTCGCGCCGGGTGCGCCGCTGATGGTGCCCGAGACCGAAGCCGCGTCGAGCATGGCGAGCAGCCCGAACCCGCCTGAGCCCACCATGAAGCGCAGGCTGCGCGCGAGCCACGCAGGTCGCGCATCCGCCGGTCGGCTGCGCAGCAGCACCGCCCACTCGCCGAAGGTGCGCCCCCGCCAGAGCACGAACACCAGCTGCACGGCCAACGGCACGCACCAGATCAGCCAGGTCATGCGCGGGTCGGCCACAAGCGCCTCGGCGCGCCCGCTGCCCGGCCACAGCCCGGCGACGATCATGAAGAACATCAGCGACAGACCCTGCGGAGCCAGAAACACCAGGGTCGCGTCGCAGAGCATGCCGGTCAGTCGGCGCAGCGCGGTGACCGGCGTCGGCCTGGTGCGGTCTGCACGCTCGCCGCGCCCGATGAACGGGATGGCCGCCAGCGACCCGATGATCGCGCCCAGCGTGTTCGTGGTCAGGTCGTCGACGTCGAAGACCCGATAGGCGCACGGGTAGAGCCCCCAGACTCCGGTGAGCTGGGTGAGCTCGATGAGCAGTGAGACGCCGAGCCCGCCGACGGCAGCGACGACGACGCCGGCGCCGTGGCGCACGCGCAGCAGCACGCCGAGCGGCACGAAGAGCGCCACGTTCAGCGCGAGCTGCCAGACGACCATGCTGCGCAGCAGCCCGCCGACCGACGGCGAGGCCGCCAGCAGGTGGCGCAGATCGTGCCCGAGGCTCAGCTGCACCCCGCGACAGACGTACTGCCCGCTCGACGGCAGCGGCAGCAGGGTGTAGCAGACCAGGGCGGCCAGATACACTGCCGTGATCAGCCACCCGCCGACCCACCAGCCGTCGGCGCTGCCGCGACGGCGATAGCTCACGATGACGAACGGAACGAAGAGCGCCAGCGCGACCAGCGTGCCGAGCACGACGGCGAGCATGGCGAGGCCCGGCTGCAGCACGGAGCTCATCGGGCGCGCCCCGGCTCTCGCTCTGCAGCACGGCCGCGCGCCGCAAGGCCGTCGACGAGCAGGTCGACGCCGAAGGCGAAGTCGCCGGGCACGCTGTCGACCACCATCGCGCCGAACGCGTCCAGGTCGGCTGCGGCGAAGGCGCCGTCGCCGATGCGGTGCTCGACGCGCGGCGCCGCGGGCACGTCGAGCCCCAGTTCGCCGGCCTGGTCGCGCTGCTGTTCGTGCTGAGTCGACCCGAGCACGAAGTGCAGCAGGGCCGCGGCACTGGCCCGGGCGGTCTCGTCGTCGAAGCCGCCGTCGCGAACGCTCGTCTCGAGGTGGCGCATGGGGATGCCATGGCCGAGCCCCAGCGCCACCGTGCTCGCGACGACCTCGGCGCCGTCTCGGTGCTCGAGCAGCGTGCAGCGCAGCCAGAGCGCCTCGGCGCGCAGAGCGCTCGTCCACCCGGCTCGAGCCTGCACGAATGCTCTGCGCAGCTGATCGCGCTCTGGTCGGTCTCGCGTGATCCAGTCGCTGACGGCGGCCAGCAGGCTCTGCTTGTTCTCGAAGTGCCAGTAGAGGGCGCTGGGCTGCACGCCCAGGGCGGTCGCCAGCCGACGCATGGTCAGATCGGGCAGGCCGCTGCGATCGAGCAGCTGCACCGCTGCGGCGATGACGTCGTCACGGCTGTGGCGTGCACCACGGCGCTCCCGCTGCTCGGCGACTGTGCGCCTGTTGTCGACATCCACAAAACGAGTGTACCGGCGTCGTGACAACCGAACAGCGTTCAGGTGAACAGCGTTCAGGTAATGTGTTCATCGGTCGCCCGCTGTGCGACGACCGACTCTGCAGAACTCGGCGGGGTCGTTTTCAGTGAAGGAGCAGACACGATGCCCACATCGCCCACCCAGCCGAAACGCACCCCGTCGACCCTCAGCGACGCGCCGGCGAAGACGCCCACGACGACGCGCCGAGGCTTCGGCAACCGCGACATCGCCCGCATCGCAGTCTTCGCGGCTCTCATCGCCGCCCTCGGGCTGATGGGCCCCATCCCGGTGCCGGGCCTGGTGCCGATCACGGCCCAGACCCTCGGGGTGATGCTCGCCGGCACGGTGCTGGGCGGTCGACGCGGCGCACTCGCCGTGGTCGTGCTGCTGCTGCTCGTGCTGATCGGCCTGCCGCTGCTCAGCGGCGGGCGCGGCGGCCCTGCCGTGTTCGTGGGCCCCTCGGCCGGCTACCTCTTCGGCTGGATCGCCGGCGCCTTCGTCGCCGGTGCGATCGCCCATGCCGGCGGCCGCATCGTCTGGTGGCGCACGCTGATCGGAGCCGTCGTCGGCGGCATCGTCGTGGTTTACCTGTTCGGCATCCCGGTGACTGCGACGGTCGCCGGCCTGCCGCTGTCGCAGGCCCTCGTCTCGTCGTTCGCCTTTCTTCCCGGCGACGCGATCAAGGCCGTGCTGGCCACGCTGATCACCACGGGGCTCTGGAAGGCGTATCCTCAGGCCTTTCCGGCGCGCATGCAACTGGCCGGCAAGTAGGCTCGGAACCATGACCTCTGAGGTGATCTGATGCGTGCCGCCGAGATTCGGCTCGACGCGCTGTGCGTCGACGCCGGCGGCACGCGCATCATCGACGAGGTGAGCCTCGACGTCGCCGTGCGACGGCTTGCGGTGATCGGAGCCAATGGCTCGGGCAAGTCGACGCTGCTGCGCGTGCTCGACGGGCTGATGCGCCCCAGCGCGGGCGAAGTGCGCGTGCTCGGCCTCGACCCGATGGGCGAGGCGAAGGCCCTGCGCCGCCGGGTGGGCTTCGTGTTCACCAACCCCGACACACAGATCGTGATGCCCACCGTGCGCGAAGACCTGGCGTTCTCGCTGCGCGGGCTGAAGCTGCCGCGTGACGAGGTGCGGGCGCGGGTCGACGCCTGGCTCGACCGCTACGGGCTGCTCGACCGCGCCGACGTGCCGGCGCACAGTCTGTCGGGCGGGCAGAAGCAGACCCTCGCGATCGCCGCCGTGCTCATCCGCGAACCCGATTTGGTGCTCGCCGACGAGCCGACCACCATGCTCGATCTGGGCAACGCCCGACGCATCAGCCATCTCCTCGTCGACGAGCTGCCCGGGCCCGTGGTCATCGCCACGCACGACCTCGCTCTCGCGCGCCGCTGCGACCTGGCGATCCGTTTCGAGGCCGGCCGCATCATCCGCGTGGGAGACCCTGCCGAGGTCGTCGACGAATACGAGCGGGCGTTCGCGTGATCTCGCAGTACGTTCCCGGCGACAGCCCGATGCACCGCCTGCCCGCCGGGCCGAAGCTGCTGCTGCTCATGACGATCGCACTCGTCGTCTCACTGCTGCCCGCAGTCTGGTGGGTGTCGGCCGGTCTGCTGGTCGTGACCCCAGCGCTCTATGCGCTGGCCGGGCCGGTGCTGCGCGAGCTGCCTCGGCAGCTCTGGACGACCAAGTGGGTCATCGTGTTCTTCGGGCTGCTGATTCTGATCTTTCAGGGGCCGATGCCCGCCCTCGTGCAGACCACGCGCTTCATCTCGCTGATCGTGCTCGCCGGGCTGGTCACGCTGACCACGACGACGACCGCGATGCTCGACGCGCTGACCCGAGCGATGGGCCCGCTGCGGCTCGTCGGCATCGCCCCGGAGCGGGTGGCGCTCACGCTCTCGCTGGCGATCAGCGCCGTGCCCGTCGTCTCGGGGCTCTCGCACAGCATCCGCGAAGCCCAGATCGCTCGCGGCACCCCGCCGAGCATCCGCGCCTACGTGCTGCCGCTGCTGGTGATGACGCTGAAGTACTCGGACGACCTCGCCGATGCGCTCACCGCACGAGGCGTCGAGTGAGCGGCCGGCACACGCCTGCTCTCGAGTCTGACGCCGATCTCCCGGTGCGGGGCGTCGGCCTACCTCGCGACGATGGAGACGGCCGTTCCGCAGTGCCCGGCCTGCGGTGCAGCGTTCAACCCGCGGTGCTCGCGCCACCACGACCTCTCCTTCGCCGACTGACCGACTGCCGCCGCCGTGATCTGCCCGCCCGTAGAATGACGGGGTGTCCTCCACCATTCCCGCTCACGACGCCCGGCGCGGGCGGCAGCACACCCCGCGTCACGCGACATGGCACGAACCGGTGGCGAAATGGTTCGGCACGCAGCGCCGAGCGCCCATCTGGCTGAGCCTCACGGCGCTCGGCCCGGCCGCCGTCACGCTGCTCGCCGCGGTGCTGCGGCTGTGGCATCTCGGCCGGCCCGACACGCTCGTCTTCGACGAGACCTACTACGTGAAAGACGCCTGGTCACTGGGCGCGCGCGGCAATGAGGCGCGCTGGCCAGAGTCGCCGAACCCGGCCTTCGAATCCGGCGACGTGAATTCGTTCCTGGGCGGCGACGGCGCGTTCGTCGTGCACCCGCCGCTCGGCAAGTGGATGATCTGGCTGGGCATGCTGGCCGGCCCCGAGCATGCCTGGGCGTGGCGGCTGTCGACCGCGATCGCGGGCACCCTCACCGTGCTGCTGATCTGCGTCGTGACCCAGCGGATGTTCCGCAGCGCCGCGCTGTCGACCTTCGCCGGCGGCCTGCTCGCGATCGACGGCCTCGCCATCACGATGAGCCGCACCGGGCTGCTCGACGTGTTCATCGGCCTGTTCGTGCTCGCGGCATTCTGGATGCTGCTCATCGACCGCAGCCGGCACCGCCGACTGCTCGCCGAACGGCTGCACGACCGCGGGTCGACGGGTGTGATCTGGTGGCACCCTTGGCTGCTCGCAGCTGCGGTGCTCCTCGGCTGCGCGACCAGTGTGAAGTGGTCGGGCATCTACTTCGCCGTCGCCTTCGGCCTCTACGTCGTCGTCGACGACCTGCTCGCCAGGCGACGGCTCGCTCGTGGAGAGATCAGCATCCCCATGACGGCGACCACCGGTCGTCACGCACGCCGACAGACCCTCTGGGCACGTGCCTGGCCGCTGCAGTCGCTCGCCCAGGCCGGCGTCAGCCTTGTCATAGTGCTGCCCACCGTCGTGCTGGTCTATCTCGCCTCGTGGACGGGCTGGTTCGTCACTTCGAACGGCTGGGGGCGCCATTGGGCCGAGTCGAATCCGGCCGAGGGATGGCTCTCGGCGGTGCCCGACGCGCTGCGCTCGTTCGGGCAGTACCACGCGGTCGCGTATCGCTTTCACACCGGACTCGACAGCCCGCACCCCTGGGCGTCGAACCCGCTGAGCTGGCCGATCATGCTCAAACCCACACTGTTCTGGCGCACCATCGACGCCCCGGGCGAGAACGGCTGCCTGCACGACTCCGGATGCGTCAGCACGATCTCATCGGTCGCCAACCCGCTGCTCTGGTGGGTCGCACACCTCGCGGTGCTCGCCCTGGTGGTGCTCGTGATCGTGCGCATCGTGCGCATCGCGCGGCGTCTGACGTCGCCCGCAGACGACGTCACGTGGCAGGCCGGCGCGATTCTGTTCGGCTTCGCCGGCGGCTACCTGCCCTGGCTGATGTACCTGCACCGCACCGTGTTCTTCTTCTATGCGGTGGCGTGGCAGCCGTTCCTGATTCTCGCGGTGGTCGCCGTCGTGCGGATGCTGGTGCCGCCCCCGCAGGACAACTCCGGCGCCGCAGTGGCGCGTCGGGCCTGGGCACGACCCGTCGTGGTGGGGTTCGTCGTGGTCGTCGTCGCCATTTCGGCGTTCTTCTATCCGCTCTGGACGGGAATGGACGTCTCGCGCACGTTCTGGTCGCTGCATGCGTGGCTGCCGAACAACTGGCTGTGAGCGCCAGGCGCTGAGCGGTCGTTTCTGTGCGGGTACGAACTACAGTGGATGAGATGACCGATCTGACCCTGAACTATCCCCCGCAGCTGCCGGTCAGCGCTCGCCACGACGAGATCATGGCGGCGATCGAGGCGAACCAGGTCGTCATCATCGCGGGCGAGACCGGCTCTGGCAAGACCACGCAGATTCCCAAGATGTGTCTGGAGCTCGGCCGTGGTCTGCCCGTCGAACGCACCGGCAAAGACGGCAGGAAGCACACCCGCACGCGACAGATCGGTCACACCCAGCCGCGTCGTCTGGCGGCGCGAACCATCGCCGAACGTCTCGCGGCCGAGACGAACACCAAGCTCGGCGAGCAGATCGGGTATCAGGTGCGCTTCACCGATCACACCGACGCCTCGACGCGCGTGAAGGTGATGACCGACGGCATTCTGCTCGCCGAGATTCGTCGCGACCGGCGTCTGATGAACTACGACACGATCATCATCGACGAGGCGCACGAGCGCAGCCTGAACATCGACTTTCTGCTCGGCTACCTGAAGCGTCTGCTGCCGAGGCGCCGTGACCTCAAGCTGATCATCACCTCGGCGACCATCGACGTCGAACGCTTCTCGAAGCATTTCGACGAGGCCCCGGTGATCGAGGTGTCGGGCCGCACCTTCCCCGTCGAGATTCGCTATCGCCCGCCCGAGAAGGACGAAGAGCCGCTCGACGCGATGCTCGCAGCCACCGACGAGCTGATGCTCGAGCCCGACGGCGACATCCTCGTGTTCTTTGCCACCGAGGCTGACATCCGCGAAGCGGCCAAGGCACTCGCCGGTCGTCACCGCTTCACCGAAGTGCTCACCCTCTTCGGCCGACTCAGCGCCGCCGACCAGCACAAGGTCTTCGAGACGGGCCGCACCCCCGGCATCCGCCGACGCATCGTGCTGTCGACCAACGTCGCCGAGACCTCGCTGACCGTGCCCGGCATTCGCTACGTGATCGACACGGGCACCGCGCGCATCTCGCGCTATTCGACCCGGTCGCGAGTGCAGCGACTGCCGGTCGAGGCCATCTCGCAGGCCAGTGCGAACCAGCGCGCGGGGCGATGCGGGCGCGTCGCCGAGGGCATCTGCATCCGACTGTACGGCGAAGACGACTATATGTCGCGACCGGAATATACAGACCCAGAGATTCTGCGCACCAACCTCGCCAGCGTCATTCTGCAGATGGCCACGCTCAGGGTGGGCGCCATCGACGACTTCCCCTTCTTGCAGCCGCCCGACTCCCGCGCCATCGCCAGCGGCATCGACACGCTGGTCGAGCTGCGCGCGATCGAGTCGCCCAAGGCCAGCCAAGACGGCCAGATGCACATCACCGACATCGGTCGACGGCTGGCCCGCGTGCCGATCGACCCCCGGCTCGGGCGCATGATCGTCGAGGCGCAGCGCCTGGGCGTGGCGCACGAGGTGACCGTGATCGTGGCAGCCCTCACGGTGCAGGATCCCCGCGAGCGCCCGCGCGATCGACAGCAGGCCGCCGACCAGCAGCACGCCCGGTTCGTCGACCCGTCGAGCGACTTCTTGGGCACGCTGAAACTCTGGAAGTACCTCGAGCAGCAGCGCCACGACCTCTCGTCGAGTGCGTTCCGGCGACTCTGTCACAAAGAGTTCATCAACTACGTGCGGGTGCGCGAGTGGATCGATCTGGTGCGCCAGCTCGAGCGCATGCAGCCCGACGACCCCTCGTCGTTCCGCATCGAGAGCGCAGTCGCCGCGAACGATCGCAGTCATACGCGCACGAAGCACGGCTCGAACCGGCACGGCATCCGCCAACGGGGCGCCGACGCGACCACCGCGGCCGCCGACGGCATCCATCAGGCGCTCATGTCGGGGCTGCTCTCGCAGCTGGGCGTCTACGACGAGAAGAAGCGCAACTATCTGGGCAGCCGCGGCACGCGCTTCTGGGTGTTCCCCGGCTCAGGCCTGTTCAAGAAGCCGCCCGCAGAGGTGATGACTGCCGAGCTGGTCGAGACCGAGCGGCTGTGGGCGCGCGTGAACGCGAAGGTCGATCTGGGCTGGGCCGAGGAGCTCGCCGGCGACCTCGCCAAGCACAGCTACGCCGAGCCGCGCTGGTCGGCGAAGCGCGAGCAGGTCGTCGCCACCGAACGTGTGACGCTCTACGGCGTGCCGATCGTGGCCGGCCGACGCGCGAACTACGGCCGAGTCGACGCGGAGGTCGCCCGCGAGCTGTTCATCAGGCAGGCCCTCGTCGAGGGCGACTGGCACACCCGGCACGCCTTCTTCGCCGAGAACCAGCGGCTGCGCGCGCACGTCGAAGACCTCGAGAACCGCAGCCGACGCCGAGACATCGCGATCGACGACGAGGCGCTCTTCGCGTTCTACGACCATCGCATCCCCGCTGAGATCAACACCGGCCGCGCCTTCGACCGCTGGTGGAAGCAGCAGCGCCGCGAGACGCCCGACCTGCTCACGCTCAGCATCGACGACGTGACCAGCGATCGCGCCGAGTCTGTCGACGAGACCGACTACCCCAGCACCTGGCGGCAGGGCGACCTGACCCTGGCCGTGAGCTACCGGTTCGACCCCGGCAGCGACTCCGACGGCGTCAACGTGGATGTCCCACTCGCCCTGCTCGCTCAGCTGCGCCCCGAGGGGTTCGACTGGCTGGTGCCCGGGCTGCGTGAGGATCTGGCCGTCGCGCTCATCCGTTCGCTGCCGAAGGCGCACCGTCGCAACGTGGTGCCCGCAGCCGACTGGGCGCGTCGTGCGCTCGACGCACTGCCGCAGCATCCTGACGGCCGCCCCTTCGCCGTCGCGCTGGGCGCCGCCCTGCGCTCGCTGAGCGGCATGCCGATTCCCGACGATGCGTGGGAGGTCGAGCGGGTGCCCTCGCATCTGCGGGCCACCTTCCGTGTGCTCGACGATCGGGGCCATGCGATCAGCGAGTCGACCGACCTGCTCGAGCTGCAGCGCGAGCATCACGACAGCGCACGGGTCGCCGTGGCGGCACGCAGCTCGGCCAGCGAGCGCACCGGCATCACCGCATGGGCGCCGACGTCGGGCGACGAGGCGGCCGGAGGCGGCATCGGTGCGCTGCCCGTCGAGACGGTCGAAGACCTCGGCGGCAACGTCGTGCGCAGCTATCCGGCCCTCGTCGACGAGGGCAAGAGCGTGGCGGTTCGGCTCTTCGCCGCCCCGGGCGATGCGCTGCGCAGCCACTGGGCGGGAGTGCGCCGCCTCGTCTCGCTCACGGTGCCCATGCCGACCGAGTACGTGCTGAAGCATCTGACCGGCCCTGAGAAGCTCGCTCTGGCCTCGTCACCGTATCGGTCGCCGCGGGCCGCGATCGAGGATGCGGCGCTGGCGGTGATCGACGCCCACCTGGCCGAGCTGGTGCGGCCGAGCGCCGGCGACCACCGGGCGCGTGCCGACGGTCAGGCGGGAGCGAGCGGGGCATCCGCCGGCAGTCGCGAACGCGCCCGGCTGCTGGGCCTCGCCGAGGCGCTGCCGCGTGACGCGCAGGCCTTCGAGCGATTCTGCGACCGAGTCAGCGCCGACCTCGTCGACGCCCTGTTCACGGCGACCTCGCAGGTGGCGAAGGTGCTCAGCGCCCAGCGCGACACCGAGCGCGCGCTGAAGCAGGTCACGTCGATGGCGCTGCTCGGGGCGACCAGCGGCATCCGCGCGCACATCGAGCAGCTCGTCTACGAGGGGTTCGTCCGCGCCGCCGGCACCGACCGTCTGCCGCACATCGCCCGCTATCTCGCAGGCCTCGCGCTGCGGCTGCACAAGCTTGAGGCGCAGCCCGGCCGTGACAACACCTGGCGTGCAGAGGCCGACACGGCGCTGCGACTCTTCGAGGGCGCAGGCGGCGGCATCCCCTCGCCCGACTGGTGGCTGGGCCTGCTCGACGAGCGCAGCGGCGTGCTCGACGAGGCACGGTGGATGCTCGAAGAGCTGCAGGTCGGACTCTGGGCGCAGGAGCTCGGCACGGCCAGCGCGGCGAGCGTGCCCAGGCTCAAGAAGCTGCTCGCGAAGCTGCCGAAGCAGAAGTGAAGGAAGACGCATGTTCGACGATCGCTATGACATCGACCCACTCGCCGACCAGTCGTGGCGGCGAGTGGTGGGGCCGAAGAAGGTGGCCGCACAGGTGGGCGAGGTCTACGAAGACGCCGCCAGCGGATTCTGCGGAGCACTCGTGCGCTTCGACCGGCAGGTGATCGAGCTCGAAGACCGGCACGGCACGGTGCGCGCGTTTCACTGGGGCCCCGGCCTGCTGCTCGAGGGCGAGCCGATCGATCTGGTGCATCCGGGGGATGCCGCAGGCGCGCGGGGAGGCGCAGGTCACGCTGGCGCGGCGGGATCGGCCGGCCGCGCCTCGAGTGCGCTGCGCATCGGAGCCTCGGGCATGCGGGTCGACCCGAACCAGCGGGCCCGGGTGGCCCGGGCCAGTCGGCTCTTCGTCGAGGGCAAGCACGACGCCGAGCTCGTGGTGAAGGTCTGGGGCGACGATCTGAAGGCCACCGGCGTGGTCGTCGAGCAGCTGCTCGGCGTCGACCATCTCGCCGAGGTCATGGCCGAGTTCGAGCCCGGCCCCACCCGACGCATGGGCGTCCTCGTCGACCATCTCGTCACAGGCTCGAAGGAGTCCCGCATCGTCGACGCCCTGCCCGCCGGGCCGGCGCGAGACGCCGTGCTCGTCGTGGGGCATCCGTTCATCGACATCTGGCAGGCCGTCAAACCGGCGCGACTCGGCATGCGGGCCTGGCCCAGCATCCCCCGCGGCATCGACTGGAAGTCGGGCATGTGCCGGGCGCTCGGCTGGCCCGCCGAGACCGGAGCCGACGTCGGCCGGGCGTGGTCGCGCATTCTCAGCACGGTGCGCAGCTACCGCGACCTCGAGCCGTCGCTCACCGGTCGCGTCGAGCAGCTGATCGACTTCGTCACCGAGATCCCGGAGTGATGTCGATGGCGTCCCAACGCCTCGTTGGCGCTGCCGTCAGTCCGTGACGAGCCCGCCGTCGACGGGTCGTATTGCATCGCTGCCCGCCGGGCCCGGCATCCGCCTATGGTGGAGGCATGAGCATGACCGGCGAGCATCTCGCGGAGTTCGCCATCCGGCCGCCGACGTGGACCCGATGGATCGCCGCCGCGCCCCTGATCTTCGTGGCCGCCGCGCTCATCATCGTCGCCATGACGCTCGACGGCGGTGCGATCGGCCTCATGGTCTCGGTGGCGGTCGTCGTCGCGCTCGGGCTGGTCACGTGGTGGTGGCTGCGTTGGACGGTGATCCGGGTGCGCATTCAGCCGCATGAGGTGCGGCTCGCGGCCCCGTTCTACCGTGCGTCGGTGCACATCGCCGACATCAGCCAGACAGCGGTGGTAGATGATGCGACGCTCGACCGCTCAGGCTTCGACTGGGTGGTGATGGGTCGGCCGCGCGATCGCAGCGGGGTGCGGCTCAACCTCGGCGGCGTGGCGGCGCTGCAGATGCAGACCTTCGATCAGCGGCTCTACACGGTCGTGTTCACGAGCTTCGACGACGCCGAGCACGCTCAACGGGTCATCGACCGGCACCGGTTCGGCGGCTGAGCTCTGTCGCTGCTGTGAACAGCAGCATTCAGTAGTGTTCGTTAGCTTTCAGCCGCACTATGGTGGCGACGCCCAATCAGCAGAGTCAGGCCCGCACAAGCCGTTCGAAGCGATAGCGCATGCCCGAGCGCGACGTCGCCCAGGCTGTCTCGTCGGCGGCGACCGCCTGCCAATCGCCCCCGAGCTCCGGCGCGAAGGCATCGCCGACGATCCCCTCGTCGGCCGCCACGTCGACGTCGAGCATCGTGCGCTCGACCACGTCGGCGAGTCCCAGGTCGAGCGCCTCGGCGAACAGCTGGGCGCCCCCGATGATCCAGGCGTCGATCTCGACGTGCGTGACAGCGCCGTATGCAGCAGTTCCGCCGACGGCCGACGGCGAGACGGGCGCAGGATGCCCCGCTCCCCCCGCCGCCGCATCCTGCGTCGCGAGCGCAACGGCTTCGCTCAGCGCGTGAACGACCTGCAGATCGCCCCGTTCGAGGCCGCGCCGGGCACGCTCGTCGCGCGCCGCGGCGGCTTCGCCCCAAGACTGCTGCCGGGTGACCACGATGTTGCGCCGCCCGGGCAGCGGCCGAAACCGCGGGTCGAGCGAATCCCAGGTGCGTCGCCCCATGATGACCGGCGCGCCCATCGTCACCGCTTTGAAGTGCGCCAGATCTTCGGGCACGTGCCAGGGCATGCCGCCCTCGGCACCGATCACGCCGTGGCGATCCTGCGCCCAGATGAGCCCGATCAGCGGTCTCTGCTCGACGATCTCTTCGAGGTGGGCATCTGCACCGAGTTCGTCACGCACGGTCTGATCATCGGCATCAGGCGCGCTCACACCGCCACCGGAGCCTTGATGCCGGGATGGTGCTGGTAGTTCGCGATCTCGAAGTCGTCGTACTCGTAGTCGAAGATGCTCTCGGGCCGACGTCGGATGCTCAGCGTCGGGTACGGGTACGGCTCACGCGCGAGCTGCCGTTCGACCTGCTCGGTGTGGTTGTCGTAGATGTGGCAGTCACCGCCCGTCCAGACGAAGTCGCCGACGTCGAGCCCCACCTGCTGAGCGATCATATGAGTGAGCAGCGCATACGAGGCGATGTTGAACGGCACCCCGAGAAACATGTCGGCCGACCGCTGATAGAGCTGCGTCGAGAGCCTGCCGTCGGCCACGTAGAACTGGAAGAAGGCATGGCAGGGTGCCAGCGCCATCTTCGAGATCTCAGCGACGTTCCAGGCCGACACGATGATGCGGCGCGACTCGGGGTCGCTGCGCAGCTGCTCGATCACCTGCGCGATCTGATCGATGTGGCCGCCGTCGGGCGTCGGCCATGACCGCCACTGCACGCCGTAGACCGGCCCGAGCTCGCCGTCGGCGTCTGCCCATTCATCCCAGATGCTCACGTCGTGCTCCTGCAGCCAGTGCACGTTCGACTCGCCGCGCAGAAACCACAGCAGCTCGTAGGCCACCGACTTGAAGTGCACGCGCTTCGTGGTGATCAGCGGAAACCCCTTCGAGAGGTCGTACCGAATCTGGCGGCCGAAGAGCGAGCGCGTACCGGTTCCGGTGCGGTCGCCCTTGGCTGCGCCATGCTCGTAGACATCGCGCAGCAGGTCTTCGTATGGAATGGGAATCGCGTTGGTCACGCCGTTCACCCTACCGCGACCGACGCATCGGCGGACACCCCGCAATGGCTGCAGCGGCGGTCGTCATTCGATCACGGCACTCACAGCTGAATCACAGGACCGCATATACTGAGTCGCATGCGCCGCCAGTCTCCGTCTCTTCCACTGTCTCTCTGCGCCGGCCTGATCGGGCTGACGATCGCCGTGACCGGATGCAGCTCGCACACCGCACCGGATGCGCCCGGTTCAGCCGCTCTCGAGCAGACCACCAGCGCACCGAGCACCACGACAGAGCAGCGCGTGACCGTGAGCGCGATGGGCGACATGCTGCCGCATCACGCCGTGAACGCCGAGGCGAAGACGACAGACGGCTACGACTACGGTCGTTTCTTCGACGCGATCCGCCCGATCTATCAGAGCTCCGACCTGGTCTTCTGCAACGAAGAGGTGCTCGCCTCAGCCACTTCCCCGGCACAGATCACGACATATCCGCAGTTCCGCGCCCCCACCCAGTTCGCCGAGAGCCTGAGCCGCGACGTCGGCTGCAACGACATCAACCTCGCGAACAACCACATGGCCGACTACGAGCAGTCAGACATCGACCGCACCCGCGATACGTGGGACGCCCTGCAGCCGAAACTCATCGCCGGCGCGAATCGCAGCCCCGAGGAGCAGCGCAGAGTCTCATACGCAGACGTGAACGGCCTGAAGATCGCCCAGCTGGCATTCACTGCGCAGAGCAACCAGGAGCACACCGCGTTCGGGCTGAACACCACCGACGGCCCGCTCATGGACGAGCAGCTCGCCGAGGCCCGCAAACAGGCTGACGTCGTCATGGTCTCGATGCACTGGGGCACCGAAGACTCCACTGCGACCGATGCGCCGCAGCGCGAGCTCACGCAGAAGCTCGTCGCCGCGGGCGTCGACGTGGTCATCGGCACCGGCCCGCACGTGCTGCAGCCGGCTGAGTTCGTCGACCGCCCGGACGGCGGCCGCACCCTGGTCTGGCATTCCCTGGGCAACATGCTCTCGACACAGGTGCCGGTCGACAACCGCACCGGCGGCATCGCACGGTGGCAGCTGGTGCGCACCGGCGACGGCCCGGTGACCGTCGAACAGGCCACGTTCACCCCGACGTTCATGGACTTCGTCGCTCGCGGCGTGCCGATCGCCGCTCGACACGACCTGCGCATCCTTCCGATGTCACAGGCCGACGAGCGTGTGCGCAGCGAGTTTCCCGGCGAGACCGCCGACAGCCGCTATGCGTTCGTGCAGAAGACCCTGGGCGACCAGGTGCAGGTGGTGCGCTGACGTTCAGCCACGAGGGGGATTGCTCGAACGACGGCCGCGCTTCGGCAGCCGGGCGGCCGGCCGGTTGGTGAGCGCGTAGCGTTCGAGAATGCGCAGAAAGTCTTGCTGCAGCTGGCGCCACAGCCAGACGCTCACGCGTTTCGCCGGCACCTCGGGAGCCTCGGAGAGCCAAATCGAGATGGTTCCGATCACCGCGCCGGCGAGAAAGGCGGCGTCGGCGTCGAACCCCATCGGCACCGCCGTGCTGCGGTCGGCGTACTGCAGCAGGCTCTGCTCGATGATCGCGCGAAACTGCTCACGCAGCCGGTGCGTGACGGCGGCGCTGCCCTTCGGGCCGAGCGCCCAGGCATAGGCCGACTTGTACTCGGCGATGTGCTCGAGATACTGCATCAGCGTCTTGGGCAGACCGGTCTCGGCGTCGTGCGGCACCCCGGGCGAGATCATGTTCGTCTGGTTGACACTGATCGAGAGCTCTTCGAACGCGTCGGCGAGCAGCTCGTCGATGTCGCTGTAGTGCACATAGAACGAGCTGCGGTTGACGCCGGCCTCGCGAACGACGTCCGAGATCGAGATGACCTCGATCGGCTCCTGGCTGATCAGCGTGAGCACGGCCGTGCGCAGCGCCTGACGAGTTCGCTGCGCCCTGGGGTCGAGAACTCTGTCATTCTGCCGTGGCACGCCCCTCATTGTATGCCTGTCTTTTGCCTCGTGTGCGGCGAATTGTCACCGCTTCTTCACGCACGTCTGCACCTGCGCTGTCGCGGTTCTGCCGCCGGTGGTCGAGCCGTCAGCACCCACCTGTGGTCAGACTTCAGAAGGGTGTGCGCAGGTGGGGTGCCGGGGCGGTGGCGAGCAGGTCGTCGGCCAGGGCCAAGGCATTCTCCTGGTCTTCGCCGACTCCTTGCACCCGACCTGCAGCCGCCAGAATGCCTGCCGAGGTGTAGCCGAAGAGCAGCGACCCCAGATCGGCGACGTCCAGTTCCAGCGTCACGTCCGACGCATCCGTCGCCGCAGCGACCGCCAGCCGTTCGGCGCTGCCGACCCCCTGCTCGTCGACTCGCAGCAGATAGTCTCCGTCGGCGTACCCCGACGAATCACCGACGCGCAGCCGCAGCCGAGTACCGGCCGGGCTGCGCGGCCACGAGCGCGCCGAGAGCACGGCACAGACGTCGAGCACGCGCACCCACAGCGAGTCACTCGTCTGCTGAGGCGACACGGCCCGCGGATCAGTCAGCAGCCAGGGCAGCAGCCCATCGACCGGCCGGCTGCGTGCAGTGACCTCGCCGACCAGATCTGTCGAGAGCAGCCGACGCCACAGCGCAGCCTCGGCGGCAGGCGTGGCCGCGCAGACTTCGTCGACCACCAGTCGCCCGTGCTCCTCGCCGCCGAAGACTCGGTACAGTGCAAAACCTTCGAGTCGTCCCGAGGCAGTCGAGTCGGCGCGCAGGGCAAGCGTCGTGCCGGAGTCACCGTGGTTGAACAGCCGCAGCGAGAAGACCCGCAGCGCCTGCTGCCACCACACGTCACGCCGGCCGATGTCACCGGCTGCTCGCGCGCGGTCGAACACCTGCGGGGCCTCTGCGCGCAGGGTCTGCGGCGCGACGAGTCGCACAGTCACCTCGCCGCCGGCATCATCACGCCACGAGGCGAGCCTCGGGTCGAAGCGCAGGGTTGTCGAGCGCGTGGCCGGGCCGAATCCGAACCTGCCGTAGATGCCGCCCTCGGTTGCGGTCAGCACGGCGGCGGATGCTCCGCTCGCGACCGCTGCGTCCAGCTGATCAGCGATCATGGCGCGGGCGATGCCCCGTCGACGATGCGTGCCCGCGACCGTCACCGCAGAAATCGCCCAGGCATCCACCGACGCACCGCCGACCAGCGTGAGATCGGTCGGCCACCCCTGCGCCGTGCCCGCCGGCGACGCCGGGATCGCACGATGCGCAGCCTCTTCGTCGGTCGTCTCCGCAACCGGGGCGGCATCGCCCTGCTCGATGCGGTCGCCGAAGCCGTCTGCGGCACCATCGTAGACGCCGACGACGCGACTGCCGACCAGCGTGCTGCGCAGTTCTCGGCGCATGCGCAGCGTCGGCGGCAGCGCATCGAGAAAGCCGCGCTCCATGGCTCCGAGCCAGCCGTCGATCGCGACCTCGTCAGACTGATCGACCACGCGGCCCTGCAGTCGCGAGACGTCCAGTCTGCGCTGTGCATTCGGCGAGAACGTCTCGAGCGCCTCACCGCTCAGGCGCTGCGACTGGTGCTGCGACATCATCCCACGCTCTCTGAGTCAGCCTTCGGTCGTCTGCGCGGCCGTGGCCGCCCAGAGATC
Source organism: Pseudoclavibacter sp. 13-3 (assembly GCF_021168475.1). GTDB lineage: Bacteria > Actinomycetota > Actinomycetes > Actinomycetales > Microbacteriaceae > Pseudoclavibacter_A. Next base: position 253,083 of record NZ_JAJOZT010000003.1, on the reverse strand, counting down.
GCGATCGACGAACTCGACTTTCGGCGGGGTCACCGCATCACGGTGCCTGGCACGATCGATGATGATGCGCGCCTGTGCGAGGCGGCCGGCCTCGAGCGCACTGCTGATGGTCTTGGCATGCGCCAGAAAGCGGGAGTCCTCAGCGGTGTCGATGCTCTCGCCGAGTGAGACCAGACGCGCCCCACTCGCGTTGACGGCCTGGAGACTGTCGAGCAGGCTCACCGCGCTGAGGCCGAGCACGCAGAGCTCGGAGACCACGACGGTGTCGTTCGCCCCGACGCCCTCAAGCGCCTCGCGAATGCGGTAGTGCCAGTCTTCCTGGGTGCGCGGCGCGATCTCTGTGCACTCGCCGACCTGCGCGTCGTCGAGAGCCGCGCGCTGATCGGGAACGGTCGGGAGTGCGGGGTGATCAATGATCAGTCCGTGTGTCGCCATCAGAAATCCTCATTCTGTGTCGCAGCGGCGCGTCGACCCTCGACGCACCCGACGAGCATCCGGCGTGCAGCATGCACGCGGTTCGTTCGCTTGAGCCGATGCGTGCGCGTCTGCGCACGCCGACCCCTGACCAGCATGGTACGTCACGTGGTCGCCCGACCGACAACGCCCCACCGAACCTCCTGCCGCTCGAGCCCCGTGGCCCGTCAGAACGATGGCACCCTCACGGGGCGACCCCTGCGGCAGCGCGCTTGAACCCCGCTCTGACGTTCTCGCAGCAGCCCGATCGGCACACGTCGAACCAGGGGCCGAGCGTGGTGACCGCCGGGCGGTCTGACGGATCGACCGCGGCCATGCGCTCTTCGATGAGGTCGACGATGCCGGCCACATGCGTGTGAGCAGTGCCCGGAGTATCAGTTCGGACGGCGCGCAGGCCGGCATCTGACGCCGCTTCGAGGGCCTCGGTGTCGAGGTCCCAGAGCACCTCCATGTGGTCGCTCACGAATCCGATGGGCGAGATGGCGATGGCCTCGACCGACTCGCCCGGCAGCTCTGCGATGCGGTCGCAGACGTCTGGCTCGAGCCACGGCTGCGCTGCAGGCCCGGAGCGGGATTGGTAGACCAGCTCCCAGGAGACGTCTTTCAACGTGGCATCCTGATCGCCGACACGACTCATCACCGCTGCAGCCACCGCCAGATGCTGTGCTTCGTATGCGCCGCCCGGGCCGAGATCAGCGTCTCGTGGCCCCGACCGCTGCGCATCGGCGACGGGAATCGAGTGGGTGGTGAAGAGCACGCGCATGTGTTCGACGTGGGTTCCGGCGTCTCTGAACGCCTGAAGAGCCGAGAGCACGCTCGGAACGAACGAGTCGACGAAGCCCGGGTGGTCGAAGAACTGACGAATCTTGTCGATCGTCATGGTCTCGGCGAGGCCGGTCTCTTCGAGCGAGCGAGCGAAGTCTTCTCGGTACTGGCGACAGCTTGAGAACGAGCTGTAGGCACTGGTGGCGAGCGCCAGCAGCCTGTGGTGGCCCGCTGCATCGGCTTCTCGCACGGCATCGGCCAGATACGGCGCCCAGTTGCGGTTGCCCCAGTAGACCGGAAGGTCGATGTCTCTCGTCGCCAGCTCCCGCTCGATCGCCGCCTTCAGCGCCCGGTTCTGCGCGTTGATCGGGCTGATGCCGCCGAAGCGACGGTAATGGTGGGCGACCTCTTCAAGCCGTTCTTCTGGAATGCCACGGCCGCGAGTCACATTCCTGAGAAACGGAATGACGTCTTCCTGCCCTTCAGGCCCGCCGAAGCCGGCAAGGAGGATGGCGTCGTATCTCTGCGGCAGAGAGACGAACGGTGCACCCTGAGCACAGGCGGGAGAAGCATAGGGCACAGCGGTGTCGTGTTCCATCTGAAGGCTCCGATCGTAATGGGCAGGCGTGAGGCACCGGCCGAGCCGTGGTCTGCAGGCCCTCGGTGATGAATTCGGGGGAGGCAAATCCACATGTGACTTTATCTAACTTGGTAACCAATATACCTTGTGAGAAATGTGACCCATCTGCCCGTCTCCAGCATCCGGCGGCCAGCCGATGACCTCGACACCAACAGAGAACTGCAGATCACCCCAGGAGGGCCAACACTGGGCCGGACACACACCCGGCACCAGTAACACTGACGAGTGTTCGAGAACAGGATTCGTCATATTTTTCTACCATCGAAACAATGTGTTATTTATTTCACATTGACTAGATGATAGATTTTCCGAACAACGTGTCGTAGTGTTATTTTTCGAACATGAACGGGGTGGTCAACGTGAAGTTACGGACATCATCGGGCTTGGCACGCTTAGTCAAGAATGCACGCACCCAGCGGAATCTCACTCAGCAGAATGTCGCTGATGCCGTCAGCATCACCCGCCAGTCCGTCGCCCGCCTCGAGCGCGGCAACGGAGGCATCTCTTTCGACACAGTGCTGCTCATCTTTGACTACCTCGACATCCATCTGACCGCCACCGGCGAGCACCGCACTTCTTCCCCCACCGCACCGGCCACGCAAAGTGCCGCCCTGGCGGCAGCTGATGCGCTCACCCTCCGCGAAACCTCTCAACAACTCAACAGGCACATCCCCGGCTCCGTCCTTGTCGATCCGCTGCACGCTGCAGCGGATACTGACCTGGACGACTCAGAAAGTGCCGAATGATCCGGACACTCAACGTGTATCTCTACGATGTCCACGTCGCCACGATCACTCGGCGAAGCGAGAACTTGCAGCTCCGCTACCTGCCCGAGTACGTCGAGTCAGACGCACCCGTTCCAATCTCCGTGACACTCCCCGTTGTCACACCCCCGTTCGGAAACGATGACACCAAACGATTCCTCGACAACCTCCTGCCCGACCACGCCGACGTCCGTTCGAGGTGGGCTCGAGAAGCGAAGCTGGCCAGTGACAGCACTTTCGACCTGCTCTGCGTCTACGGTGCCGACGTTGCCGGCGCGCTTGAGTTCTACCCGGCAGGCACATCACCCAGACGGGAAGAATGCCTGACGCCGCTCACCGAGGAAGCGATCGGCGACCGGATCCGACAGATCCGACGCGACGACTCCGACTGGCTGCAGAACCACGCCGTCGAAGAAGGATTCTCGCTTGGCGGCGCTCAAGGGAAGTTCGCGCTCACCCTCCGCGACGGAGAGTGGTTCGAGCCATCAGGACGGCAGCCTTCGACACACATTTTCAAACCTGGAATCCAGCCACTGCCTGGCTCCGATGTCACCGAGTACATCACTCTGGAGGTCGCACGCACGCTCGGGATCAACGCAGCTGCATCCGTGATTGCCGAGTTCGACGGCGAACACGTCCTCATTGTGGAACGCTTCGACCGCTTCAACACCGATGGCGCCATCGGCCGCTTGCACCAGGAGGACCTCGCGCAAGCCACGGGAACCCCACACATCCAGAAATACGAGTCCGACGGCGGCCCGGGCTACCGAGATATCTTCACCGTCTTCGACCGCAACCTCAGCGCCACCGACGCCAAGGCCGCCAAGGAGCAGTTCGCGAAGCTGCTCGTCTTCTCTTGGATCATCGGTCACAACGACGGCCATGCCAAGAACTACTCCCTCACCCACGTGCCAGGACGGAGCGTACTCGCCCCGTTCTACGACCTCAACACGTCACTCCCCTTCAAACAGCGAGAACAGGTTCTCTCTCATGACCCTGCTGTCTTCGACAACGTCGAACTCGCCTTCGCCGTCGACGGGGTGAACACTCTCGGCGATTTCAACGCAGACAGCATCCGATGTCTAGAAACCGATGCCGGATTCCCAGAGGGACGCCTACGCGAGTACACAGTCCAGATCGCCACGAAGCTCCAACACGTCGTCTCCGTCGTCACCGAGCAGCTGCCCGGTCACCTCAAAGAGCTCCCCGCCGTCACGCTCTACCCGCATGCGACGTACACGCAGACTCGTAGAGTCATGGACGCCCTGGCCTGACCCGCTCCTTACTCGCTGGCGTTGAATCCGCGCGTCAGAAGTCCCAGTCTTCGTCTTCGGTGTTGACGGCGGTGCCGATCACGTACGATGACCCCGAGCCCGAGAAGAAGTCGTGGTTCTCGTCGGCGTTCGGCGACAGCGCTGAGAGAATCGCGGGGCTCACGTTGGTCACCGATGAGGGGAACATCGGCTCGTAGCCGAGGTTCATCAGCGCCTTGTTCGCGTTGTAGTGCAGAAAGCGCTTGACGTCTTCGGTCAGACCGGCCTCGTCGTAGAGATCTTGGGTGTACTCGACCTCGTTGTCGTACAGGTCGTACATCAGCGAGAACGTGTACTCCTTGAGCTCGTCGCGCTTGGCCTGGTCGACCGCTTCGAGCCCCTTCTGAAACTTGTAGCCGATGTAGTAGCCGTGCACCGCCTCGTCACGAATGATCAGGCGGATCAGGTCGGCCGTGTTCGTGAGCTTCGCATGGCTCGACCAGTGCATGGGCAGGTAGAACCCCGAGTAGAACAGGAACGACTCGAGCAGCGTCGAGGCCACCTTGCGCTTCAGCGGGTCGTCACCGCGGTAGTACTCGAGCACGATCGCGGCCTTGCGCTGCAGCTTCTGGTTGTCGACCGACCACCGGAAGGCGTCATCGATGTCAGGCGTGTTGCACAGCGTCGAGAAGATCGACGAGTACGACTTCGCGTGCACGCTCTCCATGAACGCGATGTTCGTGTAGACCGCCTCTTCATGCGGCGTGAGCGAGTCGGGAATCAGCGAGACCGCACCCACTGTGCCCTGAATCGTGTCGAGCAGGGTGAGTCCGGTGAACACGCGCATGGTGAGCGTCTTCTCGGCCTCGGTGAGCGTGGCCCACGACTGGATGTCGTTCGACAGCGGCACCTTCTCGGGCAGCCAGAAGTTGCCGGTCAGACGCTGCCAGACCTCGAGGTCTTTGTCGTCTTCGATGCGATTCCAGTTGATCGCGTCGACCCGGTCGACGAGCTTGAGCTTCGGTGCGGACATCTCTCTCCCTCAGAATGAAAATCACGGTCGCAGCGGCAGACAAGAGGAGCCCTCGCAGCACACGGGGACTCCTCTTGAGCCTAGTCGCACCAGCCGGCCTGCATCACAGCATGCAGCTGACGCAGCCCTCGACCTCGGTGCCCTCCAGCGCCATCTGGCGCAGGCGGATGTAATAGAGCGTCTTGATGCCCTTGCGCCAGGCGTAGATCTGGGCCTTGTTCAGATCACGGGTGGTCGCGGTGTCTTTGAAGAACAGCGTGAGCGACAGCCCTTGGTCGACGTGCTGCGTCGCCGCGGCGTAGGTGTCGATGATCTTCTCGTAGCCGACCTCGTAGGCGTCCTGGTAGTACTCCAGGTTGTCGTTCGTCATGAACGGCGCCGGGTAGTAGACGCGGCCGATCTTGCCCTCTTTGCGAATCTCGATCTTCGAGGCGATCGGGTGAATCGACGAGGTCGAGTTGTTGATGTAGCTGATCGAGCCGGTCGGCGGCACCGCCTGCAGGTTCTGGTTGTAGATGCCGTGCTCCTGCACGCTCGCCTTGAGCTCGCGCCAGTCGTCCTGTGTGGGGATGCGCACGCCGGCCTGTTCGAACAGCTCACGGCCGCGCTGCGTCTGGGGCGTCCACTCCTGCTCGACGTACTTGTCGAAGAACGCTCCGCTGGCGTACCCCGACTCGTCGAAACCGTCGAAGCGCTCGCCGCGCTCGATGGCGATCAGGTTCGAGGTGCGCAGTGCGTGATAGAGCACCGTGTAGAAGTAGATGTTCGTGAAGTCGACGCCCTCTTCGCTGCCGTAGAAGACGCGCTCACGAGCCAGGTAGCCGTGCAGGTTCATCTGCCCGAGGCCGATCGCGTGACTGCGGTCGTTGCCCGCCTCGATCGACGGCACCGAGTGGATGTGACTGTGATCGCTGACCGCGGTGAGACCGCGGATCGCGGTCTCGACGGTGGTTCCGAAGTCTTCGGAGTCCATCGTCTTCGCGATGTTCAGCGACCCCAGATTGCACGAGATGTCTTTGCCGATCTGGGCATATGACAGATCTTCGTCGTACTGGCTGGGCTCGTTGACCTGCAGAATCTCGCTGCAGAGGTTCGACATGTTGATGCGACCCTTGATCGGGTTCGCCCGGTTCGCCGTGTCTTCGAAGAGGATGTACGGGTAGCCCGACTCGAACTGGATCTCGGCGAGCGTCTGGAAGAACTCGCGAGCGCTGATCTTCGTCTTGCGGATGCGAGAGTCGTCGACCCACTCGTAATAGTGCTCGCTGACCGACAGGTCGGCGAACGCCTTGCCCGTGACGCGCTCGACGTCGTAGGGGCTGAAGAGATACATGTCTTCGTTGCGCTTGGCAAGCTCGAAGGTGATGTCAGGAATGACCACGCCGAGCGAGAGGGTCTTGATGCGGATCTTCTCGTCGGCGTTCTCGCGCTTGGTGTCGAGGAACCGATAGATGTCGGGGTGGTGCGCATTGATGTACACCGCGCCGGCGCCCTGCCGCGCACCGAGCTGGTTCGCGTAGCTGAACGAGTCTTCGAGCAGCTTCATGATCGGAATGACGCCTGACGACTGGTTCTCGATGTGCTTGATCGGCGCACCCGACTCGCGGATGTTCGACAGCAGGAAGGCCACGCCGCCGCCGCGCTTCGAGAGCTGCAGCGCCGAGTTGATCGAACGGCCGATCGACTCCATGTTGTCTTCGATGCGCAGCAGGAAGCAGCTGACGAGTTCGCCGCGCTGCTTCTTGCCCGCGTTGAGGAACGTCGGTGTCGCCGGCTGGAACCGACCTGAGATGATCTCGTCGACCAGATGCGTCGCGAGCTCCTGGTCGCCGGCGGCCAGGTAGAGGCTCACGATCGTGACGCGGTCTTCGACGCGCTCGAGGTAGCGCTTGCCGTCGAAGGTCTTGAGCGTGTAGCTCGTGTAGTACTTGAACGCCCCCAAGAAGGTCGGGAAGCGGAACTTGTAGCCGTAGGCCCGCTTGAACAGGTCTTTGACGAACTGCCACGGGTAGAGGTCGAGGAACTCTTTCTCGTAGTACTCGTTCTCGATGAGGTACTCGATCTTCTCTTCCAGATCGTGGAAGAAGACCGTGTTCTGATTCACGTGCTGCAGAAAGTACTGCCGTGCGGCCTCGTGATCTTTGTCGAACTGGATGTGTCCCTGCTCGTCATACAGGTTCAGCATCGCGTTGAGCGCGTGGTAGTCGAGCTGGCTGTTCGCGCCGTTTCCGGAGCCGGGGTGCGTCGTGTCCAAGATGGTTCTCAGCCTCGGTCTCAGGCCAGGCTTGCGACGGCGGATGCTGCGAGCGCGTCGATCTTGTCAGGGCGGAAGCCCGACCAGTGGCCGGCATCGGTCACGACGACCGGTGCCTGCATGTAGCCGAGCTCCTTGACCTGAGCGAGGGCAGCGGCGTCTTCGGTGATGTCGACGACGGTGTAGTCGATGCCGCGCTTGTCGAGGGCGCGGTAGGTCGCGTTGCACTGCACGCAGGCTGGCTTGCTGTAGACCGTGACTGACATCTTTCGTCTCCATTCTTCTGACCCGCACTCGCCCTCTGCGGCGGCTCGGATCGGTGTCTTCTCAGTGTTCTGGGCAGTCGCGCTCTCGGTGATCCTACTCTTGGAGCGCCTGCCGCAGCAGGTATGAGTCGATACTACATCTAGTGGCGGGCAGCACAAGCCACCACTAGATGATGTGTGACATCGGTGTAATTACCGCAATGGCGTTCTGCCGCGGAATGACGCGGATCGCGTGCGCCGGGCGGGCGCGACACGCCACGAGAATGATTTTCTACAGCCCCAACAGGTGTCGCAGACGCTGCTCGGTGTCGGGCCAGCCGGCGACTTCGACAGACTCCACGCCCAAGGCCCGAACGGGGTAGTCGTTGCCGTCTTCATGCAGCTTGTCGCCGAAGAAGAGCATCTCGTCGAGACCGATGCCGGTCTGCTCGGCCAGCTGACGAATGCCATACGCCTTGTCGATGCCGCGCCGCGTGATGTCGATCGACGTGGTGCCGCCCGCCCGCACCTCGAGGTCGGGCAGCTCGGCCTGCACCGCACGACGAAGGCGGTCTTTGCGCTCGCCGGTCGGATCCCACGCCTGCTTGGCCTCGACCGGCGCCTGCTGCCCCAGCGCCGAGAAGGTGATCTGCGACCCGCGGTCTTCGATGATCGGCCCCCAGGTCTTCGCCTCCCACAGCCCGAGCCGCTTCGCCTGCTCGGTCAGCGCACGCTCTGCGGCCGACTTCTCCTCACCGCTGAGATCCTGTGCATACACCTCACGCCAGACTCCGTCGGCATGGCGGTGGTAGCGCGTGCCGCAGGTCGGCATCAGGTGCAGCCGGTCGAGTTCGTCGGTGGTACCGCCGGCAGCTTCGAGTGCATCGATGACCTGAGTCTGGAACTGCCCGATGTTGCCTCCCGAGATCACGCACACCTGCGTGCGGTCGAGCAGGCGGCGCAGCACCTGTGCCATCGATTCCGGCACGCGCGACTTCGAGGGCGCGAGGGTGTCGTCGAGGTCGAAGGCGACCAGTCTGGGCAGTTCGGGCACGGGTGGTTCTCCTGTCAGAGGGTGTTCAGCGGATTCACAGGCGCGGGGGTGGCACTCGACCACCCGAGCATGGTGCGCATCACTAACATGGGTTGAGCGCGCGGCACGCTCACAACTGTACTGTTCTCTCAGCAGCCCGGCCGTGCGATGAGAGGAAAGGCCGCACATGCGTCGTCTCGTGACGGTGCTCTGGGCGCTCGTCTGTCTGGCGCTGCTCGGAGTCCTCGCCTGGCTGCCCGTGCATCTCGGTCAGCAGATCGGCTTCGCGCAGTTCTTCGCGATGCCGGCCCCCTGGCTCGCCGCCCTCGCCGTGATGGGCCTGCTGCTGCTGGTCACCTCGTTGCTGCGCCGCCGAGTGCGGATGCTGACGCTGACCTGCGTGGTCGTCGTCGCCCTCGCCTCGGTGCCGTGGCTGTCACCGCGCCTGACCACGCCGCCGCGCGCCTTCGACGCCGCCGACCTGCCCGAGGCATCCGCCGACGGTCTGCGCGTGCTCAGCTGGAACGTGGGCGGCTCGGCCGATTCGATCGACGACGTCGCAACGCTCGCCCGACAGGTCTCGCCGCAGATCATCGCGCTTCCCGAGACCACGCCGAGCGAGGCGCATGCCCTCGCCGACCAGCTCGCGGCGAGCGGCCTCGACATGCGGGTGGTGCCCGCACAGGGCAGCGACAGCTCCTGGCCGTCGTCGGTGCTGATCAGCTCGGCGCTCGGGCGGTATCGCGTCGTCGACGACACATCGCAGTCGGTGCGTCCCGGAGTCGCGACCAAGCCGGTCAACGGCCAGGGCCCCACCATCGTGGTGGCCCACGCCCAACAGCCGGGCTTGGCCGCCGAACAGGCCCAGACGTGGCGGGCGCACCTGCGCTGGCTCGGATCGTGGTGCGACAGCGGCGAGGCAATCGTCGTCGGCGACTTCAACGGCACCGACGCCAACATCGGGTCGACGCTGGGCTCATGTCGAGCGCCGGACTCGACCACGCAGGGATCGACCACCGGAGGCACGTGGCCGAGTGCGCTGCCGGCATGGCTCGGCGCGCCGATCGACCGCGCGTACACGACCGCTCAATGGCAGGTCAGCGGGCTCTGGCCGATCGCCGGCCAGCGGGTCTCGGCGAGCGACCATCGGCCGATCGTCGTCGACCTCAGCAGGTCAGCGACGCCAGCCGGCTGAGCGGCGGGCGAGCGACCGCAGAATCGCACGCCAGCCGAACATGAAGACCGCGAGCACCGTGCCGGTGACGATCACGAAGCCGAAGGCGACGCCGTGCAGGGTGAGTGCGCGCAGCAGCGCGCCGCCCACCAGGGTGAACAGCCAGATCTGCGCAGCAGTGTGCGAGAGGTCGAGCGGGCGTCGCCAGGCGCGCGTCCAGACCCATCCCACGACGGCGCCCAGCAGGAACGGGCAGGCCACCTCGAGCACGTGCAGAAAGCCGGGGTCGGTCGCATGTGCGCGTCCGCCGATGAAGGCGAAGATCAGAATCGACACGGCGTCGAGCACGATCGCCGCGATCACCCATGCGGGGCCCGTGCCGACACGGGCCATCCGGGCGGCTCGCTGCTGCGGCGTCTCGAGTTCGGCGACGGCCGTCGGGGTCTCGCCCTCGACGGCGGTCTCGGTCTCGGCGGTCACATCTGGTGCAGAGGTATTGGTGCTCACACAGACAGCGTAGGCCTCGGCGACGTTCTGCGCATTCCCCCTTGTGCACAAGGGTACGGGTCGCCGAGGTGCGCTGCATCCTATTTGGATGCCCCGCCCAGCCCGCCTGACCGCTCACGCGCAGCAGGACTGGCAGCGTTTCATGGCCGATTTCGGGGTGCTGCTCGCGCAGGTGCGTCGTGAACGCGGCTTCAGCCAGGAATACGTCGCCGCCCAGGCAGGCTTGGCCCCCTACACCTATGTGCGCTACGAGCAGGGGCGCGGCCAAGACGGCCGACCTGCCAATCTCACGCTCATCAACCTGATCTGCCTGGCGAACGCGCTGCAGGTTCGCATCGAAGAGATCATCCCCGACCAGTACCCCGACATCCGCCTGGATTGAGCGCTCTGCACAGGCGGCCGGCTGGACGCTGACCGTGCACACTTCGCCCGCCGAGGCCGTGCACATGCCGAACTGTCAGCGCCTGACGCTGTACTGGCCGCATGAACGAACACGACACTCCAGAGCCCACTTCGAACGACTCCTCTTCGACCGACGCCTCGGCCACGTCGACACCTCGCCCGGAGCATGACAGGCATGCCCGCGACCTGCGCCTCGAATGCCCGTCGTGGTGCGTGCTGGGCGAGAGCCATCAGCACGACCTCGAGGTCGAGATGCTGCACATGAGCGCGATGGTTCCCGTGCCGCTGGTCGTGCGCGAGACGCTGCTGACCAACGGACAGGTCCTCTCGACCCCGCGCGGCCACGAGTGCTGGGTCGGGCTGATCCAGTGCGGCGCCGCCCCCTACGTGACCTGCAGCAGCGATGACGGCATCGGCATCGATCTGACGCCAGAGAGCGCGCAGCGCATGGTCGAGGCCCTGGCGCTGTTTCTCGGCGTGCTGCGATCGCCGTAGGATGCTGCCATGCCCGCCCGTCAGGTTCCCGTCTTCGTGCTCGCCGGTTTTCTCGGCAGCGGCAAGACGACCTTTCTGAACGGACTGCTGCACAATGCGCTCGGCGTGCGCGTCGGAGTGATCATCAACGACTTCGGCGACATCCCCGTCGACAGCTGGCTGGTCGACGCCGGCGTCGACACGATGGTGACGCTCGGCGGCGGATGTCTGTGCTGCGTCACCGACGCCGGACAGATCGACGACATGCTGCAGCGACTGCTCGATCCGAGTCTCGAGATCGACGCCGTCGTCATCGAGGCGAGCGGTCTGGCCGACCCGGCCAATCTGGCGCTGCGCGTCGGCCGCAGCAGCACCCGTGGCGTCAGGTTCGCCGGCGTCGTGCTCATGGTCGACGCCGGCGAGTACCTCGAGACGCTGCGCATCCACCCGAAGATCGCCCAAGACGGCCGCATCGCCGATCTGATCGTGCTGAACAAGGCCGACCTGGTGTCACCCGCAGACCGCGACCAGCTGATCCGCACCCTCGAAGACTCGTCACGCGGTGCGCCCGTGCTGCCGACCGCGTTCGGAGCGATCGACCCGCGGCTGCTCTTCGACCGGGCGGAGCACGAGCCGCCGAGATACGGCCAGGTGCCGCTGCCGTTCGAGTCGCTGAACCCCTCCGCCGCCGACCGGTACCACCCGCACCTGCACGACCAGTACTCCAGCGTCTCGTTCCGCGCCGAACGCCCGTTCAGTCCGCGTCTCTTTCTCGAATTCCTCTACCACCGGCCGGCCGGGCTGTACCGCTTGAAGGGGCACGTTCGGTTCGCCGTCACCCGAGGGCCGGGAGCCGCACGGCATCCCCTCGAAGTGCAGAGCGTCGGCGCGCACGTTCGGTTCGCCCGTCAGCGCCAGATGCCCCATCACCCGCTCGTCGACGAGACGCAGCTCGTGCTCATCGGCATCGGCATCGATGCGGCCGACGTCACCGCCCGGCTCTCGGCCTGCGAGGCCGACGACGCTACCCCGGGCGACCGCGCCGCCATGATCACGGTCAACCGCTATCTCGACTGATGCGACGAGGCATGAGAAGTGGTAGCATATTCTGGTGCCCGTCAGGGCCACGGGGCTATAGCTCAGTTGGTAGAGCGCTTCGTTCGCAATGAAGAGGTCTGGGGTTCAATTCCCCATAGCTCCACAGCCGGTCGCCGGTTCCTGGATTTCCCAGGGCCGGCGGCCATTTCCTTCCCCCGCGCTCCCTGCTGCCGCCTTTCCCACCTGTCGCACCAGCCCCTCTGCGCACATCTTCCGCGACCGTTTCCTGTCAGGAATGAACAACATCTGAACGCATGGCAGACTCCCCGTCATCTGTCGGAGAAAGAGCCGTAGAGTGGAAGCAGACCCGGTGATCGTCCACAAGACCTGAGCCGGTTCGACTGCGAAGGAGTGACGATGAGTCAGACGCTCAAGTCCCAGACCTCCACCGCCTACAGTGCTGGCAGTTCGAGAGGTCGCGTGTTGCTCGGCACCGTCCTTGCCCAGCTGGGCCTGGGCACGGTCTACGCATGGAGCGTGCTGAACCCCGCTCTCGCCCAGCGCATCTCGGGCGATCACACGCAGACCTTCCCCATCGCGATCACGTTCTCGATCATGATGATCAGCCTGTCGGTGTCGACACTGCTGATCGGCTGGCTGCAGCACCGTTTCGGCGTGCGCCGAGTGCTGGTCGCCTGCGGCATCGTGCTCGGCGCCGGCCTGCTCGTCTCGGCTTTCACCACCAGCCTGTGGATGCTCTACCTCTTCGCAGGCGTGATCGTCGGCGCCGCCGACGGCATCGGCTATCTGCTCAGCCTGACCAACGTGCTGCGCTGGTACCCCGACAAAGCCGGTGCGATCTCCGGCGTCTCCGTCGGCTCCTACGGCGTGCCCGCCGTGATCCTGCCCTTCATCGTCACACCCGTGCTGGGCAACGCCGACAGCGGCTATGCCGGTCTCACCACGTGCTTCATCCTCTGGGCGGTCACAGTGATCGTGCTCATCGGCGGCGGCGGCCTGCTGCTCGCAGACGCTCCGGAGATTCCCAAAGACCACTCGCACGCGAGCCACGAGTACACCATTGCGCAGATGCTGCGCCGCCCGCAGGCCTACCTGCTCTACTTCGGCATCACCGCGTTCTGCTTCGCCGGCCTGTTCATCATCGGGCACGCGGGCGACGGCGCGATCACGGCCGACGACCCTTCGAAGTACCTGATCGGCACGGCCATCACGCTGGTGTCGCTGGTCGGCTTGGTCAACACGATCGGCCGCTTCTTCTTCGGCTGGCTCTCTGACCGGGTGCGGCGCACCCTGATCGTGGCCGTGGCTCTCTCTGTGCTCGCCGTCTTCGCGTTCGTCCTCGGTCTGACCTGGCTGCCGCAGCCGGCGCTGTACATCGTCGGGTTCCTGCTCTTCGGCGCCTCGTTCGGCGGCTGCATCACGATCTACCCGACCATCGTCGGCGACTTCTTCGGCAAGAACAGCCAGGCGAAGAACTACTCGGTGATCTATCAGGGATTCGCCAGTGGCGCGCTCATCACCCTGATCTTCAACATTCTGATGGCGCAGAAGATCATCACCTTCGGCACGTCTCTGCTCATCGGCAGCGCGTTCCTCGCGATCAGCGCCGTGATCCTCTTCATGGTCCGCAAACCCGGACCAGTCGAATGACCGCCCCTCTCCGTGCTCGCACTCCGATCGAGCACCCCAGTAATGAGAAATGGAAAGGAACCACAGGCATGATGACCACAACTCATGGCCCTGAGGCCACACCAGCCGCCGACGAGGCCACGCCCATCGTCGACTTCTCGGCGATCGCCGAGAACCTCGGCGAAGAGTACGACCACCCGGTGAGCGTGCTCGACCGCAACAGCAACGTGGTCGATCAGTTGACCTTCGACTCCTACACCGAAGACGAGCTCGTGCACTTTCTCGAGCTGATGGTCTGGGAGCGCTCACTGCATGAGCAGACGATCGTCTTCTCTCGACAGGGGCGCCTCGGCTTCTACGCCCCGACCCTCGGCGAAGAGGCCAGCAACATGGGCACCATCACCGCTTTCGAGCCGATGGACTTCCTCTTCCCCGCCTACCGCGACCTGCCCCAGCTCATTCAGCACGGTGCGATCACACCGGCTCAGGGCTACCTGTGGTCACGCGGCCACGTGCAGGGCAACGCGATGGCCGACGGGCACCGCGCCTGGATGCCGCAGATCATCATCGGCGCCCAGTACGTCGAGGCAGCGGGAGCAGCACTCGGCATCCAGAAGAACGGCGAGCCGAACGTGGCTCTGGCGTACGGCGGCGACGGCACCACTTCGCAGGGCGACTTCTACGAAGCGCTGAACTTCGCCGGTGCATTCCAGTCGCCGCTGATCGGCATCATCCAGAACAACGGCTGGGCGATCTCGGTGCCGCGTTCGAAGCAGACCCACGCGCTCACGCTCGCCCAGAAGGCGGTCGCGGCCGGCATCCCCTCGGTGCAGGTCGACGGCATGGACATCCTCGCGGTCAACGCCGTGACCCGCGCCGCCCGTGCCTATGCGGTCGCCGGCAACGGCCCAGTGCTGATCGAGACGCTGACCTACCGCTTCGGAGCTCACTCGAGCGCCGGCGACGATCCGAGCCGCTACCGCACCCACGACGAAGAGATGCCGTGGATCGAGCGCGACCCGCTCAACCGCCTGCGCGACCTGCTCGTTCCCCGCGGCCTCTGGAGCCCGGAGAAAGAGAGCGATCTCACCGAGCAGTACAAGAAGTCGTTCCGCGAGGCTCTCGCCGAGGCCGACAAGGCTCCGAAGCAGACCGTCTCCGAGTTCCTGCGCAACACCTACGAAGTGCCCACCCCGGGCGTCGCCAAGCAGATCAGAGAATTCACCGCGAAGGAGGGCGAGTGAGATGAGCTCGAAAAAACTGACATACATCAAAGCCATCACCGAAGGACTCGATCAGGCGCTCGCCGAAGACGACCGCACGCTCATCTTCGGCGAAGACGTCGGCAAGAACGGCGGCGTGTTCCGCACCACGCAGGGCCTGCAGGCGAAGTACGGCGAAGACCGCGTCTTCGACACCCCGCTCGCAGAGTCAGCGATTCTCGGGCTCTCGATCGGGCTGGCCGCGACCGGTTGGCGCCCCGTTCCCGAGATTCAGTTCATGGGGTTCACCTTCGAGGCCGTCGACTCGATCAACGCGCAGATGGCGCGCAATCGCTTCCGCTTCGGCGGCAAGGTCGCTCAGCCCATCACCGTGCGCACCCCCTACGGCGGCGGCACCCACACCGCAGAGCTGCACAGCGACAACCTGGAGCACGTCTTCACCGGCACGCCCGGTCTGCGCGTGGTCACGCCGAGCAACCCCTATGACGCCAAGGGCCTGATCATCGCCGCGATCGAGAACAACGATCCGGTGCTCTTCATGGAGCACCTCAAGCTGTACCGCTCGGTCAAGGGCGACGTGCCCGAAGAGCCGTACCGCGTGGCGCTCGACACTGCCAAGGTCGTGCGCGAGGGCACAGATGTGACGATCGTCGCCTACGGCGCGATGGTGCAGCAGGCGGTCAAAGCCGCTGACGCACTGGCCGCCGACGGCATCAAGGCCGAGGTCATCGACCTCATCTCGCTGCATCCGATCGACACAGACACGGTCTTCGCCTCGGTCGACAAGACCCACCGCGTGGTCGTGGCGCAAGAGGCCCAACGCATCGCCGGCGTCGGCACACAGGTCGTCTCGGCCATCGCCGAAGAGCGCATCCTCAGCCTTGAGGCGCCGATCCTGCGCGTCGCGGCTCCCGACTCGGTCTACCCGTTCGCCGCCGCCGAGCTCGACTGGATTCCGAACGCCGCCGACATCGAGGCCAAGGCTCGCGAGACCCTGACCTACTGATCGCCAGCGCTGGTCTCGGCCAGCGCAGAAACGTCGATTGCAAAGCGCGTCTGCGCAGCAATGAAAGGACTGTCAAGATGTCATTCAAGTTCAAACTGCCCGAGCTGGGTGAGGGCCTCTCTGAGGGCGTCATCTCGGCCTGGCAGGTCAAAGAGGGCGACGAGGTCAAGGCCGATCAGACCCTCGTCGAGATCGAGAACGACAAGTCGGTCGTCGATCTGCCGTCGCCGGTCAGCGGTACGGTCAAGAGTCTGAAGTTCAAAGAGGGCGACACCGTCGAGGTCGGCCAAGTCATCATCGACATCGATGACGGCTCGCCTGACGAGCCCGACGAGGCACCGGCCCCGGATGCCGCCGCTCCCGCCGACCCCGCGGCGCCGAGCGCACCCGCGCCTGCTGCACCGACACCCGCCGCCCCGGCATCCCCGGCACCGGCTGCAGCGCCCACCCGCCCCGAGGGCACCCCGGTGCTCGCGATGCCGTCAGTGCGTCTCTACGCCCGCGAACACGGCGTCGACCTGACGTCGGTCGTGCCCACCGGCGCACACGGTCACGTGCTGCGCGCCGACGTCGACGCCGTCTTCGGCCATCGCGCCGAGCCCGCGGATGCCGCGTCGGCACCAGCTGTCACGTCGAGCGCCGAGCCGCATCCCGAGGCAGCCGCCGCACCGGCCGAAGAGGTCGGCGTCACGTCTGCCCACGACGGCAGCGGCGAGCGTCGCGAGCCCTTCGCAGGCATTCGCAAGGCCACCGCCAACGCCGTCACGAGGGCGCACGAGATTCCGCCGGTCACCTTCTTCGCCGAGGTCGAGATCTCTGCTCTGCTCGCGCACCGCAAGGCTTACAAGGGCCTCGCCGCCGAACGCGACATCCACCTCACCCCCCTTGCCTACATCGTCAAGGCGCTGGTCGCCGTGCTCAAGCAGTTCCCTGTGCTGAACACGCGGCTCGACCTCGATGCCGGTGAGGTCGTCTACCGCGAGCGCATCGACGTGGGCATCGCGACCGACACCGACCGCGGTCTGTTCGTGCCGGTGGTGCGCGACGCCGACCGACTGAGCCTCTTCGAGGTGGCGCAGCGCATCGCCGAGAACACCGAGAAGGCGAAGGCGGGCAAGCTCGGCCCCAGCGACATGGGCGACGGCTCGATCACGATCAGCAACCTCGGCAGCGTCGGCGGCGGCTGGTTCACCCCGATCCTCAATGCGCCGGAGACCTCGATTCTGGGCGTCGGGCGCGCAAAGCCCGGTCCGGTGGTCAACGACGAGGGCGAGCTCGAGGTCGGGCAGCTGCTGCAGCTGTCGTTCACGACCGACCACCGCGTCATCGATGGGGCCCAGGCGCAGCAGGCGCTGAACCTGCTGACCGCGGTGCTGCACGACCCGGCGCGCCTGCTGGTCGAGGCCTGATCCGGCCGCGTCACGACACGAAGCATTGAGAGGAACATCATGAGCGACTCCACAGTCGAACACCGCGGCACCATCGTCATCGGCTCGGGGCCCGGCGGCTATGTTGCGGCCATCCGCGCCTCAGAGCTCGGGCAGAAGGTGACGCTGATCGAGGCCACCGACCGAGTCGGCGGCATCTGCCTGAACGAGGGCTGCGTGCCCTCGAAGGCTCTGATCAGCGTCGGCCATCGCATCCGCGCCGCACACGACACCGAGCAGTACGGGCTGAGCTTCGAGGCGCCGAAGCTCGACTTCGCCAAGACGCAGCACTGGAAGCAGCACGACGTGGTCGAGCGCATGACCCGCGGCGTACGCGGGCTGCTCAAGAAGCACGACGTCGAGATCATCCAGGGCTTCGCCACCCTCGACAGCGACACCGTGCTGCGCGTGATGCCGGCCGGCCCGCAGCAGTTCATGAGCGTCGACCTCGGGCGGCAGTTCACCTTCGACGATCTGATCATCGCGACGGGGTCGCGCCCGATCGAGATCCCGAGTTTTCCCTGGGGCGACCGGGTGATCGACTCGACCGGCGCACTGAACCTGCCCGAGGTGCCCAAGCGCATGATCGTGATCGGCGGCGGCTACATCGGCACCGAGCTCGCCGGGGCCTACGCCGACATGGGGGCCAAGGTGATCATCCTGGAGGGCTCGCCCAGCATCCTGCCGCTCTTCGAGAGCGACCTCTCGTCGATCGTCACGAAGCGGCTTGAGGCCAAGGGCGTCGAGATCCACACCGGCGTACGTGCGCGCGACGTCGATGAGGATGCTGACGGCGTGCAGGTGTTCGTCACGCTGAAAGACGACGAAGAGACCCTCGAGGCCGACTACTGTCTGGTGACGGTCGGGCGCCGCCCCAACACCGACAACATCGGTCTCGAGTTCACCAGCGTCGAGATCGACGACCACGGTCTCGTCGTCACCGACGCGCAGGGCCGCACGGCGTCGCCGCACATCTACGCGATCGGCGACATCACGGCAGGCCCCGCCCTGGCGCACAAGGCGTTCTTCCAGGCGAAGACCGCTGCCGGCGCGATCGCCGGGCAGCCGACGGCGAACGACTACATCGGCGTGCCGGCGGTCTGCTTCAGCGACCCCGAGGTCGCGACGGTGGGCGTGACCAGAGACGAGGCCGAGAAGCAGGGCGTCGCGGTCGAGACGGCGAAGTTCCCCTTCGCCGGCAACGCCCGTGCCGTGTCGCTGGGCGAGCCCGACGGTTTCGTTCGGCTGGTGTCGACGAAAGACGAGGGCACGATCGTCGGCGCGCAAATCGTCGGCCCCGGCGCCTCCGACCTCATCTCAGAGCTCAGCCTCGCGGTGAACGCGCAGATGAACGTCGAAGACATCGCGCTGACGATTCACCCGCATCCGACGCTCTCGGAGCCCATCG
This sequence comes from Pseudoclavibacter sp. 13-3, assembly GCF_021168475.1. Classification (GTDB taxonomy): domain Bacteria; phylum Actinomycetota; class Actinomycetes; order Actinomycetales; family Microbacteriaceae; genus Pseudoclavibacter_A. The sequence goes on along the minus strand of NZ_JAJOZT010000003.1, from coordinate 234,313 downwards.
CCGAGGCCGCCGACATCGCGATCGGCTACCCGACGCACATCTGATCGTCGGATGCCGCAGTCGCGCCCGAAGACTGAGCAGCGAAAAGTGTGGTCTGCAGCTCTGCAGACCACACTTTTCGTGTCTCTGGGGTGCCGTGCCGAGGCCTCAGCACACCTCGGATTCTTGTGCCGTCAACCACCGTGGTGCAACCCCCTGCAATGGCGTGCAGGGGGAGCTGTCGCGTCAGCGCGCCAGCGTAGTCTGATGTCAACCTGAAGTTGCCGGTATCGATGGAGACACCGAGGCTCATCCATCACCGTACCGACCACGAGTGAAGGGAAGAGCATGGCTCAGAGACAAGCACCCCAGCTGACAAAAGAGCAGCTGTTGCACGCATTCCGCAAGATGGCTGAGATCCGCTACTTCGAAGAGCGGGTCCACCTTGAGAACCAGTCGGGTGAGATTCCCGGCTTCATCCACCTCTATGCCGGCCAGGAGGCCGTCGCCGTCGGCGTGTGCGAGAACCTGCGCCCGACCGATGTCATCGGCTCGACACACCGCGGCCACGGCCACTCGATCGCCAAGGGGTGCGACCTCGACGGCATGATGGCCGAGATCTTCGGCAAAGAGACCGGCCTGAACCATGGCAAGGGCGGGTCGATGCACATCGCCGACCTCTCGGTGGGCATGCTGGGCGCCAACGGGATCGTGGGCGGCGCTGCCCCGCTCGCGGTGGGCGCGGCGTTCACCGGCAAGTACAAGGGCGAGGGCAACATCGGCGTCGCGTTCAGCGGCGACGGCGGCTCGAACCAGGGCACCGTCTTCGAGGCCATGAACATGGCGGTCGTGCTCAAACTGCCGGCACTGTTCATCTTCGAGAACAACGGCTTCGGCGAGGCGACCGGCGCCGACTTCGCGGTCGGCAGCGGCGACATCGCCGCTCGTGCGGCCGGTTTCGGCCTGCCCGCCGAGAAGGTCGACGGCACTGACTTCTTCGCCGTGCACGAGGCCGCACGCCGGGCCGTCGAGCGCGCCCGCGCCGGCGAGGGCCCGTCGGTGATCGAGGCCAAGGCCTACCGCTGGTACGGCCACTTCGAGGGCGACCCGGGGCTCTACCGCACCAAAGAGCAGCTCGCCGAGATCAAGAAGGCCAACGACCCGCTGCGCATCTTCCGTGAGAAGGTCGGCCGCAAGGTCACCGCGAAAGAGCTCGACGCCATCGAAGCCGACGTCAGGCAGCAGGTCGACGACGCCGTCGAGTTCGCCCGCAACTCGCCGTGGCCCAGCCCGGACGAGCTGACCACCGACGTCTACGCAAGCTACTGAAGAACTGGGGAGAAACGGCAATGAGCAAGAAGAGCTACAGAGAGGCCATCCGCGAGGCGCTCGCCGATGCCCTGCGCGAAGACGAGAACGTCTTTCTCGTCGGTGAAGACCTCAGAGGCGGCAAGGGCGGCACGAACCCCGACCAGACCGTCGAGGCGTTCGGCGGCGTGTTCAACGTTACCGGCGGCCTGTGGACGGAATTCGGCGACGAACGCGTCGTCGACACCCCGATCAGCGAGTCGGCCATCCTCGGTCTCGCAGCAGGTGCGGCCGTCACCGGTCTGCGACCGGTCGCCGAGCTGATGTTCATGGACTTCTTCGGGGTCTGCTACGACGAGGTCTACAACCAGGCCGCGAAGTTCCGCTACATGTTCGGCGGCAAGGCGAAGACGCCGCTGACCGTGCGCGGCATCATCGGCGCCGGCGTCGGCGCTGCGGCGCAGCACTCGAACTCGCCCTACAACATCTTCACCTCGACCGCCGGAGTGAAAGTCGTGGTGCCGTCGAACCCGTACGACGCGAAGGGGCTGCTGCTGGCCTCGATCCGCGACGACGACCCGGTCATGTTCTGCGAGCACAAGGCGCTCTACGACATCAAGGGCGAGGTGCCCGACGAGCCGTACACGATTCCCCTGGGCGTCGCGAACTACACCCGTGAGGGCACCGATGTGACCATCATCGCGCTGTCGAAGCTGGTCAACACCGCCAACGAGGTCGCCGACAAGCTCGCCGCCGAGGGCATCTCGGTCGAGGTGGTCGACCCTCGCACGACCTCGCCGCTCGACGAGGCCGCGATCGTCGAGTCGGCCGAGTCGACCGGCCGCGTCGTCGTGGTCGACGAGTCGTCGGCGCGCTGCGGCTTCGGCCAGGACGTCGCCGCACTGGTGTCGATCAAGGCGTTCAACAGTCTGAAGGCACCGGTCGAGCTGCTCACCCCGCCGCTGACGCCGGTACCGTTCTCGCCCGCACTCGAGAAGCACTGGGTGCCCTCGGCAGAGCGCATCGAGGCGTCGGTGCGCAAACTCCTGGAGGTGTGACCATGGCAGACATCAGGGCCCTTGAGATTCCCAACTGGGGCATGACCATGGAAGAGGGGGCGATCGACTCCTGGAACATCAAGGTCGGCGACTCCTTCGCCCAGGGCGACCCCATCGTCACCGTCGAGTCGACCAAGATCACCAACGATCTCGAGGCTCCGTTCGACGGCACGCTGCGTCGCATCGTCGCCGACTCTGGTGATGTGCGCCCCGTCGGCGCCATCATCGGCGTAAGTGCAGATCCGAGTGTTCCCGACGCCGAGATCGACGCGTTCATCGAGCAGCGTTTGTCCGAAGACGCGGCGCGCTTCGGTGAGGCGCCGGCGGCAACAGCATCGGCGGATGCTCCAGTCGCCTCCGCCCCGGCACCTGCGGCCGCGAGCGCACCGGCACCGACGGCCACCGCACCGGTGCCGCCGGTGGCGACTCCAGCATCCCCCGCAGCGTCACCCTTCGCCGCGACGGTCGGCGTGCCGTCTGGCGCACCGGCGCAGTCGGCGGCCGCACAGGAGTACCGCATTCCGGCGGCGCTGTCGGGCAGCACCGATGCCGACGTCGCAGCGACTCCGCACGCACGGCGGTTGGCCGACGACGAGGGCATCGATCTGGCGAAGGTGACCGGCACCGATCGCTACGGCCGCGTGAGCGTCGAAGACGTGCGCCGCGCCGTGCTCGCCGCGGGAGGCTCCGTGCCCGAGCCCGTCCGCGGTCGCGGCGTCTTGCTGCGGTCGAGTGAAGACGACTCGGCCGTGCCCGCGACGCCGGTCGCCCGTCGGATGGCGAAAGCGCTGGGCGTCAACCTGCACGACGCCAGGGCGACCGGTCGAGCCGGCCGTGTGACGAAGTCCGACGTCGAAGACGCCGCGCGCCGTCTGCACGTGGCCGTCGAGGCCGAAGCTGCGCGCGTCGCGCCCGAGCAGATCGCCGAGCCGGCGTTCGAGACGATTCCGTTCACCTCGGTGCGACGGGTGATCGCCCAGCGTCTGCAGGCGTCAAAGCAGAACGCGCCCCATTATCGGGTGACGCACGAGGTCGAGGTCGACGCGCTGCTGAAGCTGCGCGCCTCGCTCAACGAGAAGCTGCCCGGCGTGCACTTGTCGGTCAACGACGTGATCGTCAAGGCCGTCGCCAAAGCGCTGGTGACCGTGCCCGAGGTCAACGTGCAGTTCGATGAGGCGGGCCAGAGCGTTCTGCAGTTCAGGCACGCCGACATCGCGATCGCCGTGGCTACCGACAACGGGCTGATCACGCCGATCGTGCGCGAGGCCGACGTCAAGTCGCTCGCCGAGATCAGCGATGCGACTCGGCTGCTCGCGACCAAGGCGAAGGCCGGCACGCTGACCCCCGACGAGTTCCAGGGCGGCAGCTTCACCATCTCGAACCTCGGCATGTTCGGCGTCTCGCAGTTCGATGCGATCATCAATCCGCCGCAGGCGGCGATCCTCGCCGTCGGTGCCGCCAAGCGTCGACCGGTGTTCGACGCCGACGGGCAGGTCGTCGGTCGCAGCATCCTGGCGCTGACGATGTCGAGCGATCACCGGGTGATCGACGGCGCGCTCGCCGCCCGATTCCTCGCCGAGCTGGCGAAGATCATCGAGTCGCCCGAACTGCTGCTGGCGTGAGGGGGCTGAGATGACGACGCAGAACGCACATGCAGATGTGCTCATCATCGGCGGCGGGCCCGGCGGCTACACCGCGGCGATCCGCTCGGCGCAGCTCGGCCTCGACACCGTGCTCGTCGAGCGGGCCGAGCTCGGCGGCGTGTGCCTGAACTGGGGGTGCATCCCCACCAAGGCGCTGCTGCACGGAGCCGACACGCTGCACAGCATCACGCAGGCCGGTCGGCTCGGGTTCACCACCGGTGAGCTCAGCGTCGACCTGCCGGCGCTGGTGCGCTACAGCCGTGGTGTCGCCGACCGCCTGTCGCACGGCGTCGCGGGGCTCATGCGCAAGAACGGGGTGCGGGTCGTCACCGGCACAGCCGCGCTCACCGGCAAGGGTGAGGTGTCCGTCACCCCGGCCTCGGCCAAGCTGTCGGCGGCTTCCGCCGCCGACCAGAGGTTCACTGCCGATCACGTGATCGTGGCCACCGGTGCTCGACCGCGCGCGCTGCCGGGCATCGTGCCCGACCGCGAGCGCATCTGGACGAGTTCCGAGGCGCTGATCCCCACCGACGTGCCGGAGCACCTGCTCATCGTCGGCTCGGGCGCGATCGGCTCCGAGTTCGCCAGCCTGTACCGCGATCTCGGCTCCCGGGTGACGATGGTCGAGCTGGCCGATCAGAACCTGCCGGTCGAAGACCCCGAGGTCTCGGCCGTGGTGCGTCGCTCGTTCGAGCGTCGCGGCATCGAGATGCACACCGGTTCGCATCTCGAGCAGGTCGAGTCGACGGCAGACGCGGTCACCGCCGTGCTCGTATCGGGTGACGGCTCGCGCACCGAGGTGCGTGCCGATCGCCTGCTGGTCGCCGCCGGGGTGCAGCCCAACGCCGAGGGTCTCGGCCTCGAAGCCCTCGGCTGTGAACTGACCGATCGCGGTCGCTTCATCGCGATCGACGAATGGGGGCACACCAACGTCGCGGGTCTCTATGCCATCGGAGACGTCGCGGGACCGCCGTGCCTCGCGCACAAGGCCGCGCATGAGGGGGTCGCGACGGTCGAGCATCTGGCCGGCGTCGCCGGAGCGCAACCGGTCGACCGGGCCTGGATTCCCGGAGCCACCTACACGCATCCAGAGGTCGCCAGTCTGGGCATGACCGAGCCGCAGGCGCGTGCGGCGGGTCATGAGGTGAACGTCGGGCACATGCCCTTCGTCGCGAACGGCCGGGCCATCGGCATCGACGACACCGAGGGCTTTGTGAAGGTGATCTATGACGCCACATCGGGCGAGCTGCTCGGCGCGCATCTGGTCGGCCCGAATGTGACCGAGCTGCTGCCCGGGTTCAGCGTGCTGCGCGCTCTCGAGGGCACGGCCGAAGACCTCGAGCACGTGGTCTTCGCGCATCCGACGCTCTCTGAGACGATGCATGAGGCGACGCTCGACGCGCTGGGCATTCCGCTGAATCAGTAGCGTCACACTCATGAGCATCACGGACCAGGAGCGTCACGCCCCTGGCTGAAGAGCGAAAAGTGTGGTTTACCCGACGGTAAACCACACTTTTCGCATATCGGCCGCACGGTCAGCCGGTCACACGACCGCACAACCGCCCCGCTTCACGCCCCGACCGCCGCCCGAGCGCAGCTGTCCTCTTCACACAGATGAACTCCGCCTGAACAGATTCGCGCTCAGCCACAAAGAGATCTAGTATCTATGTTGTATACGGTGAGTCCACCTCAATGACGCGGGGTGTGCTCGAACCGGTCGGCTCAGCGTCTCAGCGAGTCTGCCGCTCCCCCCGCGGAGCGTCAGCCGCCGTGACGTGGTCGACCCGTTCGTCCGCACTTTCCCACAGGTTTCCATCACACACATCCCGGTCGTCGGCATCAGCTCGGCGACCGCACAGTTCAGGAGCAGCAATGAACAGCAGCGCAGAATCGGTGCGCAGCGCGAACCGCATCGTCGAGGCCCTCGAGGCAGCAGGCGTGAAATGGGTCTTCGGCGTTCCCGGCGCGAAGGTCGACCAGGTCTTCGACGCCCTCGAGGATTCCCCCATCGAGGTCGTCGTCTGCCGACACGAGCAGAATGCGGCCTTCATGGCCGCCGCCGTCGGCCGCCTGACCGGCCACCCCGGCGTCGCACTGGTCACCTCGGGCCCCGGCACCAGCAACCTGGCGACCGGTCTGGTGACGGCGACCACCGAGGGCGACCCGATGATCGCGCTGTGCGGCGCCGTGCCGCGCGGCGACCGTCTGAAGCGCACGCATCAGTCGATGGACGCCGTGGGGCTGCTGTCGACCGTCTCGAAGTTCGCCGGCGAGGTCGACGCCGCAGACAACGTTCCCGAGGCGATCGTCAACGCCTTCCGCCAGGCCGAGGTGATGCCTCGCGGCGCCGCCTCGCTGGTGCTGCCCTCCGATGTGATGGCCGAGCACACCTCGGTGCCGCTGCCTCCCGTGCAGCCGGTGCCCGATCTCGGGCCGGCCTCGGCGGCGTCGCTGGATGCTGCAGCCGCGCTGCTGCGTGAGGCCAAGTTCCCGGTCATCCTGGCCGGCGTACGTTCAGCCTGCACGCCCGGTGCCGAAGCGCTGCACCAGCTGCTGAAGGCCACCGAGCTGCCCGTCGTCGAGACCTTCCAGGCTGCTGGACTCGTCTCGCACGACCTCGAAGACCACTACCTCGGTCGTGTCGGACTGTTCCGCAACCAGCCCGGCGACGTCATCCTCGATCACGCCGACGTCGTACTCGCGATCGGGTACGACCCGGTCGAGTACGACGCGAAGATGTGGAACCACGACAGTTCGCGTCGCATCATCAACCTCGACGAGATCGCACCCGACATCGATGCCAGCTATGCGCCGGTGCTCGAGCTGCGCGGCGACATCCCCACGACCGTGACCGCCCTCGCCGAGCGGCTGCAGGGGCTCAAGCTCGACGGCGCATCACGCGAGGTCGTCGACGCCCAGCTCGCACGTCTCGCCGAGAAGGCGCAGCCGAGCGAGCAGCACGACGACTCGTTCGGGCTCGACCCCGTCGCCGTCACCCTCACGCTGCGCGATCTCGTCAGCGACGACACCACGGTGATCTCAGACGTCGGCTCGCACTACATCTACATGGCGCGCTACTTCCGCACCTACCGTCCGCGCCGGCTGCTGTTCTCGAACGGCCAGCAGACACTCGGCGTGGCACTGCCGTGGGCGATCGCGACCACGATGGTTCGCCCCGGCGAACCGGTGCTCTCGGTCTCCGGCGACGGCGGCTTCCTGTTCTCGGCCATGGAGCTGGACACAGCCGTGCGCCGCGGGGCAAACTTCACTCATGTCATCTTCAACGACGGCACCTATGACATGGTCGCCTTCCAGCAGATGAAGAAGTACGGGCGCACCTCGGGCATCACCCTGGGGCACCCGGATCTGGCCGCATACGCCGAGTCGTTCGGCGCACACGGCCGTCGTGCGACCTCGCTCGACGAACTCGTCACCGAGGTGCGCGCAGGGCTCGCAGAATCGGGCCCGACCATCATCGACGTACCGGTCGACTACCGTGACAACCTCGCGGGTCTGGCCGGCGATCTCAGAGAGGGAGTTCTGTCATGACCACATCATCCGACATTGCCGATTCGACACCGACGCGCCCCGCAAAGCGGGTCTCGAACCACATCGTTCGCCACGAGGTCTTTCAGACCTCGCTGATGAGCGCACTGCTCGACGGCATCTACGACGGCGAGATGACCATCGCCGAGCTGCTCGGCCAGGGCAGCTTCGGTCTGGGCACCTTCGACGGGCTCGACGGCGAGATGATCATCCTCGACGGGCACTGCTGGCAGATGCGCGTCGACGGCTCTGTGCAGCGCGCACCGCTTGACGCGCGCACGCCTTTCGCCGTGGTCACCAACTTCGTGACCAGCCTGAGCGCCGAGGTCAAGCCCCACTCGAGCCGAGACGACGTCTCTGCTCTGGTCGACTCGCTGACGGTGTCGCCGAACTACCTGTACGCTCTGCGCATCACCGGCGAGTTCGACTGGGTCAAGACGCGCACCGTGCAGCTGCAGAGCAAGCCCTACCCGCGCATGGTCGACGCGACCAACGACGAGCCGACGCTGCGCTTCGAGAACGTGCACGGCGTCGTCGGCGGGTTCCGCACGCCGGTCTACGAGCAGGGCATCTCAGTGCCCGGCTGCCACGTGCACTTCATCGACGACGACCGCACCAAGGGCGGTCACGTGCTCGACTTCCAGATGGCCAAGGGCACCGTCGAGGTCTGCCTCGGCACCGATCTGCGTCTGTCGCTGCCGCGCACCGAGGCGTTCGAAGAGGCCAACCTGTCTCCCGAAGACCTGCACGAAGAGCTGCACCGCACCGAATCGCACAAGTGATCAGCTGAGTCTGTATACGATTCCCGCGAGCCGGGGCGTCCGTCACCACGATGGATGCCCCGGCTCGCCGCGTATTCAGCGGGTCGCCGCCCTCGTGTGCGTCTGTGCACAGTGCCTGTGCGGAATCCCCGGTGCACCTGCGTGGACACCCTCTGGCTTCTCTTGCAGGATGTTTCACAGATCACTGACTACAAGGAGGTAGCAGATGTCTGTGTCAGCTCCGGCCGCCCCGAAGAAGGGCCTGCGCCAGGTCGTGCTCGCATCCATGGCGGGCACCATCGTCGAATGGTACGAGTTCTTTCTCTACGCGACGGCCGCGACCCTGGTCTTCAACAAGGTCTTCTTCCCACCCAGCGAGGATCCCTACGCGCCGATCATCGCGGCCTTCGTCACGTATGCCGTCGGCTTCATCGCACGACCCCTCGGCGGCATCGTCTTCGCCCACTTCGGCGACCGCTACGGTCGCAAGCACCTGCTGCAGGTGGCGATCATCATGGTGGGCGCCTCGACATTTCTGATGGGATGCCTGCCGACCTTCGACGTGGTCGGCTACTGGGCCCCCGCTCTGCTCGTGGCGCTGAGGTTCATCCAGGGCATCGCAGTCGGCGGCGAATGGGGCGGCGCCGTGCTTCTGGTCGCCGAGCACGCACCGGCCAGGTCTCGCGGGTTCTGGGCAAGCTGGCCGCAGGCCGCACTGCCGCTCGGCAACCTGCTCGCGACCATCGTGCTGCTGGTACTCTCGGCTTCTCTCACTCCCGAGGCGTTCCTCAGCTGGGGCTGGCGCATCGGCTTCTGGCTCTCGGTCGTGATCGTGGCGATCGGCTACTACGTGCGCACGAAGATCTCTGACGCTCCCATCTTCCAGGAGACACAGCGCAAGATCGAAGAGGAAGAAGAGGTGCGCTACGGCGTCTTCGAGGTGCTCAGGCGCTACCCTCGCGGCGTGCTCACCGCGATGGGCCTGCGGTTCGCCGAGAACATCCTCTACTACATGGTCGTGACGTTCTCGATCACGTATCTCTCCGTCTGGGTCAAGATGGACACCAGCAGCATTCTGGGGCTGATGTTCTTCGCCCACGTCTTCCAGTTCGTAGTCGTGCCCCTCACCGGAGCGCTCACAGACAGGATCGGCCGCAAGCCCGTCTACATCGCCGGGGCCGTGCTCACCGGCGTCTGGCCGTTCGTCGCCTTCCCGATGTTCAACACGGCTGAGCCGCTGATGGTGATCCTGGCGATCATCCTCGGGCTTTTCGTCCACGGCCTGATGTACGCCGGTCAGCCCGCGATCATGTCTGAGATGTTCCCGACCCGCATGCGCTATGCAGGCGTCTCATTCGGGTATCAGGTGACCTCGATCGTGGCGGGCTCGGTCGCCCCCATCATCGCGACCGCCCTGCTCGGTCGGTTCGCCTCGTGGGTGCCGATCGCACTCTACCTCGTCGGCGCTGCGATGATCACGCTGATCGCTGCGGTCTCGCTGCGCGAGACGAGAGGCATCACGCTCGAAGAGATCGACCGGCTGGATCACGAGAAGCACATCGCCCCGTTGGCGCAGAGCGCAGGCGCGACCCATCCGGCCTGAGCCGCATGCGTCAGGGGCGGGCTGTCGAGCACATCTCTCGGCAGCCCGCCCGACTCATTTCACGAGGTCGGGGCTTCGGGCATACGAGACCATGGCCGACAGGCAGGCGCCGACCGCCGGGTTCCGGTCGTTCTCCTCACGAAGAGCCGCCCAGTACGAGACGTGGTGAGAGAAGTCGTGTTCAAGCACCACAGTCAGGTCGTCGTAGCGCTTGGCCACGTAGTCTGGCAGCAGACCGATACCCGCACCTGCCCGTGTGGCCGCGACATGGGCGAAGACGCTCGTCGAGCTGATGGCCTCGCGCATGCGCGGCAGCAGCTGCAGCGCGACGTCGAGATCGTCGACCTGCAGCGCCGACTCGATGTAGTAGTTGAGGCGATGGCCGGCGAGATCGGTGATCTCTTCAGGCCGTCCTGCCCGCTGCAGGTACTCCGCAGTCGCATAGAGACGCAGCTGGTACGCGAACAGCTCGACCGTGACCGCGCGGTTCACCTGCGGCCGCCCGACGACCACTTCGATGTCGACGCCCGACCGACGCTGCCGTGCCTGCTGGGTCGCCGCGACGACCTCGAGGTCGAGTGCGGGATGCCTCCGCTGCAGCCAGGCCAGCGCCGGCATGGCGATGAACACGGCGTACGCATCCGGCGCGCCCACGCGCACGAGCCCGCGCACCGCGTCATGTCGCTCGTCTGAGACCAGATCATGCACCGAGCGTTCGATGCGTTCAGCAGACTGCATGGCTCGAGTGCCGAGCGCGGTGAGCTCCCACCCCGACGCCCCGCGAACCAGCACACGGCCGCCCAAGGCCTCATCGAGCTGAGCGATTCTGCGCGACACCGTGGAGTGGTTCACGCCGAGAGCCTTCGCAGCGACCGTGAAACGGCCAGACCGTGCGACGGCCAGCAACGTCATCAGCCCCTGCAGATGCGTCTCGTCGAGTCTGTGCTCCATGCCCTCCATTGTGCCCCACCGCGGCCACAGAGTGTGCATTCATGCACAGCCCGGGTGCGAAAATGACCGTCAGATGAGATTGCCACGCACAGAACGTCCGCCTTAGCCTGTCAGCACACATACGACTTTTCGACAACGGAGCCGAGGAGAATCATCATGGCAACTTTGGGCTGGATCGGACTGGGGAACATGGGCGGCCGGATGACCGGTCACCTCGTGCAAGCAGGACACACCGTGCTGGGCTACGACCTGAACCCGGCAGCGACCGCCGCCGCGCAGGCCGAGGGCGTCACCATCGTCGGCAGCATCGCCCAAGCCCTCGACGGTGCCGACGCACTCTTCACGAGCCTGCCGAAGGGACAGCACGTACGCAGCGTCTATGAGGGCTCCGAGGGCGTCTGGGCGCACGCGGCGACGTCGACTCTGCTGATCGACTGCTCGACGATCGACGTGGAAACCTCCCGCTATCTGCACGAGCAGTCCGAGGTCAGCGGTCACCACTTCGTCGACGCCCCGGTCAGCGGAGGCATCAGCGGCGCCGCCGGCGGCACGCTCGCGTTCATGCTCGGCGGTGCTCCCGAAGACACTGCTCGAGCTGCCGAGTACATCGAGCCGATGAGCGGCAGCACCATCGTCGCCGGCGGCCCGACCATGGGCATCGCCGCCAAGATCGTCAACAACATGATGCTGCTGATCGATGTGCTCGCCAACTCCGAGGGCTCGCAGCTGGCCGAAGAGCTCGGGCTCGACCCCGAAGTCTTCTGGCAGATCGCCAGCGCCTCGTCTGGCCGGTCGTGGGCGCAGCAGACCTGGTACCCCGTGCCCGGTGTGATTCCGACCTCGGCTGCCGACCACAACTTCGACGCGACCTTCACCGGTGATCTCGCCAGCAAAGACATCGGTCTGGCGCTTGAGGCGGGCAGGCAGACCGGGGTGCACCTTCCTGCGGCGACGCTGGCAGCCGAGCAGCTGCAGCGACTGATCGACGAAGGGCTCGGCGGCAAGGACTGCACGCTGATCGCCAAGTACGCCACACCCGACGGCACCCTGCGCGGCTGGCAGCCGTGACCACGATTCCGCACCGCCACCGCCACCGGCACCCGCACCAATCGCATCCGCATCGACAGGAGCTCGCATGAACACCACCAGCACGACGACATCCACGCAGACCCTCACCCGCATCCCCCATGTCATCGGCGGGCAGCAGGTGACCGAGGCTGATCGCTTCGGCCCGGTCTTCAACCCCGCCACCGGCCGGCAGACCGGCGAAGTGCCCCTCGCCAGCGCCGCGCAGGTCGACGCCGCCATCGGTCAGGCGACCGAGGCGCAGCGGGTCTGGCGCCGCGTCGGTCTCGCCAAGCGTTCGCAGGTCTTCTTCCGCCTCGTGCACATCATCAACGAGCGCGCAGACGAACTCGCCCGCATCATCACCGCCGAGCACGGCAAGACGGTTCCCGACGCCCGCGGTGAGATCGCACGCGGGCTTGAGAACGTCGAGTTCTGCGCCGGGCTCACGCACCATCTCAAGGGCGAGTTCGCCGAGCAGGTCGCCACCGGCATCGATGTGCACCAGCTGCGCCAGCCGCTCGGCGTCGTGGCCTGCATCACCCCCTTCAACTTTCCGGCCATGGTGCCGCTGTGGATGGTGACCACGGCCATCGCCGCAGGCAACGCCGTCATCCTGAAGCCCTCCGAGCGCGACCCCTCCGCCTCGGTCTGGATCGCCGAGGCGTTCCGCGAGGCCGGCCTGCCCGACGGCATCCTGAACGTCGTGCACGGCGACAAAGAGGTCGTCGACGAGCTGCTGACCAACCCCGGCATCGCCGGCGCGGCCTTCGTCGGCTCGACGCCGATCGCCCGCTACGTCTATGAGACGGCGGCGCAGGCGGGCAAGCGGGTGCAGGCGCTGGGCGGGGCGAAGAACCACATGGTCGTCATGCCGGATGCCGACCTCGACTCTGCTGCGGATGCCGCGGTCTCAGCGGCGTACGGTTCGGCCGGCGAGCGCTGCATGGCGGTCTCGGTGCTAGTCGCCGTCGGTGACACGGCCGACCCCCTGATCGAGAAGGTCGCGGCGCGGATCGCCGACCTGCGCATCGGCGACGGGTTCGACCCGGATTCCGAGATGGGGCCGCTGATCACCCGTCAGGCTCAGCAGCGCGTCGCCGAATACGTCGGCTCTGCCGCCGCCGAGGGGGCGACTGTCGTCGTCGACGGGCGGGACCAGCACTTCGACGGTGACGGCTACTTCATCGGCGTCTCGCTGATCGATCGCGTGCGCCCGGGCATGCGCGTGTACGACGACGAGATCTTCGGCCCGGTGCTGGCGGTCGTGCGCGTCGACAGCTACGACGAGGCCGTCGAACTGATCAACGCGAACCAGTACGCGAACGGCACCGCGATCTTCACCCGTGACGGCAAGACCGCCCGCGAGTTCCAGTTCGACATCGAGGTGGGCATGGTGGGGGTGAATGTGCCGATTCCGGTGCCGGTCGGCTCGTTCTCGTTCGGCGGCTGGAAGAGCTCGCTCTTCGGCGACACTCACATGTACGGACCGGAGTCGTTCAACTTCTACACCCGCCGCAAGGTCGTCACCTCACGCTGGCCGCACCCGAGCGAGAGCCAGATCGAACTGGGCTTCCCGACGAACTGATGCGTGATCTGACGATCGTCTGAGCCCTTCGACACCCGACGGTGCGACGACCGAGGGCCCCGACCACGATGAGTTCGTGGTCGGGGCCCTCTGCTCAGTCTGCAGCGCTTCGTTCAGCTGCTGCGCACCGGATCAGCGCAGGTCGTAGCGATCTGCGTTCATCACTTTGTTCCAGGCCGCGACGAAGTCACGCACGAAGATCTCGCGGGCATCGTCTGAGGCGTAGTACTCGGCGACGGCGCGCAGCTCCGAATTGGCCGAGAAGACCAGGTCGAAGCGGCTGGCGTGCCAGATGACCTCGTCCTCGCCGTAGTGACGCATCTCGAAGGTGTTCTGCGTCTCATCGGTCGAGCTCCAGACGTTGCCGTTCTCGAGCAGGTTGCGGTACCAGTCGTTGGTCAGCACGCCAGGACGATCGGTCAGCAGACCGAGCTCGGTGCCCTGGTAGCCGGTGCCCAGCACGCGCAGGCCGCCGATCAGCGCGGTCAGCTCGGGCACGCGCAGGCCGAGAAGCTGCGCGCGATCGATCAGCAGGTTCTCGGCCGGCAGCGAATGGCCGGGGCGCAGGTAGTTGCGGAACCCGTCGTTGGTCGGCTCGAGATACGCGAACGTCTCGGGATCGGTCTCATCCTGGCTGGCATCGACGCGGCCCGGGGCGAACGGCACCTCGATGTCGACACCGCCCTCGTGGGCCGCCTGCTCGATCGCAGCGGCGCCGCCGAGCACGATCAGATCAGCCAGCGAGACATGGCGCGGCGCGTTCTGCTCGTTGAAGTCGCTCTGGAGCTTCTCGTAGACAGCGAGCACCTGCCCGAGCTGCTCGGGCTCGTTGACCTCCCAGTGACGCTGCGGCTCCAGACGAATGCGCGCACCATTGGCGCCGCCGCGGTAGTCGGTCGCGCGGAACGTCGAGGCCGACGCCCAGGCGGTCTTCACCAGCTGCTGTCGGGTCAGGCCCGAAGCGAGGATCTGCTGCTTGAGCGCAGCCACGTCGGCGGGCTGAACCGGCTCACCGGTGGCGACGGGCAGCGGATCCTGCCAGATGTAGTCGGCTTCGGGCACCTCTTTGCCGAGGTAGCGTGACTTCGGCCCCATGTCACGGTGCACCAGCTTGAACCAGGCCTTGGCGAACTCCTGTTCGAAGAGCTTCTGGTCGCCCAGGAACTCACGGCCGATGCGCTCGTACGCCGGGTCGACGCGCAGGGCGATGTCTGTGGTGAACATGCGCGGCTCGCGACGGCCGTCGGAGTGCGCGAGCGGAACCATGTCTTCGCCGGCGCCGTCTTTCGGACGCCACTGCCAGTGACCGCCCTCGCCCTTGTAGAGCTCCCACTCGTACGAGAACAGGATGTGCAGGTACTCGTTGTCCCAGCGAGTGGGGTGATAGGTCCAGGTGACTTCGAGGCCCGAGGTGATGGTGTCGTCGCCGACGCCGGTCTTGAAGTCGTTCTTCCAGCCGAGGCCCTGATCCTGGATGCCGGCCTCTGCCGGGCTGCCGTGAACGTGCTCGCCGTCGGGAGCGGCACCGTGTGACTTGCCGAAGGTGTGCCCGCCTGCGATCAGCGCCAGCGTCTCGCGGTCGTTCATGCCCATGCGGCTGAAGGTCTCGCGGATGTCATGCGCTGCGCGAGCCGGATCGGGCTCGCCCTCGGGCCCTTCCGGGTCGACGTAGATGAGCCCCATCACGGTCGCGCCGAGCGGCTTCTCGAGATCGCGCTTCTGCTTGTCGGTGATGCGGTCTTCGGTGCCCTTCCACTGCGGCTCCGAACCCCAGTAGACGTTCTCAGGCTCCCACGCGTCGATGCGCCCGCCGCCGTAGCCGGCAGTCGGCAGTCCCATGATCTCGAGCGCGACGTTGCCCGAGAGCACGATCAGGTCGCCCCATGAGATGCTGCGGCCGTACTTCTGCTTCACCGGCCAGAGCAGGCGACGACCCTTGTCAGTGCTCACGTTGTCGGGCCATGCCTCGGTCGGCAGAAAACGCTGCTGCCCGGTGCCGGCGCCGCCTCGACCGTCGAACTGACGGTAGGTGCCGGCGCTGTGCCAGGCCACGCGGATGATCAGGGGGCCGTAGTTGCCGAAGTCGGCCGGCCACCAGGGCTGCGAGGTGGTGAGCACCTCGGCGATGTCTTTCTTGACCTGATCGAGATCGAGCGCCTCGAAGGCCGCCTTGTAGTCGAAGCCGTCTTCTTCGGGGTTGCGCTCACGCGGATTCTCGTCGAGCAGCCCGACGTTCAAGTGCTTGGGCCACCAGGCGAAGCTGGCATCGCCCTGGGTGGGGTGCGGCAGTTCCTTCTGGGGAATTCCCGGCATGGTGATCCCAGTGGCATCGCCGCTGACCGGCGCTCCGGTCTCGTGGTCGATGGGGCACTTCGATTCAGACATGTGCGCTTCCTTTCGTGGTGTGGTGGTGATTCTGGAGGTCAGCGGGCAGCCTCGCCCGTCGGTCAGTATTGGGGGTCTCGGTCGCGCAGCGTGGGCTCGCACTCCGGGCAGACGCCGCGGAACGTGATCTCTGCGGTCAGCACGGTCATGCCATGCACGTCGTCAGGTGTCAGGCACGGGGCATGCCCGACGACGCAGTCGACGTCTTCGATGCGTCCGCAGACCACGCACTGCACGTGATGGTGGTTGTCGTGGGTGCGCGTCTCGTACCTCGCGCTGCCCGAGTCGGGCAGATCGATGCGTCGCACAAGCTCGTGCCTGGTGAGGTCGTGCACGATATTGTGCACCGACTGCGCCGAGATGCTGGGGATGTCGTCGCTCAGCCCGGCGAGGATGTCGGCGGCCGAGCTGTGCGGGTGGTCGTCGAGGAACTCGAGCGCCGCACGGCGCCCGGCCGTGACACGCAGCCCGCTCTCGCGCAGCTGTTCATCCCACGATTCGGGGGTGACAGTGGCATCGACGCTCATGCCCACAGTCTACCAATATTTTGATGAACTCAAAACTACGAGCGAGACACATCACCGTGACGCGCTGCTGACGAACGGCTCCCGATCAGCCGACGTTGCGCCGTCGATTCAGAATGTCGTCAAGTCGTCCGGAGTCGAAGCTCGCGTCGACTCCGGCGCGATCGTCGATCCAGTCGTATTCGTCGTGCTCGCCCAGTGAAGCCTCGATCTCTTCTGCGACGGCCTCGGCAGTCGGCTGCACGTCTGCACGATCGGTCGACGCGTCGTCGGATGCTCCAGTGCCCTGCGCCTGCGGAGTCGAGACCGGCAGGTGGCGCACGTCGGCTCGCTGCACGTCTGCGGTACGACTCGACGGCGCGGGCCGAAGCCCCGGAGCCGAGTCGTCGCCGATGCGCGCGGCCTCGGCGAGAGCGGCCGCGACGACTTCGTCACGGGTGACGCCCAGGGGCTTCGGCAGAGGGTTCGGCGTCCAGGTGTGGTCTTTCCGAACGCCTTCGGCTTCTGCCTGACGTCGGGCATCGGCGTCGAGGTCATCGGCGACGTCGTAGACCGGCGTCTGCTGCGCCGGGGCCGGCTGCGCGGTCTGCTCGGCTGCGAGCAGTCGACGCTGGTGGCGCACGACTCGGGCTGCACGGCCCCGCATGGCCAGTCCGAGCAGCCCGACGACCAAGCCGCCGCCGAGCCAGACCCAGCCGCTCGGACGGTTCGTGATCTGCAGCGCTCCGATGATGACCAGGGCAAGACCGACCAGACTCAACGTCGAGCCCACGCGCTGGCCGCGCACGCCAGCCCGAAGCTTCGGCGGCAGACCGGCTTCGCGGCGGGCTTCGCTGCGCTGGGCACGCTGTCTCTCGCGTTCCATTCGGCGTGCCTCTCTCGCGAGCACCGCTGCTCGGCGTGCGCTCACCTCTTCTTCGTATTCGTCTGGAAGCTCCTGGTTGCGGGCGATGACGTTGACCGCGCGCTGCACGCGTGTGGCGTTGCGAGCCGTCGTGCGCAGATTGCGCCGCTCGATCCAGCCGGGTGTGAGCACGGCGAGCCACAGCCCGACGATGCACAGCACCAGCAGGGCGCCGCCAATCTGCCCGAGAAGTCCGCTCATGGCATTAACCTACGTTCGGCACGGCCATTTGACGATGATTCCGCTCGGTGTGGCGAGCATCCACCGTCGGCTGCGAGATGTTCGGCCAGCCCGTCACGGGGAGCGTCGTCGGCCAACAGCGCGAACACCAGATGATCGCGCCAGCGGTCTCCGATGTGGATGTAGCCACGGCGCAGGCCCTCGGGGCGAAAGCCGAGCTTCTCGGGCACCCGTCGAGAGGCCGCGTTCTCGGGCAGCATGCAGATCTCGATTCTGTGCATGCCCCACTCGCGCAGCAGCAGATCGCAGATCAGAGCCGTCGCCATCGGCGCGATGCCACGACCGGCAACGCGTTCGGCGACCCAATAGCCGATCGAGCACGAGTTCATCGCACCCCAGGCGATCTGTGCCACGCTGATCTGGCCGATGACCTCGCCGCGCCATTCGATGACGCAGGTGATCGACTGCCCCTCGCGCATGCTGGCGATCATCGATCGCACCTGTCTCCGGGTGTCGGGCATCCCGGCCGGCTGCCCCGGCAGCGTGGCCTCCCACTGCTGCAGCCAGGCTCGGCCGATTCTCAGTTCGGCGTCGAGGGCTCGCCAGTCACGCTGCCGCACCGGGCGAATGGCGATGTCACCCCAGACGCACCGATGCAGCGGCAGATTCACAGCGTCTTGCTGTAGTCGGTCAGCCAGGTGCGGAACGCGGGCCCGAGGTCGTCGCGCTCGGCGGCCAGGGTGACCACGGTCTTCAGATACTCCAGCTTGTCACCCGTGTCGAAACGACGCCCACGAAACACCACGCCCAGCACCGGGCCCGCGATCGACGCATCCGCAGCCAGCGTCTCCAACGCATCCGTCAGCTGAATCTCATTGCCCCGCCCCGGCGCCGTCTCCGCCAGCACGTCGAAAATACCCGGCTGCAGCGCATACCGACCGATCACCGCGAGATTCGACGGCGACGTCCCCGGTTCCGGCTTCTCGACCAGACCAGTGATGCGCACCACGTCAGCCTCGCCCGTGGCCTCCACCTCGGCCACACCGTACAGATGCGTGCGATCAGACGGCACCTCCAGCAGTGCCACCACCGACGCCCCCTGCGCCGCCTGCACATCGAGCATCCGGTTCAGCAGATCTTCATCAGCATCGATCAGATCATCGCCCAACAGCACCGCGAACGGCTCGTCGCCCACATGCTCACGCCCGCACAGCACCGCATGCCCCAGACCACGCGGCACACCCTGACGCACCGAATGCACATCAGCCACCGCCGTCGCCTCACGCACCGACTCCAACAACGCGTCCTTGCCGTCAGCAGCCAGACGCGACTCCAGATACGGCGCCGCATCGAAATGATCCTCGATCGCCCCCTTGCCCGCACCCGTCACCAACAGCACATCAGACAGCCCGGCGCCAGACGCCTCCTCCAACACGTACTGAATCGCCGGACGATCCACCACCGGCAGCATCTCTTTCGGAACCGCCTTCGTCGCCGGCAGAAAACGCGTGCCCAGCCCCGCAACCGGCACCACCGCCTTCACCGCGCGACGCTGTTGTGTCCCACCCTGATTCTCTGCAGTCATAGACCCAGCTTACCGGCACCAGGGCGCGCCTCCCGGCTTAGACTCGTCGTGATGGCTCTTGAACCGACTCCCGCAGCGTCGCCGAGCACCACTGCGACAGACAATCCCGCAACCCGCAAAGCCGCGCTGCGTCAGCGCATCCGCGCAGCACGACGACTGACTCCGGCGTCGACTCGAGACCTCACATCGAATCTGCTGCAGCTGCTCGATCAGCTGACCGACGGCGTCCCGACGACTGTGGCCTGCTACCTCGCGGCCCGAAGCGAACCGCAGACGCGCTCGTTCATCACCCGCGCGCAAGCGGCCGGGCATCGCGTTCTGCTGCCGCAGGTGCGTGGCGACGGCGGGCTGGACTGGGCCGACGCGGCGGGGGCGGGCGCGCGCGACAGCGGCTTCGGCGTGCCCGAGGCGGATGCCGTGGCGCTGCCCGAGGGAGCCCTGCGCCAGGCGTCGGTCATCGTGGTTCCCGCACTGGCGGCATCGAGCACCGGCGCGAGGCTCGGGCAGGGCGGCGGCTTCTACGATCGCACGCTGGCCGACCGAGCGCTCACCGCACCCGTCGTCGCCGCCGTCTTCGACGACGAGGTGATCGCCGATCTGCCCATCGAGGCGCACGACCGACCGACCGACTGGATCGTCACCGAGCGGCGAATCATCGCCACCGTGTCACCGACACCGATACAGTAGAGAGCGGCGGCGTTGCACAGACGCTGCACAGGCACACGGGGCGCTCCTCGGCGTGCCACGCGTGCAATCACATGATTCAGGAGCAAACGCAATGAAACAGGTCTTCGCCGGATTCCGAGACTTCATCTCAAAGGGCAACGCGATCGAGCTGGCCGTCGGTGTGGTCATCGGCTCGGCTTTCACCGGACTCGTCAACGCACTGGTCGAGAAGCTCATCATGCCGCTCATCGCTGCGATCTTCGGCAAGCCCGACTTCGACTCGGTCGGCAACTTCACCATCAACGGCGCCGACTTCTCGGTCGGTGCGGTGATCACCGCGATCGTGAACTTCCTGCTGATCGCTCTGGCCCTGTACTTCTGCATCGTGCTGCCGTTCAACAAGCTGCGCGAGTTCCAGGTCAAGCACAGTGCGAAGAAGCCCGAGGCGCCAGAAGACCCCCGCACCGAGCTCGACGTGCTCAAAGAGATCCAAGAGGCTCTGCAGGCACAGAACGGCACCACCGGTTCCGGCACTCACGCGCAGAAGTGATCTCTGCCAGATCACGACGAACCCCACCGTCATCGCCGCTTCGGCGTGACCGGTGGGGTTCTGTCTGTCTCGGCGGCGAGCGCGGAACGCGCGGGTCAGCCCCAGTGCGGGGGGCGCTGGGCTTTGAGCCAGCGGTCTTCTTCGGCCTCGGCCGCAGGATCGCCCCACTCGCCGGACTCATCTGTTGCGTCGACGGCGAGGGTCTGCTCGCGTCGGGTCAGTGCGCGTTCGGCCTGCACGTCATGTTCGTCGGGCACTGCCCCATAGACCACGCGTCGGCTGCCGATGCGACGGATGCGCTCGGTCACTGCTGCCCTCGGCGTGCATACTCGCGCTGCCGCCGCTCGGCCGCGACGCGGTGCTGATCGAGCTCGGCCGCGATCTCGTCGGCGATGCGCTGCGGGTTGGCAAAGAGCTCGAACGAGTAGACCCGGCGGAACTTCCAGCCGAGCTTGGTGAGCAGCGTCGGGTGCAGGCGCAGCACTTCACGCAGCGTGTCGCGGTTGTAGTCGGAGTCGGTCTCGATGATCATCTGCGTGGTGCCGTCGTCGACCGCCAGGCCCAGTTCGTCGTCGAAATGATCGTTGACTCTGAGTCCCTTGCGGTGCAGTCGGCGACCGAGGTCGACGAGCAGCGCCTGCGCTGAGAAGAAGCGTCGCTCGGGAGCGGCGTCGCGCTCTCCGCTGAGCAGGTCGAAGAGCACCCGCGGAGCTCCGGTCAGCCGTTCCAGCTCATTGCCTCTCGGCTGCAGTGCGGCCACCAGCGTGAGATGCCGACGGGCTCGCGTCAGCGCCACGCCCAGCCATCGCATCCCCCCGGCGTCTGGCGTGATCGGCCCGAACGCCGAGAGCATGCGGCCGTGCGGCGTACGACCGTATCCGAGTGCGAAGATCACTCGATCGCGGCTGCGCGCCGCAGCCTGGGCGACCGTGAGCACCAAGAATGGCTCTGGCTGTCGCGGATCGAAGAACTCCTGCAGCGCCTGCCGCGTGGCCAGCGCGGTGCGCAGCGACGCACGCACCTGCTGCGCCATCGCCTCGCTGGGCGTCACCACCATGAGCGAGTCGTCTGGGTGCCAGACCGCAGATGCGAAGGCCAGATCGACGACTTTGGCCACCTCGGCGGGAATGGCCTCGACGTTGCCGCTCTCGGGGTCGGGCGTGCCGCGCCCCGGCGCCTCGACCTGCACGACGTCGTAGGCCGAATGCCCGGCGAACTCGGCGGCCGAGGGCAGCGCACGAATCTGCAGGTCGTACCAGCGCCGGTTCACCAGCGACGCGAGAGCGCGCCCGCCCGATCGATAGCTGAAATCGAGCGTGAACTCCGGCAGCAGCTCACGAAGCGCGTCGAACGCAGACGGCTCGTCAGTGATCGGCACGACCTCGGGGTCGTTCGGATCGATGCTGAATCGGCTCGGCGAGCCGAGCACGGGGTCTCCGACGGCGATCACCTGTTCAGACTGCGCGAGCGGCAGCACCGCCTCAGACAGCGCCATGCTCGTCGCGTCAAGCAGAATGACCGTGTCGAAATGCGCACGGTCGGGCACATCAGACCCGAACTGGTACGGCGAGAACAGCCAGACCGGAGCAATCGCGCGCCCGACCACAGGCAGGCGCTGCATGAGCGTCGACGGCGTGACGGCGTCGTCGAGCAGGCGCTGACGCAGCTCGGCCGCCTCGTCGGGGTGCACATCGATGGCCTCGCGCCACCGGGCGGCGAGCACCGCTGCGAGCTCCTGCGCATGATCGTCGACGACGCGGCGGTCTTCGAGCACGAAGTCGCGCTCCAGACGTGCCAGCACCTGCGTGTTGGCGTTGAGCAGCGATCCGTCGCGCTCCAGCAGCAGTTCAAGCACCGACTGCCACCAGGCGAGCTCGAGCTCGTCGGCGGCGTGCTCGGCTGTCACATGGCGTCGGGCGAAATCGTCGACCAGCTCTGAGAGTCCCTCGCGCTCGAGTGCGGCCAGCAGCTCGGCGCGCTCATGCAGATGCTCCAGCGCACCGACGTCGCGCGACAGCGAGTCGAGCACCTGCTGCACCCGCTCGACCGGCACGCGCATCAGATCGCCGATGCGCTCATGGTCGAGCGGTCGCTGCAGCTCCTGCAGATCGGCGGTCAGAGCGGTGTGCATGATGTTCACGTCGCCGAGACCGACCGGCACATTGGGCGGGCGGTGGTCGGCCACCAGCTGCCCCCAGAGGATGCGTTCCTCTTGAATCTGCTGCAGCGCCTGGTGCACGTCGTTGACGTGCACACCCGGCCGCTGGTACTCCTTGGCCAGCTGGCGCAGGCGACGGCGCGACCCGACCGGCATGTCCTGGTCGCGACGCGGCGCCGTCGCGATGATGAGCTCTTCGAGCGACCGGTCGTAGACCACCGGCTGAAAGCGATCGAGGGTGGCGCGCACGCGCAGCAGCAGCGCGAGCCCCTCCCCGATCTCGATGAGGTTCGTGGGGCGTCGCAGCCCGGCGTCGCGGAACACCCGCCGCGACTTCTCGACCAGCACCTGCAGATCATTGCCGGCCAGTCGCTTCGCGAGCAGATAGACGTTCTCGGCGTCTTGCGGAGTGTCGAATTCGGCGCCGTACCATGACGAGTCGTCGGGGCCGAAGTCGAACTGACCGAGGTCGGCCGCCTTGCGCAGCAGAGCCGCCGCCGACGTGCGGTCGACGGCCAGCGCCTCGAGCACAGTCGAGTGCAGGCGCACCTTGGTGTGCGGCGGGTCGGGCAGCAGCGACAGGCGAGCCAGCTCGCTCAGCGCCTGCTCGACCGAGACCCCATAGGTCTGGCTGACCTGCCCGAGGCTGCGCCGATACCCGAGCAGCGCATCGCGAATGCGTGCGTAGGCGCCGGCGTGCTCCTCGCGGTCTTCCGGCGCCTGTGCACGCTCGTTGCGCGAGATCGCGTGCACGACGTCTTGGCGCAGATGCTGAGCCGTCACCGCCATGCCCGCCAGCCCGCGCGAGGCCAGCTTCGTCGCCACGGCATCCAGCGTCGCGCGCGACGAGGCGACCACCGCGACCCGCCGCCCGACGGGCACCAGCGTGGCCAGGATGTTCGACACCGCCTGCACGACTCCTGCCCCCGGCACGGTGCGCACCACGAACGAGGTGCCGGTGCTGGCCTGAGCGACGATGCGCTCCTGCTCGGCGCTGGCGTCGAGAATCAGTGCGTCTGACAGCGCCGAACGCTCATCGGCGCTGTTGACCGTGACGAGCCGAGCTCGTTCCTGCAGTGCGTCTGCCGCTCCCGGTACGCCGGCGACCGCGTCGAGAATCGGGTGGATGCGCGTGACCGCCCGCATCGAGAGACCGCTGGCCGCGGTGCTGTACGTTCCCATGACGAGCCGGCTCTGAAAGTCGACACCGTCGACGAAGTGGAATTCGCGGTCAAGCCGGTGCAGCGCCTCGTCGGGGTGAAAACCGTTCTCGTCGTGCACTGCCGCGACGATGCCGTCGACGTCGATCTCTGACGAGAATCGGCGCTCGAGCAGCGAGACGACCTCGGGATTGATCAGCGAGCGGCCGGTGATGAGCAGCTCGAAGTCGCCGGGAACGGCCTGGATCGCAGCGGGCTGCACGATAAGGGGCAGATGACCGGAGCGCCCTCTGCTGCCGTGCCAGAGCATCTCACCGGCCAGCAGGTGCACCGCATCGATGCCGCGGTCTTCGGCCAGCTCGGCCGCCTTGTGCTCGATCTGCCGGGCGACACGCATCGAGCGGGCGCGTGCTTTCTCGTCGCGGATGAGCGTCGAGAGGCGGGTCACCCGCCCGCTGAAGAGACGCGCGATGCCGCCCGGATGCGCGGTGCTGAGATCGAGGATCGCCGAACGTTCGGCACCTCTGCGTGCGCTCTCGCCGACTGCTGCGAGTCGATCGCGCCACCCCGCCCAGGCGGCGCTGCGCTGATCTGATTCTGCAGTCACACGAACTCCTCCGAAATCCGATTGCACCCCGCCTCACAGCCTAGCCGCCCCGAGCAGAGCTCACCGTCTGCAGACGACGACTCGAGTGATCAGAGAACGCGGCGAACGGCGTCTGGCGCCGAACCGACCCATGCGACCGACGTGACGATCACGCCCTGCCCCGGCACGGCGTGAATGATCTGACCTCCACCGATGTAGATCGCGACGTGGCCGGTCGGGCCGACTCCCGGTTTCCACGAGAGAATGTCACCGGGCTGCACGCTCGCCATGCTCACGGCTCTGCCGACAGTGGCCTGCTCCTGGCTCTGATGCGGCAGCGAGATGCCCATCTGCTGGTAGACGTAGGCGACGAAGCCGGAGCAGTCGAGCCCGCTGGGGCTGAAGCCGCCGAAGACGTATGGCACGCCCAGATACTTCTTGCCGATGCTCAGCACCTGAGCGCCTGATCCTGCTGATGCGTCTGCGGCAGTGTCTGCGGATGCATTCTGGGCAGACCGTTGCGCCTGAGGCTCTTCGGCCTGCTCTTCGACAACCTGCACGATGGCCGCGCTGACAACGGCCGGGTCATCGGTGTGCAGATCGGCCACGGCAGCATCGATGCGCTGGTTGAGCAGCTGAGACTCCGCCTGTGTCTCTGCGACTGTCTGCACCTCTGAAGCCTGTGAGGGCACCACAGAAGTGAAGAGAAACACTGCAGTGAGAGAGAAGATCGCGGCGGCCTGGGGAGCTTTCAAACTGATCTGCATCAGACCAGACTACAGGGTATGGGCAAGGTTTTCACGGAAACGCAGCTGGTTCACAGAGTTATCCCTGCTGCGCCGCTGGTGCCACCGGCGAGAATCGAACTCGCGACGCACAGTTTAGGAAACTGTCGCTCTATCCACTGAGCTACGGCGGCGAGAATCCCGAGGCAGAGCCTCACGGCTCAACCTCGGGATCGCTGAGAGAAGACTACCCGTGCCTTGATCAGATGCGCACGAACGTCGGGCTGCCCCAGATGGCGCGCTGCGAGACGCCAACGCGCTCGTTGCCTGCGTCGAGCACCTGGTGGTTACCGGCGTAGAAGCCGATGTGCCCGGGCCACCAGACCAAGTCGCCCGGCTGCGCCTCGGCTTCGGTGATTACCGTGCCAGCCGCTTTCTGCGCGCTGTCGGTGCGCGGCAGGCTGATGCCGTGCAGTCCGTAGACGTACTGGACCAGGCCAGAGCAGTCGAAGCCGGTCTCGGGGCGGTTGCCTCCCGAGACGTACGGATAGCCGATGAATTGTGACGCGGTCGCCATGATGCTCGAGCCGACGACGACCTGCGCCCGCGCAGTCCCCTTCGAGACCTGTGCAGCCGTCTGATCCGCCGACGCGGAGGAAGCCCCCGCAGTGCGCACGACCTGATCGACGGCGGCGGCAGGTGATGCGACAGGAGCCGGCGTGGTCGCAGACAGCGAAACGCTGTCGAGCCCTGCCGAGGCAAGCGCCGCCGCACCCGTCTGCAGCGACTGGTTCTCCAGCTCGGCGCGCACATAGGTGTTGAGTCCAGTCTCCTGGCTGAGCCCCACTTCGGCCGCCTGCGAGGGAACCGCCGTCGCGAACACCAGGCCGCCTGCGGCCGCGAGCGTCGTGAGAGTTGCGGTCAGCCGGGATGTCGTGATTCGAATCAGCATTCGTTCATCCTAACGTTTGTGACGAGCATTGGCGGGCTACGACCTGCCGCACGAACCAGACAGTATGACTGCCCCCTCCTGCTGCAGCAGGTCAAGGCCATCGGTGACGGTCGAGTCTGAGGTGACGGTTGGCGAGACATTGGCGCCGCCGTTGAGGTGCACTTCGAAGTGCAGATGCGCGCCGGTCGAGTGGCCTTCGTTGCCGACTTGAGCGATGACCTGGCCGGCCGCGACCTGATCGCCGGCAGAAACGGTCACCGAAGAGAGCGGCATGTGCAGATAGAAGTGATCGACCTGGGTGCCGTCCGAAAGCTTGGTGCGCAGATGCACCATCGGGTTTCCGCCTGCACTGCCCACCTCGATGACCGTCCCAGACCACGCAGCGAGAATCGGCGTGCCCAGAGGAGCTGCGAAATCGACGCCGTTGTGCATGCGCCCCCAGCGCTCGGCGATCCGAGAGGTGACTGTATAGCTGCCTGCCGGCACCGGAACGACTGCGGAAGCATCACCTGCAACTCCGGTCAGCGACTCGCATGTGCCCAGCCCGAGCCGTGCGCTCGCCCGCTGCTCAGCGGTCAGGAAGTCGCCACCGTCGGCGCTGGCGTAGCTGGCCGAGGATGCCAGAAGAGCCCCAGACTGCAAGGTGCCCGAATCGACGAGCTCGGCTTCGCGATAGGCGATCTCTGCAGGGGTGAGCTGCGTGAGGTCACTGGTCGCGGCGACCGCCGGAGAGACGGCGTATGCCGGCACAGCCGCGGTGAAGCTGAGGCCCATCGCGATGGCCACGGCGGTGATGTTACGAGCGTGCCCGGTCTTCAGAGGGCGAGAGAACGAACGGCGGCCCTGCCGCAAGACGGCCCCACCGGGCAGCTGCCGACGTCGTGGCATGCGTTCAGTCGAGGGTTCTGCCCCGCCAATGGCCTTCACCGCGAGTTTCGGAGAGGTCGAAGAGTGGCCGAGATGCATCGGCTGATGTGCAGATCTGTCCTGCTGAGACGTGCTGTCGCGTGCGATCTGTCGATCTTCAGCCTCCCAGACTGCGCGCATCTCGCGGCGAGTCATGGGTTTGCGAGCGGCGTGACCGAGGAGGGGAGCAGCGGGACGGTGCTCTGCGGTCACCCGTTTCTCACTCTGCATTCGTTCGGAGGTTCCTCTCTGCATAGGCCTGACACGAACAATCACCAAGCCTATACACCCCCATGAGAAATGTCACCCTCACGTTCGACCGGGCACGTCGATCGCAGCCTGATCAGTGGTCGTCGACGAAGATGTGCGTCGCGATCTCAGGGGCCAGCTCCAGCCCCTCGTCACGGCCGTCGACTTTGACGCGCGTGTAATCGCCGACAGCCTGGATCGCGACCTCGGCACCGGGCACGATGCCGACCTCGCGAAACTGCTTGAGCAGGTCGGGATCGAGCTGCACCGGCTCGCCCATGCGGCGCACTGCACGCTGCAGCGACCCCTTGGCCGTGCGCGCCAGTGTGTGCACGTCGACCACGCCGTGCAGAAAGTCGACGTTGGTCTTCTCATCGAGCTCGGCAAGACCCGGAATCGGGTTTCCGTACGGGCTCTCGTCCAGGCGCGAGATGAGCGGAATGATGCGACGCTCGACGTCTTCGCTCATCACGTGCTCCCAGCGGCACGCCTCGTCGTGCACGAGCTCCCAGTCCAGCTTGATCACATCTGAGAGCAGGCGCTCTGCGAGACGGTGCTTGCGCATGACGCGCACGGCTTTGGCACGCCCCTCAGCCGTGAGCTCCAGGTGGCGGTCTCCGCTGACCACGACCAGCCCGTCG
Organism: Pseudoclavibacter sp. 13-3; assembly: GCF_021168475.1. GTDB lineage: Bacteria > Actinomycetota > Actinomycetes > Actinomycetales > Microbacteriaceae > Pseudoclavibacter_A. Next base: position 206,640 of record NZ_JAJOZT010000003.1, on the reverse strand, counting down.
CGCTCCATGCGCGAAACCGTCTGAGAGACCGTGGGCCCTGAATGGCCGAGTCGCTCCGAGATACGCGCACGAAGCGGCACGATCCCCTCTTCTTCGAGCTCGAGAATGGTTCGCAGATACATCTCTGTCGTGTCAATCAGATCAGTCACCGAGCAGTCCTCCTTCGGCCGACGCCCGCACGGCCGTCATGCCAAGTTAGTCTAGCCTAATCATCTGGTCGACCCCGTGCACGACCTGCAGCAGTCGTGCCGATGTCCGACGATGCCGACGGCTAGCATTGACGCATGGCTTCCATCGAGATTCCCCAGACTCTGCTTCCCCGAGACGGCCGCTTCGGCTCCGGTCCGAGCCGCGTGCGCGACGAACAGCTCGACGCCCTCAACACCGCCGGTCGGGCACTGATCGGCACCTCGCACCGAGCGGCCCCGGTCAAACAGCTCGTCGCCGATCTGCAGCAGCATCTCACCGAGCTCTATGACCTGCCCGACGGCTACGAGGTCGTGCTCGGCCTCGGCGGCGCGAGCGTGTTCTGGGACACCGCGGCCGCCGGACTCATCGATCAGCGCAGTCAGCACGTCGTCATCGGCGAGTTCAGCGCCAAGTTCGCCAGAGCGGCGAGCGCACCGTGGTTGCAGGCTCCAGACCTGCGCGAGGCGGCGTTCGGCGAGGCGACCGAGAACCTGCCGACCCCGGGCATCGATCTCTATGCCTGGCCCCACAACGAGACGTCGACCGGCGTGCAGCTGCCGGTTCGTCGGGTGGATGCCATGGGCGCGTTGAGCGTCGTCGACGGCACCAGCGCGGCAGGCGGCGCATTCGTCGACCCCGCCCAGTTCGACGTCTACTACTTCTCGCCGCAGAAGAACCTCGGCTCGGAGGGCGGCCTCTGGATCGCGCTGATGTCGCCGGCCGCGATCGAGCGGGCAGCCCGCATCGCCGACGGCGATCGCTTCATCCCGGCCGCACTCTCACTGCAGGGCGCGATCACGAACTCGCGCAAGCATCAGACGATCAACACCCCGGCCATCGCCACGCTGTTCCTGCTCGATCAGCAGGTGCAGTGGCTGCTCGCCAACGGCGGTCTGGCCTGGGCCGACGCCCGCACGAAGCAGTCGTCCCAGCTCGTCTACGACTGGGCCGAGGCCGACGAGCGGCTCACGCCGTTCGTCAGCGACCCGACGGTGCGGTCACAGGTTGTGACGACGATTGATCTCGACGAGCGCATCCACGCTGCCGACGTCACGGCAGCGCTGCGCGAGAACGGCATCGTCGACGTGAACGGCTATCGCAAGCTCGGCCGCAACCAGCTGCGCATCGGCACGTTCGTCGCGGTGGAGCCGGCTGAGGTGCAGCGACTCATCGAGTCGATCACCTACGTGCTCGACCGCATGTGATGCCGTCGGGGTCACTCCTCCGAGGGTGATCCCTCGGCCTCAGCCGTCGTCTCAGCCGTTTCCTCGCTCATCGGCTCATCCGCGGCCTCGGACTCGGCGTCACCGTCAGACTGCGATTCGGCATCGGCCGTCGAATCTTCGTCAGAGTCGTCATCATGCTGCGCCTTGTACTCGGCGAAGCGCTCCGACCACGGCACCCAGGCGGGCGGAACGAGCGCGCCCGCCCCAGGCATGAGACCGACTTCAAGCACCGTGGGCGTCGACACGGCGTCGACACGGCCCAGCACAGCCGCCCATTCCCAGTGCGGGTAGCCGGGAACGTCAGAGGCGAACCGCAGAGTGAACACGTTCTCGTCGGGTTCGGGGTCTGCGCGCAGCAGCGCCCCGATCTGACGCGCTGGGGCGATCTCGGCCAGTGCCGAGCGAGCGGCGGCCTCTTGGGCCAGGAACGCGGCGGGATCAGACACAGTGGGGTCAGACATCGAGTTCGTCCGCCACCTTGCGCAGCACTGCGGCGACCTTGCGGGCATGTGCGTCAGACGGGTAGCGGCCGTGCTTCAGACCGCCACCGATGCCGTCGAGCAGTTTGATCAGATCTTCGACCACGACCGACATGTCTTCGGCGGCGCGCCGACGTGATTTCGCGACGCTCGGCGGTGCCGTCAGCACGCGAACCGAGAGCGCCTGCGCGCCACGCTTGCCCTCGGCCACCCCGAACTCCAGACGGGTTCCCGGGTGCAGCGAGGTCACCCCGGCGGGCAGTGCCGAGGTGTGCAGAAAGACCTGTTGGCCGTCATCAGCGGTGATGAAGCCAAACCCTTTCTCCTCGTCGAAGAACTTCACTTTTCCGGTTGGCATCGCACATCTCTTTCGAGTTCACTCACGGTCTCACGACATCTGCGCGAGATACTCCGTCGCGCGGATCGCGCACGACAAGTATTCTATAAGGATGATCCAACAAGACACACCCCGCCGTTCGCGAGCGGTGAACGTGCTCGGAGCGATCACGATCGGCATCCTCGTGCTTTCCTCAGTCTGTGCGCTGATCACCATCTTCTTCCTCTCCCGGCAAAGCGGCCTCGGCACATTCGCGCGCATCGTCGAGACCGTCCCGCTCATCGGCCTCCCCGTCGGAATCGTGCTCATCGCGGTGCTGACCATCATGATCATCCGTCAGCGCAGTCGCGAACAGTCGTGATGTGAATGTCACAGACCATCGCCTACTCCGACGCCGTGGTCGCACTGCCCGACACCGATCTCGACACCGTCGTCTCGCTCTCACACCTGCCCCGGCTGCGCATCGCCGATCTCTACGATCTGAGCTCACGGCTGGCCCACACCGATGCGATCGACCGCCGACTCGCGGTGCTCACCGCCGACGATCTGCGGGCTCTGCTCACTGCTCACACTCCCTGCGCCGCGGCCACCGCACTGCTGCTGGCCGATGACGCAGGAGACCCTCTTCCTGGAGTCGCTGACCGCATCGCGGCGATGCGCGCGCTGCCGCGACCTGAGGTGCCAGTCACGCGCGACCTCGACGCAGCTGCTCCCTGGCACTCCGTCATCGCAGTGCAGACTGTCGTGCTGCAGGCCGAGCACTCGTCACTGCCGCTGACTGCGACCGGTCACGTGCCGGTCTCCGCACTGGCAGAGGTCGGGCACATCCTCGACATCGAGCCCAGCACGGTGAGCGCGCTGATCTCGATCGCCATGGTCGCAGGCCTGTTCCACGCCGATGACAACCGCGTCGCTCCCACCCCCGAGGCTGCGAGCTGGCTCGACCTGCGTCTGCTCGACGCCTGGCGCCGACTCGCTGCAGCGACCGTGCCAGACGATCTCGCAGCCGTCGTCGACGAAGCCGTCGCACACCGCGCTGAGACCGCCCGGCCCATGGCTGAGACGCTGAACGACGCGGCGACCGCCCGGTGGCCGCTGGCGCACGAGCACCTCGCCGCGCGACTGCAGCGTCTGCTGCACGACTGGCGCGTGCTGACCATCATCGACGCGACCGGCCGACTGACCGACCTGGGCAGGGCCTGGGTCGACCACGACGACGATCGGCAACGGCAGCTGGCCGAGCAGTGGCCCGCCCTGACCGAGTACGGCTACCTCTACAACCACCTCGAACTGCTGGTTCCCGGGCTGCTCACGCCGCAACTCGCACGACAGCTGCGACGCATCGCCGCGCCGACGCGCCTCGTCGAGACGCACACCTACCAGATCAGCGAGCAGACGGTCGCCGCCGCCCTGCGTCATGGAGAGCCGGTGAGCGCGATCCGAGGCTTTCTCGAGACGCTGCTGCGCGGCGAGCTGAGCCAGCCGTTGGAGTACCTGCTGCGCTCCCTCGCCGAGTCACCGGGAGCCGACGGCCGCCGCAGCCGACCAGGCACCGAATCCGCATCGACCGCCGCCGCGCCGCGCGCCTCTTCGAGCAGCGCACGCAGTGCGACGGGCTCCGCCGACGACCGCGACCCGATCGCCCGCGCACGCGCGCTGGTGGGCGAGTTCCGCGATTCGCCAGACGCCCGCATCCGCCTGCTGCTCGAGACCGCGCTGCGCGAGCATGCGCCGGTCTCGATCACGGTGCACGTCGGCGATGCCACACGCACCGTGGTGCTCGAGGTCATCGGCATGGGCGACACGCGGCTGCGCGGCCGTGAGCCCGGCGCCGAGATCGAACGCACGCTGCCGCTGAAAGCCATCGCCGAAGTGCACCCGATCACGAAGGAGACCTCATGGGACCACTGATCGTGCAGAGCGACCGTACGGTGCTGCTCGAACTCGACCATCCCGACGCCAACGCCGCGCGGCAGGCGATCGGTGGATTCGCCGAGCTGGAGCGCGCGCCCGAACACGTGCACACCTATCGCATCACGCGCATGGGGCTCTGGAACGCCGCCGCAGCCGGCGTGACCGCCGACGAGATCACCGGGGCGCTCAACAGGTATGCGAAGTTCGCCGTGCCCGACACCGTCGTGCGCACGATCACCGACGCGATCGAGCGCTACGGACGGCTCGACATCACCCGCGACCGCGAAGGCCGTCTGGTGCTCACCGCCGACGACGCACGTCTGCTCACCGACGTGGCCAATCACAAGCGTGTGGCCGCGCTGCTGACCGAGCAGGTCGACCAGCGCACCTGGATCGTGCAGGAATGGGCGCGCGGCCAGCTCAAGCAGGAGCTGCTGCGCATCGGGTGGCCAGCCGAAGACCATGCCGGCTACACCGATGGCGACCCATATGAAATCGACCTGAACGAAGACGACTGGCATCTGCGCCCCTACCAGCAGCAGGCCGTCGACGCGTTCGTGGCCGGGGGCTCCGGCGTCGTCGTGCTGCCCTGCGGCGCGGGCAAGACCGTCGTCGGCGCCGGGGCAATGGCCGCACTCGACCGCAAGACTCTGATTCTGGTGACGAACACGCTCGCGGCCCACCAGTGGCGCGACGAGCTGCTGCGCCGCACCGAGCTGACCGACGAACAGATCGGCGAGTACTCGGGCGAGGCCAAGATCATCGCTCCGGTGACCATCGCCACGTACCAGATGCTGACCGCTCGACGCAGCAAGAAGTACACCCACCTCAGCCTGCTCAATGCCGAGAACTGGGGGCTGATCGTCTATGACGAGGTGCATCTGCTGCCAGCACCGATCTTCAAGCTCACAGCCGAGCTGCAGGCCCGGCGGCGTCTGGGGCTGACCGCGACGCTGGTGCGCGAAGACGGCAAGGAGTCTGACGTGTTCTCGCTGATCGGGCCGAAGCGCTACGAGGCGCCCTGGCGCGACATCGAGGCGCAGGGATTCATCTCGCCGGCCGACTGCGTCGAGGTGCGGGTCGAGTTCTCGGAAGCCGAGCAGGCGCGCTACGCCATGCTCGCCGACGCCGAGCGATATCATGCGACAGCACTGGCCACGGCGAAGCTCGATGCGGTGTCCGAGCTGCTCGACGAGCACGCCGGCGACCAGACGCTGGTCATCGGGCAGTACCTCGACCAGCTCGAGCTGGTGGCCGAGCGCACCGGGCTGCCGCTGATCACGGGCAAGACCCCGACGCCTGAGCGCGAGCGGCTCTTCGCCGCCTTCCGCACCGGTGAGCAGCGGGCTCTGATCGTCTCGAAGGTCGCCAACTTCTCGGTCGATCTGCCGGATGCGCGGGTCGCCATCCAGATCTCGGGCGCGTTCGGCTCGCGGCAGGAGGAGGCGCAGCGACTCGGCCGCATCATCCGCCCGAACAGCGACGGCTCGCGCTCGGTCTTCTACTCGATCGTGGTGGCCGACACCGTCGACCAGGACTACGCCCTGTCGCGGCAGCGCTTTCTGAGCGAGCAGGGCTACTCATACCGCATCGTCGACGCCGAGGATCTGCCGGTGAGGATTCCGGCCTGAGCGCCGGCTGAGACAACAGCTGCAGCTGCAGCTGCGCCTGCACCAACGCCGATCGCTTAACACCACCCCAGATCGCTTGAGATCAGCTCGTTCTCGCGCGATTTGCAGTGAGAGCGAGCAATCCGTGGTGGGCGGGCAGACAAAAGCCCTGACTGCGAAACGCAGCCAGGGCTTTTGCGACCGGATCAGTCAGCTGATCAGAAGTCCATTCCTGCTGACGGGTCGGCAGGAGCAGCCGGAGCAGCCTTCTCGGGCTTCTCAGCCACGACGGCCTCAGTCGTCAGGAACAGACCGGCGATCGACGCGGCGTTCTGCAGAGCCGAGCGGGTGACCTTGACCGGGTCGGCGATGCCGGCCTCGAGCAGGTTCACGTACTCGCCGGTCGCGGCGTTGAGGCCCTCGCCGGGCTTCAGAGTCGAGACCTTCTCGGCCACGACGCCGGGCTCGAGCCCCGCGTTCAGCGCGATCTGCTTCAGCGGCGCGGTGACGCCCTTGCGCACGATCTGTGCACCGGTGGCCTCGTCGCCCTCGAGATCGAGGGTGTCGATGACGTGCGAGGCCTGGATCAGAGCCACGCCGCCGCCGGCGACGATGCCCTCTTCAGCCGCAGCCTTCGCGTTGCGCACGGCGTCTTCGATGCGAGCCTTGCGCTCTTTGAGCTCGGGCTCGGTCGCGGCGCCGACCTTGATGACGGCGACGCCGCCCGAGATCTTCGCCAGACGCTCCTGCAGCTTCTCGCGGTCGTAGTCCGAGTCGGTCTTCTCGATCTCAGCGCGAATCTGCGCGGCGCGACCGTCGATCTGCGCCTTGTCGCCGGCACCCTCGACGATGGTGGTCTCGTCCTTGGTCACGACGACCTTGCGGGCACGGCCCAGCAGGCCGAGGTCGGTGTTCTCGAGCTTGAGGCCGACCTCCTCTGCGATGACCTGACCGCCGGTCAGAATGGCGATGTCCTGCAGCATGGCCTTGCGACGGTCGCCGAAGCCCGGGGCCTTCACGGCCACCGACTTGAAGATGCCGCGGATCTTGTTGACCACGAGAGTGGCCAGCGCCTCACCGTCGACGTCCTCGGCGATGATCAGCAGCTCCTTGCCCGCCTCGCGCACCTTGTTCAGCACGGGAACCAGGTCGTTGATGGCCGAGATCTTGCCGTTGACGATCAGGATGTAGGGGTCGTCGAGCACGGCCTCCTGGCGCTCCGGGTCGGTGATGAAGTACTGCGAGAGCACGCCCTTGTCGAAGCGCAGGCCCTCGGTGATCTCGAGGTCGATGCCGAAGGTGTTCGACTCCTCGACGGTGACGACGCCCTCTTTCGAGACCGTGTGAATCGCCTTGGCGATGATCTTGCCGATCTCGGGGTCGCCGGCTGAGATCGATGCGGTCGCAGCGGTCTCTTCTTCGGTCTCGACCTCTTTCGCGGTGTCGAGCAGCTGCTTCACGACTGCGGCGGTCGCCTTGTCGATGCCGCGGCGCAGACCCACCGGGTCGGCTCCGGCGGCCACGTTGCGCAGGCCCTCTTTGACGAGCGACTGGGCGAGCACGGTCGCGGTCGTGGTGCCGTCACCAGCGACGTCATCGGTCTTCTTCGCGACCTCTTTGACCAGCTCGGCGCCGATCTTCTCGTACGGATCTTCGAGCTCGATCTCTTTGGCGATAGACACACCGTCGTTCGTGATCGTGGGGGCGCCCCACTTCTTCTCGAGCACGACGTTGCGACCGCGCGGGCCCAGCGTCACTTTCACCGTGTCTGCCAGGATGTTCAGACCGCGCTCGAGGCCACGACGGGCCTCCTCTTCAAAGGCAATGATCTTAGCCATGTGAAATCGTCCCTTCTGGACTCTCGGAAGTGTCAGCTTCGTTAGCACTCGGCAATCACGAGTGCCAATACATGATTAGCACTCGCACCATGAGAGTGCAAGTCACACGACGAAGTTCGTCAGGCGGCGGTGCGTCCTTCCGGCACGGCCTGTCCGCTGCCGTCTGGCACCAGCTCGACCCAGCTCGAGCCCGGCTGCAGACGCACCTCGCCGGCACCGTCGGCCGCCGTCAGCACGAATGGCGAAGCGGCGTCGGCCTTGCTCCACAAGACATCGAGCACGCGACCGCCCGAGAGCACATAGCCCTGCCCGCTGGCGCCGTCGAGCTGATAACGCGGCGAGAGCCCCTTCGCACCCAGATCGTAGGGCTGACCGAGCACCGATCGAATGACCACGACGTTGTCGGCCGCGATCTGCTCCGGCTGAGCCGCGTCGGCGGAGTCTCCCTGCAGCGTGCTGTCGATCTGGCCTTTGGCGGTCGATCGCACCCAGCGGCTCTGCGCGGCGTCCCACGTCCACCGGCGCGGCGCATCCGCCCCGACCGAGACCGACAGCCCCGTCAGCGCGTCGCCGCTCTGCGCGGCCGACGCGGGCTGGTCTTTCGTCGCGTACGCGAACTGCGCGGCCGGCTGCGCTGTGCGAGCGTCGTCGTCGAGCGCGGCAAGCGCGGTCTGCGGATGCGCGAACAGGTTGTTCGGGGCACCTCGCCCCCAGCTGTCGTCACGGGTGAGCACATCAGCATGGCTCTCGTCGATTCTGGTGGCCGCCATCGAGCCGAGCACCTCGTCGAAGGCGCTGTGCGACCCTGAGTAGACGAAAGCTCCGCCGATCGGCGACACGAGGCTGGTGTCGGTGGGACGGGCCGAGCGCACAGGCCCCACGAGACCCGGCAGACGCGAGTGATAGACGGCGACGTAACGGGTGATGCCGCCTTCGACCTGCTCCTCGTAGACGAGGTCGGCCGAGTTGAGGTTGACCTGCGGGCGGGCGCCGTCGTTCGCGTTGGGCACCTTCACGGTCACGGCCGCATGGTTCAGGTCGAAGTCTGGCATCTCTTCGCCGGTGAGCGGTGCCAGAACCGGGGCAGTCGGGCTCGGCGACTCTTCGACCGGCTCGGGCTCCGGCTCGTGCTTCGCGCAGCCGGCGAGCGCCGCAGCGCTCAGTCCCACGACCAGCAGGCCTCCGACCACTGCCGAGCCTCGACGAGCGGTTCGCGTGCGGATGCGGTTCATGGGGGGTCTCCTTCGTGATGCGGATTCGACGGTGGGGCGCGCACCGGCCAGGCGAACGATCAGCGGCGTGCCGAGTAGTCGCTTCCGATCGCCACGGTCAGTGGCACCGACAGGGTGGCGTTGTACTGCGGCGCGGTGGTGATCTGCAGGTCGCTGCTGAGCTGTTTGGCGGCGTCGGCATAGCGTTCGTCGGTGTAATAGACGATGGTGCTGCGATGTGCGCCGAACGACGAGGAGGCAGTGGCGACCTGACCGATCTTCCAGCCCTTCGCGGTGAGCTTCGCTCCCGTGCGAGCGGCCAGACCGGCCTCTGCGTTGGCGCCCTGTGCGTTGAGCACGGTGACCTCGAGCGAGTGCGCGTTGACGGCGGCCGCCGACGGGCTGGGCGACGGACTCGCCGAATCGCTCGGCTCGGCGCTGGCGCCTTCGGCGCTCTCAACCGCTTCGCTCGACGGGCTCGCTGACTCAGCGGGATCCGAGCTCTCGCTCTGCGGCGCCGCCGAATAGTCGTGGAAGACGCTCTGGCTGCGGGTGATCTGCATGACTCCGTAGACGATGCCCACGACCAGAGCCGTGGCGATCAGTGCCCCGATCACGATGCGCAGCGTGCGCCAGCCGCGTTCGGCCGCGCGATGCGCGCCGACCTTGCGCGATGCGGACAGGTCGTCGAACTCGTCTTTCGGGAACTTCTCAGCCATGTCTCAATTCTCTCTCACTTCTGCGCACGTGCGTCGCGAGGCTCTTGACTGTGTAACCGCCGCTCGACGCGATGCATGACGTCAGGAGCGAACGCCACCGCCTCGGGCACGCCGACCAATGACCGCAGAATCTGTTCGTAGCGCACGGCGCTGAGACCGAGCCTGTCGCGAATCGCACGACTTCGCCCCTGTCGCAGGTTCTGCAGCTCCATCTCGCAGCGCAGCACGTCGCGCTGCAGTGGAGTGAGCCCGCCCGTGCACATGATATGGGAGTCTACGCTATGAGAGCAGGCGCGTTCAGGCACGATTCACCGCCGCGCAGACCGCGGCGAAGCACGGAGGTCGATCATGACAGATCAGCACGATTCACCCGAGCAGGGCTCAGAGGCCGTCTCTGAGGCTGCGGCCGTCACAGACGCCGAATGGCGGCAGCGACTCGACCCCGTCGAGTATGCGGTGCTGCGCGAAGCGGCCACCGAACGCCCTTGGACGGGCGAGCTGCTCGACGAGCATCGCGTCGGGGTCTATCGCTGCCGCGCCTGCGGCGCCGAGCTCTTCACCTCGACGACGAAGTTCGAGTCGGGGTGCGGCTGGCCCAGCTTCTACGACCCGCGCGACACCGATGCCGTGACGCTGATCAGGGACGACTCGCACGGCATGGTGCGCACCGAGGTGCGCTGCGCGACGTGCGGCTCGCACTTGGGCCATGTGTTCGAGGATGCTCCCCAGACTCCGACCGGACAACGCTACTGCATGAACTCGGTCGCGCTCACCTTCGAGACCGACGCCTGACGCGGCAGAGGCTCGACGCGGCAACTGCTCGCCCGTGATATCGAGCTGTTGCGCTTGAGCCGACTGCGGGGCTCGAACCCGCCACCTCCTGTTTACAAGACAGGTGCTCTACCAGATGAGCTAAGTCGGCGTCGACCGTGAGAACGGCCGAACTCATCTTAGCGGGTGATGCGACTCGTCCGCACGATCGCGCTCAGACCAGCGTGGCGCTCACTGACCAGAGGAAACGTCGGCACCGGTCTGCGTCATGTCGATGCCACGATCTTTGAGCTTCTGCTGCAGCGTTTCACTGACCTTGCTGAGGTCGTCGACCGACTGCCCGTCGATGTAGACGGTCGGCGTTCCGGTGAGATTCGCCGCATCGGTCGACCGCTTGACCCATTTCTTGAACTCGCCGTCGCGAATCGACTTCTCGACCTGATCCTGCTCGTCGGGCTGATCGTCACCGATGACCTGTCGGGCAAGCTCGACGAGCCGGTCGTCGGTCAGACCGCTGGTGCTCTCGCTGGGCTGCACTCCGGGCTGCAGAAGGGTGGTGAAGTAGTTGAGAAAGCTATCGGGCGCGTACGTCGCGACCGAGGCGGCAGCGGCAGCCGCACGCGTCGAGTACTTGGTGCCCTGCGAGGCCTGATCCAGAATCGAGACCGGGTGGATGACCAAGTCGATGTTGCCTGCCTGGGCCTGCTCGCTGAGCATCTGTCCGTAGGTCTGCTCGAACTGACCGCACACCGGGCACATGAAATCGGCGTAGAGCTCGACGACGAGACGCCCGTCGGCCGAGGTCTGACGCTCCGGCTGCACATCGACGGAGCGGGCTTCGGCCCTCTGCACGGCGAGATCCTGCGAGATCACCACACCGTCGTTCGGCATGTTGGCCGGCATGACCGAGGCGGCCGCCTGCTCGTGCTTCTGCACGTTCTGGACGATCAGCCAGCCGCCCACGACGACGGCCACCACTGCGACGACGACACCGATCTGAATGAGCAGACGGTTGCGCTTGCGCTGCCGCTCCTGCTGCTCGCGGAGCTGACGCGCCTTCTCACGCGCCGCCTCACGCCGCTCGTTCTTCGTCGGGCGGTTCTGGGCGTTGCCGCCCGATGTGCTGCCTGCCATGGTCTCCCTCTGGTCGATTCGGCCAAATAAGTTGCATCTACAATGGATCGCGCCTCCCAGCTTGCCATACAGGCAGCTGGATCGCGCCGTCTCACAGCTCCCACTGAGAATACCGGGTCTTGCCGCGACCGCTGACAGTGAGAATCGCGCATAATGAGACTATGCCCTCTCTGGTCTTGGAACACGCCTCGTGCGTCTATCCGGGTGCGACCGAGCCCGCAGTGCGCGACATGTCGCTGTCGGTCGACGACGGCGCCTTCCTCACCCTGCTGGGCCAGAGCGGCTCGGGCAAGTCGACGCTGCTGCGCATGATCGCCGGCCTCGAAGAGACGGCCTCGGGCACGATGAGCATCGACGGCCGTGACGTCACACGCCTGCCGCCCAAGCACCGCAACGTCGCCATGGTCTTTCAGAACTACGCGCTCTACCCGCAGATGTCGGTGCGCGACAACATCGCGTTCGCGCTCAAAGTCGCAGGGGTCGACCAGTCCGAGCGCGATCGCCGTGTCAGTGTGGTCGCAGACGGCCTCGATCTCGACGATCTGCTCGATTCGGCGCCGCATGAGCTCTCCGGCCGCGAGCGCCAGCGCGTCGCCGTGGGGCGGGCGCTCGCTCGCATCCCTGACCTGCTGCTGCTCGACGAGCCCTTCACCAGTCTGTCGTCCGAGGTGCGCCATCCGCTGCTCAGCAGCATCCGCACGCTGGCCGCGCGACTCGGCGTCACCACCCTCTACGCGACCAGAGATCTCGCAGAGGCGGCGCTGCTTGACGAGCCCATCGCCGTGCTCGACGACGGGCGGCTGCACCAGATCGGCTCACTCGCGCACCTGCGCAGTCGGCCACACGATCTGACCGTCGCCCAGACCGTCATCGACGAGCCGATCACCTGCTGGACGGCGACCGCCGAAGACGGCACGATCTGCATCGGCGACCAGTGCCGCATCGTGCCGGGAACGCACGGGCCGGTCGTGCTCGCGATCGCCTCGCGGCACATGACGCTCAGCGATCAGCGTGAAGACCTCGGCGGCACAGTCGAACATGTCACCGGGGCGCCCGACGGGTCGCACACCCTGACCCTGCGTCTCGCCGATCGAGACCGCAGCGAGTGTCAGATGGAGACCAGCGGTGCCGGGCTGCAGCCCGGCGACCGCGTGCGCCTGGCTGTCGCCGTCGAGCATGCCTGGGTCTTCGACGCCGACAGCGGTCGACTACTCGCCGCTCCCGCTGCGTGCGGTTGACACCGCATACATTGCGACGGCGGCGGCGATACCCGCATTCAGACTCTCGACGCCGCTCGTGATCGGAATCGACACGATCTCATCGCAGGTCTCGCGCACCAGTCGCGACAGGCCTTTGCCCTCAGAGCCCACGACGATCACCAGCGGATCGGTGGCGAGGTTGAGCTCGGGCAGCGACACGTCCCCGCCGCCGTCGAGGCCGACGACGAACAGCCCGTCTTTCTTGAGCTGACGCAGCGTCTGCGTGAGGTTGGGCACCATCGCCACCTGCGTGCGCAGAGCGGCGCCCGCCGAGGTCTTCCAGGCCGATGCGGTCACGCCCGCGCTGCGACGCTCGGGGATGATGACCCCGTCGGCCCCGAAGGCCGCGACCGAGCGGATGATCGCGCCGAGGTTTCTCGGGTCGGTCACCCCGTCGAGCGCGACGATGAGCGGCGCATGGTCGTCGGACTGCGAGAGCAGCTGGTCGATCTTCGCGTAGCGGTACGGCGGCACCTGCAGCGCGATGCCCTGATGCACCGCGCCCTCGCCGACGAGATGGTCGAGCTCGTCTCGGGTGACGGTCGTCACAGGGATGCCGCGACCGGTCGCGCGAGCGAGCGCGTCGCGAACGCGGTCGTCTGCGTCGATGTGCTCGGCCACATAGAGTGCGGTGGCGGGCACCTTCGCGACCAGAGCCTCGACGACCGAGTTGCGGCCGCCGATCACCTCGGTGTCGCGCTGCTTGTGCACCATGGGCCGACCGCTGCGGCCGCCCTGATGCCCGCGGTAGGGCTGTGCGCCAGCGGCGGAGCGCTCGGCGCGAGCCTTCGCCTTGGCCTTGGGGTGGTACGGCCGGTCTTCGGCCTTCGGCGTCGGCCCACGGCCCTCGAGCTTCTTGCGCCCCTGACCGCCCGAACCGGCCTGTGCACCCTTCTTGTGTTTGCGCACGGCACCCGCGCGACGACGTTCTGCCATCACTCCACACTCCATTTCGCCCCGTTGGGGGTGTCTTCGATCTGCAGCCCTGCTGCGATCAGCTCGTCACGGATGCGATCGGCAGCCGAGAAGTCCCGTTCGGCCCGTGCGGTCGCACGAGCCTTGAGCCGCTCGGCCACCAGATGGTCGAGCGCTCGTTCGACCGCGTCGTCGCCGGTCTCGTCAGCGGCGAAGTCGTCCGGGTGCAGGCCCAGCACCCGCAGCATGGCCTCGACCGACTCCCCGGCCTGCAATGCGGTCGTCGCATCGCCATCGGCCAGCGCCGCGTTGCCTCGGCGCACCTGCTCATGCAGCACCGCCAGGCCCTGTGGCACGCCGAGGTCATCGTCCATCGCTTCGACGAACGCCGTCGGCAGTGCGGCCCAGGCATCTGCACCCACGCCTGCACCGTCGACGGTCTCATGCAGACGCTGCACGAATCCGTTGATGCGCCCGACCGCGACCGCAGCCTCGTCGAGGGCGGCCGGCGAGTACTCCAGCGTCGAGCGGTAGTGGGCCGAACTGAGAAAGTATCGCACGGCCTGTGCCGGGGCCGCATCGAGCAGGTCGGCGGCGAAGACCGAGTTGCCGAGCGACTTGCTCATCTTCTGGTCGCCGACGGCGACCAGACCGTTGTGCACCCAGATGCGGGCGAACTCGAAGCCGGCCGCGCTCGACTGGGCCAGCTCGTTCTCATGGTGCGGGAAGCGCAGGTCGAGCCCGCCGCCGTGGATGTCGAAGGTCTCGCCGAGATACTGGGTCGACATCGCCGAGCACTCGATGTGCCAGCCCGGACGACCCCGCCCCCACGGCGACTCCCACGCGGCGGTCTCGGGCTCACCGGCCTTGTGCCCCTTCCACAGTGCGAAGTCTCGCGGGTCGCGTTTGCCCCGCGGGTCGGCATCGGCGGCGTCGGCCATGTCTTCGAGGCGCTGGTGGGTGAGTTCACCATAGGCCGGCCACGATTTCGTGTCGAAGTACACGTCGCCGCTGCCGTCTGCGGCCGCGTAGGCATGCCCGCGTTCGATCAGCCGCGCGATGATCTGCTGCATGCGCTGAATGTTCGCGGTCGCACGCGGCTCGTACGTCGGCGGCTGCACGCCCAGACGATCATAGGCCTCGTTGAACAGTCGCTCGACCCGATAGGCCAGCGCCCACCAGGATTCTCCGGTCTGCTCGGCACCCGAGAGGATCTTGTCGTCGATGTCGGTGACGTTGCGAATCAGCGTGACCTCGAGACCGCGAGCCGTGACCCACCGCCGCATGATGTCATAGATCAGTGCCGATCGCAGATGCCCGATGTGCGGCGCAGACTGCACCGTCGGCCCGCAGACGTAGATGCCGACCTGGCCGGGGCGCACCGGCTGCAGCTCGCGCGGGGCGCGGCTCTTGGTGTCAAAAAGGTGAATCGTCACAGGGCAAGTCTACGTCGAAGGCTCAGACCGACGGCCCAGGTCAGCGCCGCAGCGTGGCGACCGCCTGGGCCAGCACGCCGGCACCCGCCCCGATGACTCCGAGACGGTCTGCGGTCGTCGCCGCGAACGACACCGGGGCGTCCACCAGCTCGGTGAGACGCTTCTCGGCCTCGCGCCGCCTGGGCGAGATTCGCGGCCGCTGGGTCATCACCTGCACGGCGACGTGCTCGACCTTCCAGCCGTCGCGTGCGACCAGCTGCAGCGTCTGCTGCAGAAAGACCTCGCTGCGGGCGCCGGCATACTCGGGTCGGTCAGTGCCGAAGTGCTCGCCC
This sequence comes from Pseudoclavibacter sp. 13-3, assembly GCF_021168475.1. Lineage (GTDB taxonomy): Bacteria > Actinomycetota > Actinomycetes > Actinomycetales > Microbacteriaceae > Pseudoclavibacter_A. Next base: position 191,270 of record NZ_JAJOZT010000003.1, on the reverse strand, counting down.
ATGTCGCCGAGTCCGGCGGCCGAGAGCAGGGCGTCGCAGACGGCGTGCACGACCGCGTCTCCGTCGCTGTGCCCGGTGAGAGCCGGCGCATCACCCCAGTCGAGTGCGGCGAGCCGCAGGATGCCGGAGTCGCCGAACGCGTGGACGTCGCTGGCGATGCCGGTGCGCATCTCGCGAGGCGGGACGGCAGGCGCAGTCGTCATGGGGAGTCTCAGTGGCTGCGGCCTCAGGAGGCCAGAACTTTGTCGAGCATCTCACCGGCACTGTCTTCGTCGGTCTTCTCGGCCAGAGCGAGCTCTGAGATGAGAATCTGACGGGCCTTGACGAGCATGCGCTTCTCGCCGGCAGACAGGCCGCGATCCTGATCGCGACGCCAGAGGTCGCGCACGACCTCGCTGACCTTGATGACATCACCTGAGGCCAGCTTCTCGACGTTGGCCTTGTAGCGGCGCGACCAGTTGGTGGGCTCTTCGGTGAACGGCTCGCGGAGCACGGCGAAGACGGTCTCGAGGCCCTTCTTGTCGATCACGTCGCGAACGCCGACCTCTTCGACGCTGTCGGCCGGGACCTGAATCGTCAGATCGCCTTGGGCCACCTCAAGCGTGAGGTAGAGCTTCTCTTCACCGCGCACGGCACGCTTCTTGACCTCAGTGATCTTGGCTGCCCCATGATGTGGGTAAACGACGACTTCGCCGACTTCAAAACGCATTGAACAACGCCCTCCGTAGGCCGCAAGGATACCATATTTCTATACTCGTTCCGCTGCAGACCCCCAGAGTGATGAGAGACGCACAGAATTCGCGGTAGACTGAACGGGTACGTCTGGATTCCACCACCCGCCGCAGCGGGTGGGCACTACCGCGGAGGAAACGTGAGCATTCGCAGAGCAACTTTGGCCGCCCTCTTCGTCGCGCTGGTCTCGGTTGGAGCAGCCGGCTGCTCGTACGCGACGCCAGTCGCCACGGAGCGCAGCTACAATGCCTCCGACGGCATCGTGATCGGTGTCGGCGACGTCACCCTGAGCAACATCGCCCTGATCTCGGATGACGAGGGCGACCACGCCCGTCTCATCGGTCAGGTGGCCACCTCCGGAACCAAGGCCACCGACGTCACGCTGACCATCGACGGCCAGCAGCCGATCAGCTGGAGCGTCGAGCCGAACCAGCCCATCGACCTCGAGGCCCCCGAGAACGAGCACGTGCTCACAGACATCGGCGCCAAGCCCGGTGCGACGCTGCATGCGAAGGTCACCGCCGACGGTCAGACCGAAGACCAGAAGACCATTCCGGTCATCGCCGGTCACCTCAAGGAGTACTCGTCGCTGGTTCCGAGCAGCGAGCCCAGCTCGTCGCCTGCGACGGCTTCGACCGAGACGCAGTCGCCGACCGAGGCCGCCACGCCCTCGCACGACGCTCACTGACCGGTTTCGCCCCGGGCGGGCGCACGACGCGTCACGCCTCGAGCTTGTACCCCAACCCTCGCACCGTCACCAGGCGCTGCGGGCGCTTGGGGTCTTTCTCTATCTTCGAGCGGATGCGCTTGACATGCACGTCCAGCGTCTTGGTGTCGCCGAAGTAGTCTGGCCCCCACACCTGGTCGATGAGCTGGCCCCGGGTCAGCACACGGCCCACGTTCTCGGCGAGGTAGGCCAGCAGCTCGAACTCTTTGAGCGGCAGATAGACCTCGCCGCCCTCGACGCTGACCACATGCGAGTCGAGGTCGATGCGAATACCGCCGGCCTCGATGACCGTGATCTCGCCGTCGCCATCGGCTCCCCCGCCGCTGCGCCGCAGCACCGCGCGCACGCGGGCCAGCAGCTCCTGCGACGAGTAGGGCTTGGTGACATAGTCGTCGGCGCCGACCTCCAGGCCGAGCACGGTGTCGAGCTCGGTGTCCTTCGCGGTGAGCATGATCACGGGAACGTCCGAGGTCTGACGAATCTGACGGCAGACGTCGAGTCCGTTCATGCCCGGCAGCATGAGGTCGAGCAAGATGAGATCCGGTTCGACCTGCGCGAAGGCCTCGAGCGCCTTGAGGCCGTCGTCGGCGACGGTGACCTCATAGCCCTCACGCCGCAGCAGGTAGGTCAGCGGCTCGCTGATCGACGGTGCATCCTCGACTAACAGCAGGTGCGTCAACGTGTCTTCCTCTCGTCGCACGGCGACGACTGGCCGCCATGATGCCAGAACTGGCTCTGGTCTCTGATGAACAATGGACGAATGCCGGTCACGGCCGCCGCACCACCACGGGTGCTGCTGTGGGCGTCTCGCGATCGGTGCCGATCACCTGTTCGGCGAGGTCTCCGCTGCGCGGAAGATCCAGCGTGAAGCTCGAACCGATGCCCACCTTCGACCAGACGCTGACCGTGCCGCCGTGAGTGCGGGCGACGTGCTTGACGATGCTGAGCCCCAGACCGGTGCCGCCGGTGCCGGTCGAGCGCACCCGCGCCGGGTCGACCCGGTAGAACCGCTCGAAGATGCGCTTCTGCTGCGCCTTCGAGATTCCCTCGCCCTTGTCGGTCACGACGATCGAGACGGCGTCGTCGCGCCCCGAGGCGAGCACGCCGATGTCGCTGCCCCGCGGCGAGTACTCGATGGCGTTCGTCAGCAGATTGGCGAGCGCCGAGACCAGCGATTTCTGGTCGCCCTCGATGTGCAGGTCGCCTTCGGTGCGAGCCGAGAGGGTGACCCCCTTGCGTTGCGCCGCGACCTGCGCGGTCGCCATGGCCGCGTCGACCACAGCCACCAGATCGACCTCGGAGAACTGCGTGCGCTGATCGAGCCCGCTCTCAATACGACTCAGAGAGAGGATGTCGCCGACCATGTCGCTCAGTCGCTGCGTCTCGGTGCGCAGCTGCCCGGCGAACCGGTTCACCAGCTCGGGATCGTCCGAGGAGTCGGCCAGCGCCTCGCTGAGCAGCAGCACCGCAGCGATCGGCGTCTTCAGCTCGTGACTGACATTCGTGGTGAAGTCTCGCCGCATGGCCTCGACCAGCACCTCCTGAGTGCGGTCTTCGACGACGACGAGAATGTACCGGTTGCCCAGTACGGAGACGTGCGTGGTGATGTGGCTGTCGGCTCGGTCGCCGCGGCCGCGACGCAGGACGAGCTCCTGCTGCACGGCGGTGCCCGTCTCTCGCACCTGATCGATGTCGTGAGTGATCTCGTCGAGCATCACGCGCCGGCCCGAGACGATGCCCAACGGCTTGAGCGACGGAGTGGTCAGCAGCACTTCGTTCGACGCGTTCACGACGAAGGCGGGAAAGGGCAGTGCCTCCAGCGACTGCACAACGCCGTCAGGCAGAATCTGAGCGACCATGTACCGGCCGCGCTCGCCCTTCTGATACGAGCGAAAGAGGAGCAGACCGACGATCGTCGCCACGAGCGCACCGAGCAATGCGGCGAGAACGACCGTCCAAAGACCCATGCGCACCATTCTATGCAAGGGTCTCGGCGCGTCTTCGTCAGAGAGCCGGCATGGTAAGCTGCCCGTTCGTTCGTGTTCAGCGTCACTTCACCGGCTGTTCACCTCACTCCGAGATGATCAGCAGCGTTGTTCAGCATCGCTGACCCGTCACGTCGTTAGGAATCCCGTGCGCATCGTTTTCCAGCAGGAGCTCAAAGAGGTCCAGGACAAGCTCGTCGAGATCTCGACGCTCGTCTCCGAGGCCATTGAGAAGGCCGTCACCGCATTCAACGAGTCAAACGTGCATCTCGCCGAAGAGGTCATCGACAACGACGATCGCATCGACGAACTCGCCTCCGACCTGACCGAGCTCTCGATCACGATTCTCGCCAAGCAGCAGCCGGTGGCGAGAGACCTGCGCACCATCGTCAGCACCCTGCGCATCACCTCGTCGGTCGAGCGCATGGGCGACCTCGCCGCGCACGTCGCCCAGCTGGCTCGCTACCGCTTTCCCGACCGAGTCGTTCCCGGCGATCTGCGCGACACCTTCATGCGCCTCGGCGCGCTCGACGTCGCCATCGCCAAGAAGGTGCCCGAGCTCCTGGCCACCCAGGATCTCGACCTCGCCGAGGCGATTCGCCGAGCCGATGACGAGGTCGACGCACTGCACAAGCACGTGTTCGACACCGTGCTCTCGGACGAGTGGAAGAACGCCGCGCTCGACACCGTCGATGTGACCCTCGCCAGCCGCTACCATGAGCGCTTCGCCGACCACGCGGTCAACATCGCCAACATGGTCATCTACCTGGCCACGGGCGACTGGGCCAGCGAGAGCGACGAGAGCGACCGCAGCTCACTCTGATCGACTGGCCCGCAGGGCCCCAGATGCGCAGAAGGCCCCGACGCTGTCAGCACAGCGTCGGGGCCTTCGCTGATCTCTCGACCGAGATCGCTCAGCCGAGGCCCTCTACTTGCGCCCCTGTGCGGCGACGGCGGCCGCCCCGGCAGCGGCGGCTTCGGGGTCGAGGTACTCACCGCCCGGCACGAGCGGTCGCAGATCATCGTTCAGACGATAGACCAACGGAATGCCTGTGGGGATGTTCAGCTTGGCGATCTCGTCGTCGGGCACCCGATCGAGGTGCTTGACCAGCGCACGCAGCGAGTTTCCGTGAGCGGTGACCAGCACCGTTCGGCCAGCCGCGAGGTCGGGAACGATGGCGTCCTGCCAGTACGGCACCAGGCGACCCAGCACGTCTTTGAGGCATTCTGAACGCGGCACGCGCTCGAGCAGGCCGTAGCGCGGGTCGTTCGTCTGCGCGTACTCGTCGTCTTCGGCGATCTCAGGCGGCGCGATGTCGTACGAGCGACGCCAGGTCATGAACTTCTCTTCACCGTACTTCTCAAGAGTCTCGCTCTTGTTCTTGCCCTGCAGCGCGCCATAGTGACGCTCGTTCAGACGCCAGGAGCGATGCACGTCGATCCAGTGGCGATCGGCGGCCTCCAGCGCGAGGTTCGCGGTCTTGATCGCCCGTTTGAGCACCGAGGTGTGCACGACGTCGGGCAGCACTCCCGCCGCTGAGAGCAGCTCGCCTGCGTGCCGCCCCTCTTCGACACCCTTCTCGGACAGGTCGGCGTCGACCCACCCGCAGAAGAGATTCAGCTTGTTCCATTCACTGTTGCCGTGGCGCAGCAGCACCAACGTGCGCGTCTCTTGAGTCATGCGTCAAGTCTACCCGGCTGCCCCTGACCGAACGCTGCGCATCACCGAGCCCGGCGACGCGCCCGACGCAGATCGCGCACGACCGAGGCGGCCAGTCCCCCGGCATCCGCCGGCACGATCGCCTCTTGGCGGGCGACCATCGTCTCGTCGCCGTGCTGCACGGTCAGCTCGGCGTCGAGAGCGACCCCGCGCCGCACCACCGCGAGCGCGACCGGGCCCATCTCCCAGTGCATGCCGCCGGTCGTGACGGTTCCGACCTGCTGGTCTGCGTCACGCACGAGATCGCCGTGTTCGACCCAGGTGTCGCTGCCGTCGAGCTGCAGCAGCACCAGTCGGCGCGGCGGGTGCCCGAGGTTGTGCACCTTGGCGATGGTCTCCTGCCCCGGATAGCAGCCCTTGCTGAGATGCACCGCGCTGCGCAGCCAGTCGAGCTCGTGCGGAATAGTGCGTTCGTCGACCTCGTCGGCCTCGCGCGGACGCGCCGCCGCGATGCGCAGCGCCTGCCATGCGTCACCGCCGGAGCGACGCACCTCGGCGTCGTCGAGCAGGGTCTTGGCCTCGACGCGACGATCGCCGCCGACGAAGGCGATGCGCCAGGTCCAGGTCTCGTATTCGGCAGCACCGTCGTCGGCGTACTGCCAGCCGCCGTCGACGAGATGCTCCCAGGGATCGCGCCAGACGAAGTCTGCCAGCCCTTCGAGCGCCGGCTGCCAGTCGCGGCCCGCGACGGCGAACCAGCCGATCTGCGTGAATCGCGAGGTGGCGTCTTCGGCCTCGACCCGCAGCATGAAGCGCATCCTGCGCACCCACTCGATCACACGATCGGCACCGCCGCGCTCAGGCAGCAGCCAGATGTCGTCAGCAGTGCCGCCGACGGCGCCGACGGCGAACTGCACATGGCCCGCGGCGTCGAGCAGCAGGGCCTCATCGCTGTCACCGGCGGCCAGCGAGCCGACGTCGCGCGAGAGCAGCACGTTGAGAAAGCGCTCGCGATCGGGGCCGGTCACGTGCACGACGTCGCGCGTGGGGATGCCGAGCACCGCCCGTCCCGTGATCAGCCGGTGCTGCTCGCCCAGGGGGTCGCCGAGCTGTCGAGGCTCGAGCGATGCCGGGGAGGTCACTCAGCGCCTCCCGCGGCCGGCGCGGAAGCCCCGCGGCGAGCCAGCACGCCCGAGGCCATCGAAGTCAGCGGTCGACCGAATGCGGCGATGTCCCATGCCCACATCAGCTGGCCGTCGACCAGTCCGTACATGCGCTCGGCAGCGGTGTAGAGACGCGACTCCGCGGGGCGCAGCACGGCGTCGGTGCCGATCTGCACACGCGGCCCGTCGATGGTGCCGACATAGAGCTCGCTGATGCCGTCGGGATGCAGCACGCTCACCTCGAGCGGGAACCCGGTCTTGGAGCGCAACTCGTCGACGTCGTCGATCGTGCGCGCCGCGCCGTCGGCTCCGGGCAGCAGCGCCGGCCCGTGATCGGTGGGGCGCTCGGGCACAGCCAGACGCCAGTAGCCGGTCTCGGTCGTCAACGGGGTTCGCTCGTCATCGAGCATCCAGTAGTACGCGTTGTAGTGCAGGTCAGCCAGGCCCTCGTTGGTGAAGCTGACGCGCTGTCCGAACTCGTACTCGACATGGTCGTCTTGGGGCCCGTAGCTGACGACCCCGGTGCCCTCCCAGACACCGATGAGCCAGCTGAGCGGGTTGACCTCGGCGGGCAGACCCTCGGGGATGTCGAACACGCTCAGCGCTGACCTTTGAAGAGCTTGACCAGCACGGTCACCGCCACGAAGGCGATCGAAAGGCTGGCCAGCGCGAGCAGGCCGACGAAGAAGATCTCAAGTGCAACGATTCCGTCCATGCCAGCAGTCTAGCCCGTCCCACCCTGCCCTCGCGCACGTCGCGCGCGAGGGCCCGGATGCGCATGTGACGCGGCGCTGACGCTGATCATGCCCAGCCTCGACTATGATGAGGACAACTTTCCCCAGGAAGGCCCCCAGTGTCGAAGCTCGTCGTTCTCACCAGCATGAAAGACGGCGTGCTGCCCGCTCTGACCCTGCTCAGCCACCAGGTCACGACCGTGCAGCCGTCAGGCAACAGCGTCATGTCATGCATCGACGCCGACGTCGTTCTCGTCGACGCCCGGGCCGATCTGCCCGCCGCACGACAGTTCTGCTCGCTGATGGCCGCCTCCCATCTCGACGTCGCCGTCATTCTGGTCGTGACCGAAGGCGGGCTCGCCGCGATCAGCCGCGACTGGGGTGCATCCGACTTCATTCTGTCGACCGCCGGCCCTGCCGAGATCGATGCGCGAATCCGCCTGGCCCGACGCATCAGTGCGGCCGTCGAGCCAGACGGCCCCTCCGTCATCCGCGCCGCCGGGCTCACCATCGACGAGGCCAGCTACTCGGCGCGCATCAACGGCAAGCCGCTCGACCTCACGTACAAGGAGTTCGAGCTGCTGCGCTTTCTCGCCGGCCGCCCCGGCCGGGTGTTCACGCGCGAGCAGCTGCTCAGCGAGGTCTGGGGCTACGACTACTTCGGCGGCACGCGCACAGTCGACGTGCACGTGCGCCGTCTGCGTGCCAAGCTCGGCGAGCTCGACTCGCTGATCGGCACGGTGCGCAACGTCGGCTACCGCTTCAACCCGGTCGACCAGGAGCGGCCGGTGGCCGCGGCGAACGGCGCGAGCGGCGGAGCGAGCGCGTGACCTCGGCGGTCGACGGCCCGCGACCAGTGCGCTCTGACGACCTGCCTGCGCTGCGCGACCTCGCCGCACGGGCGTTCCGCGCCGACGGGGCCCAGCCGTTCAACGACCACTCGTGGAGTCAGCTGACCGAAGGCCAGGCCACAGTCGCCCTGGTGCACGCCGACGAGACGGCGCTGGCCGCCGCCGCGGTCGTCACCGGTGACGAATTCGAGCTCGTGGTCGCCCCCGACGCCCGTCGGCAGGGGCTCGGCACACGTCTGTGGCAGGCCGCTGTCGACGCCGGCGGTCGACTGATCTGGGCCCACGGCGGGCTGGCCGCCGCCCATGCACTCGCCGCCGCATCCGGCGCCATCTCGATTCGCGAGCTGCTGCTGATGCAGCTGCCGCACCACGCGCTGCGCGAGCTGGCCGATTCCGGCGAGCCCGCCCGTGCGCTGCCCGACGGCCTCACTCTGCGGATGTTGCGGCCGGGTCGCGATGATCGGGCGTGGCTCGATCTGAACGCGCGGGCGTTCGCGGCGCATCCCGAGCAGGGCCGGATCACCGCTGACGACCTCGCGGCGCTGCAGCACGAGAGCTGGTATTCGCCCGACGACGTGCTGCTGCTCTGGCAGGGTGACGAACTGGTCGGGTTCAACTGGACGAAGATCGCGCCGGGCCCCGACGACAGCCCCGAGGGCGAGATCTATGCGATCGCGGTGAGCCCCGACCACAGCGGCCGCGGTCTCGGTCGGGTGCTCATGGAGCACGGCCTTCGACACCTCGCCGAACGGGTCGCCGAGGTGTCACTGTATGTCGAGGCCGACAACATGCCCGCGCTCGCGCTCTACCGGCGACTCGGCTTCGAAGAGCGTTCACGAGATATTCACTGGCAGGTGAGATGATTGAGGAATGAGCGAACCGTCACAGCAGACTAAGACGAAGAACCGCCAGGGGCAGAGCACCGCCGCACCGCTCTCTCCCCCGGCCGCAGCAGCGACGCAGAACGCCCAGCTGCCGCCAGACCGCTACCTGGATCGCGAGCTCTCCTGGCTCGGCTTCAACGAGCGCGTGCTCGAGCTGGCCGCAGACGACGGACTGCAGCTGCTCGAACGGGCTTCGTTCCTGGCGATCTTCGCGAACAATCTCGACGAGTTCTTCATGGTGCGCGTCGCCGGCCTGAAGCGTCGCGTGGCGCTCGGCATCGCCGTTCCCGCGGTCTCTGGCTATGCGCCGCTCGAACTGCTCAGCGCGATCTCGAAAGAGGCCCACCGACTGCAGGAGCGCCAGGCGAGCATCCTGCACGAGCACGTTCTGCCAGAGCTCGAGAAGGTCGGCATCGGCATCTCGCACTTCGACGAGCTCGATCAGGCCGACCGGGCACGGCTGCGCACCTACTTCGACGAGAAGGTCTTTCCGATTCTGACCCCGCTGGCGGTCGACTCGGCGCATCCGTTCCCGTACATCTCGGGTCTGTCGCTCAACCTGGCCGTGATCGTGCGCAACCCCACGACGAACAAGCGCGAGTTCGCACGCGTCAAGGTTCCCCAGTCACTGCCCCGCTTCATCCGCGTCGGCGAGATCGGCGACGCCCAGACGCACTTCGTGCCGCTCGAAGAGCTCATCTCGGCACATCTCGACCAGCTCTTTCCCGGCATGGAGGTCGTCGAGTCGCACGCCTTCCGCGTCACCCGCAACGAAGACCTCGAGGTCGACGAAGACGAGGCCGAGAACCTGCTGCAGGCGCTCGAGAAAGAGCTGCTGCGTCGGCGCTTCGGCCCGCCGGTGCGCCTCGAGGTGGCCAGCGACATCAACCCGGCCATCCTCGAGCTGCTGGTCAGCGAGTTGGGCGTGCAGAACGAAGACGTCTACAAGCTGCGCGAGCCGCTCGATCTCACCGGCCTGTTCGCCATCTCAGGGTTGAACCGCCCAGAGCTGCACTACCCGGTGGCCGTTCCCGTCACCAACCGCTTTCTGCAGGACATCGAGCCGCACCAGCACGCCGAGTTCTTCGGAGCCATTCGCAAGCAGGACATCCTGCTGCACCACCCCTACGAGTCGTTCGCGACCAGCGTGCAGGCGTTCTTGGAGCATGCCGCGGCCGACCCGACCGTGCTCGCCATCAAGCAGACGCTGTACCGCACCTCGGGCGACAGCCCGATCGTCCAGGCGCTGATCGACGCAGCCGACGCCGGCAAGCAGGTGCTCGCGCTGGTCGAGATCAAGGCGCGCTTCGACGAGGCGAACAACATCTCGTGGGCTCGCAAGCTCGAGCGCGCCGGCGTGCACGTCGTCTACGGCCTGGTCGGGCTGAAGACGCACTGCAAGCTCTCGCTCGCCGTGCGCGAAGAAGAGGGCCGTCTCGTTCGGTACAGCCACGTCGGCACCGGAAACTACAACCCGAAGACCGCACGTCTCTACGAAGACCTCGGCCTGCTCACCGCCTCTGAAGAGGTCGGGGCCGACCTCGGACGACTGTTCAACCATCTCTCGGGCTACTCTGCCGAATCGGACTACAACCGCCTGCTGGTCGCTCCCAAGACGATTCGCACCGGTCTGATCGACCTGGTCGACCAAGAGATCGAGAACGCGCGTGCCGGCAAGGCGAGCGGCATCAAGATCAAGGTCAACTCTCTGGTCGACGAGCAGATCATCGACTCGCTCTATCGCGCCAGCCGGGCCGGCGTGCCCGTCGAGGTCTGGGTGCGCGGCATCTGCGCGATCAAGCCGGGCGAGCCGGGGCTCAGCGAGAACATCACCGTGCGCTCGGTGCTCGGTCGGTTCCTCGAGCACTCGCGCATCTTCTGGTTCGCGAACGAGGGCGACCCGATCGTCTACATCGGCAGTGCCGACATGATGCACCGCAACCTCGATCGTCGCGTCGAGGCGCTCGTGCGCCTGGTCGACCCCGACCAGATCACCGAGCTCACCGACCTGCTCGCGATGGGCGTCGCCGACACGACCTCGTCGTGGCACCTCAGCGCCGACGGCAGCTGGAAGCGTCACTACCTCGACGACCACGGCGACCGGCTGCTCGATGTGCAGGAAGAGCTCCTGCGCATCGCCGCGACGCGCAAGGCACGGGCTCGGGCGAAGCGCAAATGATCGTCGCCGCGGGAGTGCTCTGCTGGCGACGCATCGCCGGCGAGCCGTACATCCTGGTCATCCATCGCGCTGCCCATGACGACTACTCGTTTCCCAAGGGCAAGCAGGATCCAGGCGAGAGCGTGCCCGAGACGGCCATTCGCGAGCTGCGCGAAGAGAGCCGCATCCGCGCCACTCTCGGGCCGTATCTCGACGCCGTGCACTATCACGTCGGAGACAAGCCCAAAGTCGTCTCGTACTGGACCGCGCAGATCTCGGCCGATCAGGTCAAAGACAGCGCCAAGCACTTCTCGCCGAACCACGAGGTCGACGAGCTGCTCTGGCTGCCCTTCGCCGAGGCGCAGCGGCTGCTGACCTACGACTTCGACCGCGAACTGCTCACCCGACTCGAGGCGCAGCTGCCCACGCTCGATCGCCCGATCTTCACCGTCGGCGTGCTGCGCCACGCCAAGGCCACCTCACGCGTCGACTGGAGCAAGGGCGAGGCCAGCCGCCCGCTGACCTCGCACGGGCAGTCACAGGCCAAGCATCTCACGCCGCTGCTGCAGTGCTGGGGAACGTTCCCGCAGATCGTGACGAGCCCCTGGCAGCGCTGCCTCTCGACGGTGCAGCCGTATGCGGCCTCATGCGGCACCCGTGTGCGCCGCGCCGCCGAGCTCACCGAGACCGACTACGCAGCCGACCCGGAGGCGTCGGAGCGTCTGGTCACCGAGATCGTGTCGCAGGGGCGCCCGGCGTTGTTCTGCGCCCATCGTCCGGTTCTCCCGGGCGTGCTCTCGGCGATCGGCGCCCTGATCGACGAGCCCGCTCGCGCTCGGCTGCTCTCGCATGCCACGCTGGCGCCGGCCGAGCTGGTCGTCGCGCAGATCGCGCAGACCGGCGACGCCGAGCATCCCTTCGAGCTCGTCACCGTGGCGACGTACGCTCCCTTCGACGAAGAGAGCGACAGCTGATCGGGATGTCGCCCGAGCGCGGTCTGCCCCACGCAGAACTCTGCCGTTCTGAACGGCCCACCGTCGTTCACCTGCCGTTAAGGTGCTGGTGAGAATCCCGACACCGGGCGTCCGTAGTTTGAAAGGCGAACCGGGCCGCTTCTCTCTGCGGCCGCATGCAAGAAACCTGAAAGGGTACATCGTGAAGAAGACTCGCCTCATCCAGGCCGCCGCGCTGCTCGGCGTCGCCGCCATCTCGCTGTCGGCCTGCGCCAGCAACGAGAGCGGCAGCAGCTCATCGACCTCGTCGCTGAGCGGTCAGATCAGCGGCTCGGGCGCTTCGAGCCAGAGCGGCGCGCAGGAGGCATGGAAGGCCGGCTTCATCGCGGCGAACTCGGGTGTGACCGTCAACTACGATCCCGAGGGCTCGGGCGCAGGCCGCAAGGCGTTCATCGGCGGAACCGCCGACTTCGCGGGCAGCGACGCCGCGGTCAGCACCGATGAGCTGGCCGGCAAGTTCGCCGCGTGCAAGACCAACGACATCGTCGAGATCCCCGCATACATCTCGCCCATCGCCGTCGCCTTCAAGCTCAACGGCATAGACTCGCTCAGCCTCGATGCCCCGACGATCACCAAGATCTTCGCCGGCCAGATCACCAAGTGGAACGATCCGGCCATCGCCGACCTCAACTCGGGCGTCGACCTGCCCGACACCACCATCAAGGTGATCTTCCGCGGCGACGAGTCGGGCACCACCAAGAACTTCCTGAACTACCTGAAGTCAGAGGCCGCTGACGCCTTCGGCAGCGCCGAGGTCGGCGAGACCTTCCCCTTCGCCTCGAACCCGAACGCGCAGTCGGCTCAGAAGACCCAGGGGGTCAAGCAGGCGCTGAGCAACGCCGAGGGCGCCATCGGCTACCTCGACGCCTCGCAGGCCGGCGACCTCGGCACCGTCGCCGTCAACGGCGTGAAGTACTCGGCCGACGCCGCCGCCAAGATCGTCGAGCACTCGAAGCTCGTCGACGGCCGCGGCGACGCCGACCTGGCGTACAAGCTCGACTACAGCGTCGAGGGCGCCTACCCGATCGTTCTGGTCAGCTACCTGATCGGCTGCCAGGAGTACCAGACCGAGGGCAAGGGCGAGCTCGTCAAGGCCTACTTCGAGTACGTGATCAGCTCCGAGGGCCAGAAGCAGGCTGCCGACCACGCCGGCTCGGCTCCGCTGAGCGACGCCGTCACAGAGAAGGCGAAGACCGCGGTCAACGCGATCAAGTAGTCCGAAACACCCGGCTCGCCCATCGCGAGCCTCGCTGAGGCGGAGCGACATTCCTTCGTCGCTCCGCCTCAGTCGTCTCTCCGCAGTCCTTCCACGCTCCTCCACGTTCTGACCCGATGGGAATCATGAGCACTACCGCAAGCCCACAAGTCGCACCTCGGGCGAAACAGCGCCCCGGCGACGTCATCTTCTCGCGCACCTCGCTCATCGCGGGCGTGCTGATCCTGGTCATCCTCGCAGGCGTCGCGATCTTCCTGATCGGTCAGGCGCTTCCCGCACTCGGCGCCAGTCGTGCCAACGGAGACATCCCCGGCACTGCCGGCGACAACGTCTGGGAGTACGTCGGGCCACTCGCCTTCGGCACGCTCTGGGTCGCCCTGATCGCCCTGCTGATCGCCTTTCCGTTCTCGATCGGCATCGGCCTGTTCATCTCGCACTATGCGAACCGCAAGTTCGCGCAGCTGCTCGGCTACGTGATCGACCTGCTCGCTGCCATCCCGTCGGTCGTCTTCGGCCTCTGGGGCATCGCGGTGCTCGCCCCGGCCATCAAACCCTTCTACGACTGGCTGTCGACGTATCTGGGCTGGATCCCGCTGTTCGCGGGCCCCGTCGCCAACCCGGCCACCTCGGTGCTGACAGCGGCAATCGTGCTCGCGATCATGATTCTGCCGATCATGACCGCGATGAACCGCGAAGTCTTTCTGCAGACCCCGGCGCTGCACGAAGAGGCGGCTCTCGCGCTCGGCGCCACGCACTGGGAGATGATCAAGATGGCCGTGCTGCCCTTCGCGCGCCCGGGCATCATCTCGGGTGCGATGCTCGGCCTCGGCCGTGCCCTCGGCGAGACGATGGCCGTGGCCATGGTGCTCTCGGCCACACCCGGTCTGGTCAGCTTCGCCCTGCTGCAGGGTCAGAACCCGAACACGATCGCCGCCGCCATCGCGCAGAACTTTCCCGAGGCCTCGGGCACGAAGATCAGCGTGCTCATCTTCGGCGGTCTCGTGCTCTTCGTGATCAGCATCGCCGCCAACCTCGGCGCCCGCTGGATCGTCAACCGCCGCAAGGAATTCTCAGGAGCCAACTGATGAGCACAGTCAACACTCTCTCTGCCTCTTCGGCGTTGGCCGGCAACAGCCGACGGCGCAAGGCCAAAGACGTCACGATGCGCGTGGTCGTCTGGAGCGCGTTCATCATCGCGCTGATCCCGCTCGTGTCGCTGCTGTGGGTCGTGATCTCAAAGGGGCTCTCGCGTTTCGACGGCGAATTCTTCAGCAGCTCGATGCAGGTGCCGCTGGGCGCACCCGGCGGTGCGATCCACGCCGTCATGGGCACGCTCATCGTGACCGGGTGGACGGCGCTCATCTCGGTGCCGATCGGTCTGATGACAGCGGTGTACCTCGTCGAGTACGGCCACGGCAGACTCGCCAAGTCCATCACCTTCTTCGTCGACGTGATGACCGGCATCCCCTCGATCGTCGCCGGCCTGTTCGCCTTCTCGGTGTTCGTGATCTTCTTCGGCGCGGACGCGAAGATGGGCATCACCGGCGCGGTCGCGCTGTCGGTGCTCATGATTCCGGTGGTCGTGCGCTCGACCGAAGAGATGCTGCGCCTGGTGCCCAACGAGCTGCGCGAGGCCTCGTACGCCCTCGGCGTGCCGAAGTGGCTCACCATCGTCAAGGTCGTGCTGCGCACCTCGGTGGCCGGCATCATGACCGGTGTCATGCTCGCTCTCGCCCGCGTCATCGGCGAGACCGCGCCTCTGCTGGTCACCGCCGGTCTGGCGTCGAACATGAACTACAACGCGTTCTCAGAGCGCATGACGACCCTGCCCGTGTTCGTGTACAACCAGTACCAGAACCCGGGCATCGACGCCGACCCGTACTACGCACGAGCATGGGCCGGGGCGCTGACCCTGGTGCTCATCGTCATGGTGCTGAACCTCGCGGCGCGCATCATCGCCAAGATCTTCTCTCCGAAGTCGCGCTAGCGCCCACCGCTCATCTCTGACCCGCAGACCCACATCGTAAGGATTCACAGAACATGTCAAAACGCATCGTCGCCAAGGATCTCAACGTCTACTACAGCAAGTTCCTGGCCGTCGCCGATGTCAGCATGGACATCGAGCCGAAGTCAGTGACCGCCTTCATCGGCCCCTCGGGCTGCGGCAAGTCGACGTTCCTGCGCACGCTCAACCGCATGCACGAGGTCATTCCCGGCGCCCGCGTCGAGGGCGAAGTGCTGCTCGACGGAGAGAACCTCTACGGCCCGGGCGTCGACCCGGTGCTCGTGCGCCGCCAGGTGGGCATGGTGTTCCAGCGCCCGAATCCCTTTCCGACCATGTCGATTCGCGAGAACGTGCTGGCCGGCGTCACGCTGAACAACAAGCGCATCTCGCGCAGCGATGCCGACGAGCTGGTCGAGAAGTCGCTGCGGGGCGCGAACCTCTGGAACGAGGTCAAAGACCGACTCGACGCCCCGGGCTCAGGCCTCTCAGGCGGTCAGCAGCAGCGGCTCTGCATCGCGCGCACGATCGCGGTGAAGCCAGACGTGGTGCTGATGGACGAGCCGTGCTCGGCCCTCGACCCGATCTCGACGCTGGCCATCGAAGACCTGATCGAAGAGCTGAAGCTGCAGTACACCATCGTGATCGTGACGCACAACATGCAGCAGGCCTCACGTGTCTCGGACAAGACCGCGTTCTTCAACATCGAGGGCACCGGCAAGCCGGGTCGCCTGATCGAGTACGACGACACGCGCAAGATCTTCGCCAACCCGACTGAGAAAGAGACCGAGGACTACATCTCAGGTCGCTTCGGGTAAAGAGCGAACATCAGCTGCCGGCGGCTTCGGAGGGGGAAGCCGACGGCGACAGCACCGGGCTACTCCGGGTCGCTGGGATCAAGCGGGGCGTGATGGTCAAGGGCCACCACGCCCCGCTTCCAGTATCCCTGGACGTCGAGGTCTCGACGATCGAGCTTCTGACAGCCGCGCAGACGGCGCCGCACCGGAATCAGCGCCGACGCCTCGCCGGCCGCCCACACGAACGTGCCCGTCTTGAAGTCGATCCCGGTGACGGCAGCCTCGAGAGCCGATGCCGGTGCATCCGAGGGCAGCCAGTTCAGGCTGGCGATGCGGGCTCGCAGCAGCGCATCGAGATACTCGGCATCGGCCTCGTCGGCGCCCCAGACGATCACGTCGACGACCGTGCGACCCGGCAGCGCCTCGAGCCAGCGGGCCAAGGCGGGCAGTGCGGTGGCATCGGCGATGAGCACGGCATGATCGACGTCGAGCGGGGCCGTACGCGACCCGCGGGGACCGGCGACCACGAGGTCATCTCCGATGGCCGCCTCGCGAGCCCAGTTCGTGGCCGGCCCGCCTTCGTGCAGCACGAAGTCGATGTCGATCTGCGCCTCGTGGTCGCCCTCGGCGGCACGCCACGCGCGCGGAGTGTAGTCGCGGCTGATCAGAGGCGCATCGGGGCGCTGCAGCCGACCCTCGGCGTTGACGGCGGGTGCGTTGATCACCCCGTGTTCATCAGGCAGAAAGAGCTTGACGTGGTCAGCCGGCCCAGGCGCGAGAAAGTCGTCGAACGCCGTCGACGACAGCGTGATGCGTCGCATGGAGGGCGAGATCTGCGAGACGGCGCTGACCGTCGCCCTGCGAACTCTGAGGTCGTGGCGAGTGCTCTGGCGGTCGAGCATGTCGGCTCCTGTCTTTCGGTGGGCAGGGAGCCGATCGGCACGTCATCGCCCTCGATCAGAAATGGTATGGCCAGGCCGCGAACGCCTCTCGGCGGAAGGCCGCTCGAAGCGGCAGAAGTTGGAGCCCGGGGTTACACGACCTGGCCAGCTCCCGTTGCCGAGAGCCATGTCAGTCTAGGGCATCCTGTGTCCAGAGCACAGCCCCTCTGCGAAAGACCACGACCATGTCGGTGAGCAGGCCCGCCTGTCGGGTGAGTCTGGTCGCCGCAGCCGGGTCGGTGAGCTCAATCGCGTCGACGTGCGCCAGGCAGCCGGCTGCGAGGATGCTGCAGAACGCGGCTGCCTGCATCAGCGCCAGATGGAAGTCGCCGTGGAAGACGCCCCGCAGAATGCGTTCGCTGAGACGCTGCACCTCGAGCACCTGTGCCGGCGTGTCGAGACCGGTCACGATCGGGTCTGCGGTGCTCAGTCGGCGAGCGCCGAGGTCGTAGAGCGCGGTCACCTCTTCGGTCGACGCCATGATCAGGCTGCGCAGCAGATAGATGCGCCAGAGCACGCCGGGCAGACTCTCGGCCGAGGCGGTGGCCCACAGCTCGGTGATCGTCTCGACGCCGTGCTCGTCGGTGTAGTGCGACAGTCGCTTGAGCACGTTCTCGTCAGCCGCGCCACGGGCCCGTGCCATCAGGGTTCGGGCGGTCTCGTGGGCGACTCGGTAGACCGTCGCCGGGTCTGCGGCGCCTTCGATTCGTTCGAACTCCCCTTCGCCGAAGAGCACGGGTCTGTGATGTTCTCGCACCGCTCCAGTGTATGCGCAGGCTTCGTATTCGCAGACTTCGTGCGCCGCTGCGAGCGCCGACGGCGGCTCAGCTCGTCAAGATCGATCACGGCGATCTCGGTCGTGATGGTCGAGATCGGCTGGGTGATCGGGGCCGGCTCGTTTCCGACGACCTCTGCACGCTCGGGCTTGCGCTTCGAGGCGGCCGTGAGCTCGACATCCGCCGGCGTGCGGGCCTCACCCCCGTCGAGCTCGATGACGAAGGCATGACGCAGCCCGCCTTCGGGGTTGCGATGCAGGCGGCCGTGATGCGTGAGAAAGAGCCACCAGGCCGCTGCCCCTGCAGCCGTGAGACCGGAGGCCGCGGCGACCACCAGCGCCCAGCGCGGCCCGAAGGTGTTCGACACCCAGCCGACCATCGGGGCTCCGAAGGGTGTTCCGCCCATCAGCAGCGCCATGTAGAGCGCCATCACGCGCCCGCGCACGGCGGGGTCGCTGGTCAGCTGCACGTAGCCGTTGGCGCTGGAGAGGATCGTCTGGGTGCAGAGCCCCAGAGCGACCAGAGCGATCGCGAAGGTGAGCAGGCTCGGGGCGCAGGCTGCTCCGAGCATGACGAAGCCGAAGCCGACGGTGCCGATGATCACGCTGCGCAGGCGCGGTCGCTCGAGTGACGCGCTGATCAGGGCGCCGACGAGCGAGCCGATGCCCAGCACCGACGAGATGACGCCGTATTCCTGCGCGCCCTGCTGGTAGGCGACGGTGACCATCGCCGAGAGCATGACGGGAAAGTTCATGCCGAAGGTGCCCACCAGAAAGATCATCAGCATCACAAGCTGCAGATCGGAGCGTCCGCGCACGTAGCGGATGCCCTCGAGGATGCCGCCGGCGTGCGACGTCCTGCGTGTGGTCGCGACGGGTTCGCCGTAGTAGTCGCGGGGGCGGATGAGCAGCAGCGCCGCGATCACTCCGACGAAGGTGACCCCGTTGATCACGAACACCCAGCCGGCTCCGACGATCGCGATGAGCACGCCGGCGACAGCGGGCCCGGCCATCCGCGAGAGGTTGAACGACGTGGAGTTGAGCGCGACCGCGTTGCCGACTGCTCCACGGGGCACGAGATCGCTGACGAACACCTGACGAGCCGGGGTGTCGAAGGCGCTGACGATGCCGAGGGCCAGGGCGAAGGCGTAGAGGTGCAGCAGGTCGGGACTGCCCAACAGCACCCAGGCGCCCAGCGCGAAGCCGAGCAGCCCCATGATGATCTGGGTGACCAGCAGCACGCGACGGCGCTGGAACCGGTCGCACACCATGCCGGCGAGCGGGGTCAGCACCAGCTGCGGCCCGAACTGCAGCGCCGTGATGACCCCGACGGCAGCGGCGTCGTGGTCGGTGAGCTGGGTCAGGACGATCCAGTCTTGAGCCGTGCGCTGCATCCACATGCCGACGTTCGAGACCAGCGCGCCGGCGAACCAGTAGCGGTAGTTGCGCACGGCGAGCGATCGAAAGGTCGAGATCATCGGGCGGCGACCTCGCTGAGGTAGGCTGCGGCGCGCCCGAGCTCGGCTCGCTGATCGGCGCTGAGGGCCGCGAGCTGCCGGCCGAGCCATTCGTCGCGGTGGGCGCGGGTGCGCTCGGCTTCGCTTCGGCCGGATGCCGTGATGCGCAGCCGGGTCACCCGGCGGTCGGCCTGTGACTGCTCGCGTTCGACCAGACCGGCCTGGACCAGGTGCGACACGGTGCGGTTCATCGAGGGCGGGCTGACCATGACGATCTCGGCGAGCGAGCCGAGGGTCTGCTCGCCGCTGCGGTCGAGGGTGAGCAGCACGGTCAGCTGTGCCGGGGTGACGCCAGCGGGGTTCTCTGAGCGCAGCCGCCGGTTGATGCGGGCGACTGCGATGCGCAGCTCTTCGGCGAGGTCGGCGAAAGACGCCGGGTCCGGAGTCGACGGAGTCACCTGCGGACGTGAATGAGAGACAGGTTCAGAAGCGGGAGAGGTGTGCATTGCGTCTTCCACATTAGACAATTAGTTAGCCTAAGTAAATAGGAACGCTGGTAGCGAGAAGTTCTGCGATTGTGGCACAATAGTGGGCGGTGCGCCGCAAAGCGCACTGGGCCCCTCTAGCTCAATCGGAAGAGCAGCGGACTTTTAATCCGCGGGTAGAGAGATCGAAACTCTCGGGGGGCACGTTCCGAAGGCTCTTCTCCCGATGCAGACGAGGGAGAGGGGCCTTCTTCGACGTCAATCGCCCAGCCGTCGAATTCGCCGCGACAGGACACGCCGTGCGATGCAGACGGCGGACCTCCCCGGTGGCATGATGACGATCATGTTCGCCTTGCCCAGAAGCACCGGTGAGAGCCGCCCCTACACCGGCCCGGCCACGACGCAGATGACCTCGTTGGCGGCATCGAAGCGCGGCCCGCTCGTCGCCCTCACACTCGGCGCCATCGGCATCGTGTTCGGCGACATCGGCACCAGCCCGCTGTACACTCTGCGCACCGTGCTGCGCTCCCACGCCGACACCGTGATCGACGAGCAGAGCGTGCTCGGCGTCATCTCGATGATCATCTGGTGCCTGATCGTCATCGTCACCGTCGCTTATGTGGGTGTCATCACCCGGGCCGACAACCAGGGAGAGGGCGGCATCATCTCACTGGCCGCGATGATCCGGCGCAAGAACGGACGCGGCGCTCGCGTCTCCGGGTTCGCGATCTCAGTCGCCGTGGTCGGGGCCGGTCTCTTTCTCGGCGACTCGATGATCACACCGGCCATCTCGGTGATGAGCGCGTCGGAGGGCCTGTCGGTGGCCGACCCCGACTTCGAGACCTGGGTCGTACCGATCTCTGTGGTGATCCTCGCGCTGCTGTTTCTGGTGCAGCCTCGCGGCACCGGACGCATCGGCAAGGCCTTCGGCCCGATCATGGCGCTCTGGTTCGTCGTGCTCGCCGCGCTCGGCATCGGCTGGCTCGCCACTGATCCCAGCGTGCTGCGAGCCCTCTCGCCGACGTATGCGCTCACGTTCGCTGCGGCGCATCCGCTGATCTCATTCATGGCACTCGGAGCCGCCGTGCTCGCCGTCACCGGAGCCGAAGCTCTCTACGCCGACCTGGGGCATTTCGGCCGCCGGCCCATCGTGCTCGGCTGGCTCATGTTCGCCTTCCCCGCGCTGCTGCTGAACTATCTCGGCCAGGGAGCCATGCTGCTGCATGACCCCGCAGCAGTGAGCAGTCCGTTCTTTCACATGGCGCCGACCTGGGCGCTCGTGCCGATCGTCGTGCTGGCCACGCTGGCGACGGTGATCGCCTCTCAGGCCGTGATATCCGGAGCCTTCTCGATCGTTCGTCAGGCGGTGCGGCTGAGCCTGCTGCCACGGCTCAAGATCATTCAGACGTCGCGCAGCCATGCCGGGCAGATCTACCTGCCCGCGGTCAATGCGCTGCTGCTGGTCGGTGTGCTGGCCCTGGTGCTCGGCTTCGGCTCGTCCGAGCGACTCGCCTCGGCCTACGGGCTCGCAGTGACCGGCACACTGGTGCTCGAGCTGACGCTCTTTCTCGTCTTCGCACGCACGGTCTGGCAGTGGACGTGGCCGGTCATCGTCGTCATGGCGGTCTTCATCGGAGGGCTCGAACTGCTGCTGCTGGCGGCGAACTCGCTGAAAGTGCTCACGGGCGGCTGGCTGCCGCTCACCATTTCGGCGGTCTTCGTGATCATGATGTTCACCTGGAACCGCGGCTCGAAGATCGCCTTCGGCCGACGCCACGACATGGAGGGCCCGATCGGCGACCTCGTCGACGAAGTGCGCTGCGGCGGCATCGACCGCGTGCCCGGGCTGGCCGTCTACCCGCACGGCGACATCGCGACGACTCCACTGGCCCTGCGCGCGAGCATCGACTTCACGCACGTGCTGCACGAGCATGTCGTCATCGTCTGCGTACGCAGCCTGGGCGTGCCCCACGTGCCGATCAGCCAGCGGATCGTGATCGACAGCCTCACCGACACCGACGACGGCATCGTGCAGATTCGCTACCAGGTCGGCTTCAACGACTCGCAGAACATTCCGGCTGCACTCGAGCAGGCCCGCGGGCTCTCACCCGAGCTCGACGTCGACCCCGCGACGGCGACCTACGTGCTCTCCGTGTTTCGCATCGAGCCCGGTGCGACACAGCGCGTGGCGCACTGGCCGCGTTGGCAGCGCAGGGTGTTTCGCGCGCTCGAACGTCTGTCGACGAATCGCACACAGGCCTTCCACCTGCCACCGGAGCGCACCGTCATCATGGGCGCCGAGCTGCAGGTGTGATCATTCATGCGGCAAACCCTCGATGCGGCGTCTGCCGATGCAGCAGTCACCGTGCCGCGTCAATCGCAGTCATGATCTGGCCTGCACAGCCCGGCCGCTGTTAGGCTGCTGAGCAACGACCGGCTGATACCTGCGAAAGGCACCGCCCATGACCATCCCTCCTCCTTATGAGCCGCCGGCATCGCCGAGCGACCCCAAGCCAACCGATGAGGGCGGCCAGCAGCCGCCACCGCGTCCGCCGCAGGCACCGCAGCCTCCGCAGTATGCCGCACCCCAGACACCGCAGTACGGGGCGCCGGGCCTGCCGCCGCAGCCCCCGCAGTATGGCGGCCCCCAGGGATACGGCCAGCCCTCGGGACCGCTCGGCGCAAGCGACCCCGATGACCTCACCCTGCCGCTGTACGGTGCGACGATCCAGCAGGCGGTGACGCGCTGGCTGAAGAACTACGTGAACTTCTCGGGCCGGGCCAGCCGCAGCGAGTTCTGGTGGGTCGCGCTGGTCAGCACGGTGATCCCGATCGTGCTGAGTCTGCTGGGCATGATCGGCTCGCACACCGAAGTCACGACCGTGCGCATCGGCGACCAGCTGGTGTCGACCCAGCAGACCGTGCCCGGCCCGTTCGGCATCGCGGTCAACGTGATTCTGGTGCTTTACAGCCTGGCCGTGCTGCTCCCCAGCCTCGGTCTGATCTGGCGTCGGTTCCATGACACCGACAGATCGGGCGGCTTCTACTTCTTGGCGCTGATCCCGTTCGTCGGAGGCATCATCGTGATCGTGCTGCTCGCCCTCGACTCCAAGCCCGAGGGCGCGCGGTTCGATCGAAGGTAGTCGGCCGCTGCTCTGGCGTCGGCCGCTGGTGCGCCGACAGCCAGAAGACACGGGCCGGGTCGGACATCACTCGTCGATGTCCGACCCGGCCCGTACGTGTGTCGGCATCACGTGCGTCTGACGAGTGCCGACTGCCGCTCAGCGCACAGGCGGCACCGGGGGCAGAGGCGGCAGCGGCGGCAGCGTGTCTGCGGATGCTGAGCCCATCGCTGGCAGCACCGGGGTCGCGCCCGTCGCCTGCCTGGCCGGATCGCCACCGAAGCCGACAGGCATGACCGGGGCGGCGGGAGCGGTGTTGAGCTGCCCCTGCGGACCCGACGGAAGCTGCGGCGCACCGTACTGGCCGCCCCAGCCGAGCTGCGGAGGCATCTGCTGGGCGTTCTGCTGCTGCTGCAGGATCTGCGCATTGAGCTGCGCCTGCTGTGTGTAGAGCTGCGCGTTCTGCACGTTCATGCTCTGTTCATGGCGCAGAGCGTCATTGTCGGCGAAGAGCCGCTGATTCACCTCTTCGGCGAACGCCTCGATGCGCCCCTTGTCGACGATCGAGACGATGACGTCACGGCTGCCGCCGGCGTTGTTCTGCACCACGAGCCGAGCGCTCAGCGCGTTCAGCAGACCGGCAAGCCCGAAGATCACCAGGACGATGCCGAGCACGACGATGCCGCCGCCGAATCCGAAGCAGATGCAGCCGAGCACGGCCAGCAGCAGGCCCAGGAATGCGCGTCCGACGCTGAACTGCGTGTTCACGGTGACCCCGGCGACGTTGCCGAGCGGCATCGACAGGGTCTCGGACCCCAACGGGATCACTCCGAAGATGGTGTTCGGCACCGAACCGACGAAACGGCGGTTGGTGACCGCCAGCGTGGTCTTCAGCCAGAAGGCGATCACTGAAGGCCGCACTGCTGTCTCGGCCGACTGCTGCTCACCAGGCGCAAAGATGATCTTCGTGCTCATTGTGTACTCCTCATGTCCTCGTCAGCGCCAGATCTGTTCCGTCGCTTGCTGAGAGCAACGTTATGATCGCCTCTCGACTGAGCGCGAGGGGGAGGAATCCCCATGTGCCCTGCCGACGCCCCGCAAATCCCGTCTCCGAGCGACCAGGCCGGGCGGCCCGGCGACGCACAAAGGGCGGGATGCGGCATCCCCCGATTCCGCATCCCGCCCCGTCTGTGGGCGCCGTCTGTGCTCACGCTGGAGCGACGCCGGTCTGTGAGTCGCGCCCCCGAACGGCACTGTTCAGGGCCGCTGCACCGCGCCTAGTCTTCGAAGCCTGGCACGTGCCGCTCGTCGACGCCGTTGTACAGCGAGAGCGGGCGAATCAGCGCGTTGCTCGCGCGCTGCTCGATGATGTGCGCCGTCCACCCAGTAACCCGAGCCGCCACGAAGATCGGCGTGAACGTCGGGATGTCGAACCCGAGCAGGAAGTACGCCGGGCCGGCCGGGTAGTCGAGGTTCGGCTTGATGCCCTTGGCCTCGTCGACCTCTTTGGCCAGCGCGTCGTAGAGGCGCTTCAGATCGTCGCGGTCATAGCGGTCGATCAGCTCGAGCGTCGACTGCTGCATGGTCGGCACACGTGAGTCGCCCTTCTTGTAGACGCGGTGCCCGAAGCCCATGACCTTGCGCTTCTCGGCGAACGCCTGGGTCAGCCAGTCGTGCGCGGCCTGCTCGATCTCGACGCCCTGCTGGTCGGCCTGCGCGTTGATCTCGTTGAAGATGTGCAGCACCGCCTCGTTCGCTCCGCCGTGCAGCGGCCCTTTCAACGCGCCGATCGCGCCGGTGACCGCTGAGTAGAGGTCGCTCAGCGTCGAGGTGATGACCCGGGCGGTGAAGGTCGACGCGTTGAACGAGTGCTCTGCGTACAGGATCAGCGACACTCGGAACGCGTCGACCTCGAAGTCGTCAGGCTCCTTGCCGAAGGTCTGCCACAGAAAGTTCGCCGAGTAGTCGAGGTCGGCGTTCGGCTCGACGTATGCCTCGCCGCGCCGGCGACGCTGGTCGTACGAGACGATCGACGGCAGCTTCGCGAAGAGGTTCACCGCCTTCTCAAGCTCGGCCTCGGGCGACTCGTCGGCCGTCTTGGGGTCGTTCGCACCGATGACGCTGACGGCCGTGCGCACGACATCCATCGGATGCGAGTCGGTCGGCAGCGAGTCGATGACGGCCTTGACGTTCTCGTCGAGCCCGCGCAGCGAGCGCTCGGTCGAGACGAACTCGGCAAGCTGCTCGTCATTGGGCAGCTCCCCGTGCCAGAGCAGATAGGCGACGGCCTCGAACGACTGCGTCGCAGCGAGCTCCTGAACCGGGTAGCCGCGGTAGAGCAGCGAGTTCGTCTCGGGGTTCACCTTCGAGATGGCGGTGTAGTCGACGGGCACACCGGCCAGGCCCTTGTAGATCTCAGTCATGATTTCCTCTTCTGAAAATGCGGATCGCTTGAAGATGCGTGTCAGTGGTAGTTGTCGCGCTCGACGTCGAAGTTGAACACCGAGGTGTCGAACTCGCTGTATGCCGGGTAGTCGACCAGCTCGTAGAGGTCGGCTCGGGTCTGCATGTGTTCGACCTGCGAGCGCAGGCTGCCCTCGCTGAGGATCGCGTCGAGCCCGCGCTCGGCGGCGCCCAGCGCCAGTCGCTGCAGCGAGACCGGGTAGATCACGAGGTTGAACCCGAGATCCTGGAGCTGCCGGTTCGTGAACAGCTCGCTCTTGCCGAACTCGGTCATGTTCGCCAGCAGCGGCACGTCGACCGCCTCGCGGAATGCCTCGAACTCGCCCAGGTCGCGCAGCGCCTCGGGAAAGATGCCGTCGGCGCCCGCGTCGACCAGCGCCTTCGCCCGGTCGATGGCCGCCTCGAGCCCCTCTGACCCGCGGATGTCGGTGCGAGCCAGAATGACGAGGTTCTCGTCACGGCGCGCCTCGACGGCGGCATGGATGCGATTGACCGCTGTCGCCTGGTCGACGACCGCCTTGCCGTCGAGGTGGCCGCAGCGCTTCGGGTTGATCTGGTCTTCGATGTGGATGCCGGCGACGCCCGCATCTTCGAGCTCCTGAACCGTGCGGGCCACGTTCATGGGCTCGCCGAAGCCGGTGTCGGCGTCGACGAGCACCGGCAGGTCGGTCGACCGAGCATAGGTGTGCACGCGGCCGGCAACCTCGGTGAGCGTCGTCAGGCCGATGTCGGGAAAGCCGAGATCATTGGCGAGCACGCCGCCCGATGCATAGACCCCTTCGAAGCCCTTGCGCTCGATCAGCCGCGCCGAGAGCGCGTTGAACGCGCCCGGCAGCCGCTGCAGCCGGCCACTGGCCAGCCCGTCGCGAAAGGCGCGGCGCTTCGCCTCGGGGGTGACTTTCGAGTACAGCATCAGAAGATTCCCTTCGGGTCGTTGACGCTCTCGAGCAGGCCCGGCCTGGCCACGATGGTCAGTTCGCCCAGCTCGTCGGCGGTCAGGGTGTCGAGGCGCTGAGCCACATCGAGGAAGCGCTCGATCTCGCTGGGCACGAGCACAGGCTCGGCGAGGGTCCGGAACTTCTGGATGTAGTTCTCACGCTGGAACGGACGTGCGCCCAGCGGGTGCGCGTCGGCGACGGCGATCTCTGCCGTGATGTGCGAGCCGTCGGCGAGCTCGATCTCGGCGCGACCGCCGAAGGCCTTCTCGTCAGGATCGATCGAATGGTAGCGACGGGTCCACTCGGCGTCCTCTTCAGTGGTGATCTTGTGCCACAGCTGCACGGTGTCAGGGCGACCGGCGCGCTCGGGAGCGTATGAGTCGACGTGATGCCAGCGGCCGTCCTGCAGCGCCACAGCGAAGATGTAGGGAATCGAGTGGTCGAGTGTCTCACGGCTCGCGGTGGGATCGTACTTCTGCGGGTCGTTCGCGCCCGAGCCGATCACGTAGTGCGTGTGGTGCGAGGTGTGCAGCACGATCGAGGTGACGTTCGCGGGGTTCGCCAGCTCAGGGTGCTCGTTGTGCAGCTTGCGGGCGAGGTCGATCCAGGCCTGAGCCTGGTACTCGGCAGAGTGCTCCTTGGTGTACGTGTCGAGAATGCCGCGCTTGACCTCGCCGCGCTCGGGCAGCGGAACCGAGTAATGCGCGTCAGGGCCGTCCAGCATCCACGCGATCACGCCATCCTCGCCTTCGTAGATGGGCTCGGGGCTGGTCTGGCCGCGCATGGCGCGGTCGACAGCTTCGACGGCCATCTTCGCGGCGAACGCCGGAGCATGCGCTTTCCAGGTCGAGATCTGGCCCTTGCGCGACTGACGCGTCGCCGTCGTGGTGTGCAGCGCCTGGCCAATCGCCTGGAAGATCACCTCGGGGTCGAGATGCAGCAGCGTGCCGAGACCTGCGGCGATCGACGGGCCGAGGTGGGCCACGTGGTCGATCTTGTGCTTGTGCAGGCTGATCGCGCGCACCAGGTCGACCTGGATCTCATAGCCGGTCGCGATGCCGCGCACGACGTCGTGCCCGCTGACCTTCGCACTCCCGGTGCCGGTGACGTGCTGCGCCACTGCGATCATCGCGGGGATGTTGTCGCCGGGGTGCGAGTACTCGGCGGCGAGGAAGGTGTCGTGGTAGTCGAGCTCGCGCACGGCGACGCCGTTGGCCCAAGTCGCCCACTCGGGCGAGTAGCGCTTGGGAATGGGCAGACCGAAGACGGTCGAGCCGCCCCGCGTGAACGGGTGGGCCTTGGCCTGTGCGCGAGCGGAGACGATCGGGCCGCGCAGCAGCGAGGCTGCAGCCACCGAGGCGTTGTCGATCACGCGGTTGATGACCTCGTCGGTCACCGCCTGGCTGACCTCGACGGGGTCAGCGGCGACCTCGGCGATCTTCCAGGCGAGCTGATCTTTGCGAGCCAGGTTCTCTTCGCTCTTGTACACACGGACGTCATGCTGTTTCACGAGCATCTCCTTCATCTGGGCTGACGGCGTCAGCTGTGCGGGTCTCGAGGCTGGCGGCCTTCGCCAGTCGGTGGGAAAGACTGTTGTAGAGGTGCACGTGCGTGGCGTGCGCGGCGAGGTCGCCGTTGCCGTCGATGATCGCCTGGACGATCAGCGCGTGTTCGCGTGCGGCGTCCATGAGTCGGGCGCGATCGCTGCGAGCCATATGGCGGATGCGGGCGAGATGCGTGCGCACCGTCGCCATCGCCGAGACCAGGTAGGGGTTGTGCACGGCCTGGTCGAGGGCTTCGTCGAGGCGGTTGACGAGTTCGTAGTAGTCGTGCCGGTTGCGGTCACGGGTGTTGAGCAGGTCGCTGACGTGCTGGAAGTCGACGAGCAGCGCACGGAAGACGTCGGGATCGCGATTCTGCGCAGCAAGTCGGGCGGCCTGGCATTCCAGGGCCAGCCGCACGTCGTAGAGCTCCCCGATGTTCTCGAACGAGACCTCTGAGACCTCGACGCCACGGGGGCGCTGCACGGCCAGGCCCTCGCTGATCAGCTGTCGCAGGGCCTCGCGGACCGGGGTGCGGGAGATGCCGAGACGCATCGCCTGCTCGACCTCGCCGAGCACCGTGCCCGCTGGCAGGTCGCCGTTGGTGATCTCTTCACGAAGGGTCTGATACGCCCGGTCACCTGCGCGCATGATCCCCTCCTTCGGTCATCGTCGATCGATCGCCATCAGTGTATACACAAATCACACGTCAATGTATACACAGATTCGAAGAAGCCCGTTATTTCTGCCAATCAGCACTTCTGATCAGGCGGTTCACGCGCAGCTCAACGAGGATATTTGCATCTGTGTATACAACGCCGGTATATTGATCCCATGCTTCGAGGATGAGGCATCACAGAGTCGTCGTGTCGGCATCCTCGGGAGGTACTCAATGAGGAGGACACGATGAACATCACGCGTGACCAGGTGCGTGAGGGAGCCTACGGGCGGGCGTACCAGCAGAGCATCACAGACCCAGAGGCATTCTGGCTCGACGCGGCCAAAGAGATCGACTGGCATTCAGAGCCCACACAGGCCCTCGACTCATCGAACGACCCGGAATACCAGTGGTTTCCGAACGGCACGCTCAACGTCGCCTACAACGCGCTCGATCGGCACATCGAGGCCGGCCGCGGCGATCAGAAGGCGCTGATCTACGAATCCGCCGTCACCGACAAGTCGCGCACGTACACCTACAACGAGCTGCGCGACGAAGTCGCCCGTTTCGCCGGGGTGCTCGCCTCCCACGGCGTCGGCCTCGGCGACCGCGTCGTCATTTACATGCCGATGATCCCAGAGGCCCTGATCTCATCGCTGGCCTGCGCCCGACTCGGAGCCGTGCACTCCGTCGTGTTCGGCGGGTTCGCCGCAAAAGAGCTCGCCACTCGCATCAACGATGCGAAGCCGAAGGTGCTCGTGACCGCAGACGGCGGCATCGAGCCCAACCGCATCGTCGAATACCTGCCGATCGTCGCCGAGGCCATCGCGCTCTGCGACCACTTCGTCGACTCGATCATCGTCAAAGACCGCCCCGAGATTCCGGGCGGCGCGAAGGACGGCACCGACTGGGTCGCCGACCTGATCGAGACGGAATGGTTCGACTGGGACGACGAGATGGCCCATGCCGCACCGCACAAGCCGGTGCCGGTGGTCTCGACGCACCCGCTGTACATCCTCTACACTTCGGGCACCACAGGCGCGCCGAAGGGCGTCGTCCGCGACACCGGCGGCTATGCCGTCTCGCTGGCCTGGACGATGAAGAACCTCTACAACATCGAGGCAGGCCAGGTCATGTGGACGGCTTCTGATGTGGGCTGGGTCGTCGGGCACAGCTACATCATCTACGGCCCGCTGCTGGTCGGCGCGACGACCGTGGTCTACGAGGGCAAGCCTGTCGGCACGCCGGATGCCGGTCAGTTCTGGCGCATCATCGAACGTCACAAGGTGCGCTCCTTCTTCACCGCACCCACAGCCATTCGTGCGGTGCGCAAAGAGGATCCGCAGGCCGAGCTGGTCAAACAGTTCGACATCTCCTCGCTGCAGGCGCTCTTCCTCGCCGGCGAGCGCACCGACCCCGACACCTATCACTGGGCCGTCGCCAACATCCACCCGAAAGTGGTCGACCACTGGTGGCAGACCGAGACCGGCTGGGCGATCACCGGCAACTTCATCGGCCTGCAGCCGGTCGAGTCTCGGCCGGGTTCGTCTGGTCTGCCCACCCCCGGCTACAACGTGCAGATCGTCGACGACGAGGGCAACCCGGTGCCGAACATGGGCGAAGGCAACATCGTCATCAAGCAGCCGATGCCGCCGGGCACCCTGACCACGCTCTGGCGTCGTCACAAGCGCTACTACCGCTGCTACCTCAAACCGTTCCCGGGCTATTACCTCACGGGCGACTCCGGGTACATCGACCGCGAGGGCTACATCTACGTGATGGGGCGCACAGACGACGTGATCAACGTCGCCGGGCATCGTCTCAGCACTGGGCAGATGGAGGGCATCCTGGGTGCGCATCCAGCCGTGGCAGAGGCTGCGGTCATCGGTGCCGCCGACGCGCTCAAGGGCGAGAAGCCGTTCGGGTTCGTCGTTCTGAAGCACGGTTTCGACAGCACCGAAGAGGTGCTGCGCAAAGAGCTGGTGCAGAAGGTGCGCAAGGAGCTCGGTGCGGTGGCGGCGTTCAAAGACGTGGTCGTCGTCGAGGGGCTGCCGAAGACGCGTTCCGGCAAGATCCTGCGCAAGAACCTGCGGCAGATCGTCAACGGCGAGAAGCTGATCGTTCCGCCGACCATCGAAGACACGGCCGCCCTGACGCTCGTGCAGATCGCCGTGCACAACTATGAGCGCGAGAAAGAGACCGCCTGATCACCCAATGACTGCGTTGAAGTCGGCGCACACCGGCGTCCCTGGTCAGGCGTCGGGCACTGCACCGCCCAAGAGCGGCTGCACACCGTGACCGGTGCGCTGCAGGGCCGGCTTCAGCGCGAACCACGCCGGCCCGGCTCACTTCGGGGGATGTTGAGTCGGGCCGGTCTCTTGATCAGACCCTGCCTCAGGCTCTTCAGCGATGTCGGTGCGCAGGCTTCCGGTAATGGCATCCACCGCCGCTCCCACGGTGGGAGCGAACCGGCCGGTCTCTTCGAAACGCTCACCGGCTCCGAACCGGATGAGCTGATCCTTCATCGGCCCACGAGCCTCGGCAAGAATCAGCCGAACTCCCTGTTGGGTGAGTTCATCGTCAAGAGCCGCGATCGCATCCGCAGCGGTGATGTCGACTCTGGTCACCGGCTCGGACGCCAGAATCAGCGTGTGCACCGGCGGGTCGCGAGGCCGATCTGCCAGCTCCTGGACGAATGCGGTGAACGATCCGCTGTTTGCGAACATGAGCGGCGCATCGAAGCGTGCGATCGCGATGCCGGGCAGTCTTCTGCCCTCGGGGTGCCTGGTGAGGTCATGGTAACCGCGCATCCCTGGGACCAGCCCCAGCTCGGTGCGATACGGACGACGCGTCTGATTGATGAACGCTAGGAGTGAGAGCCCTACCGCGATCGCGACGCCTTCGAGCACACCGAATGCAATGACGCTGGCCGTCGTCGCAAGGCTCAGAAGGGCCTCGATCGGGCTGCGCCGCACGAGCCTGAGCACATCACGGGCCGAGAACATCGTCGCAGTGGCGGCGATCACCACCGCCGCAAGGGCGGCTTCTGGCAGGTAGGCGGTCACCCCGGGCGCAAGCAAGATGAAAACGATGAGCAGCAGCGCCCCGGCGACCGATGAGAGCTGCGTCCGCCCGCCCACCGACTGCACGACTGGGGTGCGTGACGACGAGCCCGAGACCGGAAACCCTCCGCACAGACCAGTCGAGACGTTTGCGACGCCGACGGCGATCATCTCACGATTGCTGCTGACGTGACTGCCGGTTCGCGCCGCAAACGTGCGAGAGAGGATGCTTGTGTCGGCAAATGCGATCAGGGCGATGCCCATCGCCGGAACGGCCAGTTCGACCAGGTCGCTCGGAAGCAGCCCGATCAGTGTCGGATGTGGCAGCCCAAATGGCAGCGCTCCGACGACGTCGACTGCGGGCTGCAGCCCGAGGGCAGCGACTGCGGCCGTTGCCAGCCCGATCACAAGAAACGCCGAGGGGATCGTCTTCGCGATCAGACGCAGCAAGATCATCGCTGCGGTTGAGACCAGCCCGATAGTCAACGCGGCCCAGGCGATATGGCCTGCTCTCAGATTGGCGAGAGTCGCCGGCAGCGCACTCAGCGGGGAGCCCGAAGGGTCGTCGACGCCCAGCAGATTCGGCAGCTGGCTCAGCATGATCACGATGACGATGCCGTTGAGATAGCCGATACGAATGGGCTTCGAGAGAAAATCGGCGAGGAACCCCAGACGCATGAGACCGCCCAGCAGCATGAGCGCACCGATGATGATCGCAAGCAGCCCGGCCAATGCGACGACGCGCTGTGGACTGCCAGCCGACAACGGCACGATCGCTGCAGCGATCATCGGCGCCAGCGATGAGTCAGGACCGAGCACGAGGATTCTGGACGGGCCCACCACCGCATAGACCAGAAGGGGAACGATGCTCGCATAGAGTCCGGTAACCGGCGGCAGGCCGGCGACCTGCGCGTACCCCATGCCAGCAGGAATGAGCAGTGCAGTGAGCGTTGCACCCGCCAGCAGATCATGACGCAGCCACGGCAATCGATAGCGCCCGGCCGTCTGCAGGCCGGGCAGCCAGCGTGCCAAGCGGGGGTTCATGGATTCAGCCTACGTGGCAGGTAGAAAGGAAACACAGAGAAGATTCGAGAGCCACCTGCGAGAATCGAACTCGCGACCCCTTCATTACATTGCTGCGACTGCCCGCTACGGCGCGGCGGCGTAAAACCTTCTTGGACATGAAGGAGGGGGCAATGACACCCACGACAGACGAAGTGCTCGAAGCCTGGGCACAATGGCAGACCGCACAAGCACTCTCGACCCGCACGATCCGCGAACGCGCGATCACAATCCGCGCCCTGGTAGACCACGCCGGTTGCGGGCCACTCGACATCACACCCGCGCACATCATCAGCTGGCTCGCACGCGACATCACACCGATCACCAAAGCCAGCTATCACGCAAGCATCCGCGCCTACTGCGCCTGGGCGCAACGCACCCGACGTCGACCCGACGACCCCAGCCTCGACACCCCGACGCCGAAGCGGCCAAAATGTCTGCCGAGACCGATCAGCCAGGCACAGCTCAACGACATGCTCACCACCTGCACCCGGTCACGCACCAGGTGCATGATCCTCTTCGCCGCACTCGCCGGCCTTCGCGTACACGAAATCGCAAAACTGCACGGCCACGACATCGACACCTGCACCGGTGTGCTCACCGTCACCGGCAAAGGCGGCAAGACTGCGATGATACCCATGCACCCCCTGCTCGTCGCAGAAGCACGACTCTGGCCCGCCGACGGGTACTGGTTCCCGTCATACACACGCCAAGGGCCAATCACCGCACAATCCGTCAGCCAGGCAATCAGCCGCGTCATGCACAAAGCCGGCATCGTCGGCGGCAAACCCCACCAGCTCCGACACTTCTACGGCACAGAGCTCGTGCGCGCCGGCGTACACTTGCGCATCGTGCAATCCCTCATGCGACACGAGTCTCCCGCGACCACAGCGATCTACACTCAGATCACGCTCACCGAACAGCGGGCCGGCATCAGACTGCTCACCCTGGCCGCATAGCCGACAAGTCACCAGCGGCAAACGCTCCGAACGGGGCTGACGCGCATTTTCGCAAGCGAAAACACTTGTCTTCACGGGTGTGGTCGCTTCACAGCTCATCACTCGAACGGGTCAAACCGACGCCGTTTAAGGTACTCGTCAGCATGGGCATCATGTTCAGCCTGCGCAGCCCTGCGTGCACGTCGTCTCTCGACGGCCCTTCGCAACGCATCACGCGCCGCCAGTAAGCCCGCGGCCGCGCCTGCCATGATAGCGACACCGACGATAGCCGGCAGAAGAGATTGCATTGCTCCCCCTCGGACATCAACGATACCGGCATTGCGCACTGACGGGCACGGTTGCACAGCTGGCTGGCATCCGGGTCGTGCGGTCGTCCGTCCGGTCCGTGCTCGCCGCAAGCGGCGGCGCGCGGCCCGGGCGGTCGTCCGCTCGACGCGATCGGCAGGCAGGAGAATCAATCCGCGCCCGTCAGTGCTCGCACTTGCACACCTTAGGCCGGCGCACTCCGCCACACTCCAGGCATATGCCCTTCGTCACTTGCTGACCGACGATCGAGACAGCGTCCATCGTGTCGTAGGCAGCAAAGGCCGGGCTTCCAGGGCCCCAGAACAACTCGTGCTGCAGGGGCTTGACAGACTGCCTGGAAGAGAGCGTGAACTCCTCGAACTGCGCGGCGTCATATGTGCGGAACCAGAACAGGCGCTTCTGAGACCAAAGCCCGACATTGCCGCCCGTCTGTCGGACTCCGAAGAGACCTCGACAGTCGGTGACCGCTTGCGTGACCTCACGGATGATCTTGTCAGCGCGGGCCCAGTTCGGGGCAGTCCATCGCAGCTGCACGTCTCGCCGGCGCAGCTGCACAAGGAAGTTCGCGACCTCAGTCGGTAGAGCTGACGCCTCGCGTGACGACGCGATGCCGGTCACCTCATCCATCAGCACATCGCAGTGCTCGGCCTGCAACAGCTGGGGCCAGTCCTCGAACCGCTCGTACGAGGGATGATCATTCCCCTGGTCATCGAGCAGCCGCACGGTCGAGAGCACGCGCCGGCCCGCGGCCAGGCTCGGAAGGGTGTCACGGATCATGCACAAGCTCTTGCCCGACCCGTTCGCACCGACATATGCGTGAATCGGCACGCTACGTCGCCGCTGAACGCGCCGAGCTCCACCCCGGAGAACCGCCCTGGCAGCCATTTGTGTGAGCCTGTCATGCAGCCGCTGCGCTGCATCAGCTGAATGGGCCCCCATCAGCCGTTGCCCCCGACCTGCGGAACATGGCCCAAGATCACGCGCACAAGTTTGAACAGGAGTGTAGCCCCGTAAACTGCGAGCCCGATCGCGAGAGCCGACCAAGCTACGGTCCAGGGAACCCAGGCGCCAAGACCAGACGCCTGCGAGACAAAACCGCCCATCTGACTCACGGCGGAGCCCGGATCACCTGGGAGCTCGAAGTCTGGCAAAACACCGTCCTCGAACAGTGCCGTGACGATCCAAATGACCGATCCAAGGAAATAGCTCGTGATCATGCGTCTCTGCTCTCACTTTCAGCACTCGCCATCGGCGTGTGACCGATGCTGCCCGACACCCAACGCAGAATTCGCATGAGCAACACCCAGAGAATGAGGATCGTCAGGAAAAGATTCGTCACGATCCTCAGCGGGTACAGCAGACTGCCCTCGCAGGAATTCCCTAGCCGCACGACTCCTCCTGTGCTGCCGAAAACGGACGTGTCGAGCGGGATACCATCACATCCCGACGGTGAGAACCCCACATTGAACGCCGACGTCATCTCCAGAAGCTGAGTGCCGAACTTCGTCTTCACTGCCGCCTCACTGATCTGATCCTGAAACACCAGCGTATTCGGCACGAACGCCCACACCAGGGCGCATTTCACAGGCGTGAAGACCCAGTCGATGGGATTCGTAGCGTTGCCCCATTCCTCTGACCAGCACTGATCAGCCGGCGCCTTCTCCAAACCAGACTGAGAGGTCTGCCCGACATCTGCACCAGTCTCAGGGTCAGAGAGATCCTTGCCCGTCTGCTGCGTCGACGCTTTGAACGCGTTCGAGTACATCGTGCATTCCTCCAGGGCAACATCTTGGCCACCGTACGTGCACCCATACTTCGTCGCCTTGTCAGGGTCAGAGAACCACGCGGAACACGCAGTGCCGTCATCGAAGCAACTCTTCCCCGTCGCCTTCGTCACAAGGTCAAGCTCACACGACCCATCCGTGCAGGACGGATAGGTCTCAGCAAACGACTTGTACTGGTCATCCGGCTCAACTCTTCCGAGGTCGGTCTTCACTCCAGTCTGAGCGTTCTTCTCACCCACCGAGACACCAGCAATCTGCTTCGACGGGTCCACTGGAGCAGTCGGAGGCATTGGCACAGACCCGGACTCCTTGAAAGGCTCACCCTCAGCACAGTCCTTCGAGCCGTCGGTGTACTCCGTGCACGATTCCAGAGTGCGATCGGGATCCTTGTCAGCCCACTGGGCCGTGATCACTGCCGTCTTATCAGTGCATGACGCGCCGTTTGAGCCGACAGGCGTGGCCCTATTCGCATCAGACCCGCAGTACGTCTTTCCTCCGGACCGGTAATACTGCACCTTGGCAGACGGAGTCACCCGCAAGAGAACATCCTCAGTAAGGCCTGTCCCTTCACCTCGGTGCACCGTCTCCACCTGCCCCCACCGAGCACTCTTGTCCGATGGTCTGACAAAGGCAGCCCCAGGAATCATGGCATGGCCACTCGTATCTGGGATAACGTATTGGAGGTGGACCTTACCATCGCCGTCGAGCTCACCACCCAGCTGCACCTCCGCACAATCCAACGTCGAGTCGTTGCCTGAGCCATAGCACTGCCGAAAATTTCCCCCAAGGCTGAGATCACTCACAAGCATTCGAGCCGAGTAATAGTCAGAATTATTAGGGCTGTCCTCAACCCGCGTACTAAGAGTGCTGAACGACATGCCATTCGGCAGGACAGCGCTCGGCGTGGACAGAAAAAGCTCCTGCACATCGACATTCGGCTGAGCAACAGCCTCCTGGAACTGGGAACAGTCCGCGCCAGAAAAGTAGCGTGCCGTCATTCCGAGGAAGTCGCCACCCGTAGAATCACAGACCACAAAATCAGCATCCTGCATGAAAAACGACACCCCGGCATGACCAATCCATGTGCCGATCGACTGGGCCATCCAAACATTGCCGGCCTTCACGAGGAACTTTCCGCCCGATGCGAGCACGGACTTCGTGCCGCTCCAGAAACCAGACGATTTCGCCGCAGCAACTGCTGTAGCACCATACTTCTCAGTCGCGACCGCAACAGCCGCCTTGTCACTCTTCGCCCCAAACAGCCGCTGCACAACAGACTTCGAGCTGCCACCCTTCAACGCAGACGACGGATATGCAGACCGAACGCCCGGATGCAATCGGGCCTCAGCAGTCTCACCAATAGCCCCGAATTGCTTAGCAGCAGTCGACCACTCAAACGTGCCATCAGCAGCCCTCACGACATAGCCGTTGTAACCGCCCTTCCTCGCCTCAAGCAGGTTACGGGGCAGACCGAAATCATCGCCGAACTGCTTACCATCGGGATACCCCTTCGACGCGCCCACAGTATCGCGAATCATGCCAGACAAACTCTCATTCTTCGACACCTCCGCCCACCAACGCGGATACAAAGCCTTCAGATTGTCAATGCTCAAATCTGCAGTCGCAGCACGCGCCCCAGTCTGAGACGACAGGACGCCGGCAAGCGTCGCCATCACTAGCAGGATGACGAGGAACAGGGCACGTTTACGACCGCCTACCTGAGTCACAGCCACCGCCTCACAAGCCGCCACACGACCATGCCGGCCACGCCGCCAGCGAGCACAACAAGGACGACAGCCCATGACGGAAGCGCCGCGAGCTCATCTCGCCAGAGATACCACGGAATGTTCATCACTGCCTTTCAAGACACGAGTGCCCCGAGCACCGGGGGATTGTCGATGATCGGGGCACTCAATGGTGCGGGCTATCAGCCTCGGGCGAATTTCTTCACCAGACGCCAGCCCACGGTGATCGCCAGCACAAGCGCGCCAACGGTAATCGCGGTCGGAGCAATAGCGCCAACGTCTGAGCCAAGCGAACTGATGATGCCGCCGAAGATTCCAGGCACGTCCACTGCACTGCCCTCTGCTGCAAGAAGAGCTGTTTCCATTTCTATTCACCTCCAATCGGGAATCGAGTTACGCCCGCATCACGAGCGCCATGCCTGGAGCAGAGCGAACACTGCTGACAGCAAGATGCCGACAGAGAACGATCCGACCAGGAAGCCGAAGAGCGACCCATCATCAGTGAAGGGCATGTCACACCATCACGAACCGGCGCACAATGCGAAGTCCGTTCACAAGGCTCCACACCAGAGCGAGAATCGGCACGAACGGAAGCCACGTCGAAGCCGCGACAGCATACCCGGGTTCCATGAGCAACCTCACTTGATCTGTTGAACGAGGATGACGCCACACAAGAGGCAGAACAGCCCGAGCGCGAACTGAAGCGACGCCGAGTCATACAGCAGCGCCATGACGGCTCGGACTCCTCGGGCGAACGCCTTCACTCGTGGGCGTGCCATGCTCAGCGCGATACTCACGCTCGAACCGGAAGGCTTCAACCTCCCGCACCGTCACAGCCGCAGCCAGAACCGCAAACGAAGCGAGAGCTAGAAACGCGCAGACGATCAGCCACACTGGAAACATGTCACTCGCCCCAAGCCGACCCAGAACCAGCTGACGCAGTGGCCAGGTCATGCTCGCCCGGATACTCGGTCGAGTCACCGCCGAGCTCGACGTGCCCGATCTTTTCCTGGCCTGTCAGATTGTTCAGCGAGGTCTGCACCTGGGCACGACCGTTGTAGTACCGCAGCGAAGAAGTCAGCTCACCAGAGACACGCACCTGATCGCCCGCCTGCATGCCGAACAGGTCCCAAATCGTGACGTAGTCGAGCCACTTCTGACGACCGTCGCGCGACTCGCGCTGAATCTCGACGACCGAACCGCGCTTGAAAACGCGCTTGACCATTCCCTCGACCGTCGCCTTAATACCGTCCGCCATGATGCTTTCCTTTCGAGCCCTGAACCGGGTGATTGACACCAGACAAGCACGACCAAACACCACAGAACAGCGATTCCCAGCAGACTGCATAAGTTGATGCAGAAGTTGCATATGTTGATGCAATATCAGCGGCTATGCGGCCTCAGCACGGGCAGATTCCGGGCCACACCTGGTCGCCGAGCACGGCACCACCTGCGATATTCGCTCCCACCGGCCTGCCTCGGCCAGCTCCAGAATGCGGCAGAGCTTCGCCGGGTCATTCTGAACGCGCTTCCAATCACGCCGGCGGATCGCGACGGACGTCACATCGACCTCGTCACCCGGCTCGTCGTCCGCGAGCTCCTGGTCATCGACATCTTCGATGCCGGCCGCCGCTTTCAGCCCCCGCGACCACGTCAGCGCACGCCGGCCCCTGGTCGTCTCGACCCACTCGACCCACAAGCGAGCACGCTCCTCTCGCTCATCCTCATCGAGCCCATCGAAGTCGAGCAGCTCGAACGGCGTCAGAGAGTCGAGCCGGCCTTTCTTCAGATCGAGCCTGGCCATCTCATTGCCGATCTTGAATGAACGCGCCCGGTCATGCTCCTGCAGCTTCGCCAAATACAACGACACGACATTGCCGTGCTGCACGTCACGCAGATCGACACCACGCTCATCAGACGGCAACCGGCCACCGTGCTTCACAACGAACCTACGCCAACGCGCAGACAACCAGGCACGCGCCTCTCGACGCTGCACATCAGACAACGCACGCTCCACAAACCACAGCACATGCAGATGAGGATGCCAGCCATTCTCACCGCGCGTAACCTCGACAGCCTTGATCTGATGCCGGATGCCATGCCGAGCAGCAAACCGCTTCCACGGGGCACCCATGATCAACGAACGAAACGCCTGCGTGAGCGCGTCAAGATTCTGCTCAAGCGAATCATCGAGACGATGCCGCAGCGTGAACGTCGCGAACAAGAACGCGCCGCCCTCACGGCGCTCCCACCACTTCGAGGCCGTCGTCACCTCATCCGCCCTGCCCTGGCGAATCGACGCCGAACACACCGGGCACGCCCACACCGACCCGCAATGAATCAGACCTGAGAACGTCGCAGGCGACCCCAGGCTGTCAGCCACGACACCGACCGACGCACCAGCCGCATGCCGGCACGACGCCGGGCGCAGCGGAGCCGCGAAGCCCTCTCGCCCATCCGGCGACAGCCCGGCCCCAGCACGCGCATGCTGCACGAGCAGCTGCGCCGACACCTGACGCCGCTGAAAGCGCATCTCACGCTGCGACGACCGCCAATCCCGCTTCGCGCTCAACGGGGGGTCACCGAATTCGCAGTGTTACCAAGAGCGCGCCGCGCACGCCGCAACCACACACGAAAATTCCGCACAGCACGCAGGCCAGCGTCATCAAGAAAGACACCCTCCTGCGCATCTAAAACAGACACACCCAGCACATTCAGACGCGCAGCACACTCACGCACCATGAACTCAGGATCAACAAAATCGCTCACAAAGACACCGCCAGGGAGTCGAGCCGCGCCAGCGTTACACGCGGCCACCCAGCATCGAGCTGAAACTGGAGATCATCGCGGCAGAACACCAGCGCTCCGTGGGGCCCATCGAGCCGAGTCACTATCGGAAGCGTTCCTCTGGCAACATGACGGACGATCGTCGCTCGGTCGACACACAGCAGTTCAGCTGCGCCACGAGCGCCGATCAGATCGAGACTGCTTGGACTCTGAACAAGCACAGAACTATGCACATGCACACTATAGAACACGGACCATGCGCATTCAAAGTTCCGTAAGTGTGCCAATCCCCGTTCTTGTGCATAGTTCTGTGCAAGAATGTCCGCATGAGCATCTATAGCAACGCGACTGCACACGTCGGGTTCGTTCCCAAGTGGACTCTCGCAGATCGTCTGAAAAAAGCACGTGAGAGCTCCGCACTCGATCAGGGAGATCTCGCCGCTCGGATGGAACTCAGCAGAAATGCGGTTTCAGATGCGGAACGGGGCAAATCGACACCACGGAAAGCAACGATCGCAGCCTGGGCACTTGCCACGGGCGTCGATCGCACTTGGCTGGAGACAGGAATCGCCCCCACCAATGATGGTGGAGGCGATATGGATGAGAGCCACCTGCGAGAATCGAACTCGCGACCCCTTCATTACGAGTGAAGTGCTCTACCGACTGAGCTAAGGTGGCCAATGCCTCGCGGCACCGCCGAACAGACTACCAGAAGTTCAGCCGGATTCACCATTCGCAGCACGACTCGCGCACTACTCGCAGCGCAGCCCGTCGGCCGGCTGCTCGCCGCTGACAAGAAAGCGTTCGACCGCACGCGTGATGCATGTGGAGGCCGTACTGCTGTATGCCGTGTGCCCTTCGCCCACGTTCGTCACGAGAAAGCCGTGATCGAGCTGGTCGGCCAGCGACTGAGCCCAGGCATACGGCGTCGCCGGATCGCCGGTCGTGCCGATCACCATGATGGGGGCTGAGCCGGTCGCACTGACTCTGTGCGGCGTTCCCGTGGGCGGCACCGGCCACCCACTGCACATCGCCGTGCCGTTCGCCTGAAACTGACCGAAGACCGGCCCAGCCGCACGAATGCGCTCGTTCAGTCGCTGCACTCCTTCTGGAGTCTGGTCGGCAGGCATGTCGATGCAGTTGACCGCGGTGAGCACCTCGGTGGAGTTGTCTTCGTATGTGCCGTCGGCCGAGCGCGAGTTGTACTGGTCTGCCAGCGCCATCGCGCTTTGAGCATCGCCCTGGCTGACACGGGTGATCGCCCGAGCCAGCGTGCCCCACTGCGAGCGCGAGTACAACGCCGAGCTGATCGCGGTGACCATGGTGTCGCTGCCCAGTCGGCGGCCGTCAGACACCGAGAGCGGATGCTGGTCGAGTCCGGCGATCAGGGCAGCCAGCTGGGTGGCGGCGGCGTCTGGCGTGCCGGTGAACGGGCAGGAGGCATTCGATACACAGTTCTGCAGAAATGACCGCGCCGCCGATTCGAACCCGCCGACCTGTTCGACGAGCATGTCTTCAGACGACAGCGACGGGTCGACGGCGCCGTCGAGCACGAACGCCCCGACCCGTTCGGGGAAGAGATCGGCGTATGTGGCGCCGATCCGCGTGCCGTACGAGTAACCGAGGTAGTCGAGCTGTGGCTGCCCCAGGACCGCCCGGAGCACGTCGAGGTCGCGGGCGACGCTTGCCGTGTCGACGTGCCCGAGGAGTGTGCCGGTGTTGGCCTGACAGGCCTCGCCGAACGCTTTCGAGTTCGCCTCGGACTCGGCGATGTATGCCGGGGTGCCTCGCGGCGAGGCCGGCAGGTCGTAGAGGTAGTGGTCCATCTGCGTCGCGTCGACGCAGCGCACCGGCGTGGACTTGCCTGCGACGCCCCGCGGGTCGAAGGTCACGATGTCGAACTCGCGCTGCAGCGCCGACCCGAAGAAGTAGTCGCGGTACGACTTGTCTGTGGCGTACTGCAGGGCAGGGGCTCCAGGGCCGCCGGGATTCATCACCAGGGCTCGATGGTGCCCGCCGCCGTCGGCCGCTTTTCGGGCGAGGGCCACCGAGACGGTGTCGCCCTGCGGCTGCGACCAGTCGAGTGGCAGCGTGAGCGCCCCGCAGTCAGCGCCGTCGCCGCAGTCTGACCAGTCGATCTGCTGACCGTAGAACCCCTGCAGCTCGGCGGGCGCACCCTGCGTCGGGTCGAAGTCGTCTGCCGCGCCGGTGCCCGGGCCGAGAGCGCATCCGCCGAGCGCGAGCGCCAGGGCGACGAGACCGACGAGCGCAGCCAGCGCCGGTCTCGTTCGAAACGCTGTCTTCGCTCTGGTCACTGCAGCACTCCGGGCACCAGGCTCACCAGGTACGCGTCGAGCACCAAGGCCGGCGACACATTGTGCGCCAGCTGGCCTCTCGCCTGTTCGGTGGCGTCGATGCCGGCCAGCAGCTGGGCTTCGGTGTAGCGCCGTGCGAAGGTCT
Source organism: Pseudoclavibacter sp. 13-3 (assembly GCF_021168475.1). Lineage (GTDB taxonomy): Bacteria > Actinomycetota > Actinomycetes > Actinomycetales > Microbacteriaceae > Pseudoclavibacter_A. The sequence goes on along the minus strand of NZ_JAJOZT010000003.1, from coordinate 148,803 downwards.
GCAGCTCGTCGACCAGGTCGGCGTTGATGAGCTGCTGCCCGCTGCCCAGCTTCGACAGCAGCGCGTCTCGCAGCAGTGCCTGCGCGTCGGTGAGCACACGGTCGACGCCGTCGGCCAGCGCGCGCTTCGAGCGACGCTTCCAGTTGTCTTCGGCCTCGCGCAGCTGTGAGCGCAGCTTCGGCGGCACCCGGTCGTCGGGGCCGAGCCCCATCTGGCGCATGAGCCTGGCGCGCTCCTGCTGCTCTTCGTCGCCGACCAGCGCGGTGGCGTCGTCTTTGGCGATCTGCAGCAGCTGTCGAGAAACGGCCATAGCTCGACTCAGCCGATCGATGCTCAGAATGCCGGTGAGCGACGAGCGTCGCCGCTCACGCGCCGCCGAATCTGTGGCGAGACGCCGCGCCATGCCGATGTGCGACTGCGCGGCGCGGGCGGCCAGCAGGGCGAGGTCGCGGCTCACGTTCGACTCGCTGGTGAGCAGGTCGGCGATGGCGTCTGGCGAGGGCGTGCCCAGACGCACGATGCGCACGCGCGAGCGAATCGTCGGCAGCAGATCGGCCTCGCCCGGTGCGCAGAGAATCCACACGGTGCGATCAGGCGGCTCTTCGAGCGATTTCAGCAGCACGTTCGAGGTGTGCTCGCTCATGCGGTCGGCGTCTTCGATGACCTGGATGCGCCATCGCCCCACCGACGGCGACAGCTGCGACTGGCGCACGATGTCGCGCACCTCGTCGATGCTGATGATGACCTTGTCAGTGCGCACCACCTGCACATCTGGGTGTGTGCCTGCTTCGACCATCACCCGCTGGTGGTCTGGATCACTGGCGCCGATTGCCTGCAGCTCGGCGGCGAACGCGAGCGCGGCGACCGACCGCCCCGACCCGGGCGGGCCGGTGAACAGCCAGGCGTGCGTCATCACTTTGGGATCATCGGCATGTGCGATGGTGTGCTCGAGCTGGGCGACGACCTGCGGCTGGCCGACGAGTCGCCGGCTCAGTGACGCGGATGCTGCGGGTGCGTTCATGTGGGGAGCCTAGCGTTCGCCACTGACGTCGGTACCGGCAGCGACCTGTGCGATCAGCAGTCGTGTCACGGTGCGGCGGATGCGGTCGGCGATCCTGTCGACTGGCAGTCGGGCGTCGACGATCTCGAAGCGCCGGGGTTCGGCGGTCGCCAACGCGAGAAAACCATCGCGCACACGTTGGTGAAAGTCTGCACGCTCGCGCTCCAGGCGATCCCGTTCGCCGGGTTCGGCATCCACCCGCGATGCCGCCTGGGCGATCGGCAGGTCGAGCAGGACGGTCAGATCGGGCAGCAGTGCGTCGGTCGCCCAGAGCGACAGATCACGAATCTCATTCGCGAGCAGGCGCCGTCCGGCCCCCTGATAGGCGATCGACGAGTCGAGATACCGGTCTGAGATCACGACAGCACCGCGCTCGAGACCGGGCCGCACCACCTGATCGACGTGCTGGGCGCGGTCTGCGGCATAGAGCAATGCCTCGGCGCGCTCCGAGACCGAGCCGTCAGTGTGCAGCAGCAGATCGCGCAGGCTGCCGCCGAGCGGCGTCGCGCCCGGCTCGAAGGTCGAGACCACTTCATGGCCGGCTTCGGTCAGCCAGTCGCGCAGCAGGGCCAGCTGCGTCGATTTGCCCGCCCCGTCAATGCCCTCGACGGTGACGAAGAGGCCGCGTCGCTCAGCCGTCTGGGTCACTGGCCGGCGCTCTCGCCGTCGCCTGCGGTGGCAGCCTTCTTGGCCGCCGTCGGCTTCGCCGAAGCGCTCTTCGTCGTGGCCGTCTTCTTGGCAGTGGCGGTCTTCGACTTCGCGGTAGCGCTCTTCGACGCGGTCGTCTTCTTCGCCGCCGTCTTTCGTGCGGTCGTCTTCTTCGCCGGCGTCTTCTTCGCCGGTGCCTTCCGGGTGCGCTTCTTCGCCGGCCCCTTCTCGCGTTTGATGGCGAGCAGCTCGACAGCGCGCTCGAACGTGAGCTCTTCGGCGTTCTCGGCCTTGGGCACGGTCGCGTTGATCTCGCCGTCGGTGACGTAGGGGCCGAAGCGGCCGTTCTTCACGACGATCGGCTTCTCACTGACCGGGTCGGGCTTGTCGAACTCGCGCAGCGGCGGAGCCGCCGCACGTCGACCGCCGTACTTCGGCTGCGCGAGCAGCTCTTTCGCCTTCTCGAGGTCGATCGAGAAGATCGAATCCTCGTCAGGCAGCGAACGCGTTTCTTTGCCATGTTTGAGGTACGGCCCGTAACGACCGTTGAGCGCCTCGACCGGAACGTCGTCGACCTCGCCGACCACGCGCGGCAGCGAGAGCAGCTTCAGGGCGACGGCCAAGTCGACCGTCGCCGGCTCCATGCTGCGAAACAGCGATGCCGTCGGCGGTTTGACCCCCTTGGGCCACTCCTCACCCTCGGGCAGCGTCTCGGTGACATAGGGCCCGAAACGACCGGCCTTCACGACCACGGCGTGCCCGCTCTCGGGGTTCACCCCGAGTTCTCGGTCGCCGCTCGGGCGCTCCATGATCTCGACCGCCTTCTCAGCGGTGAGCTCGTCAGGCTCGAGGCCGTCGGGCAGACTCACCCGCTTCGGGGTCTCCTCCCCGTCAATCTGCTGCTCGAGATACGGGCCGAACTTGCCCATGCGCAGTGTGATCGCGTCGGTGATGGGCGTCGAGTTGATGCCACGGGCGTCGATCTCGCCCAGGTTGTCGATGACCGAGCGCAGGCCGGGGTGATCGCCCTCACCGAAGTAGAACTGGCTGAGCCAGTGGCGGCGGTCTTCCTGACCGGCGGCGATGCGGTCGAGGTCGCCCTCCATGCCAGCGGTGAAGTCGTAGTCGACCAGCGAGGCGAAGTGCTGCTCGAGCAGACGCACCACGGAGAACGCGACCCACGTCGGCACCAGGGACTGCCCCTTGGGCGTCACATAGCCGCGGTCGACGATGGTCGAGATGATCGCCGCATACGTCGACGGGCGCCCGATGCCCAGCTCTTCGAGGGTCTTGACCAGGCTCGCCTCGGTGTAACGCGGCGGCGGCAGCGTCTCGTGCTGCTTCGACTCGGGTTCGATGACCGAGACGAACTGGCCCTGCGCGAGCGCCGGCAGTCGGCGTTCTCTGGCGGCCCGTTCAGCTGCGGCGTGGCGGTCGGCGTCGCGGCCCTCTTCGTAGGCGTCGAGAAACCCGCGGAACGTGATGACGGTGCCTGAGGCGGTGAACTCGCTCTTCACGCCCTTGCCCTCGTATCGCAGCGTGGCCGTGGCGGTCGAACCGGTCGCATCCGCCATCTGTGACGCGACGGTGCGCTTCCAGATCAGGTCGTAGAGCTTCAGCTCATCAGCGCGCAGACTCGAACGCAGGTCGTTGGGCAGCCGGAAGTGATCACCAGACGGACGGATCGCCTCGTGCGCCTCTTGCGCGTTCTTCGACTTGCCGGTGTAGACGCGAGGTTTCTCGGGCACCGAGTTCTCGCCGTAGAGAGACTTCGCCTGGGCACGGGCGGCGGTGACCGCCTGATGCGACAGAATCGGCGAGTCGGTTCGCATATACGTGATGTAGCCGTTCTCGTACAGCCCCTGCGCCAGGCTCATCGTCTGCCGTGCCGAGAAGCGCAGCTTGCGCGCGGCCTCCTGCTGCAGCGTCGAGGTGGTGAAGGGCGCTGCCGGGCGGCGGCGATACGGCTTCGATTCGACGGATGCGACCTCGAGCCGCGCTGATTCGAGTGCGGTCGTGAGCGCCGTGGCCTCGTCACCGGTGAGCACATGGGCAGCGGTCTTCAGTTCGCCTCGATCGCTGAAGTCTCGCCCCGTCGCGATCTTCACACCGTTGTAGCTGACCAGCCGGGCCTCGAACTCGGTCTCGTCTGCGTCGGCCTTGGCCTCGACGACGACGTCCCAGTACTCGGCTGAGCGGAAGGCGATGCGCTCCCGCTCTCGGTCGACCACCAGACGCGTCGCCGCAGACTGCACACGGCCCGCAGAGAGACCCGGGCCGACCTTGCGCCAGAGCACCGGCGAGATCTCATAGCCGTACAGACGGTCGAGGATGCGTCGGGTCTCCTGCGCATCGACCAGCGCGGTATTCAGCTCTCGGGTAGCCTCTTTCGCCTTGGTGATCGCCTCTTTGGTGATCTCGTGAAAGACCATGCGCCGCACGGGGACCTTCGGCTTGAGCACCTGCAGCAGGTGCCAGGCGATGGCCTCTCCCTCGCGATCCTCATCAGTTGCGAGGTAGAGCTCGTCGGCACCCTTCAGCGCTCGGCGCAGCTCGGCAACGGTCTTCTTCTTCGAACTGCTGATCTCGTAGTACGGCTCGAACCCGTGGTCGACGTCGACCGAGAACTTGCCGAGCGACCCCTTCTTCAGCTCTGGCGGAAGGTTCTTGGGCTCGATGAGGTCACGCACGTGACCGACCGAGGCGAGCACTGTGTAGTCTTCGCCGAGATACTTGCCGATGGTCTTCGCCTTGGCTGGAGACTCGACGATGACCAGCCTCTTCGTATGTGCCACTTGAGATTCCTCACCCCGCGCACTAGCGGTGTTCCTGCGGTCGCAGCTCGCCCGGCGACCTTGGGATTCAGCCTGCCGTCAGTTGCGACTCGTCGTTCCACAATATAGGGGAGCGTTCTCGGTTCCACAAAGACGGCTCTCGACCCGTGCTCTGCAACACCCAGACGATTCGGTGGAGTCCGGCCACGGAATCACCCTGCGAACGCAGAATCGCCCCGCGAACAGCGTCACGCACCAGAGCCGCCACGGGCGTGGTCTTTCTCACTGCGCCCCGCATGGGCCGTGGCGGTGACCCGACCGAGCAACGAGTCACGAGTCAGTGTGACGAGCATGCCGCGTTCGGTCTCGCCGCACGACGCCGCTGTCGCCGCATGAGCCGCGGCAACGCGCTCTGCTCGCGCGCACGGAACGTCTGCGATCAGCCCGCGCTGCGCATCAGCGGCCTGCAGGGCGGCGATGCCCGCAGCCGCGCGCACTTGATCGTGCTGGCTCTGCGCCGCCATGACACTCGCCAGTGCTGCCAGCAGCGTCACCGCAACGACCAGCATGACGATGCCAACGGCCATGCTGCCTCGTTCCGCGTCGTTCTTCATCGTTCGTTCGCGCCTCAATCTCTGCTCATCAGCCTTCGCCTTCATCGTTCGCTCCTCATCTCTGCTCATCGGCCTTCGCGCGGCACGCATACCCGTTGTACGACGTCGATCGGCAGCGCGCCGAGCACACGCTGCGTCGAGTTCGCGCGCACGCAGACCAGGTCGCCTTGGTCGGAGATCTGCAGCGTCGCGTCAGGCTGCACCTGTGCGGCGATGCTGCGCGCCTGAGTCGGAGTCTCGCCGCGCCCCAGACTTCGTGCGGCGGCCGCAGCGGCCTCAGTGGTCGTGGTGATGCGTGCCGACGCCGCGCCGGTGCCGAGCACGAGGCCCAGCACCAGCACGACGACGGGCAGCACCACGGCCAGTTCTGCGGTGGCGGATCCTCGCTCACGCTCGCAGGCATCCCCAGAGGTGTCTTCGGCACGCTCGGTCATGACGCTGCTCACGATCTGTCTCGGGCGCCGCTCTACGGCGCCGCGTTGAGCGCATTGCGAACGAGGCTGGTGAGTACTCCGCGCACCTCGTCGCCGCGAAGGATGACCACCAGCACACCCGCGAAGCCCACTGCGGCGAGCATCGCGATGGCGTACTCCGCAGTGGCGGCTCCATTCTGCTGCGGACGCGACCTGAGCTCGTTCAAACGCTGCAGCGCCAGCGCAGCCGCTGCCGCCGCGACGTCGGTGACTGCCAGCGAGACGCGCAGCAACAGAGCGCTGGCGATGGCGCGCAGAGCTCGGCGGCCATGTGGCTCTGCCGGGTCAGACGCTGTGGTGATCGTCGACATGGTGTCCTCTTTTCTTCGATGTGCATTTCTGTGATGCGTCGGGGCTGAACCCGGCTGCACTTCCAGCGTCGCGGAAGCCGAGAGGAGAGAGTCGGGATACGTGACCGCTGTGCACAGATCAGTGCAGATCGGCGAATGTGGAGAACAGAATCGACGCGATCATCGGCAGCACGGTGACCACGATGAAGGCCGGCAGCGAGCAGACGCCCAAAGGCAGCAGCAGCAGTGTCTCGAGCCGGGCGGCACGCACCCGCAGTGCGGCCGCGCGCATGCGGGCCACGTCGTCGAGCTGACCGTCGAGCAGCCCCAACAGCGGCACACCGGAGCGCTGCCAGAGAGAGACCAGGCGATCGAGCCGCGCGCGCTCGTCGTCTCGGTGGGCGTCGAGACCGGCGCGGGTCAGCATCCGCTCGCTCAACTCGATCGAGCTGTCGGCGGCGTGCCCCGCCCGAACGCCCAACGACACCATGAGCAGCAGCATGCCGTCAGAGTCGTCAGGCGGCTGCAGCGAAGCGAGCAGCCTCTTCTGCCAGCGAGCGCCCACCAGCATCAGCACCAGCGCCACGACGAGGCAGCCCCACCCGAACGGCGTACCGAAGAGCACGCCGAGCGAGTCGACGCCGAGCAGCGCGCCCAACAGCACGCCGACCAGCGGCATCGCCTGCAGCAGACGAGCCGTGGACGTCGGACCGGATGCGGCGATGCGGGACTCGATCTCGATGCGCTCGAGTTGCTCGAGCATGCCGGACATACGCCGCAGCGCGTCTGACAGCGGGGCCCCGGCTCGTTCGGCGATGCCCCAGACCGCCGCGATGCGGCGCCAGCTGCGAACCGACTGCTGCAGCGCTCGCCCCCGTTGCTCGGCGAACCGGCGTGGTGCATGCGACAGCCGCGCCGTCGCATCGAGCAGCGACGCCGAGGCGCCATGCTGCCGAACTCTGGGCAGCGCCTCGGCGAGCACTTCGCCGTCGAGACCGCCGACGCCGTCGGCCACGAGTTCGAGTGCTCGCTGCGGTGAGACCCCCGCAGCGACGAGAGCGGAGAGTGCGCTGAGGGCCTCGGCCGTGCTGCCGAGCGAGTCAGTCATCGGCCCGGCGCGTGCATGGTGCGGTTGGCCGGTCTGGCTGCCCCTGAGCGCTCGGACGTTCAGGATCGGCGGTCAGGACCCGTGCGACGAGCAGTCCGTCTGCGTCGACTTCGAGACGCCCGACCTGCTCGAGCCGGCGAGCACCGGCGCTGCGCCCGAGGTGCAAGACGAGGTCGAAGGCGCTGGCAGCCTGACGAGCCAGGGCTCTTTCGCTGATGCCTGACATCAGCGCCATCGCCTCGAGCCGAGCCGGCACGTCGGCGACCGAGTTGGCGTGCAGGGTGCCCGCCCCGCCCCGATGCCCCGTGTTCAGTGCGGTCATCAGCAGCATCAGCTCGGGCCCACGACACTCGCCGACGACGATGCGATCGGGACGCATGCGCAGGGCCTGGCGCAGCAGGACGTCGAGGCCGACTGCTCCGAGACCGTCAGCATTGGGCTGCCGCGCCTCGAGTTGCACAACGTGCGGGTGCCGCACATCGAGCTCGGCGACGTCTTCGACGCAGATGATGCGCTGATCATGCTCGACCAGCTGCAACAGCGCTCGGAGCAGCGTCGTCTTGCCGGTGGCGGTCGCGCCCGTGATGAGCAGATTCGCGCCCGAGCAGATGGCGTCGCGCAGCAGCCTTTCGTGCCCGGCGACGATCATGCCGGTGTCAAGCAGTGAGTCGAAGTCGCGCAGTCCACGCTGAGGCACGCGCACCGAGAGTTGGACGCCGCCGACCGCCACCGGTGGCAGCACCGCATGCACCCGCAACTCGCCCAGTCGCACGTCGACGAAGGGCGTTGCATCGTCGAGATGGCGCCCTCCCGCGGAAATGAGCGAGACCGCGAGCGCCCGCAGCTGTCGCTGCCCGCTGAGGCGCAGCGGCACGCGCTCGACGCCTTCGCCCCGATCGATCCAGATCTCATCGGGAGCGGTGACGAGCACATCGGTCACTCCGGCGCGGGCGATCAGCGTGCGCAGCGGACCGAACGCACCAAGCGTCTCGGCATCGAGAGAGGGGCGGTGTCTGTGCGGCATGCGCCCATCCTGCAGGGGTCTGCCTGCGTCGGCGACAGACGAAAGCGACCTGTGCACAGCTTCATGGCGTGAACCAGTCTGTGCACAGGTCGCTGGGCGGTGAAGGCCGCCCCTTCGGCGTCGGGCTGCGGCCGTCAGCTGGTGCCGGTCGGACACCAGCGTTCGGCCAGAGCGATCAGTCGGCAGCGATCAGTCGGCGATGAGTTCGACCGTGATCTCGACCTCGACCGGGGAGTCAAGCGGCAGCACGGCGACGCCGACGGCGCTGCGCGCGTGCGCTCCGGCCTCGCCGAAGACCTCGCCGAGCAGCTCGCTGACGCCGTTGATCACGCCCGGCTGGCCGGTGAAATCGGGCGCAGACGAGACGAAGCCGACCACCTTGACGACGCGCGCGATGCGGTCGAGGCCGCCTGCGGCATCCGCCGCCGCCGCGACCGCGTTCAGCCCCGCCGTTCGCGCCAGCGTCTTCGCCGCGTCAGGCGGCACCAGCCCCTCGCCGATGCCGACCTTGCCGGTCGCCGGCAGCTCGCCGTCGATGAAGGGCAGCTGCCCCGACGTGTGCACGAGGTTGCCGCTGCGCAGCGCAGGCACGTAGTCGGCGACCGGGGCCGCGACCGGAGGGAGGGTGATGCCCAGCTCGTCGAGTCTGGTGGTGAACGTCATGCCTGCTCCTCGATGGGTCGTTTGAAATAGCCGACGAGGCCGCCGGTGGGCCCCGCGACGATCTGGATCAGCTCCCATCCCTCGGATCCGAAGTTGTTGAGAATCTGCTGGGTGTTGTGGATGATGAGAGGGGCGGTGAAGTACTCCCACTTGACCATGACTGCTCCATTCATAGGATAATCGCGTAGCATCTAGCCTATGTCTTCTCACCTGCCCGCAAACCGGCGACGCTCCAGCCGCGCAATCGTGCGGTTCATCGCCGCATCAGCAGCGCTCGGCCTCGTCGCAGTCGGCATGTCGACACCTGCTCTGGCCATCGCCAGCGTGTTCGGCGCAGACGCGGTCAACATCGCGAAAACCCTGCCCGCATCACTCGCCAACGTCGAGCTGCAGAGCCCGTCGACGCTGTATGGCAAGCTCAACGGCCAGGATGTCGCCTTCGCCACGTTCTATGAGAAGAACCGCATCCCGCTGACAGCAGATCAGATGCCCGAGCTCGCGAAGAACGCGGTGGTCTCGATCGAAGACCCGCGCTTCTACGACCACGGTGGCGTCGACTTCGCCGCCGTCGCCCGTGCCGTGCTGCAGAATCAGTCGAGCGGCTCGACGCAGTCGGGCGCGTCGACGATCACCATGCAGCTCGTGCGCAACCTGCGCATCGAGGCGGCCGAGTGGGAGAACGACGAGTCGGCCATCAACGAAGCCCGTGAGGAGAGCGCCTCGCGAAAGCTGCTCGAGATGCGCTATGCGATCGGCCTCGAGCAGAACTATTCGAAAGAGCAGATTCTCACCAGCTACCTGAACTACGCCTCGTTCGGCGGCAACGTCTACGGCATCGGTGCCGCAGCCCAGTACTACTACGGCAAGAACGCCGCAGACCTGACGCTGCCCGAGGCAGCACAGCTGGTCAGCGTCTTTCCCTCGCCCAACGCCTACCGCGTCGACGCGCCAGAGAATCTCGACCGCGCGAAGGCCCGTCGAGACCTCGTGCTCAACCGCATGGTCGAGCACGGCTACATCGACCAGGCGACCGCGGATGCAGCCATTGCGACTCCGATCGAGCCGCACATCACGCAGCAGCCCCGTGGCTGCGAGGCGGCGACGCACAATGCGAGCTACTTCTGCGACTACGTCGTGAACCTGATTCGCAACGACTCCGCCTACGGCGACACCCCTGAAGAGCGCACGGCCCTGCTGCGCCGCGGCGGCCTGCAGATTCACACCAGCATCGACCTCGGCCTGCAAGACGACACCCAGGCGGCGATCGACAAGAACATCAACCGCAACGACAAGATCGGTGCGGCCACCACGGTTCTGCAGATCGGCACCAGCAATGTGCTGGCCATGGCGCAGAACCGCACCTTCTCGCAGACCGATGACGCCCAGGGCGACAACAGCCGAACCGCGATCAACTACAGCACCACGAAGGACGAGGGCGGATCGTCCGGCTTCCAGCCCGGTTCGACATACAAGGTGTTCACCCTGCTCGACTGGCTGAAACAGGGGCACTCGCTCAACGAGCGGCTCAACGCCCCCGCACCGACCACCCTGCGTCAGAAGGACTTCGCCGACCGCTGCAAGCCGGGCGGGTATGTGGGCACCTGGCAGCTCGACAACGCGGTGTCGAACATGCCGTCATCGTTCGACGTGCGCTACGCGACGAAGAACTCGGTGAACACCGGCTTCGCCGCGATGGCACAGCAGCTCGACCTCTGCGACATCAAGGACACGGCAGTCTCATTCGGCATCACCAAGTCGGCCAATGGCGAAGAGCTCGACCACGTGCCGACCAGCATCATCGGTGGCTCGGCCAACACGCTGGCCCCGATCCAGGTCGCAGGAGCGTACGCCGGCATCTCGAACGACGGCACGTACTGCACGCCCAAGGCGATTCTCAGCGTGGTCGACGGCAACAACGGCAGCGAACGCCCGACCCCGACGAGCCAGTGCTCCGAAGCCGTGACGCCGACGGTCGCGCGCACCGCGACCTCGGCGCTCCAAGGCGTCTTCGACAAAGACGGCACCGCCGGCCAGGCCAATCCCGGTGACGGCTCGGCCGTCGCCGGCAAGACCGGTTCGACTGACAGCTACCACCAGACCTGGCTGGTCGGCTACACGACCTCGACAGTCCAGGCAACCTGGATCGGCAACACCGGCACGACCAGCAACAAGGCCGATCTGCGGTACTACCGCATCAAGGGCGTGGCCGGCTGGAACGTGCGCTACACCATGTGGAAGGACATCCAGCGAGGCGTGCACTCCCGATACCCGGGCGCGGCATCGTTCCCGGCGCCTGATGACACCTCGCTGACCTTCCGCAGCACCGACATGCCCGACGTGACCGGGAAAACACCGGAAGAGGCGCAGCAGCAGCTCGAAGACGCCGGCTTCCAGGTGGCCATCTCGCCCGAACGCCGCCCCTCCGATTCTGTGCCTGCCGGCCAGGTCGTGGCCACCGATCCAGCCGGCGGAGGCCCTGCCGACGCTGGAGCCCTCGTGACCATCTACCTGAGTTCTGGCAAGGAAAGCGCGGCGAGCACCCCCGCAGACGGGTCGAGTGCCTCGCCGAGCGCCTCAGCGCAGTGATGGCCACGGCGAGGTCTGGGTCGCTCCAGCCCGGCGCCGAGAGCGACGCGAAGGCGCCCGGCCTGCGCACGTTCGCATCCGCGCTCGGCATCGCATCGCTGGCCGGACTGGGCGTGCTCGCGTACAGCTCGCTCATCGAGCGCAACAGCTTCGCGCTGCGCGAGTTCACGGTGCCCGTGCTGCCCGAGGGCAGTCAGCCTCTGCGGATGCTGCACGTCGCTGACCTGCATCTGGCACCGTGGCAGCGTGCGCGCGTCGCATGGACTCGTGATCTTGCCTCGCTGAAGCCTGATCTGGTCATCAACACCGGCGACAACTACGGCCATGCGGACGCACTGCCGGCGATTCTCGACGCTCTGGAACCGCTGTTGGACGTGCCCGGAGCCTTCGTCTACGGGTCGAACGACTCCTTCACGCCGATTCCGAAGAATCCCCTCTCGTACCTGCTGCACGCCAGCCACGTCGAGAGAGTGACGCCGGACATCGACACCGCAGCTCTCACGCACCGGCTCGTCGAGGCCGGCTGGCGCAATCTGAACAATCAGACCGCTCTGCTGACGGTGAAGGGCAGCCGGATCGGCCTGGTCGGCACCGGCGACGCCCACCTCGGAGGCGACGATCCTGAAGGGCTGCGCCGACGCATCACCGGTCTGCCCGCAGACGTCGATCTCACCCTGGGTGTGACGCATGCCCCCTATCAGCGCGTGCTCGACGGCTTCACGTCGATGGGCGCCGAGCTGATGCTCGCCGGCCATACGCATGGCGGTCAGGTGTGCCTGCCCCTCTTCGGCGCGCTGACCACCAACTGCGATCTGCCCCGGCCCTTCGTGAAGGGGCTGCACGAGTGGACGACCGGCGATCGCAGTTCGTGGCTGCATGTCAGCGCGGGACTGGGCACGTCGATCTACGCGCCCGTTCGCCTCAACTGCCGCCCCGAGGCCACGCTCCTCACGCTGGTCGCGCGAGATGCGGATGCTCAGGCGGCGGTCTGAGCTGCGGGCGTGACACCTCGCCGTTTCACGCGGCGGTGACGCCACATTGAAACTACGCCCCAGGATGGACTAAGCTGTAGCAGTTGCCGCTGATTCTCAGCGACGGGGTATAGCGCAGCTTGGTAGCGCGCCTCGTTCGGGACGAGGAGGTCGTGGGTTCAAATCCCGCTACCCCGACAGAAAGCCCCCGAGAAGATCTCACGATCTTCTCGGGGGCTTCTTTCATCGGTCTTCTGCGCCACAGTGCCTCAGCGCAGCGACCTGCCGAACTGGAGGGCGCGAATGATCTGCGCGACGCCGAGCACGATCGCCGAGACGCCCAGCAGCAGCCAGAGCACGGCAGCGCCCCACAGCGGCGAGAAGAGCAGGGTGACCCCAGCGATGATGCTGAGCACGGCGAAGATGATGCTCCAGGCCTTCGAGTCAGAGTCACCGACGAAGGCGAGCGCCACGACGCCCTCGACGAACCAGGCGATGCCCACGAGGATGCCCAGGACGATACCGAAGGCGGCAGCAGCCGAGCCGAGGTTGGCGAACGCCACGACGCCGACGATGATCATGAACACAGCCAGCAGAAGGTCACCGACTCGCCCCCAGCCCGACTGCTGTCTGCCGAAGACCGCAATCGCGCCGTAGACGAGGCCACCGACGATCGTGTAGATCGCGATGATGGCGACGGCCAGCTCGGCGCTGCGCCCTGGCCAGAACGTGATGGCGACACCGGCAAGCAGCGTCAGCACGCCGCTGATGCCGAGCGCAGTGCGAATCGACCCGATGCCCTTCTTGACGAGATCTGCATCGATGCTGTCTGACATGAGGTTCCTCTCAACGTCGCACCAGCCTGAGGCTCGGGAGGTTTCCTGTGCACTCGGCGGCGCGTGATGTCCGGCTTCCAGTCTACGGTCAGACACCCCTTTGTCGGCAGCTGGTTCAGCACCTGGTCGATGCGAATGCGCGCTCCGGGCGAGTGAATGAGAGCGGATGCTGCTAGCATGTGACGAGGCAGAGGACTACCCTGCGCTGTGGACGCGATACCCTGCCAGCGACTACGATCAGTTGGTGACTTCTGATTCTGCCGCTGGCTCTTCGTCTTCTCCCACATCTTCTTCATCTTCTTCTGCACCATCTGCTGATGCGATCGACGTGTCAGCTGCCAACGACACCGCTGCCGAGCACGCTCCGGCAGCTGAGGAGCACAACCTAGTGAACACCCCTTCCGACCGCCCTGCCGAGCCCGTCGAGCCTGCTGAACCTGCCGCAGAGGCTGCCGCAGCGACCGAGACCGAGGCGAAGACCGACGCTCATGAGACGACGGGCAACGCGTTCGCCGATCTCGGGCTGCCCAAGCCGCTGCTCGACTCGCTCGACGCCATCGGCTACGAGACGCCCTCGCCGATCCAGTCGGCCACCATTCCGACGCTGCTCGCCGGGCGCGACGTCGTCGGCCAGGCCCAGACCGGTACCGGCAAGACCGCAGCCTACGCACTTCCGATGCTGGCATCCGTCGACCCGCAGGTGAACGCACCGCAGGCGCTGGTGCTCGCCCCCACCCGCGAACTCGCGCTCCAGGTCTGCGAAGCCGTCGAACGGTTCGCGCAGAAGATGCCCGGCGTGCGCATTCTGCCGGTCTACGGCGGCCAGGCCTACGGCATGCAGCTCTCAGCCCTGCGCAAGGGCGTGCACATCGTCGTCGGCACCCCCGGGCGCATCATGGACCACATGAAGCGCGGCACTCTCGATCTGTCGCAGCTGCGCATGCTCGTGCTCGACGAGGCCGACGAGATGCTGCAGATGGGCTTCGTCGACGACGTCGAGACGATTCTCGCCAGCACCCCCGACACCCGACAGATCGCGCTGTTCTCGGCGACCATGCCGCAGCAGATCCGCCGCCTCGCCAAGACGCATCTGCATGACCCGGCAGAGATCACCGTCAAGACCAAGACGCAGACCAACACCAATGTGTCCCAGCGATTTCTCGTGGTCGCCGGTCGCCAGAAGCTCGACGTGCTCGCGCGCGTGCTCGAGGTCGAGGGCAGTGACGGCGTGATCGTGTTCGTGCGCACGCGAGGCGACACCGAGACGGTCAGCGAGCGCCTGCGCGCCCGTGGCTTCTCGGCTGCGGCGATCAACGGCGACGTGCCGCAGGCACAGCGTGAGCGCACCGTCGAGCAGCTCAAAAACGGCCAGATCGACGTGCTCGTCGCCACCGACGTCGCAGCTCGAGGCCTCGACGTCGAGCGCATCACGCACGTGATCAACTACGACATCCCGAGTGACCCCGAGTCGTACGTGCACCGCATCGGCCGCACCGGCCGTGCCGGGCGCACCGGTGCCGCGATCAGCTTCATCACTCCGCGCGAGCGCCGCCTGCAAGAGCAGATCGAGCGCACCACGCGCCAGAAGATGGACCGCATGTCGCTGCCGAGCGTCGACGAGGTCAACGAGTCGCGCCTGAGCCGTTTCGACGACGGCATCACCGAGGCCCTCGAGCGCGAATCCGAGATCAGCGAGCTGCGCGACGTGATCGACCACTATGTGCGCCACAACGACGTGCCCGAGGCCGATGTCGCCGCGGCGCTGGCGCTGGTGGCCCAGGGCGACCGTCCGCTGCTGCTCGATCCCAAGCGTGATCACCTCGAGGCGGTGCCGCAGCGCAACCGCGACGATCGCCAGGGCGGCTACAGCAAGGGCGGCTACAACAAGGGCGGCCACGGTCGCGGCGGCTACCAGGGCGGGCGCGACAACCGCGGCGGGTACCGTGGCGATCGCAACGAGCGTGGTGACCGGAACGACCGTGGAGATCGCGGCGGATGGCGCAACGACCGCAACGACCGTGGCGGCTACAAGGGCAGCCGACGCGACGGCGATCGGTTCGACAACCGACGCGACGACCGCCACGACGGAGAACGGCGCGGCGGATGGCAGGGTGACGACCGGCGCTCGGGTCACCGTGACGACCGGGGCGACCGCGACAACCGCGGAGGCCGTGGGGGCTGGAACCGCGACGACCGGCGCGACAACCGTGACGGCGGCGGTCAGCACGAGCATCGCGACAGCCGTGGCGAGGGCGACTCTCGGCGCGACGGGCACAGCGGCCCCAAGCGCCGCTGGACGGCCGACGACCGCGCCGCTCGCGACAAGGGTCGCGACGGCGGCAAGGGCAAGAGCTACCGCCCGGCCTACAAGAGCGACCGCCGCGACGGTCACAAGGGCGGGCCGAAGGGCGACGGCAACCAGACCTGGTGACCGACCAGAGCTCATGACAGCTGACAGACGCCGGGCAGGGGGGTCTCCCCCGCCCGGCGCGGTACGCTGGCCGCATGACTTCGCGCGCATCGCATCCTTCGTCTGACCTGCTCTCACAACGACTGCTGCACACCGGGCTGCCCTACGGCCTGCCCGACTTCGCCACGATCGGCGAAGACGACTACGAGCCGGCCATCAGCGATGCGCTCGTGCAGCACGACCGAGAGATCGCGCACATCATCGACAGCGACGAGGCCGCGACGTTCGAGAACACGATCGTGGCGCTCGAGCGCAGCGGGCACGCCCTCGATCGAGTGCTCTCAGTGTTCTTCAACCTGACGAGCACAGACGGCACCCCGGCGCTGCTCGATCTCGAGGAGCGCATGTCGAGCGTGCTCAGTGAGCATTACGATGCGATCTCGCTGAACCCACGGCTCTTCGAGCGGGTGCAGGCGGTCTACGAGCAGCTCGACGAGCTGACGCTGGATGCCGAATCGCGCTGGCTGGTCGAGCGGACGCATCTCGGGTTCGTGCGTGCGGGCGCGGGGCTGGAGTCTGCGGCGCAGCAACACCTGCGCGAGATCAACGCCGAGCTCTCGACCCTGAGCACCCGTTTCGGCACGAGGCTGCTGGACGACTCCAATGCGCTCGGGGTGGTGTTCGACGACCCGGCCGAGCTCGACGGGCTGAATGAGGCGGAGTTGGCCGCAGCATCCGCCGCCGCCGAAGAGGCGGGCTACCGCGGCAGGCACATGGTGGCCCTCGTGCTGCCGAGCGGGCACCCGTGGCTGTCGAAGCTCACCGTGAGGGCGACCCGCGAGCGCATTCTGCGAGCCTCGCTCGAACGCGGCGCGCATGGCGGCCCCAACGACACACGGGCGATCGCGGTGCGCATCGCTCAGCTTCGGGCGCACCGTGCCGAGCTGCTCGGCTACGCGAATCATGCCGAGTACGTGCTCGCCGACGAGACCGCGGGCAGCCTCGAGGCGGCAGACACCCTGCTGCAGCGACTGGCTCCGGCCGCGATGGCGAACGCCCGTGACGAGGCGCGCGAGCTGCAGAAGCTGATCGACGAAGCTGACGCCGACGAGGCCGACGGGGCGACAGGCTGCACGCTCCAGCCATACGACTGGCCGTACTACACCGAGCTGCGCCGCAAGCGCGAGTTCGACATCGACGCCGAGGCGCTGAGCGAGTACTTCGAGGTGGAGCGCGTCCTGCGCGACGGCGTGTTCTACGCTGCCGAGCAGCTGTACGGCGTGCATCTCGAAGAGCGGCCCGACCTGCACGGCTATCACCCTGCGGTTCGGGTGTTCGAGGTCTCGCGCACGCCTGTTGCAGAAGCCGACGCCGCAGCCCCGAGCCGCGAGGCCGTCGGTCTCTTCCTGCTCGATCTCTACGCCCGCCCGACCAAGCGCGGCGGCGCGTGGATGAGCTCGTTCGTCGACCAGTCCCGGCTGCTGAACGAGCGCGCGATCGTGGTGAACGTGCTCAACCTGGTGAAGCCGCCGGAGGGGGAGCCGACGCTGCTGTCGCTCGACGAGGTGCACACGCTCTTCCACGAGTTCGGCCACGGGCTGCACGGACTGCTCAGCGACGTGCGCTACCCGCAGTTCTCGGGCACCAACGTGCCGCGCGACTTCGTCGAGCTGCCGAGCCAGTTCAACGAGACGTGGGCACTGCATCCGGCGGTGCTGCCGCACTATGCGAAGCACGTGCGCACCGGCGAGGTGATTCCGCAGCAGCTCATCGATCGGCTGAAGGCGGCCGGCACGTTCAATCAGGGCTACGAGACCACAGAGTACCTGCAGGCCTCAGTCATCGATCTCGCCTGGCACTCGTTGTCAGCGGCTGCGGCGGATGCGCTGGTCGAGCCCGCAGCCGAGGCGGACGACGACGAGGTCGTGTCGCGTTTCGAGCAGCAGGCCCTGCTGCAGCGGGGGCTGGCCTCGAACCTCGTGCTGCCGCGCTACCGCACGAGCTTCTTTCAGCACATCTTCTCGGGCGGCTATTCGGCCGGGTACTACTCATACATCTGGAGCGAGGTGCTCGACGCCGACACCGAACAGTGGTTCGCCGAGCACGGCGGCCTGTCCCGCGAGGCCGGCGAGCACTACCGTCGTGAGCTGCTCACCCGCGGCGGCAGCCAGGACACCAAGAAGACCTATGTCGAGTTCCGTGGTGCGGATGCCGCGATCGAGCCGCTGCTGAAACGTCGCGGCCTCGCTGCACGCGTCTCTCACTGAGAATCGAGCAGGGCGAGCAGATCTGGTGATTCCAGTGGTTCTGGCGGATCCGGATCGACCAGACTCTCGACATCGATGTCGTCAGGAGGCGTCTCGAAGCCCGGCCCGTGGCGGATGGGCCCGGTACATGGCGCGAAGTTCTGGTGGACTGCGCCGGTCGGACTCGTCCACAGGAGGTCGGCATCGTCGTTGACGTGCATCACGTGCCAGCCGGAATGATGCTTCATGACATGATGCCGTCGACACAGGCACGCCGGATTGCTCGCGCCGGTGGGCCCGCCCCACTGCCAGTCGATCGTGTGATCGATCTCGCAGTTCTGCGCCGGCACCGCACACCCGGGGAATCGGCAGGTCTGGTCACGCTCGCGCACGAACCTCGCGAGCGCTGCCGGCGGCCGATAGACGCTGCGCCCGACTTCGAGCACCTGCCCGGTGGCCGGGTCGGTGAGGATGCGGCCCAGACCATCTGCGGAAGCGGCGAGTTCGAGTGCGGTCACCGGGTCGATCGCACCGTAGCCGCGCAGCTCAGCCGTCGCGCCCGAGCTGATGACGGGGTGGCCGGCGATCTCGTCGATCAGCAGGTCAACCGGAACGACCGCCTGCACCTGTGCGTGCACGCCCTCGCCCAGTCGCGGCAGGTGGGCTCGGCCAGAGTCTCGGCCCGAACTGTCGGAGTCTCGGCCCGCGCCGCCGGCATCCCGGCCAGTAGTGCCCAGAGCGACGGAACCGCCTTCGGCTGTCGAGGCGCCACAGGTGCCATGCACCAGCAGGTCTCGCACCACATCGGCGTGCAGCTGTGAGAACGTTCGCCGGTCGTCAGCGGGCGGGCGGCGAGCCAGCTCGCGCTGCCCCGAGCACGCCGACTCGACCAGACCGGCAAGTGCCGCTGCGCTGGGAATCGGGCTTCTCGTGTGCATGGCCAGAGTCTGACAGCACCCACTGACATTGACACTGGTTGTGCTGTGTTTCGGATCTGAGTCTTCCACCGACTGGCGTGATGCCCTGAACGTGATTCGTCGATCCGGGACATGGTGCCTCGAAGGGGTCGGCCAGGCGGGCATGACCCTATTGGAGCCTGGTCAAAAGGCCCCATCAACGTCCTGTCTGCCAGTCTGGCCGGCCTGTCACCCCAATGCAAAGCACACGCCCAGATCGACGAACACCGTCGCACAGGGTGCATGGCTGTCACCAGCGTTGTCGGTCAGCGCGAAGAGCCGCCCGCGGGCATCGACTGTGACACCCTCAAGCTTCTCCTGCACCTGCCCGCCCGGCTCGCGCAGCCACGGCAGCAGGTCGGCCACGAGTCTCTTCGTCACCGGCACGGTGATCGGCAGCAGGCTGCCGGCGCTGTCGGTCGTCACCTGCCCGGGATGCTCCAGATCGACCGCATAGATGCGCTTGGTGCGTGCGCGGTCGCCTTCCTGTTTGTCGCGTTCAGCGAGCACCAGTGTGACGCGGCAGCCGGGGTCGTCGGCGAACCCGCCCTCACCGGTGACCGCGGCAACCGAGATCTCTGAGATGCCGACCCAGTCGTCCCTGCGAGACGACGCCGGGTCGAGGCCGTAGCCGTGCCAGCTCCATGCAGCGCCGCCCGAGCCGTTCTCATCACTCGTGCCAGCGTCATCGCTCATGCCGCTCGCGCCACCCAGCACAGCATCCACGCGCAGGCAGCCGATGCGAATCACATCGGCGCCGTCGACGCCCGCCGCACGGGGCCTCGCCGCCGGGTCGGCCCAGAGCGGCCGCTGAATCACGACGAACAGCCACTCCTGACCACGCGGATCGGTGAACGCGGTGACCCCCTCGAACCCCCATTTGCCCAGGTGACGCGAGATTGCCCCGGGCAGACGCACCGTCGCGCGGATGCGCCCTTCGGCATCGACCCGGTGCACGGCGTTGCCCGGCCCGGTCGAGCCCTCGTCGGCCAGCCAGAACCCGCCCTGCGGCCGCGCGAAGACGCCCTCGACGTCGAGATGCGCCGGCGATCCGTCGAGCTGCGTCACGGTCAGCGCAGCAACGGCCTCGACCGGTGTCTTGGTCGCGTCAAGCGTGAACACACGGGTGAGCCCGACCGAGTCGTCGTTCACCGCATAGAGCAGCCCGGGATGCGCCGGGTCGGCCGAGAGCCCGCTGAGGGCCTTGCACTCCCCCGCCGCGATCGCACCGGCCTCGACGAGCCCGTCGGCGATCACCGTGGTGACCCGCTCCGGCTCGGCGACCCCAGACGCATCGTGTCTGGTCTCACCCCGCCCGCGCATCGCGACGGCCACGGCGTAGCGCCCGTCGACCGGCTGTCGCCCGGCCAGAAACTCGCTGTGCGAGAAGAACCGTGCATCGCTCACCGTGTCGATGCCGCTCTCGACGACGTGGCGCCGCTTCACGCCGGCATCGCGCAGCTGCTGCGGCACCACTTCGGCGAACGACCGATCGCCCAGCGCATGCAGCGGGTAGCTCTGACCGTTCGGCGCCGGCCCCAGCCACACGACCAGCTGAGCGGGGTCGCTGCCGAACCGCCGCTGCATCCACTCGACCGTGCGCTGCCCGCCCAGCTGCTCGACGCTGTGACGACCGAGATGCGTCAGCGCGACCACGCGATGCTCCGGGTCATATGCCACGACCGGCATACAATCGGCGACCGGCAGCAGCAGCGCGGCACCCGGCAGCCCGGTGGCGAGCGCGTCGCAGGGGGTGGACGCATCATCGGCGAACCGAGCGGCGATCGTCTCGCGGCGGGTCGCGTCTCGTTCGTCGACCTCGCGGTACTCGCAGAAGTCGGATCGATCGTAAGAGATGCGCACGCAGGCCGTGCGCTCGGGGTCGAGACCGGCCTGACGCAGCAGCGTGCGCCGGTTGCCGCGAGCCTCGGCCCAGGTCTGGGCGTCGTCGCCGTTCGCACCGGGGGCAGCGGCCTTCATGGTGCCGTCACGAACCTCCGAGACGACCAGCGTGAGATCCGGGTGAAGATCGATGTTCAGCACTCCCCCAGACTACGCTGAGATGCATGCTCCCAGACCAGCCGCCCGAGCTGCTCGCGGCGCGACTGACCTCCGGTGACAGCGCTCGCCTGTATGCGGATGCCACCGCCAGTCTCGCCGCCGGCCTGCGCTGGCAGAGTGGCGCGTTCGATCCCGCCCACGCGATCGTCGTCGACACCGGCTCACCCCGCCAGCGCATCCTCGGATTCGGCGCCGCCCTGACCGACGCGTCGGCCGAGGTGCTCTCGGGCATGCCCGCACCGGAGCGCAGCGCGCTGCTGCACGAGCTCTTCGCCACGCTGGGCCTCACCACGCTGCGGCTCACCATCGGGGCGAGTGACTTCTCGAACAGTCCGTACAACTACGAGGCGCGCCCCGGCGCCTTCACGCTGCGGCACGACGAACGTCGGATCGTGCCGCTGCTCGACGAGATCCGCTGCATCCAGCCCGACCTGCACCTGATCGCCTCACCGTGGTCGGCGCCACCATGGATGAAGACACGACCCACCATGTTCGGCCGTCTGGGCCCGGGGCCTACCAGGCGCACCCCGCGTGCCTGGCTCACCTGGCTCGGGCGTCGCAGCCGGCTCGCTCGCCGCCACTTCGGCGACTATGCGAACTATCTGGTGCGCTACTGCGAGCGCATGGCCGAGCTGGGGCATCCCATCGATCTGCTGACCCTGCAGAACGAGCCCGGTCTCGCACCGGGGTATCCGGGCATGGCGATGAGTGTGCGCGACCAGATCCGACTCATCGCCGATCGCCTCGGGCCAGCCCTGGCCGCCTCGCCGGTGCGCACTCGGCTGCTCGCGCACGACCACAATTGGAATGCCGTGCCCGCGGTGCTGCGACTGCTCGGCGCCCCAGGCTCCGGGCAGTATCTCGACGGCACGGCCTGGCACGGCTACAGGGGTGAGCCCGACGCGCAGAGCGTCGTGCACCGTGCGTTCCCGCAGCGCAGCACCCACCTGACCGAGATCACCTCGTTTCGCGACCCCAAGACGCTGCTCGCCCAGCCGATCGCGCACGACCTGCGCTGGCACATGCGCATGATCGCGCTCGGCGCGACCCGCAACTGGGCCGAATCGATCACCTACTGGAACCTCGCACTCGACGGCCACGGCGGCCCCTTCCTGGGCCCGGGCTCGGTTCCGGGCCGACGAGGCGGCTCGCAGATGGAGGGCGTGGTCGATGTGTTCGCCGACACGACGACCGTTCGGCGCAACGTGGGCTACTACAGCCTCGCCCACCTCAGCGCTGTGCGACCGGGCGCCCGATACCTGCCGTCGTCCGGGCATGAGACCGGGTACACGCTCAACGCCGCCTTTCAGAACCGGGACGACTCCCTCGTGCTGATCGTCGCCAGCGACGCCCGTGAACGGCGCACCACCACGATCGCCGTCGAGGGCTGGCATGCCGAGCTCACCCTCGATCCCGGCGACATCGTCACCATGGTCATCTCTCGTTCATCTGCACCGAATAGTCTGCTCTGATGTCGAACGACCTGCACCGCGCCGACAGCAGCACGGCCGTCATCGCAACCGCAACGATCCCGCCGACGCGAGGCCGCATTCTGCGCTGGGCATCGTGGGATTGGGGCTCTGCCGCATTCAACGCGGTGACCACGACCTTCGTCTACACCGTCTGGCTGACCAGCGCCGCCTTCATCGGCGATCACACGCTCGTCGACCAGCGCAACGCCGACAAAGCCGCCGGTCTCGCCTCGAGCCCCGCCATCGACGAGGTCGAGGCCATCCTGGCGCAGCACTCGTCCTGGCTCGGTCTGGGCCTGTCGCTGGCCGGGATGGTCGTCGCCCTGCTCGCCCCGGTGATCGGGCACCGATCGGACGAGTCGGGCAACCGGCGCAGAAACCTCGGCATCACGACCTTCGGCACCGTGATCTGCATGATCGCCATGTGGTTCGTGCAGCCCGACCCCGACTGGCTGTTCTTCGGCATCGCGCTGATCGCCGTCGGCAACGTCTTCTTCGAGCTGGCCAGCGCCGAGTACAACGCGCTGCTGCCCGGCGTCTCGTCGCCCAAAGACGTCGGCCGCGTGTCGGGCATGGGCTGGGGCATGGGCTATATCGGCGGCATCGTGCTGCTCGCCATCGTGCTGGTCGGGTTCATCAACCCGACCGTCGGCTGGTTCGGCGTCGGCGATGAGCACGGCACCCGCTACCGTGCCGTCGCCCTGCTCGCCGCACTGTGGTTCGCCGTGTTCGCACTGCCCACGCTGCTGCAGCGAGACGGGCTGCCCGAGCCGGCCCGTGCATCCGCAGCGCGGCGCACGTCGTTCTTCGGGGTCTACCGCGAGCTCGGCCGCACCATCGCTCGGCTCTGGCGCAGTGCGCGCAGCACCCTCGTCTTTCTCATCGCCAGCGCGATATACCGTGACGGCCTCGCCGGCGTCTTCACCTTCGGCGGCGTGCTCGCGGCCGGCACCTTCGGGTTCTCGAGCAGCGAGGTCATCGTCTTCGCGATCGCCGCGAACGTGGTCTCGGGCATCGCGACGATGCTGCTCGGCATGATCGAGGACCGCGTCGGCCCCCGCGTGCTGATCACGATCTCGCTGATCGGCATGATCGTCGCGGCGCTGCTGACACTGCTGACCTCGGGCGGCGGCAAGGCGTTCTTCTGGATCTTCGGCATGCTGATGTGCGTGTTCGTGGGGCCGGTGCAGTCGGCGTCGCGCTCGTTCCTCACCTCGATCACTCCCGTCGGGCACCACGGTGAGATCTTCGGTCTCTACGCCACCACGGGCCGTGCGGTGAGCTTTCTGGCACCCGCGGCGTTCAGTGTGTCCGTCGCGCTGCTCGGCGCGCAGATCTGGGGTATCTTGGGCATCGCGGCAGTGCTGCTGGTCGGGCTTGTGCTCTTCACCAGGGTGCGCGTCGCACGCTGACCACGACCGTACGCACGTCTCCGCGGCCACGTGCCACCGGGCAGGTGAATGCGAGCGTTTCTCGCGGCGCCCCGACGCAGTGAACTGGAGCTCCCATGGCATCCCCCGACACGCCATCTGCCACCCCGCCCCCCGCACCGTCGCGTGCGCGGCTGGTCTTCGACGCGCTGATCACCGTCGCCGCAGGGCTGACCATGCCGGTGCAGTCGCGCATGAACGGCGCCCTGGCCACTGAGATCAGTGACCCGGCCTTCGCGGCGTTCGTGAGCTTCGGATCGGGATTCGTGCTGCTGACGGCGCTGCTGGTGCTGCCCGGCAACCGGCGCGCGCTCGGTGCGCTGTGGGTGGCGATCCGCAGTCGGCGGATGCCGCCCTGGCTCATCGTGGCCGGCGCGCTGGGTGCGTGGCTGGTGATCGCGCAGAGCATCAGTGTGGGCGTGTTCGGCGTGGCGCTGTTCATGATCTCGCTGATCGCGGGGCAGACCGTCAGCGGACTGCTCGTCGACCGGTTCGGCTTTCTGGCCGACCGGAAGCAGCCGCTGACTCCGATGCGCGTCATCGCAGCGGTGATCACCATCGTCGCGGTGGTGTGGTCGGTGTCGGGCAGCATCCCCGCGGGTCTGGCCGTCGGCACGATGGTGCTGACGGCGCTGCTGCCGCTGAGCGCCGGCATTCTGAGCGGGTTCCAACAGGCCATGAACGGGCGCATCGCCTCGACGACGAAGGCTCCGTTCAGCGCGACCTACATGAATTTTGTCGCCGGCAGCATCGCGCTGCTGGTCGTCACACTCGTCGAACGCACCTCGCGCGGGCTTGCTGTCGTGCCGCAGCTGCCGGCTGTGTGGTGGATGTACCTCGGCGGCGCCATGGGCATCATCTTCATCTTCACCGGGGCCCATATGGTGCCCCGCATCGGCGTGCTGCGGTTCACGATCGCGGCGATCGGCGGGCAACTGGTCGGCTCGCTGCTGCTCGACTGGCTGTGGCCCACCTCGGCCGCCGGCGTCTCGTTCGCCGCGATCGGCGGCGCCGTGCTGACCTTCGGCGCGATCGCGCTGTCTGCGCTGCCCGATGTGCGGGTTCGGCAGCGAGCCGAGGCGAGACGGTAGGGCGCGTGCGTCGACCCGTCGTCGCGGCGAGGCGAGATCAGAGACGGAACGGTCAGATCTGGTCGAGCGCCTGCGCGAGATCGGCCTGCAGATCGGCGACCCCCTCGATGCCGACCGAGAGACGCACCACGTTCAGCGGCACCGCAAGAGGCGTGCCTTTGACCGACGCGTGAGTCATCTCCGACGGATAGTTGATCAGCGACTCGACGCCGCCGAGACTCTCGCCGAGCACGAAGAGCTTCGTGCTCTCGGCGAAGGTGCGGGCCGCCTGTTCGCCGCCGGCGACGGCCACCGAGACCATGCCGCCGAAGCCGCCGTGCATCTGCTTGGCCGCGACCTCGTGGCCGGGATGGCTGGACAGCCCCGGGTAGTAGACCTGATCGATCCTGGGATGCTGTGCGAGCCATTCTGCGAGCTGCTGCGCGTTCTCGGAATGGCGCTGCACACGCACGCCGAGCGTCTTGATTCCGCGCAGCGTGAGCCAGCAGTCGAACGGCGACGAGATCGCACCCATGGCGTACTGGCTGAACCAGAGCTGGTCTTCGTACTCGTCGGTGGCGAGGACGACCGCACCGCCGACGACGTCTGAGTGCCCGCCCAGGTACTTCGTCGTGGAGTGCACGACGAAGTCGGCGCCCAGGCTGATCGGCTGCTGCAGCACCGGCGAGGCGAAGGTGTTGTCGACGACCACGAGCGCGCCGGACTGATGGGCGATCTCGGCGAGTGCTGCGACGTCGCTGATCTGCATCATGGGGTTCGTCGGGGTCTCGATCCACACCAGGCGCGGCTGAGCCTCTTCGATCACGCCGCGGGCGAGGTCGACGTCGGAGAGATCGGTCTCGACCGAGTTCACACCCCATTCGCCCCAGATCTTCGCGATCAGGCGATGCGTGCCGCCGTAGACGTCGTTGCCGCTGACCACGGTGTCGCCGGGCTTCAGCAGTGTGCGCAGCAAGGCGTCTTCTGCGGCGAGGCCGGAGCCGAAGCTCAGCGCTGCCGCGCCGTTCTCGAGTGAGGCGAGGCTCACCTGCAGAGCGTCGCGAGTCGGGTTGCTCATTCGGCCGTACTCGTAGCCGTGGCGGCCGTGACCGATGCTGTCCTGCATGTATGTCGACGTCTGGTAGATCGGCGGCACAACCGACCCGGTCTCTCTGTCGGGATCAAGCCCCACGTGCACAGCGCGCGTCGCCATGTCGGCGTCTCGGAATCGTTCGCGGTTGTCGAAGAATCCCTCAGCGTGCTGTGCCATGTGCGCTCCTGTGTTCGGAAGATCGTGCCCTGCCAGTCTAGGCCGGGCAGGTGTCTGTCGCCGCCGGAGGACCAGCTCGACGCTCTATTCTGCCCGCAGACAGAGAAGACCGCCCGGAGCGCTGTCACGAATGACAGGTCCGGGCGGTCTTTCAGGGGCTCGGCTCGAAGCAGGGTCAGACCCGACTCGTCACCGATGCTCGATGCGCGAGAGCCGTCGAAGACGGGCGCTCACTCAGTCGAGCGGTCGACTCACTTGAGGGTGACCTTGCCGCCTGCAGCCTCGATGTCGGCCTTGGCCTTCTCGGCGGTCTCTTTGTTGGCAGCCTCGAGAACGGTCGCAGGAGCGCCGTCGACGAGAGCCTTGGCCTCGCCCAGGCCCAGGCTGGTGAGGGCGCGAACGGCCTTGATGACCTGGATCTTCTTGTCGCCAGCAGCCTCGAGAACGACGTCGAACTCAGTCTTCTCTTCAGCAGCCTCGGCCTCGCCGGCGGCCGGGGCAGCAGCCACGGCGACGGGAGCGGCAGCGGTGACCTCGAAGGTCTCCTCGAATGCCTTGACGAAATCGTTGAGCTCGATGAGGGTGAGCTCCTTGAAGGCCGCGATGAGCTCTTCAGTTGACAGCTTTGCCATGATGGTTCCTTTATCTCAGATGTCTGATGTGTGGTTTTCGGATGAAACCGTGGTGAAGACCCGAGAGGTCTTACGCCTCGGCCTCTTCTTTCTTCTGACGCAGCGCGTCGACCGCGCGAGCGGCCTGCGACAGCGGCGCGTTGAACAGGTATGCGGCACCGAACAGCGAGGCCTTGAACGCGCCGGCCAGCTTTGCCAGCAGCACTTCGCGGGTCTCGAGATCGGCAAGCTTCTGCACGTCTTCGGGAGTCAGAGCGGCGCCATCGAAGTAGCCGTTCTTGAGCACCAGAAGAGGATTCTCTTTGCTGAAGTCACGCAGCGCCTTGGCCACAGGGACCACGTCGCCGTGCACGAACACCAGCGCGCTCGGGCCGGCGAGAGCATCGTCGAAGACGTCGATGCCCGCCTCCTTCGCGGCGATCTTCGCGAGCGTGTTCTTCACCACAGAGAACGTGGCATTCTCACGGATTGAATCGCGGATCTTCTTAAGATCTGCAACCGTGAGGCCGCGATACTCGGTCAGCAGCACTGCGCTTGAGCTACGGAATTCCTCCGTCAGCTCGGCGACTGCAGCTTCCTTGTTCGCCATTGCACTCCTCGTGATGTCATGCCGGCGGCCCGATGCCCACGAGAATGAGAAAAGCTCCGACACAGATGTCGGAGCTCGACGCACACCGCGTTACACACGGGCATGCATGTTGTTCGTTCACCTGCGCGGGTCGTCACTCTCGTGACCTTCGCCTGTTGCAAGACAGGAACCGGCGGTCTTTGGCCATCGTTCAGCATACTGGTTACCAGGAGCCGACGCAAGCGCGTCTTCGATCGGGGAGTCCCAGGCCCCCTGCCGGCGGCAGACCCCTTGTACACAAGAGAAGTTCTCCACAGTTGCCTCATTCCTCTTGAAGTCTGCACGCACTCCGGTGAAATGGGACTGACGCGGCTGTCGCAGCACCCGGCCCGTCCTGGCCAGCCACACCGGCTGCCAGCAGAGCCGCGCAGCGGCTCCCAGGGGGGGGAGGCTGTCAATGATCAACGCCTATTGTCCACGGTGCCATCTGCCGCTGAGTGCGCATGAACGAGGCTGTCCGGCCTCCGAGGCGAGCTCGTTGCCGCTGAGTCGGCTCGCACATATCGGGCTCGGACATCTTGACCGCGCATCGCGTGCTCATCTGAACCGCTGGGGCATCGGGCGCGAACGTCACGTCGAGTTCGACATCGCAGCCGGGCAGCTCACCTGGTGGTTCGACGACTCGCGAAGGTTTCGTGCGCCCGCACAGGTCATCGGGCTGTACCGCGCGGCTCAGGGCGTCTTCTGCTGGGGGTCGAACCTGGGGTTCTCCTGTGCCGCGACCCGGGTCAGCGAGCAGATCGCCCGTTGGGCGCACTGCGAAGACTGGGCTCGACTGCTGCATCAGCCGGTGCACTGCAGTCACCGAGACGCACAGGCGATCTCGGCCGCAGCGATGGTGCTCTGCCGTGCCAACGGGGTGCAGGAGGCCCCGGCCACACCCGGCACCTCGTGGTACACCGTGTTCAGCCTGCGCGGCCTGGGCTGACCTGGCTGGGCTGTGACCGTTCTGCGCGAGTGCGCCGGTTCTGCGCCGGTCTGCGGATACGGTGGCTAGGCTGGGATGCGTGACTCACGTTCCCGATTTTCTGCGCTCCCGCGTGCTCGCCGACAGCCACGACCGCATCGGCTGGCTCAAGGCCCGCAGCTTCGGCATCACCGCGACCGACGCCGCGCACCTCGCGACGCCGCGATCGGTGGAGGGCGTGGTGCGGTCGAAGTGCGACCCGCACGGATTCTCGGGCAACGCATACACCGACTATGGTCGCGAACGCGAGCCGGTGATCGCTGAGTGGATGCGCCAGAACTTCGGGCTGCACACCAGTACGGTGCTCTTTCGCTCCGACGGCAACGCCCGCCATCTGGCGACGCCGGACGGCATCAACGAGTGCAGCGGGTGCAGCGACCTGCTGCTGGCCGAGATCAAGACCAGCACGAAGCCGATCGAGAAGCTGCCCCGCACCTACTTGCGCCAGATCTGGTGGCAGCAGTACGTCATGGGCGCTCAGCGCACGCTGCTGGTCTGGGAGCAGCACGAGAACTTCCGCCCTCTGGGCGCCCCGGTCACCAGATGGATCGACCGCGACGATCAGCAGGTCGCGAAGCTCGTGCGGCTGGCCGATGAGGCTCTGGCCCGACTCGACGCCGTGCCAGAGCCTGCTTTCGTCTGACCGTTACTTGCGTTCGCCGGTGACGAGCGCGTAGGTCACACCGGCGAAGATCGCACCGAGAATCGGTGCCAGGATGAACAGCCAGAGCTGCACCAGCGCATCACCGCCCACGAAGATCGCCGGAGCGATCGAACGAGCGGGGTTGACCGAGGTGTTGGTCACCGGAATCGAGATCAGGTGGATGAGGGCGAGCGTCAGGCCGATGGCCAGCGGCGCGAAGCCTGCCGCAGCGCGCTTTCCGGTCACACCGATGATGACGTAGAGGAAGACCGCGGTGAGCACGAACTCGATCACGAACGCCGGCAGCATACCGTAGCCCTCAGGCGAGTGCGCGCCGTAGCCGTTGGTGGCGAAGCCGTCGCTCAGGCTGAAGCCGGCGCGCCCCGAGGCGATCACGAGCAGCACTGCGGAGCCGACGATGCCGCCGACGATCTGCGCGACGACGTAGGGCAGCACGTGCTTCCAGGAGAAGCGTCCGGCTGCGGCGAGACCGATGGTGACCGCCGGGTTGAAGTGGCCTCCAGAGACGGGGCCGAAAGCGTAGGCGCCGACGACCACGGTCAGGCCGAAGGCGAGTGCCACGCCGAGGTAGCCGATGCCATGGTCGACCGTCGCCGCCAGCACAGCCGCTCCGGTGCCGCCGAAGACCAGCAGGAATGTGCCGAGAAACTCTGCTCCGAGCTGATTGCCGAGCTTCGGCTCGGGAAGTGTGGTGGTGTCACTCATGACTGGGTCCTCCTATGGATCGTGCTCTGACTCATGCTGCGGAACGCTCTCGGGAACGTTCCCTGCGTCTCAAGTATGACGAAGGCGACCGGCGCTGCCTATCACGCGTGTACCGAGATGCAGCGTGTGCCATTGCACAGACAAGTCTGCACCATCGAGAGAGCCCCGCAACCTCATCAAAGGTGCGGGGCTCTCTGCGAATGCGCGGCCGAAACGACCGGTGCGGCTACTTGGCCGGAACGACCAGTGCGTTGACGTCGAGCGGAATGCCGGGGCCGAAGGTCGTCGAGACGACGCCCTTGGTCACGTAGCGGCCCTTGGCAGCCGACGGCTTCAGACGAACGATCTCGTCGAGCGCCGCCTGGATGTTCTGCGCCAGCGCCTCGGGGGTGAACGACGCCTTGCCGACGATGAAGTGCACGTTGGCGTGCTTGTCGGTGCGGAACTCGATCTTGCCGCCCTTGATGTCGGTGACCGCCTTGGCCGGGTCGGTCGTGACCGTACCGGTCTTGGGGTTCGGCATCAGGCCGCGAGGACCGAGCACCTTGCCGAGGCGACCGACCTTGCCCATCAGGTCAGGGGTGGCGACGGCCGCGTCGAAGTCGGTCCAGCCTCCCTGGACCTTGGCGATGAGCTCGTCGCTGCCGACCTCGTCGGCTCCGGCTGCGGCAGCCGCGTCGGCCGCGTCGCCGTTGGCGAACACGATCACGCGTGCCGTCTTACCGGTGCCGTTCGGCAGGCTGACGGTGCCGCGCACCAGCTGGTCGGCCTTGCGGGGGTCGACGCTGAGCTTCAGCGCGACCTCGACGGTTGAATCGGTCTTGGCCGATCCGGTCTCACGTGCGAGGGCGACGGCCTCCGCCGGAGTGTAGAACTTGCCGGGCTCGATCTTCTCGGCCGCGGCCACATAGGCTTTTGAACGCCTGGTCATCTGCTTCTCCTGTATGTCTCGGGGATGGCTCCCCGTTGCAGTCTTCGGTGCAGTCGTGGTTCATCGGGTCGGCGTGACCCTCCCACTCCTGTCTGAGGTGCCGTCGAGTGCTCGACGGCGGTGCGAACTACTTCTTGATGGTGATGCCCATCGAGCGCGCAGTGCCCTCGATGATCTTCGCCGCGTTCTCGATGTCGTTGGCGTTGAGATCGTCGAACTTGGTCTGAGCGATCTCTTTCGCCTGCTCATGCGTGATCGAGCCCACCTTGTCGGTGTGCGGAACGCCGGAGCCCTTGGGCACGCCGGCGGCCTTGAGGATGAGCTTCGCTGCAGGCGGGGTCTTCAGCTCGAACGTGAACGAGCGATCCTCGTACACGGTGATCTCGACCGGAACCACATTGCCGCGCTGAGACTCAGTCGCGGCGTTGTAGGCCTTGCAGAACTCCATGATGTTCACGCCATGCTGACCCAGTGCCGGGCCGATGGGCGGTGCGGGGTTCGCTGCACCAGCTTCGATCTGAAGCTTGATGAAACCCACCGCTTTCTTCTTCGGTGCCATTTTCTTCCTTCTTACCTATGTTCTCTCCGCGTTCTGCACGGAAAGTCTGTGACGAGACGGCGACGGGGCATCAGGATGCGCCGCGAGCGCGCCGGCTCAGAGCTGTTTGGTGACCTGGTCGAACGAGAGCTCGACCGGGGTCTCGCGCTCGAAGAGCGAGACGAGCACGGTGAGCTTGCCGCTGGTCGTGTTGATCTCGCTGATCGTACCGGGCAGACCCGCGAACGAGCCTTCCTTGATCGTGATGGTCTCGCCGATTTCGAAGTCGACGTCGACCGGGATGACCCGAGCAGGCTGGGCCTTCGACTTCTTCGACTTGGTCGTGGCGCCCTGTTCTGCCTCGGCGGCTTTCTCGGCCTCGGCCTGCGCCTCCTGCAGCACGGTGGTCTTCAGCATATCGAAGACCTCTTTGCGGCGAAGCGGCAGCGGATCGTGCGCGTTGCCCACGAAGCCGGTCACACCCGGGGTGCGACGGACGAGTTCCCACGAGTCTTCGTTGAGGAACATGCGAACGAGCACGTAACCGGGGATGCGCACGCGCTTGACCAGCTTGTACTGGCCGTTGCGCACCTCGCGCACCGTCTCGATCGGCACCTGCACCTCGAGCACGTCGTCGCCGCCGGCCTGAGACTCGCGACGTTTCAGAATCGAGTTCTTGACGCTCTTCTCGTAGCCGGCATAGGAGTGAATGACGTACCAGTCACCCGCGGCGCGGCGCAGCTCACGACGAAAGTCGGCGAGCACGCGTTCCTCATCGCTGACCTCAGCGGCCTCGTCGGCATCCGCAGGCGTCTCGGCCGCGTCGACGTTCTCGGCGACCGCCGGCTCATCGGCAGAAGTCGCCTCAGCGGCGTCGGCGGGCGCTGCGGTCTCGGCTGTCGCCTCGTCGACCTGCGGAGTCTCGGTCACGGCCTGTTCAGTCTCTTCTTCTGCCACGTTCGTCTTCCTCGATTTGCTGCTATGGATGTGCCGGTGCTGTCAGACGACAGGCGCTCAGGCGCTGCGTTCGAACAGGAAGCCCACGCCCATGCCGAAGACGAGGTCCAGCAGAGTGATGATGGCCATCATGATCAGCACGAATGCGAGCACGACCAGCGTCTGGTTGGTGAGTTCTTTGCGGGTCGGCGTCGTGACCTTGCGCAGCTCGCCGAAGACCTGGCGAAAGAACAGGAAAAGACGCCCGAAGACGCCCCGAGCCTTGGCCCGGTCGGTCTCTGCGTTATCGACCAGGTGCGCGTTCAGCTCGTCGCTCGACGCTGCAGCCATGTGGTTCCATCCCTCTCATCAACCGTGCCGGTGTGCACAGCACCCCGTTCACACGAGATGTGCAGGGCGGACAGGACTCGAACCTGCAACCTGCGGTTTTGGAGACCGCTGCTCTACCAATTGAGCCACCGCCCTTCACGTGGTTCACACGTGAGGCCCTCGATCTTCACCGACGCGCGGTGCGCTGACGTCGAAGGCGCAGTTCAGCTTGGTATCTGTCAATACCGTCTGCCAGCATAGCGGGCTGTGCGCGTCATGTCCATATGGTCGCACAAGGATCCTGCTCGCCGGTCGGCGCAGCCTCTGCGCGCGTCGGCTCTGGCCGTGACCGGGCCCGTGCTCGTAGACTGGAGGCCGTGAGCACTGAACTTCCCCTCTCCCCACGCATCCTGGCCATCAACGAATCGGCCACTCTGAAGGTCGACGCGAAGGCCAAGGCGCTGAAGGCGGCCGGCCGGCCCGTGATCAGCTACGGCGCCGGCGAACCAGACTTCTCGACGCCCGCCAACATCGTCGACGCCGCTCGTCGCGCGCTCGACGACCCCGGCAACTTTCGCTACACGCCTGCATCTGGCCTGCCCGACCTGCGCAAAGCCGTCGTGGCCAAGACTCAGCGTGACAGCGGCCTGACGGTCGACCCCTCGCAGGTGGTCATCACCAACGGTGGCAAGCAGGCCGTCTACGAGGCGTTCGCCGCTCTCGTCGGAGAGGGCGACGAGGTCATCCTGCCCGCACCGTACTGGACGACCTACCCTGAGGCGATCCGCCTCGCCGGCGGCACCCCGGTCGAGGTCTTCGCCGGCGCCGACCAGGGCTATCGCGTGACGGTCGAGCAGCTCGAAGCGGCGCGCACCGAGCGCACCCGTCTCGTGCTCTTCGTCTCGCCCTCGAACCCCACGGGCGCCGTCTACACGCGTGAGCAGACCGAGGCCATCGCCCGCTGGGCGGTCGAGCACGACATCTGGATCCTCGCTGACGAGATCTATCAGAACCTGACCTACGACGGTGTGACCGCGACCAGCATCGCGTCGGTCATCCCCGAGGCCGCCGAGAACACGGTGCTGGTCAACGGCGTCGCCAAGACCTACGCGATGACCGGCTGGCGCGTCGGCTGGCTGGTGGGCCCGCAGCGCGTGGCCAAGGCCGTCTCGAACCTGCAGTCGCACCTGACGTCGAATGTCTCGAACGTGCCGCAGCGCGCGGCCCTCGAGGCGCTGACCGGCCCGCAGGATGCCGTGGCCGAGATGCGTACGGCGTTCGACCGCCGCCGCCGTCTCATCGTCGACGAGCTGTCGAAGATCGACGGATTCGTCGTTCCCGTGCCGGAGGGCGCGTTCTACGCCTACCCCGATGTGACCGGAGTGCTCGGGCGCGAGTGGCACGGCGTGACCCCCACCACGACGCTCGAGCTGGCCGACCTGCTGCTCGACCAGACCGACGTCGCGGTCGTGCCCGGCGAGGCCTTCGGACGCAGCGGCTACCTGCGTCTCTCGTACGCGCTCGACGACGAGTCACTGCTCGAAGGCGTGCACCGTCTGCAGCGATTCTTCAGCGTAGACTGAGGGCCGGACTCGAGGAAGGCGACACGATCATGACTGAGAGACGCCCGATCAGCACTCTGTTGGGAGACATCTCGACCGGCATGCAGGATCTCGTTCACCAGGAGATCGAGCTGGCGAAAGCCGAGCTTCGCGACTCGGGGCGCAACGCCGGCATCGGCGGCGCGCTGTTCCTCGGCGCGGGCGCTATCGTCGTCTTCGCGCTGCTCTTTCTGTCGCTCGGCGCCTGGTGGGGCCTCGGATTGCTGGTCGGCAACGGCTGGTCCGGGCTGATCCTCGGCGTGTTCTGGCTGATCGTCGCGGGCGTCTCCGTGCTCATCGGCGTCAAACGGTTCAAGAAGGTCAGGGGTGCGCCCAAGACCGTCGAGTCGGTGCGTGGCGTCGTCAGCGCCATCACCCCGAACAGGAGCGAGCGATGAGCAACACCGACCTCGGCCAGGGCCTTTCTGAGGTCGAGCGCATTCAGGCGAAGATCGAGCACACTCAGCGTCTGCTCTCCGCAGACATCACCGAGCTCACCGCTCGAGTGAATCCGTCTGACTACTCGCGCAGGCTGAAGCGCTTCGGCACGACCGCTGCGATCGTCGCCAGCTCTGCATTGGGCGTGCTGCTGGCCGCGCGGATCTTCCGCCGCCGCTGAGCCCCACGCGTCGCTCGCTCAGCTCCCGTTCAGTTCTCGCCGAATCCCAGCAGAATCGGCTCGGGCTGCAGCGCGATGCCGTACTCATTCGCCACCCGCGTCTGCACGAAGCTGGCGAGCTCGACGATCTGACGGGCGGTCGCTCCGCCACGGTTGGTGATCGCCAGCGTGTGTCGAGTGCTGATGGCGGCGTTCGATCCGGGCAGTGCGAAACCACGGTGCACCCCGGCATGCTCGATCAGCCATCCGGCGCTCAGCTTGACGAGCCGACGGCTGCTCGATCGCGCCAGCTGACCGGCGCCATAGAGCTCGTCGCCGCGAAAGCGATCGAGTGGGATCACCGCTGCGACCACGTCATCCGCGGCGTCGTGCACAGACGCACTCGCCGGGGCGGCG
Organism: Pseudoclavibacter sp. 13-3; assembly: GCF_021168475.1. Classification (GTDB taxonomy): domain Bacteria; phylum Actinomycetota; class Actinomycetes; order Actinomycetales; family Microbacteriaceae; genus Pseudoclavibacter_A. Next base: position 113,894 of record NZ_JAJOZT010000003.1, on the reverse strand, counting down.
GACGACTGCCCGCCCAGCGCCTCGTCCGAGACGGGCCAGCGCGGAGCATCCGCCGGCAGGCCGTTCGCGAACGAGGCGTGCACGATCGGGTTCGTGAAGAACGACCCGCACCCGTGTGAGTCGACGTCTGCCGGGTCGTAGACCATGCCCTTGCCTCGACGCAGGCTCAGCACCGTGTCGCGCACCTGGCGCACCGGTGCCCGATGCCCGACCTCGACGCCGAGCGCCGCTGCCAGCTGGGCGTACTGCACCGGGGCCGAGAGGCCGTCGCCGTGCAGACGCAGGGTGATCGCGGTCACCACGCCTTCGAGCTCGGCACGTTTGAAGGCGCTGGTGCGGTAGCCGAGCCCCAAGTCGGCAGCGTCGATCGTGCGCAGCTCGCCGGTGGTGGCATCGGCGAAGTCGACGGAGACCAGGGCCTCGCCCACTTCATGCCCGTAGGCGCCGATGTTCTGGATCACCGCCGCCCCGACGCGGCCGGGCACGCCGCTCAGCGCCTCGATGCCGCCCAGACCAGACTCGACCGTTCGGGCCACGAGGTCGTCCCAGACCTCGCCGGCGGCCACGTGCAGGTCGAGCACACCCTCGGCGTGCACGCGAACGTCGGTGCCCTCGTTGCGCATGCGCAGCACAGCTCCCTCGAAGCCCTCGTCCGCGACGACCAGGTTCGACCCTCCGCCGAGCACCACGAATTCGTCATGCACGCCGTCGACCTCGCCGAGTGCTTCAAGCGCCTCGGCCGGCGTGGTGATGTCGAAGACGCGCTCGGCCCCGCCGCCGACGCCCATCGTGGTCTCGTCGGCGAAGCGGAACGTCACAGCAGCACCTGAGCCAGCGCCTTGCCGAGCACAGTGCGGCCGTCGAAGGTCGCGGTGATCGTGACCTTCGCGGCACGCTCACCGGCGTGCACGCCCTGGTCGATCGTCTCGATCGCCGTGATCATGGCGCTCACCTGCACGTCGGCGCCCGTCTCGACGTCGACGAGCACCGGGCGGGTGAACCGCGCCTGGTAGTCGAAGACGCGGCCGGGATCGCCCGTGGCGACCCAGTCGACGACCGGCTGAATCGCAAGCCCCATGGTGAGCATGCCGTGCGCGAGCACGCTGGGCATGCCAGCCGCCTCGGCCGCGTCGTCGCGGTAGTGAATCGGGTTGAAGTCGCCGGACGCCCCGGCATAGCGCACCAGGCTGTCGCGCGTGAGGTGCACGGTGCGTGGGCCGAACTCGGCGCCGACCTCGACCTGAGGTGCCTGCTCTGGGTCGCTCATCGTGCGCCCTCCTTGCTGCTCTGCGCCGGCGCTGCCACCGTCTCGGCAGGGTCTTCTCGAATCACGAACGTCGCGATGGCCGTCGACACCAGCGCCTGGTCGCGATCGCGAATCTTGGTGGCTGTGGTGACCATGGCGTTGTGTCCGAGTTTGCGCACCGCGGTGACGGTGAGCTGAGCCGTCAGCTCGTCGCCGGCGACGATCGGCCGCTCATGGATGAAGCGCTGGTCCCCGTGCACCAGGCGAGTGAAGTCGATGCCCGCGTCGGGGTCAAAGAGCAGTCGCTGCTCGGCGCGCTGCGAAATGATCACGGCGAAGGTCGGAGGTGCGACGACTCCGGCGTATCCGCTGCTGAGGGCGACCTGCGGGTCACGACTCAGCGCACTGTTCGAGAACACGGCGGAGGCGAACTCGCGCACTTTTTCGCGTCCCACCAGATAGGGCTCTGTGGCCGGATACGTCTTGCCGGCAATGTTGAGATTCACCACGTGTTCAGTGTACCGATGCCGGTCGGGCACGCGATAATGGTCGCCATGCCCGAACATGCACCGCAGGCCGGCGAGCGTCCCAGCCGTTCCGGGCCCGACATCGGCGTCAGCACGCGCACGACGAACGGCTTCCTCACGGTCAACAGCCACGAGATGTACGCCGAAGATGCCCGCCCCCACAACATCGCGCGCGAAGACGACGTCTCGGCCGAGAGCGCCCCGGTACTCCTGCTGCATGGCGGGTTCTGCTCACTCGAATCGCTGCGCCCGCAGGCGGATGCCCTGGCCGAGGAGCATCGCGTGCTCGCGTTCGAGCGACCCGGTCATGGCCGAAGCGCCGACATTCCCGGCGGGTTCGACTACGACCGGGGCGTGGACGATGCACTCGCCTATCTCGACGCGATGGGCGTCGCGCAGGCTCACCTCGTCGGATACAGCGACGGCGCGATCATCGGGCTGCTGCTCGCGATGCGGCATCCGCAGCGGGTGCGCTCGCTCGTGGCCATCAGCGCGAACCTCGACCCCTCGGCCTTCGACATGGGTGACGAGGAGGACTCGTCGCCAGAGCCAGAGCCCTCGCCAGAACGAGCAACAGAGCCAGAGCAGCCGACGGTCGAACCGGGCAGCGAGCGCGACTGGTACCAGCGGCTCTCGCCAGACGGCCCGGAGCACGTCGACGTGGTGCTCGACAAGCTCATGGCGCTCTGGCGCACCGAGCCGCACATCGCTGCGACCGACCTCGGCGCCGTCGCCGCGCCGACCCTCGTGATGGCCGCCGATCGCGATGCCGTTCCCGTCGAGCACACGCTGCTGATCGCGAGGTCGATTCCCAACGCCCAGCTGTGCATCGTGCCGGGTGCCACACACGCACTGGTCGCCGAACGCCCGGAGCTGATCAGCACGATCATCGGCGACTTTCTGCGCGGGCGCTGAGGCCCAGCGCGGCCTGCCCCGGCGCGGCGCTCAGCGCGACCGGCGCATGAGCCAGGCGAAGTAGGGCGCTCCGACCAGCGCGATCATGAGGCCCGCCGGAATCTGCGAAGGAGCGATCAGAGAGCGACCGAGCGTGTCTGCGATCGCGACCAGCAGCGCCCCGAAGATCATCGTCACGGGAATGATGCGGCCATGCCGCGCACCCACGATCGAGCGCGCCAAGTGGGGCGCCACCAGACCGACGAACCCCACCACGCCGATCGAGACCACGCTGACGGCGGCGAGCACGGCGGCCATCGTGAGCAGCAGCAGTCGGGTGCGTTCGAGTGCGATGCCGAGCAGGCGCGGCGTGTCGTCGTCGATCGACACCACGTCGAGCTGGCGGCGCATGGCCACGAGCACCGGCGTCAGCAGCAGCAGAGCGATCGCGACGGGCAGCACGTCGACAAGCGTGCGCCCGTAGGTCGTGCCCGAGAGCCAGGTGAAGATGCGCGGAGTGTCCCAGGGATCCGCCCGCAGCAGCAGGAACGTGGTGATCGCGGTCAGCCCGTAGCCGCAGCCGATGCCGATCAGCACGAATCGATCGGGTCGCAGCCCGCCCCGCCAGGCCAGCACGGCGATGAGTGCGAACGTGGCGAGACCGGTGAGCACCGCCATGCCGATCAGCAGAGGTCGACCGCCGGCACCGCTGGTCACGACCCAGACCGCGCCCAGCCCGGCTCCGGCGGTGATGCCGAGGATGCCGGGTTCGGCGAGCGGGTTGCGCACCGTGGCCTGCACGACCGATCCGGAGAGCGCCAGTGCGGCACCGGCCAGCACGGCGGCGGCGACTCGGGGCATCCGCTCGTCGAGCGCGCGCTCGATCAGGTCGGGCGCGGCTCCCTGCACCCACAGCACGATATCGCCCAGCCGAAGCCAGAGACTGCCCGCCAGCAGGCCGACGACGACCGCCATGACGAGCAGCACCAGGCTGCCGCACACGACCACCGCGAACCGTCGACTGCTGCGCACGCCGAAACGCGCACGCTGCTGCGGCCGTGAGGCCCCGGCATCGCGCAGACGCATCGCGAGCACGACGATCACCACCGCGCCCAGCAGCGCGGTGGGCACGCCGGTCGGGATCGACGCCGCCGCTTGGGCCCCCATCAGGGCTCGCAGCAGGGCGTCGGCCGCGAGCAGCAGGAGGGCGCCCAGCAGCCCCGAGGCGGGCAGCAGCAGCGCGTGTCGGCGCAACGCCGGCATCCGGCTCGAGACCAGGCGTGCGACCACCGGCGCACCCAGCCCGACGAAGGCGATCGGCCCGGCGAGCGTGACGGCGACGGCGGCGAGCAGCACGGCGCAGACCACTGCGACGCTGCGCGTGCCACGCACCGAGACCCCGAGCGAGGCGGCGGTGTCGTCGCCCAGCCGCAGCACGTCAAGATGCCGGGAGAGCAGCAGCGCTGCGACGAGCACGACGACGATCATCGGCATCGCGCGCATCGCGGCGTCGAGGTTCAGCTGCGCCAGCGAGCCGCTGCCCCAGGCGAAGAGTCCGGTGGTGTTCTCTTTGAAGAGAATCAGCAGCATGCCGGTCGCGGCGTCGAGGGCCATGGCGATGGCCGATCCGGCCAGGATCAGCCGTGTGGTGGCCGCGCCCGAAGCGCTGCCGGCCAGCCCGAGCACGACGGCAGCCGCCAGCAGCCCGCCGGCGAACGCGACCAGCCCCGACGCCCAGAGCGGCACGGCGATGCCGAAGGCGGCGACCACCGCCAGCGCGAAGTACGACCCGGAGGTCACTGCGATGGTGTCGGGCGAGGCAAGTGCATTGCGGGTGATCGACTGCAGCAGCGCACCGGCGACTCCGAGCGCGAAGCCCACTGCGATGCCGGCGAAGAGTCGGGGCAGGCGCGACCCGGTGAGCACGTCGGTGAGGGGAACGCCGCCGACCGTCTGGCCAGAGCCGCCGAGCGCCCGCAGCAGATCCCAGGCGCCGACGCCCGAGGTGCCCTGCGTCAGGTGCCAGACGCCGACTGCCACGACCGCGATGGCGAGCCCGACCAGCACGACGACCCCGCCGGCGATGCCGGACGGGGTCGTCGTGTGCTGACGCGGCTCGGTCACCCTTGGGTGATCGCGTCGACGAAGGCGTCGATCGCCTGCTCGTTCGAGCGCGGCCCTCCGGCGCCCCAGACGCCTGAGGGGAAGGCATGCGAACGGTGCTGCTGCACAGCGGGCAGCGACGACCAGATCGGGCTCTTCTCGAGCTCGGTCACATAGCTGTCGGGGGTGTCGTCGCTGGCGTAGAACAGGTTCGCGTCGCCCACTGCGGTGAGGCCTTCGATGTCGGTCTGAGCCAGGCCGTACGCCGGGTCGACGCCGCCGCTGCCGTAGGCCGCGTCGATCTCGTCGGTCCACGCCGGTTCGAGGCCCAGCTGCTGGCCGAGCGCAGTGAAGAGCGCGCCCTTGCCGTAGGGACGGATCGCGACGTTGCCGCCCTCGATCCAGCCGTCGAAGAAGAGGAAGCTCTTGGTGGGCAGGTCTGCGTCGGCCACTTTGTCTTTCGCCGCAGCGAGGTGCTCGTCGAACTCGGTGATCACCTGATCGGCGCGCTCCGTGCGACCGGTGGCCTCGCCGATCTGCGAGAACACCTGCTTCATGTTGCCGATCGGGTCTGCCGCGTCGGCGCCCAGGGTCGCCAGCACCGGCACGCCGCGCTGCTCGAGCTTGCCGATCAGCTCGTCGTCGGCGCTGAACGCCTCGACCACGATCAGATCGGGGTTGGCACCATACAGTGCATCGAGGTCGGGCTCACCCCGCTCGCCGATATTGGTCACCTGGTCGGGCAGCCTCTCAGCGCTCACGTAGGTCGCGTAGCCCTCCGGGTCTGAGACGGCGACGGGCGAGGCGCACAGGCTCAGCAGGTCTTCGGTCTGCTGCCATTCGAGCACGGCGACGCGCTCGGCGGGCTTGTCGAGGTGCACCTGACGGCCGACGCCGTCGGTCAGGTCGACGGGGCCGGTGGATGTCGTGGTCGTGTCATCTGCGCAGCTCTGGGAGGCCGGGGATGCGGCTGCGTCGCTCTGATCGACCGTCGTGGTGCCGCAACCGGCCGCGGTGAGCGACACCGCGATCAGGGCTGCCGCAGCGGCGGCGATTCTGGGGGCGGAGATCATTCGTGATCCTTTCGGGTTTCTTCTCGGGGAATGGAGGTGCGCGGCCGACGGCGGCTGGAGACCGGGTCGATGTGCAGCGCGCCGCTGCGCGGGTCGACGCCGACCTCGACGGGGATGCCGTAGACCCCCTGGATGTGCTCGGCGGTGAGCACCTCGCGAGGTTCGCCTGCTGCATGCACGCGACCATGGTCGAGCAGCAGCAGGGTATCGGCCACGCTCGCCGCCTGTTCGAGGTCGTGCAGCACGACGCCCACGGCCACGCCGTGCGCGTCGGCGAGCTCGCGCATCAGGTCGAGCGTCTCGACCTGATAGCGCAGATCGAGATGGTTGGTCGGCTCGTCGAGCAGCACCACGCCGGTGCTCTGCGCCAGGCACGCGGCCAGCCAGACGCGCTGCATCTCACCGCCCGACAGCTCGCCCGCGGCATGCCGGGTCTTGTGCTGCAGACCGGTCACCCGCATCGCGTGGTCGATCGCCCGACGGTCGTCGTCGCTCAGGCCACCGAGCCTGCGACGGTACGGGTGCCGGCCCAAGGCCACGATCTCAGCGACGCTGAGCCCTTCCGGGGCGGCATGGGTCTGCGCGAAGAGCGTCACCTCGCGCGCGAAATCGCGACGGGTGAGCAGGGAGACGGGCGTGCCCACGGCATCCGCTGCGCCTGCGCCGTCTGCGCCCGCGCCCTCGGCGAGCAGCACCTGACCGTCGGCGACGTCGTGCAGACGAGCGAGTGCGCGCAGCAGCGTCGACTTGCCGCTGCCGTTGGGGCCGACGAGTGCAGTGACCCGACCGGGCCGCAGACGCACCGAGACGCCGTGCACCACGACCGAACGACCGTATCTCAGCACGAGCCGATCGCCGTGCAGGGTCTTCGCGGACGTCATCGGCCGATCACAGCCATGACATGGTTGCGTCTGAGGGAGGTTAGGGTTGCCTGCACGCAGAACAGGATAGAGTCGGCGACGAACTGGCCGCAATCAGGATTTCACGACAGGGAGTACGGCTTTTCGGTCACGTAGACACCCGGGGTCACACCCATCAGACGTCGGAACGCCGCGATGAATGTGCTCGGCTGCGCATACCCGAGCCGCGCCGACACCCGCTGCACGTCATGCCCCTCATCGAGCAGGGCGAGCGCATGGTGAATGCGCAGCGACTGCCGCCACTGCCCGAACGACAGCCCGGTCGAAGCCCGGAACGCCCGCGAGAGTGTGCGCACGCTCATCTTCGCAGCGAGCGCCCACTCGTCGAGCGAACGCCCGTCGGCCGGATCGAGCATGAGCGCCTCGGCCACTGGGGCGATGCGCCCGTCGGCCGGCAGGCGCAGCGTGAGCTGTCGATGCGCCGGCCGGAGCACGTCGAACACGACGGCTTCTGCTCGTGCGCGCGCGTCATCGGTCAGCCCGGGGCTCATCAGGTGCGAGAGCAGCGACTGCAGCAGCGGGCTCATCTCGATCACCGTCGGTTCGGCGAAGGCCACCGGGGTGCGGCCCGCCGCGAAGAAGGCGTCGTGGAACTCCAGCTCGGCGGTCAGCCGCCCGGCGTGCACCATGCCGGCGGGGATCCACAGCCCGCAGCCCTCCGAGACCGTGAACACGGCATCGTCGACACGTGCGGTCACCGTGCCGCCACGGCCCCAGACCAACTCGTGGTGCGGGTGCGAGTGCGGAGCCCACTCTTGAGGGGAATGCGGCACCTCGAGCTCGGCCAGAATGGTGAATGCGCCGGGTTCGGTCGGCACCGTGGTCGTCCCGGTGCGCACGTGGGTGCTCGGCTCTCTGCGCCACGTGCCGCGACTCGATCGATCTGCCCGGAGACGTCGCAGCCCGGACTGATCGGGCACGACTGTGCCCGCCGTCTGTGTGCTGATCATCGCTGCAGACTACGTCATCCTCGCCTCGCTAGCATGATGACTGAACACTTGGGAGAGAGGTTCTGATCCGATGCGCAACGATGATTCCTCTGCAACCGGCGCGACGACCGCCGCGACGACCGACTTCTCGACCATCTCTGCCGACGCCGCGCTGAGCACGCTCGACGCCTCACGTTCCGGCCTCAGCTCGGCAGAGGCGTCCGACCGGCTGTCCGAGACCGGCCCCAACCGCATCGCTCGAGTCGGCCGGGTCAGCCCGGTGATGCGCTACCTCGCGCAGTTTCGCGACTGGCTCGTGCTGCTGCTGCTCGCATGCGCCGTCGTGGTCAGTTACCTGGGGGACTGGTCGACAGCTGTCGTGCTGGTGGTGCTGGTGCTCATCAACACCACTATCGGGTTCGTCCAAGAGGCTCGCGCCGAACGCACGATGCAGGCGCTCGAGGCGCTGGTGACCCCGACGACCGACGTGCTGCGCGACGGTCGCATCACCGAGGTCGACACGGCAACGCTGGTTCCCGGCGACGTGGTGCATCTGGCCGAGGGCGACTCCGTGCCCGCAGACATGCGCGTGATCGAGGCGCAGGCGCTCAGCGCCAACGAGTTCGCACTGACCGGTGAGAGCAATCCGACCCGCAAGACGGTCGCCGCGCTGGAGTATCCGGTGCCCCTGGCCGACCGGCGCAACCTGCTCTTCACCGGCACCGACATCGGCACCGGCGAGGCGTTCGGCGTCGTGATCGCCACCGGCATGCGCACCGAACTCGGGCGCATCGCCCGGCTCAGCGATCAGGCGCCGACGACGCCCAGCCCGCTGCAGCGCGAGATGTCGACGATCGCACGCGTGATCGGCATCGCCGTCGCCGTGCTCGCGGCCGTGCTGCTGGTCTTCGCCGTGATCGCGCAGATGCCCTTTCGCGAGGCGCTGCTCTTCGCGGTCGGCCTCGCCTGCGCACTCGTGCCGCAAGGCCTGCCGGCCGAGGTGAACACGGCTCTGGCACAGGCCTCAGAGACGCTCGCGCGCCGCCGCGCGCTGGTCAAGAAGCTCAGCGCCGTCGAGACGCTGGGAGCGACGCACGTCATCTGCACCGACAAGACCGGCACACTGACACGGAACGAGATGACCGTGGTGAGCGCAGAGATCGGGTTCGCGCCGTTCACGGTCACCGGCAGCGGCTACGCGCCCGACGGCGAGATCCACGATGTTCAGGGTGCTCGCATCACACCGACGCACTGGCAGCGAGTGTTCGCCGAGACCGGGGTGCTGGCCGGCAACGCGCGCCTGCTGCGGCCCGACGACGAGCACCCGGACTGGCATGTGCTCGGCGACCCCACCGAGGGCGCGCTGCTGCCCTTCGCGGTCAAGGCCGGCGTCGACCTCGAAGCGCTGCAGCGCAACCGCGTCGAAGAGCATGAGCTGCCCTTCGACTCGGAGCGCAAACGCATGACATCGGTGCGTCGCGTGGTCGGAGCGGGCCCGGCCCGCCACGTCGCCTACGTCAAGGGCGCGCCGGAGTCGCTGCTCGATGTCTGCACGCGTGTGCTCGACGGCGACACTGTGCGCCCGATCACCGACGACGACCGCAGTCGTTTTCTCGAGGCCCAGCGCCGGGCCGCCGGACAGGCGCTGCGCAATCTCGCCTTCGCCGTGCGCGACGTGACCTCGCTCGTTGCGACGACACCTGCCGACACGACCGCTTCGACGCTCACTGCACTCGGCATCGAAGACGTCGAACACGACCTGCTGCTGCTCGGGTTCGTGAGCATGCGCGACCCGCTGCGCGACGAGGTGCCCGGTGCGATGGCCGAGACGCGGGCCGCCGGCATCAACGTGAGCATCGTGACCGGCGACTCGGCGCTCACCGCCGCGGCGATCGCGAAGATGGCCGGCCTCGCCGATCAGGCCGGCCGCCTCGCCGTCGTCACCGGCGACCAGCTGCGCACCATGGCCGACGCCGAGGTGCTGCGGCACGCGCTGGGCGGCGGAGTGGTGTTCAGCCGGGTGGCTCCCGAAGACAAGATGCGCATCGTCACCCTGGTGCGCGACAGCGGGCACGTGGTCGCTGTGACCGGCGACGGCATCAACGACGCACCCGCACTGCGCAGCGCCAACATCGGCGTGGCCATGGGGCGCACCGGCACAGACGTGGCCAAGCAGGCCGCCGAGGTCGTGCTGCTCGACGACAGCTTCGCGACCCTGGTGCATGCCATCGGGCAGGGCCGCACGATCTACACGAACATCTCGCGCGGCGTGCTCAGCTGTCTCACCTCGAACGTCGGCGAGTTCGTGGTCAGTATGATCAGCCTCGCGCTGACGACGCTGCTGGGTCTGCCGCTCGCGATCAACGTGCTGCAGATTCTGGCGGTCGATGTGCTCGGCGAGATCATCCCGATCTCGGCGCTCGGCTCCGACCGGGCCGAGGGCGAGAACATGCGCCGCCCGCCGCGCGACCCGAAGGCGCGCATTCTGCAGGGGCACTCGATCACCGACGTCGTATTCAGCGGCACGGTCATGGGTGTGCTCGCCGCACTCGCCTATCTCGTCGCCTACCCGCTGCAGGGGCTCGGCCTCGGCGGTGGCGGCGCCGCAGAGATCGCCGCGGCCACCACGGTGACCTATGCCACGATTCTGCTGACGCAGCTGGTCAACATCGTGCACCGGCGCAGCGTGCACGGCATCTTCAGCCGACACCAGTTGACCAACCGCTGGTTCTGGCTGGCCTGCCTGCTCGCGATCGTGGTGATGCTGGTGATCGTCTACGTGCCGTTCGTCGGTGCCTTCTTCGGCACCGCGCCGCTGACGCCGGCGCTCTGGCTGCCGCCGATCTGCGCGATGGTCGTGATGGGGCTGGCACGCGAGGGCTTCGCCCGGGCCACCGGGCATCGGGTGTGAGCAGCGTCTGACACCCGACTGCTCACTTCGGTCACGGCTGGGCTCAGGCGAAGACTGTGTCGCCCGAGACGTTGCCCAGCCCCGGGCGCACGTCGAAGCGCACCACGCCGACCACATGCAGATCGACCGCGCCGGTCGCGACGACAGCACGATGCCCGTCAGATTTCGCCGTGGGCGAGAGAGAGAAATGCAGCCTGGAGTGTCATAAGGGCCCCATCGCGGCCGATGAAGAAGGCCCCGCTCCCCAGTGATTCTGCGGGGAGCAGGGCCTTGCGTCTGTTGTAGCTGGGGAGGGGATCGAACCCTCGACCTCACGATTATGAGTCGTGCGCTCTTACCATCTGAGCTACCCAGCCAGGGAAGATGCGGAGGCCGCATCCAGGTGGGGAAAGTTCGAAAGGACCAGCGGCCGCTGCAGCCGAACCACACCCGCACTGTGAGCCTCGAGCGAGGATTGAACTCGCGACCCCTTCCTTACCATGGAAGTGCTCTACCACTGAGCTATCGAGGCATGCACCCTGGCCGACCGGCCGAGGCACCATAAGACAATAACATCTTCAGGCCCCCAGTCGACAAACCGGAGTGCGAGCGGCGAACCGGCTGTACGACTGAGTCGTCCTGCCAGATTCACTGCTCGGCGTGGCGGGTGCAGGATTCGAACCTGCGAAGGCTGTGCCGGCTGATTTACAGTCAGCTCCCTTTGGCCGCTCGGGTAACCCGCCGTGCTGCGGCATTCGAAGAAGACCGCAACCAGATAAGGATACTAGCAGCATCCCCCACTCGCAAAACAAATCCACAGTCGTTCTCTGTATGATCGGTCACATGGCAGACTCCTCTTTCGACATCGTCAGTTCCATCGACCGTCAAGAGGCCGACAACGCCTTGAACCAGGCGGCGAAAGAGATCTCACAGCGTTACGACTTTCGCGGCACCGGCGCGTCCATCGCCTGGAGCGGCGAAGACGTGCTCATCATCGCCAACAGCGAAGAGCGCGCCAGCGCGGTGCTCGACGTCTTTCAGACCAAGCTGATCAAACGCGGCATCTCACTCAAGGCCTTCACCGCCGGCGAGCCTGCCGCGAGCGGCAAGGAATACCGCATCCAGGGCTCGTTCGTCGAAGGCATCGCCCAAGATCAGGCGAAGAAGATCGCGAAACTGATTCGCGACGACGGCCCCAAAGGCGTGAAAGCCCAGATCCAAGGCGATGAGCTGCGGGTGTCGTCGAAGAGCCGCGACAGCCTGCAAGAGGTCATCGCACTGCTGAAGGGCGCCGATCTCGACGTCGCGCTGCAGTTCACGAACTACCGCTAGAGGTTCCTGTATGCATAGTGAGTCCACGGAGCATCTGTGGAGACGGATCGCCGAGCAGGCGTGGAACGTCGCGAAAGACACCGACCCCGAGTCGACCGTGCGCCTGTTCGAAGAGCTCGTGCCGTTCATGGACGCCCAGGATCCCGACGACGTCTTCCAGCTCGCCAGCGCCTACTACTACGCCAACAACCACTTCAAGGCCCAGCTCTTCCTCGAGTTCGTGATCAAGCGCGGCCTCAGCGAAGAGAACCGCCCGCTGGCCATTCTGCAGATGGCCGATTCGCTGCGCTCGCTCGGCCGCGGTGAAGACGCTCTGCGCTGGCTCGACTTCGGCCTCGCCGAGTACCCCGGCGAAGAACCCGGGCGCTGGTTCGCCGCCCTCAAGGTGCGCACGCTCGCCGATCTCGGTCGACATGACGAGGTCGTCGACATGGCGCTTGGTCTGCTCGGCATGCCAGCCGAGCTGCGCCAGCCGCCGAAGCCGTCTGACTCGGTGCCGCCCCAGACCGACCCGACCGACCGAGTGCGAGCACCCCTGCGGCGTCGCGACCTGCGTGTGCAGTCGATGGATGTCGACTCAGGCGAGTCGGCAGGGTCAGCCGAGAGCCGTGCACGCCCTCAGCAGACCGCACGCCGACCGGGACGCCGCTCCATGACATCCGTGCGCCGCCGTGACCTGCGGGAGGCTCCCCCGTCGGCGGCGAGCCCGGCAGATCAGCCGGGAGACCGGCCGGCCGAGGCATCGAGACCTGCGCCCAAGCACTCGAAGCCCGTCGATGACGCTGCAGACGGCGGCAGTCGTGAGAGCGCCGCCCCCCGAGCGAAGAACCGAGGAACGAGATGAGCCAGGGCAGGGCCAAGAAGCCGGTGACGAAGCCGACCGAGCAAGAACGCGCGATCGGCAAGAGGCAGATCATTCTCGGCCTGATCATCGGCGCGATCGTCGGGCTGATCATGTTCGCGATCACCGGCGAATGGCTGTACTCGCTGGTCGGGCTGGGCATCGGTCTGATCAGCGGCCTCGTCATCCAACCGTCAAAGGCCAAAGACGATCGAGACCGAGAGAATGGCAGAGGAGCCCGGCGCCGACGGTGACCGAGGCGCCGACGGCCCCTCCCGCCGTGTCTGGCTCAGTGCCAGCGCCCGTTCAGTTCCCGCGCCGTGCCCGCTCGATCGCCGCATCGGCCTCAGGCGACCCCTCGACCACCGGCTCAGTGCGACCGGCAAAAGGCTGCAGCACGCTGAACGCCGGCCTGCCGTAGGGGTCGACCGGCAACGGGGTAAAGCCGTCTTCGAAGACGGGCCACGGCAGGTGCGGCGTCGACTCAGCAGCAGGCGACACAAGAGACTCGGGTGCGGCTGAGGCCTCGGGCACGACAGCGGGCTGGGTTGCAGCGGGCTGCTGGGGCGTCTCTGAGTTGTACGGCTGCTGCCGCTGCCGGGCCAGGCTCTGCTGACGTTCCAGACGTCGTGCGCGGCGGTCGTCGGCGTTGAACGTCCAGGCCAGCAGGATGAACACGCTGATCGCGAGGAACGCGAGCATCAGCACGATCACGATGACACGCCCGAACCACTCCCCGGCGTCGACGCGGAACGAGCGCTGCAGCAGGGTCGGCAGAAACAGGATCACGGCCAACAGCGAGAACAGCCCCGCCGAGGCGAAGGCCAGGAACTTCAGCACGGCGTTCTCACCGGCCTGTTTGAACGTGAATCGCGCCGCCGCGACCGGCGCCTTGGCCGCGATGATCAGGGGGATCAGCAGCCCGATCGCCAATGCGGCGTTCTGGCCCGCGGTCGAGACGCTGCTGCGGTAGGGGTAGACGTCGCTGATCTGACGCACCGGCTCGATCCAGGTCAGCATCACACCGAATGCGACGACATAGACACTGCTCACGATCGCCAACGGCACCGGATAGAAGCGGTCACGGTCTGCGATGCTCAGCTCGCCGATCGTGATGCCGATGAACGCCGCGAAATAGACCACCGTGACCGTCACCTTGCCGCCCTTGGCCGGAACGTCTCCGAAGAACAGCGAGATGATCACGAAGAGGGTGACCGCGACGAGCGCGCCGATGGCGATCCAGAGGTTGGTCGGGATCTTGTTCGCCGCTCGCGGCCGCAGCGTGTCGCCGAAGCCGGAGACCGGCGAGACCGGCGCCGAGGGCGGCGCAGATGCAGGCCGCGGCTGGTCGGCAGGGGACGGATTCACGGGCGGCAGTGGCGTCTGCTGGCCAAGCTGGGGATCCTGCGGGCTGGGCGCGTTCATCATTGTCTCCTGACCTCAGAGGTTCGGGCTGCCATCTCAAGCCTAGCCGGGGTCGGCATCTGGCGACAGGCGTCACCGGTACAGACAGCGACACCCGCACACGATACAGTCAGAGAGCCCGCTGACCGTTCGAATGAGGAGCAGACATGCCAGATCCGTCCACCCCGAGCCCGAATGAGAACCGGTATCAGGCCGGCTCTGGGCCATACGGCACCCCTCCGCAGAATCCCCCCGCCTACGACGCAGTGCATGGCTACGACGCAGTTCCCGGCCTCCCCACGGAGCCGCCCCAGCTCGGAGCACCGGCCTACCCCACCGCCCCGGCCTACCCTGCGGCCCCGGGCTACCCTGCCGCACCGGGCTATCCCGCCGCGCCAGGTCAGGGCCAGTACGGTTACACGCCAACGCCGCCGACCAACACGATGGCGATTCTCTCGCTGATCTTCGCGTTCGTGTTCAACGTGCTGGGCATCGTCTTCGGGCACATCGCCATGAACCAGATCAAGACTCGAGGCGAAGGCGGCAGAGGTCTCGCTCTCGCCGGGCTGATCATCAGCTACATCAGTCTCGGTCTGACGGCGCTCTGGTTCGCGTTCATCTTCATCGTCATCGCCAACACGGCCACCTACAACTACTGAGGCGACGCCTGGCGGCAGAAGCTGACGGCTACTCGGCCGAATCGGCGCCCTTCGCAGCGCGACTCGCGTCGAGCATGCCCTGACGCGAGACGATCTTCACGCGTTCGCGATCGACCGCCTCGCCGAGCGCACGCTCGGCAGCGTCGAGGTTGTGCCAGCCCTCCAGCGTGGTGAAGTCGACGCCACGGTCGCCCAGCAGCTCGGGGATGGTCTCTTCGGCGGCGACCGTCGGCTGCCAGATACGACCGGCGTGCACGTCGTCGATCAGATTGGTGATCGTCTCGAGCGCATCCGACTTGGTCGACCCGATCAGCCCCACCGGGCCGCGCTTGATCCAGCCTGTCGCGTACTCGCCGAGCACGGCCTGCCCCTCGTCGATGACCCGACCGCCCTCATTCGGAATCACGCCGCGCACCTCGTCGAAGGCCACCTGCTGCAGCGGCGACGAGTAGTAGCCGACCGCGCGGTAGAGCTGACCGAGCTCGACGTCATGCGTCTCGCCGGTGCCGACCACGTGGCCTTCGCCGTCGACCTGCGTGCGCTCGAGGCGCAGGCCCTCGACGTGATCGTCGCCGAGCACTTCGACCGGGCGCTGCCAGAAGTGCAGGTGCAGCCGTCGCGAGGCCGTGCCCGGCTCCCGCTGCAGCCACTTGTCGAAGATGCGCCGGATGACCTTCTTCTGGTTGTTCTTCGCGATCGCAGCCTCGTCGGCCTCGGAGTAGACGAAATCTGCCGGATCGAGCACGATGTCGACGTCGGGCACCTCGCCCAGCTCGCGCAGCTCGAGCGGCGTGAACTTCACGTCGGCGGGGCCGCGGCGCCCGAAGACGTGCACATCAGTGATCTTCGATGCCTGCAGCCCCGCATAGACGTTCGCCGGAATCTCGGTCGGCAGCAGGTCATCGGCATGTTTGGCGAGCATGCGCGCCACGTCGAGCGCCACGTTGCCGTTGCCGACCACGCCGACGTGCGGGGCGTCGAGCGACCATTCCAGCGGAAAATCCGGGTGCCCGTCGTACCAGTTGACGAAACGGGCCGCACCATACGACCCGGGCAGGTCGATGCCCGGAATGCGCAGGGGGGCATCCTCGAGCGCACCGGTCGCGAAGATCACGGCATGGTAGTGCGAGCGCAGGTCGTCGAGCGTGATGTCGCGCCCGAAGTCGACGTTGTCGAAGATGCGGATGTCACCGCGGTCGAGCGTCTCACGCAGCGCATTGATGATGCCTTTGATGCGCGGGTGATCGGGCGCCACGCCATAGCGCACCAGCCCGTACGGGGCGGGCAGACGCTCGAAGAGATCGATCGACACGTCGAAGTCCCGCTCGGCCTTCAGCAGAATGTCGGATGCGTAGATGCCGGCCGGGCCGGCACCGATGACGGCGACCCGGATCTTCTTCGGCTGTCTCGCTGACGACTCTGACATGCGTGCGACTCCTTGCTGAATCTCGATTTCAGTGACTTCGGCTAACGATGTAGTCGGCCAGCCGCACGAACAGGTCGCGCACGTGGCCGGCGGGCAGCGCCTCGAGTGCGTCGGTCGCGTCTTTCGCCCAGGCCTTCGCCTGCGCGAGCGCCTCGTCGGTGACCGGATGCGAGGCGAGCGTCGCGAGGGCCTGGCCGAGCGTGTCGTCGGAGGCGAGCAGGCGCTGCACCTCGTCTCGCACGGCCTCGGCCTGCGGATCGGT
The DNA here is from genome assembly GCF_021168475.1 of Pseudoclavibacter sp. 13-3. Lineage (GTDB taxonomy): Bacteria > Actinomycetota > Actinomycetes > Actinomycetales > Microbacteriaceae > Pseudoclavibacter_A. The sequence continues at coordinate 97,388 of NZ_JAJOZT010000003.1, read as the reverse complement.
CTCGGCCTGTCGCTGCAGCAGCAGCCACGGCAGTGTCGGCACGCCTTCTCGCAGATCGGTGCCCGGCGTCTTGCCGAGCTCGTCGCTCGTGCTGCGCAGGTCGATCACGTCGTCGACGAGCTGGAAGGCCACGCCGATGCACTCGCCGAAGCGACGCACCGCGATGCGGTACTCGTCTGGCGCACCACCGAGCAGCACCCCGAGCTCGCCTGCCGCGGCGATCAGCGACCCGGTCTTGTCGGCGAGCACCTGCAGGTAGTGCTCGATCGGATCGGCGCCCTCGTCCGGGCCGAGCGTCTCGTGCAGCTGCCCCAGGCAGAGGCGCTCGAAGGTGCGCGCCTGGATCAGGATCGCCTGTTGGCCCAGCTCGCTGACGATCATCGACGCGCGTGCGAACAGGATGTCACCGGCGAGGATGGCGGCGTTGTTGCCCCAGATGCGATGCGCGCTGGTGACCGAGCGACGGGTGTCGGCCTCGTCCATGACGTCGTCGTGGTACAGGCTCGCCACGTGCGTGAGCTCGACCCCGGTCGCCGCTTCGAGCACCCCGTCGTTCACGCCCTCGCCGAGTTCGGAGGCGAGCAGCGCGAGCAGCGGGCGCACGCGCTTGCCACCTGCCTCGACCAGATATCGAGTGGCCGCATTGGTCACGGAGTCGGCTGAGGTCGACTCTTTCACGATGCGCCGTTCGACGTCTTCGAGCCCCTGCTCCATGCGACCGACCAGCTGGCGATCCTCAGAACGCAGGAAGAAGCGCTTCGGGCCGCTGACCAGCCGGGTGGTGTCCTTGCCGCGTTCCATCAGTCTTCGTCCTTCGCCGCCGGCTTCCATGCACGATGCAGGGCCACGATGCCGCCGCTGAGATTGCGCCACTGCACATGCTCGAACCCGGCTGCGCGCAGATGCCGGGCGAGCGAACGCTGATCGGGCCACGCCTCGATCGACTCGCTGAGATAGGGGTAGGCGGCGTCATTGGTGCTGGCCAGCTGCGCCAGCCGGGGCAGGACGTTGCCGAGCCACCAGTCGTAGACCGTGGCGAACGGGCGCCAGGTCGGCGTCGAGAACTCGCAGATGACGTATCGGCCGCCCGGCTTCAGCACGCGCAGCGCCTCGCTCATCGCTGTGTCCATGTCGACCACGTTGCGCAGCCCGTACGAGATGGTCACCGCGTCGAAGCTGTCGTCGTCGAAGGGCAGCGCCGTGGCATCGGCCCATTCGAAGGTCAGGAACGGATAGCGACGGCGCCCCTCGGCGAGCATGCCCTCTGAGAAGTCTGCCGAGACCACGTCGGCGCCCGCCTGATGGAACGGCACGCTCGATGTGCCGGTGCCGGCCGCGAGGTCGAGAACGCGTTCTCCCGGCCGTGGGGCGACGGCACGCGTCGTGGCCTGTCGCCACTGCCCGACCTGCCCGAAAGTCATCACCGTGTTGGTGCGGTCATAGCCCGGCGCGACCTGGTCGAACATCGCCGAGACCTCTTCGGGTCGTTTGCTGAGATCTGCGCTCGTCACAACGCCCCAGTGTACTGACTTTCACCGAGCAGGGCACGACGGCGACTCGCCAGATCGCCAACAGCGGACGGTCCCGGGCTAGGATCTTGCACGTGCTTCAACTCACCACCCGCACGGTCCAGGTGCACGCATTCGGCACTCCCTTCCCTCTGCTCGACTCCGCAGACCCGCTGCTCTGGTGGCGAGACGGCGAGGGGATGCTGGGCGTCGGCCGCGCGCTGACCCTCACGTTCTCGGGCCCGGATCGCTTCGATCAGGCCCGTCGCGTCTGGATGTCGGTGGCCGACTCGGCCCGCCAGCTGGGCGCCGCAGCGGAGCCCGGAACCGGCCTGGTCGCCTTCGGAGCGCTCGCCTTCGACGACTCTGCGGCCGTGCCCAGCGTGCTGGTGGTGCCGAGTCTGCTGATCACCCGGCGAGGCGGGTGCACGTGGGCCACCCGGGTGGTCGACTCAAGTGCCGGGTCGTCCGTCGACGACCAGCTCGACCCCGATCGCATCAGAGCCGAGGTCGACCAGCTGCTGGCCGCATCCGCCGGCCGACGTGCACGCCGCGCCACGGCCCTCGCCGCCGACTCGGTCGCGACGCTCCACGCCGACGCCGACGCACGCGAGCAGCACGTCGCCGCGGTTCGGCGGGCGCTCGATCTGATCGACCGCGGCACGCTGCAGAAGGTGGTCGTCGCTCGGTCAGAGCAGGCGAGCCTGCCGGCGGGATTCGACCTGTCGACCGTGCTGCAGCGACTCGAGAGCGTCTATCCCTCGTGCTGGAACTTCTGCGTCGACGGGTTCTTCGGCGCCAGCCCCGAGACGCTCGTCGAAGCCCACCACGGGCAGGTGCACGCTCGCGTGCTCGCCGGCACTCGGCCGCGTGGCGCGGGCTCCGCCGTCGACGACCTCGGCCACGACCTGCTGACCTCTGCCAAGGATCAGCACGAGCACGCGCTCGCCGCGCAGAGCCTGCTCGACGCCCTGGCGCCGCACGTGCGCGGCCTTCAGACCGACGGCCCCGGCATCTTGGAGCTGCCCAACGTGCTGCATCTGGCAACCGACGTCGACGCCGAGCTCGCCGACGGCGCAGACGTGCTGGCCCTGGTGGCCGCGGTGCATCCGACGGCTGCGGTGGCCGGCGTTCCACGTGAGACCTCGCTGCAGGCGATCGGCTCGATCGAGGGCGCGAACCGAGGACGCTATGCCGGCCCGGTCGGCTGGATCGATGCGAGCGGCGACGGCGAATGGGCCATCGGGCTGCGCTCGGCACAGCGCATCGGCTCGACGATCACGGCCTGGGCGGGCGGCGGCATCGTGGCCGGGTCGGTGCCTGAACAGGAGTTCGACGAGACCAGCGCCAAGCTGCAGCCGATTCGGCAGGCCCTCGCGGGCTGAGCGGGTTCAGGCCTTTTGAGCGGCGAGACGGCGACGCGCCTCGGCCAGGTCGGCCGCCGTGGTGATCTTGCCGTTCGCCGCATCGCCGGCGACGACCAGCACCGCGACGTCAGGCCGGCCGTGCCGCACCACCGAGCCGTCGTCGGTGGGGGCGAACGCCGGATCATGCCGCACACGTCGATGCGCATCGACGATCACCCCGAGACGAAACGCCTGCGGAGTCTGCACCAGGCGCATGCGCGACCGCACCGGCGTCACCGCCAGCACCTCTGAAGGGCGCCCGCCGATCGTCTCGTCGCGCACCTCGATCACAGTGTCGGCGCTCGGCACCGCGGTGACCACGGCATGCGCCCGATCGAGGCCGGCATCGACCCGTCTGAGCACGTCGGGGCTCACGAAGGGGCGTGCGGCGTCGTGCAGAAAGACGCGAGTGCTCTCGGGCAGCCGGCCGGCCAGATGCTCGGCCGCGAGACGTGAGGAGTCGCTGCGCTCGGCGCCGCCCGGGATCACCGCCTGCACCAGCGGATGCCGGCGACCGCCCGACCCGTCGTCGCCGACCAGCGCGCGCACCGCATCCACATGATCGGGGTGCATCACGACGAGCAGCTCGTCGAACAGCCCGCTGCGCTCGAACGCCTCGATGGTGTGCTCGATGAGCGGCCGACCGGCGACCTCGGCCAGCTGCTTGGGCAGGCCGGCACCCACGCGAGCGCCCACTCCCCCGGCGAGCAGCACCCCGACGCGCACCACATCGGGTTCGGGGGCCGCGGTCATGCGGCGATCACGACCTCGACGATGCCCGGCTCGCCGGCGGCGACCAGGCGGTCGAGCTCGGCGGCGTCGCGTGCCTGGCGGTAACCCCACCCGTAGGCCGCTGCGGTCTCGCGCACGCGCAGGGGCTGCGGCGTGCGCACGACCCGTTCGTAGAGCGCCGGGTCGGCGGTCGCGACCTCGAGGCCGGCGAAGATGCTGCCGCCGTGATCGTTGACCACGATGATCTGCAGCGGCGGTGCCGTCTCGCACTCCGGGCGCAGCAGGCCGCCGACGTCGTGCGCGAAGGCGAGATCGCCGATGATCAGGCGGGTGAGGCCGCCGGTGCCAGCCGTGCGTCGTGCGTCGGCGACCCCTGAGGCGGCAGAGACGGTGCCGTCGATGCCGGCGAGCCCGCGATGCCCGAACACGGGAACGTCGCTTGCACCCACGCGTTCGTCGGCCACGCGCACCATGTGCGACGAGGCGAGATAGATCGCATCAGCGCCCGAGGCGCCGCGGCGACTGTGCCGCCAGACCGCGTCGACCACCGCCTCGCGGGTGAGACTCGCGCAGATCGGCGCTGCGACACCGGCGACGGCGGGTGCCTCGATGACATCTGCTGCGACACCGGCCGGCCGATCGCCGCCCTGCGCAGCCGCATCGAATCGCAGCAGATCGACGCGACGCGCCCGGTGCCCGGGCGAGAAGTGCTCACGCCCGGCCGGAGCCACCGCGATCACCTGCACGTCGTCGCGTTCGGCGAAGTGCCACACCTGCCGCGAGAGCGACGGCAGCCCCGTGACCACCATCGTGCGCGCGCCGTCGGCTCCCTGTTCGAGCCAGTCTCGGTACTCGTCGACGCTGTGCCACTGCCGTGCGCCAGACGTGATCTCGGCGATGACCGGTGCCCCTGCCGCATGCGCGGCGCGCACGAGATCGAGGTCGGCGCCCAGCCCGGCCACCAGCACGGCGTCGCTGGCGGGCACGCTCACCGTCTCTCTGCGCGTCGCGTTCAGCAGCGGATGCCGTGGTCGCTCGGCATCGATGCGCCTGCGCACCAGCGCCTGCAGTGCGCTCGTCTCGGTGTGCCGCCCCGAGAGCGGCTCGTCGAACTGCACGTTCAGCTGCATGGGCCCGCTGAGCGACACGTGTTCGGCGTCGACGCCGGGACGGTTGAGCTCGGGGTCGGGCAGCACTTCTGTCGCGAGCCGCACCGCGAGCCCCACGGGATCAGGTGCGTAGTCGGTCTCTGCCAGGTCGTGATCGAGCGTCGCGAGGTCGCCGAGGATGTGCGCCTGTCTGGTGGTCTGATTGGCCCCGGTGCCGCGCAGCTCGGCCGGCCGGTCGGCGGTGAGCAGCAGCATCGGCACCTGCGCCCGCGCGGCCTCCATCGCAGCCGGCACCAGATTGCCGACCGCGCTGCCCGAGGTCGTGATCACGATGGCCGGGCGGCGTGTGGCCATGCCGATGCCAAGCGCCAGAAACGCCGCATCACGTTCGTCGATGCGCACATGCAGACTGATCGAACCGGCGGTCTCGAGCTCGGCGGCGGCGAGCGCGAGCGCCTGCGACCGCGACCCCGGGCTCACGACGACGTGCTCGACGCCGCGCTCGACGAACGCCAGCAGCAGGGCCATTGCGAATTCGCTGGATGCCGCCACGGCGGCGGTCACTGATCGTCTTTCGCGGTCTTGCCCTCGCCACTCGGCCCCTCGTCACTGGGCCGATCGTTCTCGTCTTCGAGATCGGCCAGCTGCTGCTCGAGCCAGGTGATGCGTTCGTCGGCCGTCATGCCGTGCATCGCACTGTCGTCGGGCAGCTCGATGCTCGGGCGCACGCCGCCGACGTCGGGCCGCGACCCAACGCCGCCGATCGGCTGCCCCGGCTGCGCGGAAGCCGCCGAGCCGTCAGCGGTCACGGTGGTGCGCGGACGACCCGCGTACCACCAGAGCACCGCGCCGACGATCGGCAGCAGCACGATCACGATCAGCCACACCCATTTCGGCATCACGCCGGTGGTGCCGCGGGGTGTCAGAGCGGCATCGATGAACGCCACCACCATGGCGGCGAGAGCCATGAGAGCGACGACGATTCCGATGCGTACCATGCGCTCTATCGTACGCGAGACCACTGTCAGCGAGCTGGGCGACGATCTGACCGCGCGCCTCGCAGTGTGCGCGCACAGGCTCGTCATGAGCGGAGCCTCTAGACTCGGGGGCGTGAAAAAGCTTCCCGCCTGGCTCGTCTACACTCTGCTGCGCGTCGGCGTCGTGCTCGTCGCGCTCATCGTTCTGCTGCTTCTGGGGTTCAACCCGTTCGTCGCCGCGCTGATCGCCGTCGTCGTCGGGCTGTTGGTCTCGTACCTCGCGCTCGGCAGGCAGCGCCAGGCCTTCGGCGACGAGCTCGCCCGCCGCAGGGCGCACCCCGAAGAGGTGCGGGCGAAGCGGCGTCTCGGCCGAGTCGCCGACGACATCGAAGACGCCGAGCTCGACGAGGCCGAGCGGCAGGCGGACGGCACTGCGGGCGACGCGGCGAAGTCAGACGACGCGGCGAAGCCCGACGCCTGAGCGTCAGCGCGTCAGAGCTGCAGGCCGACGGCGAGCAGCACCGCGAAGGCCAGCGCCCCGAGGCTGGTGAATTTGAGCGCGGCGATCTGGTCTCGCGGCGATCGCGGGTGCAGCCCGCGCACCACGGCGAAGGCGACCGGCACGACCGCGACCAGCGAGATCCAGCCGAGTGACGCATCCGGATGCAGGGCGAACGCCGCGATGACGAAGGGCAGCCCGCACATCAGCAGGTACGCGATGTTCGCGTTGCGACGCCCGAGACGCGCCGCGAGCGTGCGTTTGCCGGCCACGCGGTCGGTCTCGATGTCACGGATGTTGTTGATCATCAGCACCGCGCACGAGAACAGCCCCATGGCCACAGCGGCCCAGAAGCCGACCCAGCTGGGTGCGCCGGTCTGCACTACCTCGGTGCCCATCGTGGCGACCAGCCCGAAGAAGACGAAGACGGCGACCTCGCCGAGCCCTGCGTAGCCATAGGGGTGCGAGCCCCCGGTGTAGAACCAGGCCGCGACGATGGCCACGAGGCCGATGATCGGAAACCACCAGAAGCCCGAGGCGAACGACAGCCACAGGCCGAGCACGGCCGCCAGCCCGAAGCAGACGAAGGCCACAGCCTTGACCACCGGGGGCTTCGCCAGCTTGCCGCCGGTGAGACGGGCAGGGCCGACGCGCTGCTCATCGGTGCCGCGGATGCCGTCGGAGTAGTCGTTGGCGTAGTTCACCCCGATCTGCAGCAGCAGCGCCACCGCGAGTGCCAGCACCGCGAAGAGCAGATTGAAGCGGCCGTCGTGACCGGCCACGCCGGAGCCCGCGACGACCGGGGCGATCGCCAGAGGCAGGGTGCGCAGACGTGCGCCTTCGAGCCAGTCGCCGAAGGTGGCTCGGCGGGTCAGGGAACCAGAGGGATCCTGAAAGTTCATGCAGCGGGGGATCTTTCTTGTCAGGTCGTCACAGTCGTGAGACGACCGGTCGTCTCGGTCAGATGGAGTCTTTGGGTGCGGGACGCTGCGCAGCGAGCGCCGAGCCCGCCAGCGCCTCGGCAGTGTCGTGCAGCGAGTGCAGATCGACCTTGCCGCTGGAGAGCCGCGGCAGGCCGAAGGGAAAGTACGTGATGGCGGCCGCGCCGGCGTGACGCCCGAGGCGCTCGCGCAGCACGCTGTTGAGCTCTTCACGCGTCATGCGCTTGACTCGATTGCGCCCGTCGGCGTAGACGGCGAAGCGGGTGCCCCACTTCTCGTCGTCGAAGGGAACGGCCACGGCCTCGACCAGACCCGGCAGGCTGTGCAGCACGTCGTGCACCTCGTTGAGGTCGAGTTTGACTCCACCCGTGATGATGGTCTGATCGTCGCGTCCGGTCACGGTCAACACTCCCTTGGTCAGGTCGCCGAGGTCACCGGTGGTCAGCCACCGGCTGCCGCCGTGCTCGACGAACGTCTGTGCAGTGCGCTCAGGATCTGCGACGTAGCCGCTGGCGAGCACAGACCCCGAGACGTACACGCTGCCGTCTCTGACTGCCAGTGTAGTGTCACCCACCCGCCGCTGCGAACCGTCGGCGAGCGTGTAGACGCAGCCGCCGGCCGTCTCAGAGCTGCCGTACGTGGTCACCACATCGACGCCGGCGTCTCGGGCCGCCTGCAGCAGACCGGGCGCCGGGCGCTGACCGCCGATCATGATGTGCGCGTAGCGACGCAGGGCGGCGAGGGTCTCGGGGTGCGCGACGGCGTCTTCGAGCAGCACGTGCAGCTGCGCGGGCACCAGCGCGGTGAGCAGACGAGCGGGGGATGCTGTGGGCGCGCCCGCCTGCGCGCCGTCGATGGCCTGCGCCGCCAGCTCGTTCGTCGCCGCGACGAACGCCGCGGGCGCGAAGTGCCGGTCGACGGCATCGCTGCGCAGGTGATGCGCGACGACCGGAGTCGTGCCTGCCGCCAACGAGCGCACCAGCACCTGCAGCCCGGCGATGTAGTGCGCCGGCAGAGCGAGCAGCCAGTGCCCGGCTCCGAGAATCTCATTCGTGCCCTGCGCGCTCGACACCAGGGCCCGCGCCGAGAGACCGACCCGCTTGGGGCGCCCCGTCGACCCCGAGGTGCGAATGACGACGGCGACGTCGGAGTCGACCGCGACCTCCATTCCCTCGAGACCGCCGGCCTGCTCGACGAACGCACGCTCGGCATCCGCCGTCTCAGCGCTCACCGGCAGCAGCGCCGGCCCGTGACCGGCCAGCGCGTCGGGCAGCGCGGCGAACAGCGACATCGGATCGGCGTCGACCACGACCAGCGGCCGCGCCGAGCCCGGCGCCGGCGCCGCAGCGATCGGCGTCAGAACTGCCACGGGAACGGGCTCCAGTCGGGGTCGCGCTTCTGCAGGAACGAGTCGCGGCCCTCGACCGCCTCGTCGGTGCCGTAGGCCAGCCGGGTGGCCTCGCCGGCGAAGATCTGCTGACCGACCATGCCGTCGTCTGCGGCGTTGAACGCGAACTTCAGCATGCGGATGGCGGTCGGCGACTTCGTGAGGATCACCCGCGCCTGGCGCAGCGCCTCGACCTCGATCTGCTCATGGTCGACCACGGTGTTCACGGCGCCCATCTCGTAGGCGCGCTGGGCGTCGTACTCCTCGGCCAGGAAGAAGATGCTGCGGGCGTTCTTCTGCCCCACCTGCCGGGCCAGCAGCGCCGACCCGTAGCCGGCGTCGAACGAGCCCACGTTGGCGTCGGTCTGCATGAAGCGGGCGTGCTGACGGCTCGCGATGGTGAGGTCGCAGACCACGTGCAGCGAGTGACCGCCGCCGGCCGCCCAGCCGCCGACGACCGCGATCACGACCTTCGGCATGAAGCGAATGAGCCGCTGCACCTCGAGAATGTGCAGGCGGCCCGAGCGCGCCTGGTCTGCGGCGTCGACGTGCGTCTCGTCATCGGAGTACTTGTAGCCGTCGCGGCCGCGGATGCGCTGGTCGCCTCCCGATGAGAACGCCCACCCGCCGTCTCGGGGGCTGGGACCGTTGCCGGTCAGCAGCACCACGCCGATGCGCGGGTTCTGCCGGGCGTCGTCGAGGGCCTGGTAGAGCTCGTCGACCGTGCGCGGGCGAAAGGCGTTGCGCACCTCGGGCCGGTCGATGGCCACGCGGGCGATGCGCCCGCTCGTGTCGTGATGGTAGGTGACGTCGGTGAGCCCGTCGAAGCCCGGCACGGCGCGCCACTGCGTCGTGTCGAAGGTCTCAGAGACCGCTGCCGTCGCATGCTCTGCTGCGTGTTCTGGGGTGGATGCCGGGGTCGAGTTGGTCGCGTCGTTCACGACGCCGATTCTAGCGGTCGGTCTGGCCGAGCTGCACCGCGCACCACCCCGCGCAGAGCGGCGAGGGCTCCCGCGACCGGCTCGGCGTCGTCACTGCGCCGAGTCACCCGGATGCGGCGTCCCGGCCGGCGGACAGCCGTGTTTCCCAGTGGAAACATGCTTGGAAGAACGCCGAAACAATACGTTCGTATAACAATGGTGGGTTCTTATTCCGTGCAGGTTCGAGCAACACGGCTTCACGTCCCGTTCGGCAGAAGAGGTTCACAATGGCGTTGTCTGCCCTTCATGTGCCGTTGCAGCCGACCCGGCGATGGAGCGGAGACGGCAGCGTGCCGAACCTCGGCGAAAGGCCGGCACCCGGATGAGCAAGCACACCACACCAGCTGCCAGAGTCGTCGACGTCGCCGTGGTCGGCGTCGGCACGATCGGCTCCATGGCGCTCTGGGCGCTCTCCACTGCACGACGGCGATCCGCGAGCACGCTGCGCGTGCTCGGCATCGAGCAGTACGGCACGGTGCACACCCACGGCGCCTTCACCGGAGAGTCCCGACTGTTCCGCGTCGCCGCCAAAGAGGGACGTCATCTCACCCTGGCGCTGCTCGAAGCGCGCACCCGCTGGCTAGAGCTCGGGCGACTCGCAGCTCGCGATCTCCTCATTCCGGCCGGTGCCATCCACATCGCTCCCAGCGGGCACCCGGATCTTCACACGGCCTTGAGCGCCGCCGAGGAGTTCGACCTGCCCCATCGACACTTCGACGCCGACGACCTGCGACGCCAGTACCCTCAGTTCGCAGTCGACCACGGCGACGAGGGCTTCCTCGACGAGCTGGCCGGCGTCGTGCGCCCGGAGAGCGCGGTCTTCGCGGCCTCACGACAGGCCCAGGCCGACGGCGCCGAGGTGCTGTACAACACCGTCGTGACCTCGCTGAGTCAGACGGGCACCGGGGGTTCGCATCGAGACCTCTGCCGGCGCGGTCGAAGCCGGTCACGTGATCGTGACGGCCGGCCCGTGGACGGCTCGTCTGGTGCCGGGCCTGAGCCGGATGCTGACGGTCGCGAACTTTGCCCTGGCCTGGTTCATGCCCGCCGACATCTCGGCCTTTCTGCCCGCGAGGCTGCCGGGGTTCATGCGCGACTTCGGCGACATGCACGCCTTCGGCGCGCCGAGCATCGACGGCTTCAGCGTGAAGGTCAGCCCGCACCTGCCGACGGTGGCCAATCCGGCCCGTCGCCCGATGACTCTCCCGCGAGAGCAGCTGCGCTGGCTCGGCACTCAGGCGCAGCGCATCTTCCCCGGTCTCGACCCCGAGCCCGTCCGGTGGTCGGTGCACCCCGACTCTCAGAGCCCTGACAGCCGGCCGATCATCGACACCATCGGCGAGGGACGGATCTCGATCGCCGCCGGCATGTCGGGCAACGGCTTCAAGTTCGCTCCCGTCTGGGGTCAGGCCCTCGCCGATCTGGCACTCACCGGTGCGAGCCCGTGGCAGGATGCGGAGTTTACACTGGCGCATCACGCCGACCCCGTGGGCTGAACCGCATGCCGCCGGTCGCGCTCGGTCAGAGCAGCCGGCGGGCGAGCGCCCACGCGGTCAGCTCGTGCCGCGACGACATCTGCAGCTTGCGCAGCACCGATGAGACATGCGTCTCGACGGTCTTGACCGAGATGAAGAGGTCGGCCGCGATCTCTCTGTAGGTGTAGCCCTGTGCGATCAGGCGCAGCACCTGCTGCTCGCGCCGGGTGAGCCGGTCGAGTTCGTCGTCGGCCTGCGCGGTCTCTCCGCTGGCCGCTCCGAACGCGTCGAGCACGAACCCGGCGAGGTGCGGCGAGAAGACCGCGTCGTCGTCGGCCACCCGCCGTACCGCATCAGAGACCTCTTCGTCCGAGGAGCTCTTCGTGATGTAGCCGCGAGCACCGGCGCGAATCACTCGCACGACGTCTTCGGCCGAGTCCGAGACACTCAGCGCGAGAAAGCGCGTGTTCGGCGCCGAACGCTGCGAGCGCTCGATCACCTCTGCTCCGCCACCGCCCTGACCACCGGGCAGATGCACGTCGAGCAGCACGATCTGTGGCTGGGTCTCACCGATCACCCGTATGGCGGCGTCGACGTCGGGAGCCTCGCCGACCACTGCCAGGTCGTCGGCGAGCGACTCGCGCAGCCCCGCCCGAAAGATCGAGTGGTCTTCGACCAGCACGACGCTGATACGTGCTTCGTCCGTCTCGTTCATCTGCCGCCCCGCTCCGTCGTCATCGCGTCCTGCTCGTCGAGGGTGAGCACCACGCGCGTACCGTGACCGCCCGGGCCTGCGGTGATGCGCGCCTGCCCGCCAGACCGCCGCATGCGCGCGATGATCGACGAGCGGATGCCATGTCGGTCATCGGGAATCGCACCGAGATCGACCCCCGGGCCGCGATCGGTCACCGTCACGCTCAGCCGGCGACGTGGCATCGCATCCGCAGCCGCCGCACTCGCGTCGACGCCGCCCTCGACCAGCACCGAGATGCGCCCGCCGGCGTGCCGGGCGGCATTCGTCATCGCCTCGTTTGCGGCTGCCACCAGGGCGTCGGCACCGCCGCTCCCGCGCAGCGCCCGGGTGACCACGACATCCCCGATCGTCACCACGTCGAAGGTGCAGCCGTGCTCCTCGTCCAGCCGCTCTGCGATCGCGCGCAGCCGTGCGCCGACGTCGCTCGGTTCGGCGCGCTCCTCGTCTGTAAGCCCGGTGTCGCGCACGAACAGCCAGTCGCGCAGTTCGCGTTCCTGGCGTCGGGCGATGCGTGCGACGTCGCTGTCCGGGGCAGACTTTTGCCGGATCAGCGCCAGCGACTGCAGCACCGAGTCATGCAGATGCGCGGCGATGTCGGCTCGCTCGTTCGCCCGAGCACGCTCCGCCCGCTCGTTGGCCAGGGTGCGCATCACTTTGACGACCCACGGCGCCAGTGCGACGCCGGCACCTGCCAGCACCGCGAGCGCGCCGCCCAGCACGCCGGTGGGTCGCCCCTCGCCGCCCGGCAGCACGAGCAGGATCACACCGACCACGACGAGCGCCGCGCCGCCGATGACCTGCCAGGTCACCTCCCGCGTTCCGGCTGCGCCGTCGCTGATGAGCCGCCGCCAGGCCAGCACCAGCCCCACGACGGCGATCGCGGCGGGAATCAGAATCTGCAGCGGCACGCTGCCGGTCGCCACGGCGATGGCGAGCGCGAGCAGCCCGCCGCCGATCAGCAGCGGCACGGCCGGGTTGAAACGACGGCTGGTGGAAGATGCCGGATCCGACGTTGTCCGAGCTGCATCGCCGGGTCGCTGCAGGATGCTGCCCGCGACCGAGGCGGCGGGTGGCTGACGTGCCGGGTCGTCGGCATCCGGCACCAGCAGCCACAGCCAGAAATAGAGCACGATGCCGGCGCCGCCGAAGAGGGCCGCGACCACCATGCCGATGCGCACAGCCTGCACCGAGACGTGCAGATGCTCCGCGAGCCCCGCGCACACGCCGCCGAGCACACGCGGGCGCGTGCGCAGCATCCGGCGCTGCGAGACGGGTGGGCTCATGCCTCCATCCAACCACGGACGCCTGCGGGGATCGCTCGTTCTCTGCCGCGATGGCTCGTCAACGGCCGTTTCGGAGCGATCCGTGGCGGCGGGGAGCGATCCGTGGCGGCAAAGCACAATCCCCCGCAGGGGAGAGTGCCCTGAGTAGAAATCAGGGTGATCCCTGATAGCGGCGGCCCCGGCTCGGCACGCACACTGGTGAACATGAACGCTCACCCCACACCTCCAGCGCCCGACGGCCCTGCCGACGCCGGCCACTCCGGCGACAACGCCCAGACAGGCCATGGAGCCCAGACCGACCACGGTGCGCAGACCGACCGCGGCGACCAGAGCCGGCAGACCGGCTTCTTCCCCTGGCTGCGCGGCCTCGGGGTGACCCGTGGCGAAGACCGATGGTTCGCGGGCGTGTGCTCCGGCATCGCGCATCGCTTGGGCATCGACCCGCTGATCGTACGCGGCATCGCCGTCGCACTGTTCTTCGTCGGCGGCATCGGCGTGCTCACCTACCTGGCGGCCTGGCTGCTGCTGCCAGCGGCCGACGGTCGCATCCATCTCGAAGAGGCACTGCAGGGCCGCGCGAGCACCGGGGTGTGGGTGGGTCTCGGCGCCGTCGTGCTGCTGCTGCTCACCCCGATCGGCGGTCACGGGTTCGGCATCGGCTGGTTCTGGGATGACGATGTGCTGCACCTGTCGGGCCTCGCCATCGCCCTGCGCGTGATCTGGACGATCGCCGTCACCGCCGCGCTGATCTGGCTGGTGGTCTGGCTGATCCGGCGCGCGACCCGGTCGGGCGGCGGCCCTCAGCCCACCGCATACGACGACGCTGCGCAGCAGACCCGTGACGCTTTCTCTGACGCCGCACAGCAGTCGAAGGCCGCGTTCGCCGCCGCGAACGCCCAAGGTCGTGCGCAGGCGAGAGCAGCGCACGAAGAGGCCCGAGCACGCGGGCGGCAGCAGGCCGAGCAGGCGCGGATGCAGGGTCAGGCGGCAGCGGAACGCGCACGTCTCGCACATGAACGCAGCCGGCCGGGCAGCGCGGCCGTCTCGATCGGCTTCGGCATCGCGCTCGTCGTCGGTGGGGCGGTCGGCGGTCTCGCGCCGATGATCAGCTCGGAGATCAGCGCGCTCACCGCCGTCGCACTCGGATTCGCCGCAGCACTGCTCGTGCTCGGCATCACGATCACGGTTCTCGGGCTGATGGGTCGACGCGGCGGCGTGCTGAGCTTTCTCGCCGTAGTCGCCGCTGCCGCCACGCTGACGCTCAGCCCGCTGACCGTCGTGCGCACCGGACCCATAACGGTCGCAGGCGACGCGCACTGGAGTGTGCAGCCGAGCGACCTGGTCGACGAGGCGTCGGCTCCGTCGTTCTCCATGGTCGCCTCGACCGGCCGGCTCGATCTTCGGGCGCTCGACGACGCTTCTCACACCCCGGCACCGATCGACGTCTCAAGCACGGCCGGCACGCTGTCTCTGATGATTCCCGATTCGGGCACGTTCCGCATCGTGACGACGGCCACCGTCAGCACGCTGAACCAAGACGCGCTGCCCGGCGGTGAGCCCGAGCAGCGCTCGGGTCTCGGCTTCAGCTCGATCACCGTGGTGCGCGACGGGCGGGTCGTGTCAGGCGACACCGACGATTCTGCGGGCGTGACCGTCAACGCGCATCTGATCGCCTCGACGATGAGCCTGCAGCCGGCACGATGACCCTCGGCCACCCGCACGAACGTGCTGAGCCCGCTCCCCGATCCTCTTCTCGAAAGGTCATTCCGATGTCACTTCCCACCACACCCGAACCGCACGATCCCGACCAGCGGCCGAAGACGAACCCCGAAGACATGCACGACACTCTGCCGCTGCACGAGCCGCTGGACGAGCCGCTCGGCGCGACCACGGCATCCGCCGCAGCTGGTGCGCCCCCTGAGACTGGAGCGCCCCCTGAGACTGGAGCGCCCCCTGAGGCTGGTGCGCCCACTGCGCCCACCGACGCACCGACTCAGGTGCAGACACCGGAGCAGGCGCCGGGACGCCCCGGCCCGCGCATCGGCACCGTCGTCTGGGGGCTGATCGTCATCGTGGCGGCTGTGCTCGTGGTCGCCTCGCTCACACTGCCGTTCACGATCGACCCGACCATCGCGATCATCTCGGTGCTGATCGGCTTCGGCGCGCTGCTGATCATCGGGGGCATCTGGGCCGCGATCAGTCAGCGCGCAGATCGACGTTAGTCGGCCTGCCGGGCAGCAGCCGCTGCGGCAGGCCTGCCGTCGGTCTCGACGCTCGGCGTGCCCCGACCGCCGAAGTGCTGCGGGCGCTGGTAGAGCAGGGCGATCAGCCCGGCCAGAGTCAGAGCCGCCGCCGGCAGGATCATTGAGTCGGACATCGCGCTGGTGAAGCCGGTCGCCACGACATCGGGCAGCGCGCCGGAGGCGCCCCCGGCGCCGGCAGCCTCAGACGCCCCGGGCAGGTAGTGATCGAGCCGCGAGGTCATGACGGCGGCGATCGCCGCAGCACCGATGACGCCGCCGAGCTGACGGGCGGTGTTGAAGACGCCGGATGCCGCTCCCGCCAGCTTCATCGGCAGGTTTCGGGTGGCGGTGGCGCTGACCGGCCCCCACATGAAGGCGTTGCCGAGACCGAGAATCATCGACGGCACGAGCAGCAGCAGCCACGGCGTGTCGATGTGCACCACGAGCAGGTAGGCCCACATACCCAGCGCCGAGCACAGCGTGCCCGTCGCCGCGAGCAGGCGCGGGTGCACCCGGTCGGTCAGCCGCCCCGAGATCGGGGCCAGCAGCATGCCGAGCACCGAAGCGGGCAGGGTCATCAGCGCCGACTGAGTCGGTGTGAGGCCCCGGACGATCTGAAAGTAGTAGATCAACGGGATGAACATCGCGGTGATGCCCAGACCGATCAGCGTGATCGTGGTGGTCGAGACCGAGAAGTTGCGATCTCGGAAGAGCTTCAGCGGCACCAGCGGAGCCACACGCTCTGCGCGCTGCCAGAGCACGAACGCGATCAGGAAGACCATGCCGCCGATGATCGACAGCACGACCCAGCCGTTCCAGTCGTAGCGGTTGCCCTCCTGGATGCCGAAGACCAGCAGGAACACGCCGATCGCCGAGAGCACGACGCCGAGCCAGTCGAAGCTCTCGCGATGCGAGGCGAGGTCGGGCACCAGCCAGACGGCCAGCACGAAGCCGATGACGCCGATCGGCACGTTGACGACGAAGATCCACTCCCAGCCGAGGCCGTCGACCAGCAGACCGCCCAGCAGCGGCCCGACCAGCGTGGCCAGGCCGGCGACCGACCCCCAGACCGCCATGGCGCTGCCGCGGCGATGCGGCGGGAACACACGCTGCACCACCGCCATCGTCTGGGGCGTCATGAGCGCCCCGCCAAGACCCTGAATCGTTCGCGCCACGATGATGTTGACGAAGCCGCTGCCCGGCAGCCAGCCGGCGAGACCGCACCACAGCGAGGCGAGGGTGAAGATCACGAGCCCGACCAGATAGACCCGCTTCGGGCCGAAGCGGTCGCCGAGACGACCGGCCACCAGCATCGGCACCGAGTAGGCGAGCAGGTACGCCGAGGTGACCCAGATCACCTCGTTGACATCGATGCCCAGGCCGTGCTGAATGCTCGGGTTGGCGACCGACACGATGGTCGTGTCGATCAGGATCATGAAGAAGCCGATGATCAGCGCCCACAGCGCCGGCCACGGACCGTGCGGGGTCTCGGGCGGCGTCATGACGTGCTGGTCAGACGAAGGTGCGGTGTTCACTGGTTCTCCCGTTCAGGAATCTCGGTGTGGGGGTGTCAGGATGCGCGTCGGAGCACGCCGCAGAACGACGAACGTGAGCATACTCCGCTTCGATGCGTCCGTGTCGAATCATCTCAGGCCCGTGGAGTAACGTGGGCACATGAGCATACTGCCTTCGCTCGACGAGCTGCTTGAGACGCTGCGAGTCGTCTCGCTGCCCATGAACACGCCGTTTCGCGGCGTCACGGTGCGTGAGGCCGCGCTCTTCGAGGCGCCCGGCGGCTGGGTCGAGTTCTCACCGTTTCTGGAGTACGAGACCGCTGAGGCGAGCACGTGGCTGGCCGCCGCACTCGACGCCGGCTGGCAGCCGCAGCCCGAGCCGGTGCGGCGCAGCGTGCCGGTCAACGCCACGATGCCCGCCGTGCCTGCCTCGCAGGTGCCAGAGGTCTTGGCGCGTTTCGGCGACCTGACCGGGCTGAACACGGTCAAAGTGAAGGTGGCCGCCCGCGGCGAGGCTCTCGAAGACGACCGAGCCCGCCTGCGGGCCGTACGCGAGGTCGTCGGCGACGAGGTGCGCATCCGCATCGACGTCAACGGCCGCTGGTCGCTCGACGAGGCCTTCGCCGCGCTGACCCAGCTCGAGCGCTTCGGGCTCGAGTACGCCGAGCAGCCGGTCGCCACTGTCGAAGAGCTCGCCCGACTGCGCGAGATGCTCGCGAACGCGGCAGTCACCGTGCCGATCGCGGCCGATGAGAGCATCCGCAAGGCCGAAGACCCGCTGCGGGTGGCCGCACTCGGGGCGGCCGACCTGATCATCGTGAAGGCCCAGCCGCTCGGCGGCGCACGCCGGGTGCTCGACATCGTGCGCGAGACGGGGCTGCCCGCGGTCGTCTCATCGGCGCTCGACACGGCGGTCGGCATCGCCTTCGGCGCACGTGTGGCGGCCGCGCTGCCGACCCTCGAGCACGCCTGCGGGCTCGGCACCGGCGCGTTCTTCGATCAGGATGTCGTGGCCGGCCCGCTGGTGCACGACTTCGCGATCGCCCCGGGGCGGCCCGAGGTCGATGCGGATGCGCTGCGCCGGCTCGATGCCGGCACGGCGCGCACCGGATGGTGGCGCGAGCGGATCACCGACTGCTACGCGCAGCTCGCTGCTGCGCAGGGCGATCGCTAGCCGAGCCCGGAATAGGCGTGCAGCCCTTTGAACAGCGTGTTCACCACGCCGAAGTTGAACAGCACGCAGGCGAACCCGATGATGGCGAGCACCGCCGCACGAGTGCCGCGCCAGCCGCGCGTCGCACGGGCGTGCAGGTAGCCCGCGTAGACCACCCAGATGATGAGCGTCCAGGTCTCTTTGACGTCCCAGCCCCAGTAGCGACCCCAGGCCTTCTGCGCCCAGATCGCACCGAAGATCAGTGTGAACGTCCAGAGGACGAAGCCGATGATGATCACCGTGAACGAGAGCTGCTCGAGCTTCTCGCTCGACGGCAGCGCGTCGAGGTAGGCATTCTTGCGGCGCTGCTCCTTCGGCTTGGCCTCACGGCGCGCCTGCACCAGCTGCAGCCCGCTCAGCGCGGCACCCACGGCGAAGAAGCCCGTTGCGAGAATGGCCACCAGCACGTGGATCACGATCCAGGCCGACTCCAGGGCCGGCATCAGCGGTTTGACCGCGGTGTACCAGACCGTCGTCGCCAGCAGCAGCACGAGCACCAAGAAGCCGGTGACGAACATGCCCGTGAAGCTGACGTCGCGCCAGAGGTTCACGAACAGGTAGACGCCCGCGATGATCGCGACCGCGGTGATCGAGAACTCGTGCATGTTCGACCAGGGCACGCGCTGGGCCGCGATGCCGCGCAGCACGACTGCCGCCACGATGACGACGAACCCGAGCCACGACAGCGACGTGCCGATGCGCAGGCTCTTGCGTGTGCGCGCTGACGCCCGCCCCGACGTGCGAACCGCGAAGTCGTACGCGTAGAAGATGAATGCGAGGCCGAAGATGATGCCGGCGGTGACGACCGCGGTCATCGACCATTCCTCGAGTTGCGCCAGATCCATGATTGCCTACCCTAGCCCTTCTTCGGCTCGTCGCCAGCGTCGCGCTGGGCGTCGTTCGTGTCGTCGTGCTCGTGTGCGAGGCGGTCGGCGATGCTGCGCACGGCGTCGTCGAGCAGGTGGTCGTCGCCGCGGGCGAGACCACCGATCTCGAAGACCGTGCGCACACCCTCGGCGGATGCCTCATCGCCTTCGCCTGCCGGGTTCGGCCCGGCCGCGGGCACGGGTTCGCTCCACGCGCGCACCCAGATGCGGCGACGCGGCACGAAGAGCGAGGCGATGAGTCCTGCAGCGGCGAGCAGCGCGAAGCCCAGCACCCAGATCTGGCTCGCATCGCGGCGCATCTCGAGGCTGACGTACGGCCGCACCTCGTCGAAGGTGACCGTGCCGCGGCCGCCCGGCAGGTCGACGGTCTGCCCGGGCGTCAGCCGCAGCGACTTGGCCACGCTGCCGCCGTCGCCGGAGTTCGGCCCGCCGGCGATCTGTTCGAGACCGTCGGGGTCGAGGGTGTACACCGACTTGGGCTGCCCCTGATCGACGCCGAGGTCGCCCACGTAGACGTTGAGGCTGAGCACCGGGTTGTCCAGCGCGGGGTAGACCGATGTCGACATGCCTTCGTGCGCCGACGCCTCGGTCGGATAGAAGTAGCCGAGCATGCCGATCTGCTGCGGGGCCACGTCGGTGACCTTCACCACGCCCATCGACGTGAGGTTGGCATCCTGCGGCAGGAACGGAACCGGGTCGGAGAACACGACCTGCCCCTGCGGGTCGCGCACGGTGATCTTGGGCGCATAGCCGTTGCCGAGCAGAAAGACGTCGGTGCCGTCGACGTTCAGCGGCTGGTTCACCTTGATCTGCCCGGGCTCCTCGCTGCCGTCGGAGTGGTGCACCGTCACGTCTGCGGTGTAGTCGAGCGGCTGCCCGTAGGCGCCGCTCTTGATGTCGGCCAGCGTCTCGGCGTACGTGGTCTCGAACGAGTCGAGTGTGATGGCGAACGGCTTCAGCTGCTCTGACGAGAACCAGCGGCCCGGGCTGAACGAGTCGTAGCTGCTCAGCGTGTTCGGAAAGGTGCCCCCCTGCACGATCACACGCTGGCCGTGATACGAGATGCCACCGCCGACGCCGACGGCGATCAGCACGCCGATCAGGGCGATGTGAAAGAGCAGGTTGCCGGTCTCGCGCAGATAACCGCGCTCCGCGCTCACGCTGACCGCAGCGGGCCGGCGCTTCGTCTCGGGCCGGTCGTAGCGGGCACGACGGTAGTGGCGCCCGGCCAGCAGCCGGTCGGCTGTGGCGATCACCTGTTCCGGCGTCGCGACCACGGCATCCGCCGTCGACGGCAGCTCGACGCGCTGGTAGCCGGCCAGGCGGTTCAGCCGCACCGGTGTCTTCGGCGGTTTCGAGAAGAGCGCCTTGGCGTGCAGCCTGATGCGCGGCACGATGCAGCCGATCAGCGAGATGAACAGCAGCAGGTAGATCGCCGAGTACCACGGCGACGCGTACACGTCGAAGAGGCTCAGCTTGTCGAGCACCGGTGCGAGGTCGGGGTGCTCGTTGAAGTACTTGGTGACGCCGTTGGGGTCGGCGCCGCGCTGCGGCACGATCGACCCGGGCACCGATGCGATCGCCAGCAGCAGCAGGAGCAACAGGGCGATGCGCATGCTGGTCAGCTGCCGCCAGAGAAACCGCAGCCAGCCGAAGAAGCCGAGCTGCACATCCTGCGGCAGCGCCTCGGTCTGTCGACCGGTCGTCAGCGTGGTCGCGCGAGCGTCGTCCTCGGCCCGAGCGCGGTCGGCGGCGGAGTTCTCAGATGAGCGTGACATATGCACCGATCCATCCTTGCAGAGTGTTGATCCACGCGGTCCACAGGCCGGTGGTGAGAGCGAGGCCGAGCACGATCAGCAGCGCGCCACCTGCCAGATTGATCGCGCGCACGTGTCGACGGGCCCAGCCCAGCGAACGGTTGGCCCACCTCCACCCGGCGGCGATCAGCAGAAAGGGCACGCCGAGCCCGAGCGCGAACGCGAAGCTGAGCACGGCGCCGACCCAGGAGTCGCCGCTGGTGAAGCTCAGCGTCTGAATCGCCGCGAGCACCGGGCCCATGCACGGCGTCCAGCCGAGCCCGAACACGATGCCGAGCAGGGGCGCGCCGATGAGCCCGAGCCGCGGCTGCCAGCCGGGCTTGATCGTGCGCTGCATGAAGCCGAACCGCCCGACGAACACCAGACCGAGCGCCATCACCAGCACGCCGAGCACCCGAGTCACGATCTTCTCGTACGAGATCAGAAACATACCGAGCGTGCCGATGGCCCCGCCCACGATCACGAAGACCAGGGCGAAGCCGAGCACGAAGAGCAGCGCCCCGACGAGAGTGCGCGAGCGGCTGGATGATGTCGGCGACTGAGTCGCGGTCTGAGTCGCGGAGGGGGTCGAGGCGGGTATCGAGGGCCGAGCCGAGGCCTGCTGCCCCGGCGTCACCGCCCCCACATAGGCGAGGTATCCCGGGATCAGCGGCAGCACGCACGGAGACAGAAAGCTGACCAGCCCCGCGAGCAGCGCGATCGGCACGCCCGCCCACAGCGACCCCGAGAGCACGATCTCGGCGAGAGAGCCGCCCATCTACTCGGCCACGGCAGTCTTGATCAGCGCCCGCAGCGTGCCGGCGTCGAGCTGCCCGAGAATCGTCGCGGTGACCCGGCCGTCGCGACCGATCACCACGGTCGTCGGAACGGCCTTCGGCGGCACGCCGGCCGCGGCGAAGGCGGCCTGGACGGTGCCTCCGGCCGCCTCGGCGTCGAGCACCGAAGGATAGTCGATGCCGTAGTTGCGCTCGAAGGCCTGCGCAGTCTCGCCGCCGTCGCGAACGTTCACACCCAAGAACTGCACGCCCTGCGATTCGAACTCGCTGTGCAGCGTCTTCAGGTCGCCGGCCTCAGCGCGGCACGGTGGGCAGGCCGCGTACCAGAAATTCACCACCGAGACTTTGCCAGAGAGGTCGTCCTGGGTGACCTGCCGACCGTCTTCGGTCGTGCCCGAGAACGTGACGGGCGCCGGGCGCTGGTCGACTGCGAACTCTTTCACCGCCCCGGTGCCCGAGATGTAGCCCTTGTCAGACGAGTCGCCGTACTGCTGCTCGGCGAGCGGATCGGCGTTCGAGCACGCCGTGAGAGCAAGGGCGACGCCTGCTGCGAGCGCAGCGGCGGCCAGACGGCGGATGCCGCGCTCGGTGAAACGGTTCTGAGTCTGACGGTTGCCCGGGGTCATACGGCTCCCTGGTCGATGCTGGGCACATCCGCCGCCGGATCGCAGTAGTCGACCTCGTGGAACTCATCGTGCTCTGGGTCGTACTCGAAGCTGGTCACGCTCGAGAGCGCGCAGCGGCGGTGTGCGGGGTTGTGGAAGAGCGCGTCGCCGGCGATCGCGCGATGGGCCATCCAGATGGGCGACTGATGGCTGACCATCACGATGTCGGCGTCGGGGTCGGCGTCCAGGCCGGCATCCTGCGCCCGGTGGTCGTCGACCCGACGCTGACGCGCAAGCCAGGCGTCGCGCATCGCATCGATCATGCGATTGGCGATGTGGCGGTAGGGCTCGCCCCAGCTCGGACGGAAGGGGTTGTAGACCCGGCGCCACTCTTTGGGGTCTCGCAGCAGGTGCAGACCCGGTTTGCGAGCCGTACCCTCGTATTGGTTGCCGGCCTCGATGAGCCGCTCGTCGGTCTGCAGCGGCAGGCCGGTGAGGTCGACGAAGGGTGCGGCCGACTCCTGCGCGCGCTGCAGCGGCGACGCGTAGAGCGCGGCGATCGGGCGGCCGTCGTCGACGAGCGCCCGGGCCGTGGTCTTCGCCATCAGCTCGCCGCGGTCGGACAGCCTGAACCCGGGCAGCCGCCCGTAGAGCACGCCGTCAGGGTTGAAGACTTCGCCGTGGCGCACCAGATGGATGCGTCTGGGAGACATATGCGGCATTCTACGCAACCCTGCGCGCGCGTGCGAGTCGGTCAGCCGCGCCGACGGCGGAGACCACTCGCCGTCGTCTGCCGCGATCACCCGCGAAGGGGCCGACGAGGCGCAGTCTGCGGCGGCAGGGGGGCGATCCCCGCAGGCGAGACCGAGCTGGGCGCGGCCGGGCACAGTAGAATCGACGAGACATCACATTCTTCGGAAGGACATCTGTGCTGCGTACGCACGAGGCCGGGTCGCTCGGCAAAGACTTGGTAGGAAAGACCGTCACGCTGGCAGGGTGGGTCGATCGTCGGCGCGACCACGGCGGCGTCGCATTCATCGATCTGCGCGACTCGACCGGCATCGCCCAGGTCGTCATCTACGACGAGGCCGTCGCGCACCCGCTGCGCAGCGAGTTCGTGATCAAGGTCGTGGGCGAT
Organism: Pseudoclavibacter sp. 13-3; assembly: GCF_021168475.1. Taxonomy (GTDB): domain Bacteria; phylum Actinomycetota; class Actinomycetes; order Actinomycetales; family Microbacteriaceae; genus Pseudoclavibacter_A. The sequence goes on along the minus strand of NZ_JAJOZT010000003.1, from coordinate 74,144 downwards.
GTGCGTCTGCGTCCCGAGGGCAACGCGAACGAGAAGCTCGCAACCGGCGAGGTCGAGGTCGTCGCCACCGAGGTCGAGGTGCTCGCGCCCTCCGCCGCCCTCCCCTTCCAGGTCTCCACTGCCCTGGCCGGCACCGAAGAGACCGAGAGCGTCAGCTCCGACGTGCGGCTCAAGTACCGTTACCTCGACCTGCGTCGTCCGGCACCGGCGAAGGCCCTGCGACTGCGCGCCGCGGTCAGCCGTGCTGCCCGCGGCGTCTTCGACGCGCACGGCTTCGTCGAGGTCGAGACCCCCACGCTGACGCGGTCGACGCCTGAGGGAGCCCGCGACTTCGTGGTTCCCGCACGCCTGTCGCCGGGCAGCTGGTACGCCCTGCCGCAGTCGCCTCAGCTGTACAAGCAGCTGCTGATGGTCGCCGGTCTGGAGCGCTACTACCAGATCGCCCGCTGCTACCGCGACGAAGACTTTCGCGCCGACCGCCAGCCCGAGTTCACGCAGCTCGACGCCGAGCTGAGCTTCGGCGGGCAGGAAGACGTCATCGCCCTGGCCGAAGATGTGCTGGCCGCCGTCTGGGCCGAGATCGGCGTCGAGATTCCCCGTCCGATCGCTCGCCTGCCCTATGCCGATGCCATGCGCCTCTATGGTTCGGACAAGCCAGACCTGCGCTTCGGAAACCCGATCACCGAGCTGACCGACTTCTTCGCAGACACGCCGTTCCGGGTCTTCCAGGCCCCCTATGTGGGCGCTGTGGTCTACGAAGGCGGAGCCTCGCTGCCGCGTCGTCAGTTCGACGCCTGGCAGGACTGGGCCCGTTCGCGCGGTGCGCGCGGCCTCGCCTACGTGACGTTCAAAGAAGACGGCACCCTGGCCGGCCCCGTCGCCAAGAACATCTCGGAGTCGGAGCGCGAGGGCCTCGCCGCCGCCGTCGGGGCGAAGCCCGGCGATGCGGTCTTCTTCGCCGCCGGATCGATTAAGCCGTCGCAGGAGCTGCTCGGCGCTGCGCGCGTCGAGATCGCCCGTCGCAACGGTCTGCTGAACGACGACGAGTTCTCGTTCGTCTGGATCGTCGACTTCCCGATGTTCAAGCGCGTCGGCGAAGAGGGCGATGACGACGTGGCCGTGGGCGCCGGCGCCTGGACGAGCGAGCACCACCCCTTCACGAAGCCGACCCCCGAGTGGATCGACCGCTTCGAGGAGGATCCCGCACACGCGCTCTCGACCGCCTACGACATCGTCTGCAACGGCAACGAGATCGGCGGAGGCTCCGAGCGCATCCACCGCACCGATGTGCAGGAGCGCATCTTCGAGTTCCTCGGCATCACGCCCGAAGACGCACAGGAGAAGTTCGGCTTTCTGCTCAACGCCTTCTCCTTCGGCGCCCCGCCGCACGCGGGCATCGCCTTCGGCTGGGACCGCATCAACGCGCTGCTCTCGCGCACCGATTCGATTCGCGACGTCATCGCGTTCCCGAAGTCGGGCAACGGCCAGGACCCACTGACCGGTGCCCCGGCCCCGATCTCGGCCCAGCAGCGCAAGGAGGCCGGCGTCGACGCGAAGCCCGAGAAGAAGGGCGAGGCGACGCAGGGCGGCGAGAAGCAGGCTGCCGCCGAGTAGCACAGTTCGGCGGTGACCCGACGGGCCGGAGTGTTGCGCCTCATGACCGAGACGTTCCACTCCGGCCCTTTCGTGTTCTAGAGTCGGCGAGTACTGTGCCGAGCAGACAGCACGAGCCCGGGCGCGGCAGAGCAGCCGGTCGTCACAGCGGGCAGACGTCTTACGAAGGAGCCGCTCATGACCGATCTCGTCCAGGGTTTCAAGAATGCCTTCCGCCAGCATCCGGCTGGCGTCGCCATCGTCGCCGCCGAATCGGCTGACGGACGCTTCGGGCTGACCGTCTCGAGCGTCGCCTCGGTCTCGGTCGACCCCGTGGCCCTCGTCTTCTCGGTGACGAAGTCGAGCGGGTCGGCCGGGCAGATCCTCAGCGCCGACACCTTCGTCGTGCACCTGCTCGGCGAGGGCCAGGCCGACGTGGCCGACGCCTTCGCCCGCAGCGGAGAGCCCCGCTTCACTCCCGAGCAGCACTGGGGCACGCTGCCCACCGGCGAGCCGGTGCTGGTCGACGCCCCTGTCGCTCTGCGCAGCCGAGCGCTCGACACGCTCACGGTCGGACAGTCGCAGCTCATCGTCGCCGAGGTACTCGGCGTCTACGACGGCCCCGAGGCAGGGCCGCTGATGTATCGCGACCGGCGCTACTTCACGCTCGCCGACACCGCAGCCGTCGCGCGCTCCTGAACACCGCGCCGCCACGCCGGCGACCGGATCATGGTTCAGGACGACAGCTCACAGGCAATTAGTTGCATTCTGCAACCAACTTTCTATACTGAGAGCCATGCAGAACCAGACCGCCATCGCGCTTGTGCATGAGACCGCTCGCTTCATGCGCAACGCCCGCGCGGTGTCGTACGAGGCGACCAAGGCCGGGGCGCTCAACGTGCCCCTCAGCCTCGTGCTCGACGCCCTGATGACTCATGGCAGCTGCCGAGCCGCAGAGGTCGGCGAGCAGATCGGCTTCACCCCCTCGGTACTGAGCAGACACATCGCCGAACTCGAAGAGCACGGCCTCGTCGAGCGCATCGCCGACCCCGACGATGCCCGAGCCCGCATCGTGACCGTCACCGAGCGCGGTCGCACGCGCCTGCACGAGTCGCAACGGCTCCGAGCGCAGCGCCTCATCGACCGCATCGGAGTCTGGGACGAAGCACAGGCCGCCGGGGCGGTGCAGGCGCTCAGTCGTGTCAGCGACCGGCTCGAACGCGGCGGGTCAGAGGCAGCGGCACCCCGAGCCACCACCCCGACATCCGGTGACGACACCCCGCGTCGAGACGACGACTGACCCGCATCTGCACCACGACGCCACACGACCCCCGAACCCCGAACCGAGGCCTGTTTGTCTCTCACACCCGACGCACCCGGCGGCTCCACGGCATCCGCCGCACCCCGCACCGATGCAGCCGTGCCCGACAGCGCCACGCAGAACCTGACGTTCAGGCAGGTGGCGAAGGTCATCGTCGGCCTGCTGCTCGCGCTGTTCACGGCCATGCTCAGCACCACCATCGTGGCCAACGCGCTGCCCGAGATCGTCGGCGACCTGCACGGGTCGCAGTCGCAGTACGGCTGGGTCATCACCGCAGCCCTGCTCGCCAACGCCGCCTCCACCCCGATCTGGGGCAAGCTCGCCGACCTGCTGAACAAGAAGACGCTGGTTCAGCTGGCCATCATCATCTTCACGCTTGGCTCGGTCGCCTGCGGGTTCGCACCTGGAATGCCCTGGCTGATCGGCGCCCGCGTGCTGCAGGGCCTCGGCATGGGCGGCCTGATGGCCCTCGCTCAGGCCATCATCGCCACCATCACCCCTCCGCGAGACCGCGGGCGCTACACGGGTCTCATCGGCGCGGTCATCGCCGTCGCGCAGACCAGCGGGCCGCTGGTCGGCGGGCTCATCGTCGACAGCGCGCTCGGCTGGCGCTGGACGTTCTTCGTGTGCGTGCCCTTCGCGATCGCCTCGCTGATTCTGCTGCAGTTCACGCTGAGAGTGCCGAGTGTGCGCACCGGCCGCGTGCACATCGACTGGGCCGGCTCGCTGCTGCTCACCTCAGGTGTCAGTGTGCTGCTCATCTGGATCTCGTTCGTCGGCCCGAAGGGCTCGTTCGACTGGGTGTCGCCGACCTCGTTCGCCATGGTCGGCGGCGGGGCGCTGCTGCTGATCGCCACGCTCTTCGTCGAGTCGAAGGTCGCCGAGCCGATCATCCCGCTCGGTCTGCTGCGCGACCGTGCCACAGCGCTGGTGCTCATCGCCTCGATTCCGATCGGCGTCGCACTCTTCAGCGCGTCGACGTACTTGGGCGAGTACTTTCAGATCGCGCTGCAGCAGACCCCGACCGCTGCAGGCCTGCTGCAGCTGCCGATGGTCATCGGCATGATCACCGCGAGCATCGGCACCGGCGTGCTCATCAGCCGCACCGGTCACTGGAAGGTGTTCCTCATCGTCGGCAGCCTCTTGGTGACGACCGCACTCACCATGCTCGCCTTCACCACGCACGAGACGCCGATGTGGCAGACCGGATGCCGCATCGCGGTGCTCGGCCTCGGCATGGGCATGCTGATGCAGAACCTCGTGCTCGTCGTGCAGAACACCGTGAGCGTGCGCGACGTGGGCGCGGCCAGCAGCATGGTCGCCTTCATCCGCACCTTCGCCGGGGCGACCGGCGTCGCCGTCTTGGGCACCGTGCTCTCGAACCGGGTCAGCGACCTGGTGAGCAGCGGCTTCGCAGCTCTGGGCCCCGACGCTCAGGCGTCGGGTGCGACCTCGGGCACGCCGTCCGGGCTCGACCTGTCTCAGCTGCCCGACTTCGCGCGAGACATCGTCACCGGCGCCTATGGCGATGCCACCGGCCGCATCTTCCTGATCTCCGCCTGCCTGTCGGTGCTCACCGTCGTCGCAGTGCTGTTCATTCCGAACCGGCCGCTGCGCAAGACCCTGGACCTTCAGGAGCCTGAGACCGCCTGATCGATCTGCCTTCGCAGTCGCACCGGGTCGACGCGCCACTGCGCGACCTGCCGGTCGCCGACGAAGACGACTGGAATCAGCTCGCCGAAGCGCCGCCGCAGGTCGTCGTCATCGACGATGCTCTGTTCGCGCAGTGCGACCGGCTCGCCCGCGGCCCGTGCCTGCTCGATCACGTCGGAGACGATCGTGCGGGCGTCGTCGCAGAGATGGCATCCTGGTCGGCCGAGCAGCAACACGTCGATGGTCATGTCTCGATTCTAGGAATCTCGGCGAGTCATCGAGGCTTCGACACGTCTCATCCCGGCACGGACAGGTAGGATATGCGGTGATGTCATCCGCCTCCCCCTCTGCCGAGATCGCCGTCTTCGACCTCGACAACACCATCGTGCGCGGCTCCGCTGTCTTCCATTTCGGGCAGGGTGCCGTCAAACAGGGCGTCATCCGCTATCGCGACATCTGGTCGTTCGCCTGGCAGCAGTTCCGCTTCTCTCATCGTGGCGAGAACACCGGCAAGCTCAGCGACATCCAGGATCGCGCGTTGGGCATCGCGGCCGGGCACCGTCTCAGCGATCTGCGCGCGCTCATGCCCTCGATCTACGACCGGTACATCGTCAAGCGCATCTGGCCGCAGATCCCCACCCTGATCGCACGCCACAAGGCGGCCGGACGCGACGTCTGGGTCGCCACAGCATCCCCGTCGCTCATCGCCGACTACATCGCCGAGCGGCTCGGCTGCGCCGGCGCCATCGCCTCGCAGCTCGAGCTCACGCCGACGGGCGAGCTCACCGGGCGCTTCGCCGGCCCGGTGCGTCACGGCGCGCAGAAGGCGGTCGCCGTGCGCGAGCTGGCCGAGACGCACGGCTACGACCTCGCCGCGTCATACGCCTACACCGACTCGATCAACGACCGCGCCCTGCTCGAGCTCGTCGGGCATCCCGTGGCGGTGAATCCCGACGCCCACCTGCGCACGCTGGCCGTGCAGAGCGGATGGGGCATCCGCCGGTTCGCCCGCCGGCAGCGCCCCGAAGCCTAGCCTCCCCGCAGCCCGGGCACGCGCCCCATCGCACGGGCAGGGCACGAAGAAGGGCGCCAGGAGACAATCCTGACGCCCTGATCGACACGCTTCCGCGCGGTCGACGACCGATCGCGAAGCCTGCGACCTACTTCTTGTTGCGACGCTGATGGCGCGTCTTGCGCAGAAGCTTACGATGCTTCTTCTTAGCCATCCTCTTGCGGCGCTTCTTGATCACTGAACCCATAGGGAAACCTCACTGAATGTTCTGGTCGGGTGCCGACCTTTTGCTCAACCCGGTTATTCTACCAGCAGCAGCACGCCGGCACTACCTCAGCGGCGCCCGAACGCCCGGCCGAGGCGCCGCGCACCGGCGATGAACGGCCATGCGACCGCAGCGGCGACCTGCCCCACCGTCTGCGCCACCCCGCGCTCGATCGGGTGCTCGGTCGTGCCGAGACGTGCGGCCAGCGGGTCGTCGCCTTTGAACTGCGCAGCGTCGTGCGGGCATGGGGATGCCGCCTCGCCTGAGCCGGTCGCGCCGACGGTCACCGTTGCCAGGCCCGTGGGCTCAGGCTCGGGAAAGAACTCGTCAACCCACTCGCGCACTGGCCCGAGCGCCTCGACGTTGATGCGGTAGAGCCGCCGCTGGCCCTCTTCGCGCACCTCGACCAGGTCGTGGTCGCGCAGCACTTTGAGGTGTTTCGACACGGTCGGCTGGCTGACCTCGAGCTGGTCGACCAGCTCGGAGACGCTCAACTCTGCCCCTGCATCGTGCAAGGTCTGGAGGATGCGCCGTCGAGTCTGCTCGCTGACGGCTTCGAATACCGAGCTCATGCCTCTAGGCTAGCCAATCGGCCGCGCTTGCGACACCGATCCCGGGCACGGCCCGGGCATCAGGTCGCAGCCCCACACAGACGAGACGTCTGCGCTGCGACATGAGAGATAGGCTGGGTGGCATCGGCTCAGTGCGGCCGATCACGAACCACGGGAGCAGACATGGCCGCTGAAGCCGGCATCGGTGCGGGGCAGACCCGCCTGCGTCGGCTGACCGACCGCCTCAAGACCTACGCGGGTCGCTCCCCCTCCAGATTTGCGATCCTGGCGTTCACCTCGATCATCTTCGTCGCCACGATCGTGCTCAGCACGCCGATGGCCAGCGCGACGGGCACCTGGACGCCCCTGCACGAGGCGCTCTTCACGGCGACCAGCACCGTCTGCGTCACCGGGCTGTCGGTTGTCGACATGGCCACACACTGGTCTCCGTTCGGCAACGCGGTGATTCTGATCGGCGCGCAGATCGGCGGCATCGGCGTGCTCACGATGGCCTCGATGCTCGGCATGGTCGTCACGCGGCGGCTCAGCCTGCGCCAGCGACTCATCGCGGCGAGCGACACCAACCCGCTGCGCACGCACGCCGGCCCGGTCAGCGAGGGCCAGGCCATCCGCCTCGGCGAGGTCGGCGGGCTGCTCACCACCGTGCTCTTCACCTCGCTGATCGTCGAGTTCGTGCTCTTCCTCGGCATCCTGCCGAACCTGCTGATCGGCGGTGCCTCGTTCGGCACGGCCGTCTATGACAGCATCTACCTGTCTGTCAGCGCGTTCAACAACGTCGGGTATACGCCGTTTGCCGAGGGCCTGGCAGTGCATGAGTCGAATTCATGGCTGATGGGGATGCTCGTGTTCGGCGTGTTCGCCGGCTCGCTGGGATACCCGGTCGTCTACACCATCATCCGCAACCTGCGCGCGGTGCTGAAGCGCGACACCCGGCACCCGCATTGGAGCCTGCACGTGCGGCTCACGCTGGTCGCCACGGCGGCCATGGCGCTGCTGGGCACGCTGGCGTTCTCACTCACCGAGTGGAGCAACCCCGCGACGTTCGGCGAGAACGCCGCTTGGAGCCGTCCGTTCGAAGCGCTCTTCTACACCACCATGACCCGTTCGGGCGGGTTCGCACTCTTCGACCCGGCCGAGTTGAACGACTCGAGTCTGCTGGTGAGTCAGCTCTTCATGTTCATCGGCGGCGGCTCGGCCTCGACCGCCGGCGGCATCAAGGTGACCACCGTCGCGGTGCTGCTGCTGGCGGCGCTGGCCGAGGCCCGCGGCCAGGGCGAGATCCAGGCCTTCGACCGCCGCATCCCCAACGACGTGCTGCGCGTCGCCGTGAGCATCGTGCTGTGGGGCACCGCCATCGTCCTGGCCTCGACGCTCATGATTCTGCCCTTCACCGAACGGCCACTGGCCGACGTGCTCTTCGACGTCATCTCGGCGTTCGCGACCTGCGGGCTCTCCACCGGCGTGACGCAAGACCTGCCGACGCCGGCGATCGTCGTGCTCTCGGCGACGATGTGGGCCGGCCGGGTTGGTACAGTGACGTTGGCAGCGGCGATCGCGTCTTCGTCACGTCGCCAGCTGTACAAGCACCCGGAAGAGAGGCCGATCGTTGGTTGAGAGAATCGCCGTCGACGCACCAGTGGCCGTGATCGGCCTGGGGCGGTTCGGCGCCGCCACCGCCGGTCAGCTCAACCGGCTCGATCGCGAGGTCTTGGCGGTCGACACGAACCCGTCTCTGGTGCAGAAGTGGTCGGAGCGCGTCACGCACACCGTCGAGGCCGACGCCCGCAACCCCGAAGCGCTCAAGCAGATCGGCATCGGGCACTTTCAGATCGTCGTGGTCGCCGTCGGCACGCTCGAGGCGAGCGTGCTGATCACTGCGAATCTCGTCGACCTGAAAGTGCCGCAGATCTGGGCCAAGGCGTCGACGCAGTCGCACGGCAAGATCCTCGCGCGCATCGGCGCGAACCATGTGGTCTACCCCGAGGCGCAGGCCGGCAATCGCGTCGCGCACCTGGTCAGCGGTCGACTCCTCGACTTCATCCAGTTCGACGACGACTTCGCGATCGTGAAGCTGTACCCGCCCAAGATCATCCGCGACAAGCCGCTGGGACGCTCGATCGTGCGGTCGAAGTATCACGTGACCGTCGTGGGGGTGAAGTCGCCGGGCAAGGAGTTCACCTATGCGACCGAGAACACCGTGATCACCAATCACGATCTCGTGATCGTCTCAGGGCGCGTCGCCGACATCGAGCGCTTCGCCAACCTCGACCGCTGAGGCTCAGCGGTCGTCAGGCGTTATCGGCCGCCATCTCGTGTGCCCGATCGATCGCGGCGCGCAGCGCCTCGGTGAGGTTCTCGACCTGGCCGCCGCGCGAGATCACCGCGAGCGCCTCTTGCGTGGTGCCGCCCGGGCTGGTCACCGCGATGCGCAGCTGCTCGGCGGTCTGCCCGCTCTCGTCGAGCAGTCGCGCGGCGCCGATCACGGTCTGGTCGGCCAGCAGCCGGGCCTCATCGGCGGTGAAGCCGATGTTTTGCGCCGCCTGCTCGAACTGCTCGACGAAGGCGAACAGATACGCCGGCCCCGACCCCGAGACCGCAGACAGATCGTCGATGCGCGACTCGGGCAGCTCGAGCACCGCGCCCACCGTCTCGAAGAGCGACTTCACCAGCGCTCGCTGCTCGTCGGTCACGCCGGGGCCGGCGGCCAGTCCCGTCACGCCCGCCCCCACCCGAGCCGGGGTGTTCGGCATGGCGCGGAAGACTGCCGTGCCGTTCGGCAGCGCACCGGCAATGGAGGCGATGGTCACCCCCGCGGCAACGCTCACGACGATCGCGCCGGGCGCGAGCTCGCCGCGAATGTCTCGCAGCACCTCTGACACCTGGTACGGCTTCACGCCGAGCACGACGATGCCCGCCCCGCGCACCGCCGTCGAGTTGGCGTCAGCCTCGCGTTCACCGCTGAGCGCGTGCACCAGGCCGCTGTACTCGCTGGCCAGGGCGTCGGCCTTCGCCGCCGAGCGGTTGGTCGCGCGAATGCCGTCACCGGCGCCGCCGGCCACCGACAGGCCCGAGGCCACCAGACCGTGCAGAATCGCTCCGTTCATCGAGCCGACGCCGAGAAAGGCGATGGCCGGAAACTCGGTCGGCGCGGATGCCGACGGCAGGCTCGTGTCAGATGTCGCGGGAGATGTCGGATGCGGGGTCTCAGGTGCACGCTCAGTCATGGTCGTCAGTGTAGTAGCGCATGAGCCCACAGCCTGACGCGGCACGGCGAGTATTCTGGGCGAATGAGCACGAACGCGTCAGCGACCCGCACATCCGCCCGCACGCCCGAGCCGCACCAGGAGGGCACCGGCGCGATCATCGCGGCGCTCCTGGCCAACCTCGGCATCGCCGTCACGAAGTTCGTCGCCTACCTGATCTCGATGTCCAGCTCGATGCTCGCCGAGTCCGTGCATTCCCTGGCCGACACCGGCAACCAGCTGCTGCTGCTCATCGGCGGGCGCAAGGCGCGCCGCGAGCCCACGCCCGAGCATCCCTTCGGCTTCGGGCGCGAACGCTATGTCGCCGCATTCGTGGTGTCGATCGTGCTGTTCAGCCTCGGCGGGCTCTTCGCCGTCTATGAGGGCTTCGAGAAGATCATGCATCCGCATCCGCTCGACAACTGGTGGCTGCCGATAGCGGTGCTCGTGGTGTCGATCGTGCTGGAATCGCTCTCGCTGCGCACCGCACTGCGCGAGTCGAAAGCCGCACGTGGCGACGGAAGCGTCTTCGAGTTCGTGAGACGAGCGAAGGCTCCGGAGCTGCCCGTGGTCATTCTGGAGGACACCGCCGCGCTGACCGGCCTGGTGCTCGCGCTGTTCGGCGTCGGGCTCACAGTGCTCACCGGCGACGGCGTCTGGGACGGCGTCGGAACGATCGCCATCGGCACCCTGCTCGTCGTGGTGGCGCTGGTGCTCGGTGCCGAGACCCGCAGCCTGCTCATCGGCGAAGGCGCGACCGACGCCGACCTGAAGCGCATTCGCACCGCCGTGCTCGCGGGCGACGACGTCGACCAGATCATCCATCTGCGCACCCTGTACCTCGGACCCGACGCGCTGCTCGTGGCGATGAAGGTGGCGGTGCCCCCGACGGAGTCGGCTCGCGAGCTGGCCCGGGCCATCGATGCGATCGAAGGACGCATTCGCGCACAGGTTCCGATCGCCACGACGATCTTCATCGAACCCGACATCCTGCGCGCGTCGGCATAGGCGTAGCAGCCGTTCGAGCGATTCTGTCCCGGGTTGATCGCGTGGACCCATGCGACGCGGCGGCAGAGAGATGAAGCCCGCTCCGGGTCAGACGCAGAACGGGCCGCCCCACGCATGTGGGGCGGCCCGTTCTCAGAGAGCGCCCGAAGGCGCTGCAGAACCGACTACTTGTCGAGGTTCTCGTCAGCGCGGACGATGATGACCGGGGCAGGGATGTTGTTCAGCACACCATGGCTGACCGAGCCGAGGAACAGACGCGTCAGACCCTTGCGCCCACGATTGCCGACAACGAGCAGCGCGGCATGCTTGGCGGCCTCGACGATGCCGCGCACAGGCTCGGCCTCGATGAGCTGCGTCTCGATCTTGAGATCGGGCAGCACGCCCGACACGAGATCTTTCGCCCCCTGAAGCACGGCTCGCGACTCGTTGCGCACCTCTTCGATGATCTGCGCGCTCCACGCGACATCGGTCGCCGGCATGGCGGGAATCGTCCAGGCCGAGACGATGTGCAGGGTCTCGCCCAGCGCGTCTGCAGCCCGAGCCGCGTACTCGAGAGCGACGTTGGCGGTGGGGCTGCCGTCGACAGCGACGTAGACCCCGTGGCGCTCGCCCAGCTCATAGGTGGGCACGACGGCAACGGGCGAATGCGCCGACGCGGCCAGACGAATCGGCTTCGAGCCGAAGATCACGTTCGGCAGCTTGCTGCCCTTGTGCGTGCCGACCACCATCAGCTCGGCACCCTTCGACTCCTCTTCGAACACGGCCGTCGGCGTGCCGGGTGCGAGGTTGGTGGTGTAGGTGACATCGGGTGCGACGGACTTCGCGTATGCGACCTCCTGATCGAGCAGCTTCTGCCCTTCAGCAAGCGCCTCGCTCTCGAACACCGGGGTGTCAGAGAACGGGGTGAGGTCGATCACGTAGAACAGCTCGACCTCGGTCTTCGCCCGCTGGGCGTAACCGACGCCCCAGCGCAGCGCTGCGCGAGCCGGTTCTGAGCCGTCGACACCGATCACGATCTTCTTAGTCATTCTGGCCTGCCTCCTCAAAGTTCGACGGAGCCAACTGCCCCCGCCTTCACACTCAGGCTACCTGTTTCCGCTGACGCTTCGAGCCTGCGTCGAAAAGATAAACGATCGGAGATCAACGGCGGGGCTGGAAGAAATCCTGCAGCAGCCCACTGCTGCGCCGCTCGCAGACGCCGCCGATGACCTCGACCTGATGATTGAGCCGACGATCGCGCAGCAGATCGTAGACCGACCCTGCAGCACCCGCTTTGTCGTCCCAAGCGCCGAAGATGACACGCGGGATGCGCGCCGAGAGAATCGCACCGGCGCAGAGCACACAGGGCTCAAGCGTCACGACAAGCGTCGTGTTCGGCAGCTGCCAGCTGCCCCAGGCCTTCGCCGCACGGCGAATTGCCAGCACCTCAGCGTGAGCGGTCGGGTCTTGGAGCTTCTCGCGCTCGTTGTGCGCCACCGAGATGACGTTGCCGAGCGCATCGAGCATGATCGCCCCGACCGGCACGTCGCCGGTCTCAAGCGCACCATGCGACTCCTCGAGTGCTGCGTCCATCCACTGCTCGAAAACGGGGGAGACAGGCATGTTCACGAAAGATTCCTCACTCATGGTCGACTGGGCGGCGCCACGTCCAACTTACCGCAGCGTCACAGTCGTCATGTTTCGTCATGTCCGAGGCTTCGACGCGCCCCAGCCTTGACTCGCCCCTGCCGATATCGCAGACTGTTCGTTATGAGCACATTCGACCGCACCCGCGCAGCACACATCGAGGTGGCAGCAGGCTGCCGTTCGATGATGCGCACGACGGCCGATACGTCCCGAATGTGTCGTTGACCCGGCACCCTTCCGAGCAGCCCGACCGTTTCGACGCGCGACCTGACACACCGTCAGAGGCCACGCATCCTCATCGGTCACACCACAACGGCTCTCACTCTGCAGAGCATCCCGCGCCCGATCACACGGCAGCGCGCGACCACCCGCATGCAGACATCGCTCACGACACCGAGGACTCACTCATGACCACTTCATACGACCACCACCGCTTCGCAGCCGACGACCTGCAGACCGACGCTGCACACGACGGCGCTCCCGCCGCCGGCGCACACACCCAGAGCGCGCACACCACCCGACCGGCCTCCCGCCAGGCGGGTCGAGGGCAGCATCCGCACGCACGACGCGACGAGAACGTCGAGGCTCGCGGCTTCGCGCTCTACGTCGGCTTCGACGAGGTCAGCGCGGCCGCCAGCGGCGTCAGCCTGCAGCAGCTCGTCGCGGCCCTCAAAGAGACGGCAGAGGCGCTGGTGCCCGCCATCAAGACGCATGCGACGCTCGCGATCGCCCCGCGCGGCGCCGGCGGCCGCGATGTGGATGTCGTGCGCCTGGCCCTGCGCGACCCCGCGGCCCAGCGTGCTCGCCAGCAGGAGCGCCAGACGCAGCGCCGCGGCGTCGTCATAGACTTCTCTCGCCAGCGCGTGCTCGTCGACGGCCAAGAGGTCGCGCTGACCTACAAGGAGTTCCATCTGCTCGGGCACCTCGTCGAGCATGAGGGCGAGACCGTGCACCGCAACGACCTGCTCGCCGACCTCTGGGACGAAGAGGCCGAGGGCGTGCCGAACGAGCGCACCATCGACGTGCACGTGCGGCGACTGCGCGCGAAGCTGGGAGACTACCAAGAGATCGTGCGCACCGTGCGCGGCATCGGCTACCGCTTCGACCGACACGCCGACGTGGCGGTCAAAGCCGACTGAATCGCTTGCTCTGACACCCTGCCGATCGGTATCTTTGGTGGAGTCCACACCACGATCTGCAAGTGCTGTGGGCGTGCGGAGACGCACAGCGCCTGCTGTGGCGCAGCACTCTTCTGAGTGCGGGCCGGCTGCCCTCTTCCCCTGGGGCAGCTGGCTCATTCCACCTCATCTCGCAGCGCCACCCCTCTCATCGAATCGAGTCACGTCGTGTCGGGCGCATCATTGAACGTGTACCGCACTGAGATCCGCAGCAGACCGAGCACTGCACCCGAGAGGAACCACATGACCGACGCATCCGCCTTCGCCGAGCTCACCGCCCGCTGGGACGCCATCACGATCGACCGGCTGCGCGCCATCGGCGGCCGCAAGTGGGCGCACTATCCGAATGCCGTGGGCGCGTTCATCGCCGAGTCTGACTTCGGTGCGGCACCCGAGATCACGGCGGTGCTCGAGCGCTGGGTGCGCGAGAGCCGCTTCGGCTACCTGGTGCCGCACCAGGCGCTGGCGATGCAGGAGGCAACGGCGAAGTGGTACGGCGACGCCTACGGATGGCAGATCGACGCCGAGCACGTCGGCCGTCTCTCCGACGTGGTCAGCGGCCTCGAGGTGACGCTGCAGCACTTCACACGCAGCTCGGACAGCAAAGTGATTCTGCCGACGCCGGCGTACATGCCCTTCCTCTTTCTGCCGCAGCAGGCCTGGCAGCGTGACACCGTGCAGGTGCCGCTCGAAGCCGACGGGCGTCTCGACCCCGACGCGCTCGACCAGGCCTTTCGCGCGGGCGGCGAGGTGCTCGTGCTGGTCAACCCGCAGAACCCCACCGGGCACGTCTACACTCGAGACGAACTCGTGGCCATCAGCGAGGTCGTCGAGCGCCACGGCGGCCGGGTGTTCGCCGATGAGATCCACGCTCCCCTGGTCTACGCCCCCAACCGTCACGTGCCCTACGCCTCGGTGAACGAGGCCGCGGCCGCGCACACCGTCACGGTGACCAGTGCGTCGAAGGCGTGGAACCTCGCGGGGCTCAAGACCGCCCAGGTGCTGTTCTCGAACGACGACGATCTGCACACCTGGCAGCAGGTGCGCTACTGGCCCGAAGACGCGGTGAGCCCCCTGGGCGTCGTCGCGAACACCGTCGCCTACGACGAGAGTCGCGGATGGCTCGACGACCTTGTCGCCTACCTCGACCGCAATCGCAGCGCGATCGACGAGCTGGTCGCCACACACCTGCCCCGAGCACGGTACCGCCGCCCCGAGGGCACCTACCTCGCCTGGATCGACCTGGGCGACTACGGCCTGCCGCGGCCCCTCGGAGACTTCGTGCTCGAGCAGGCCGGCGTCGCGATCACCGACGGCGCCGCCACCGGACCAGCCGCAGCCGACTTCATCCGCGTCAACTTCGCCACGCCGCTGCCGATTCTCACCGAGATCTTCGAACGCATCGGCACTGCGGTGAACGCCGAGTCGCACTGAGCCGGGCGCGCATGTCTGCGGCGACCGATAGCATGACTGCATGAGCGAAGCTGCAGACGCACCGACCAGTCAGAACCCCGACCTGCACCAGCCGACGCGCGACGAGCTCGTCGAGGCCCTGCGCGTGCGCTTCGGCGGCGACGGGGCACCGGCGTTCGACGCCGTGAACCCGACGATCCTGCGACAGCTGCAGCATCGCTCGGTGCGCCGATTCAGCGACCGAGACGTGACCGACGACCAGCTGCGCGCCATTCTGACGGCCGCACAGGCCGCATCCACCAGCTCGAATCAGCACTCGTGGAGCGTCATCGTCGTGCGCGACCAGGCCCGCAAAGAGCAGCTGAAGCCGCTGATCGGCAACCAGCCCTTTATCGACAAGGCGCCGGTGCTGCTCTTCTGGATCGCCGACCTGCACCGTTCCGCGGCGCTGGCAGAGCGCGCCGAACGGCCGTTCGCCGGCGGTGCGCTGCTCGAGGCCACCCTCGTCGCCTTCGTCGACGCCGCCCTCGCCGCGCAGAACGCCACGGTCGCCGCTGAGTCGCTGGGCATGGGCATCACCTACATCGGCGGTGCGCGAAACCATCCAGAAGAGACCGCCGCCGCCCTCGCGCTGCCGCCGCACACAGCCGTCGCCTTCGGCATGACGCTGGGGTGGCCGAGTCCGACCGATCGCGCGAAGATCCGCCCGCGGCCTCTGCCCGAGATCGTCGTGCATCATGAGCAGTACGACGCCGACGTGCTGCCCGGGCTCGACGCCTACGCCGAGCGCATCAACGCCTTCTTCGCCGAATACGGGCGAGAGTTCGACTGGCAGACCTACATCACCGAGCACTTCGCCGACGACGCCGACTTCTTCGGCCGCGAGCGACTGCGCGAGGCCCTGCGCGACCTCGGGCTGCCCTCTGACTGATCGCTATGGTCTGGTGCTCGCCGACTGGCGGCTCCGGTAGACTGGCTGAGGCCTGAGGGGGGCGGATGCTGGCACACCAATCGAGCGCGCACACCGGCGAACAGCATGGTGTCGTCGCAGCCACGACTGACGTGGCATCAGGATCGCTGGTCGTGACGGCCGGCGACCGCACGGTGACGCTGCAGCCGCAGGAGTTCGCGATCATCGGTCGAGGCGTCGCCGCGCAGATCACCGTTCGCGACCCGCTGGTCTCTCGTCGACAGCTGCTCATCGGCTTCCACGGCGGCTGGTACGTCGAAGACCTGAGCTCGAGCAACGGCAGCTACATCAACGGCCGGCGCATCTCTCGCGAGGGCATCGCCGCAGACACGGTCGTTCGTCTGGGGAACGCCGTGCAGGGGCCGGTCGTGTCGATCCGTCTGATTCGCGCCGACGGCACCAACCCGGCGCCAGAGACGTCGACGCCGGGCGAGCCCACCGTCAAGGCCAGAGGCCTGCCCGCCGCGTCGGGGCCACTGCCGCCGAGAATGCCGTCCGCGCAGCGGCCGCGACCACTGCATTCGCCGTCGCCGCAGGCCCCGCCTCCGCGACAGCACCAGGCGCAGGTGCAGCACCCACCCCAGACGCAGCCGCCGAAGTCGCAGCCGGATGCATCGGCCGGCTGGAGCATCGCGCCGAACCAGCACATGATCATGGGACGGTCGACCGCCAGCGACGTGGTGCTTCCAGATCTGCATTCGCCGCTGCAGAGTGCCCGCCTGCAGGGGCAACGAGACGGCCTGCTGGTGCAGAGCCGACCTCGCGACGGCGTCTACCTGAACGGCAGCCCCGTGACCACCGCGCACATGCGCGAGGGCGACATCCTCACGTCGGGGGCGACCGACTTCACCCTTCGCCGCCAGCGCCTCGTGCCGGCCAGCGTGGCCTTTCCCGACCGCGGAGGCCTCGAAGTCGACCAGGTCAGCTTCACACTCGGCAATGGTCGCAAGCTGCTCGACCACGTCGACTTCTCGGCGCCGCGCGGCACGCTCACCGCCGTGATCGGCCCGTCAGGAGCCGGCAAGTCGACCCTTGTGAAGGCGATCTCGGGGCTCAATCGCGTGAGCGAGGGGCGAGCCAGCTTCGACGGGTTCGACATCCATCGGCAGTATGCGATCGCCAAGAAACGCATCGGCATGGTTCCGCAGGACGACGTCATCCACCGTCATCTCAAGCTGCATCAGGCGCTCAAGTACGCGGCTCGTCTTCGCCTCGGCGCCGACGTCTCAGCCCAGGAGCGCAACGCCCAGATCGACAAGGCGGTGCAGCAGCTCGACCTGCGCGCACATCTCGACACGCGCATCGACAAGCTCTCCGGTGGCCAGCGCAAGCGGGCGTCGGTGGCAATGGAGCTGCTCACCGAGCCGTCATTTCTGATTCTCGACGAGCCGACCTCGGGCCTCGACCCGGCCCTCGACCGTCAGCTGATGCATGAGTTCCGCTCACTGGCCGACGGCGACCGCACGGTTCTGGTCATCACGCACTCGGTCGCCTGTCTGACCCTCTGCGATCAGATCGTCGTGCTCGTGCCCGGGGGCGCGCCCGCGTTCATCGGGTCGCCGGTGCAGGCCGTCAGCTACTTCGGCACCGCCGACTGGTCGACGATCTTCGACCGGCTGAAGAGCGACCCCGACGGATGCCGTGAACGCTGGCAGCGTCACGCACCTCAGCCGCAGCACCGGCACGAGCCACGTGCCGAGCAGTCGACCGCGACGACGGATTCCTCGGCTCGACCGCGGCAGCTGCTGACCCTGATCAGGCGTCAGATCGCGCTGCTGCTCGCCGACCGCGGATACAGCGTCTTTCTGCTCGCGGTGCCGTTCCTGGTCGGCCTGCTGCCACTGGTCGTGCCCGGCGACACCGGCCTGACGCAGGTGGCCGGCGCCAAGCATGCGACTGAGCCGCAGCTGATCCTGGCGCTGCTCACCATCGGCGCCGCGTTCATGGGCGTGGCGATGACCATTCGCGACCTGGTCAGCGAGCGCTCGATCTTTCTGCGCGAACGTGCGGTGAACCTCTCGATCTGGTGCTATCTACTGTCGAAGGTGATCGTCTACGGGATCTTGGGGTGGATCGGCGCCATCGTCATGGTCTTCATGGCGGGTGTGGTGAAGCCGCCACCGGAGGGCGACGGCATTCTCGGCCTCGGCGCCCGCACCGAGCTGGTGCTCGCGATGGGCGTCACCGTGACCGTCTGTCTGATGCTCGGCCTGCTGCTCTCGGCGTTGGTGACTTCGCAGAGCCAGGTGATGCCGGTCATCATCGTCGTCTTCCTGGTGCAGCTGGTGATGATCGGCGGGTTCATCCCCCTGACCGACAACCAGGTGCTCGACGGAATCTCGCGCGCCGTTCCGGCGCGTTGGACGATGGCGATGGCGGCGATCAGCACCGATCTGCCGCACCTGCTCGAAATCTCGGACGAGGCCGAGCGACAGGTCGCACAGTCGAGCATGCCCGCGACCGATCCGCTGTGGGAGCACGAGCTGTGGCGCTGGTGGAGCAGCCTCGGCATCGTCATCGCGATGAGTGCGGTCTCGCTGGCCGGGGCCTGGGCACGCCTGCGCCGCACTCGCGGCTGACGACGCCGACCTAGAGGAACGGATCGATGCGCAGGCGGATCTGCTCGGCGACGTATTCGGCGAAGGGCTGCAGCTGGGTGCCCGTGGTGTGCGGATCCCACCGCACCATGATCTCGCCGTCGACATCGACGAAGGGGCACGCCTCGGTCTCACCGTGACCGCCGCTGCTCAGGTCGATCGGGACCGCCTCGAAGTTGACCGTGTCGCCACGCTCGAAGGGGCCGTTCCAGGCGAGCTCCTGGAGCCTCCGTCGTTCTTCGATCGCAAGCGCCGTGTTGCGCGGCCAGGCCGGTTCCAGCACTCGAGTCGTCGTGCCGACGATCCAGGCGTCACCGGCCTCGTTGGCCAGCAGCATACCGATGCGCCAGACTCTGCAGACGGGTTCGAGACGGGCGCGACGGGTGAACACCCATCGCCTCTGCGGCGGCACATAGCGGGCGAGCGCCTCGTCGCGCGAACCTGCCTCGCGCAGCGACCCGACCGCCTGCCCAAGCAGCTCACGCACCTGTTGCAGCTGCTTGGTGTTCACTGCACGACCACGTTCATTCACACCCGCATTCATTTCGCACCCATGCATGTTCACACCACGTCTGTGCTCATCGAGCCCAGCATCGCACAGGTGTCTGGGTATGAAAAAGGCCCCGCGAATGCGGGGCCTTTTCTCATGGTGCGCCCGAAGGGATTCGAACCCCCGGCCTTCTGATCCGTAGTCAGACGCTCTATCCAGCTGAGCTACGGGCGCATGTCCGAAGAATCACTATACACACTTCGCACCTGATGCACAAGATGTGATCGGCGCTCACCCAGCGGCGCGCGCAGACCGGTGATCAGCGATCGACCCTGAGCTCCATGCGGTAGAGTCCGAGCGCGAACGGCCCGTCAAGCGGGGTCGCGCTGTTCGGGGTGATCTCGACTTCGTCATCAGCCGTGCCCAGAGTCACGCCGTTGGTCGACTCGAGATCGGTGATGAACCAGCCCCCGTCGACCCACTCCAGCTTGGCGTGCGTCTTCGAGATCGTCTTGTGCGAATCAGGGATGCGCACGATCTGATCGCGTCGGCTGAACTCGCCGCGCGGGTTGCGTCCCAGAATCGCCACATCGGCCTCGATCTCGACGCTGTCACCGGACTCGAGCAGCAGGTGGCTGGTCGGGCGATGGTTGCGACGCACCAGCACCGTCTTCTCAGCATCGTCATCTTCGATGTCGGCGCTGGCGCCGAAGCTCTCGGCACCCCCGAGGTCTGCCGAGTCACCGAAGTCTGCCGCGCCCGGGAAGACTGCGGATTCCTGCGGTGCGGCCGTCTGCGGTTCGCGCGCATGCTGGGGCGTGGCAGGAGACGACTGCGGGTCTGAACCGACTGCCGGCGCTGCAGCCTCCGACGTGCCGAAAGGGGCATCGTCTGCAGGCTCCGCAGGCGAGAAACCGGGCACTGAGTCGATCACCGGCGCCGACTCCTGGTACCAGGAGTGAGCCGGTGTCTGCTGCTCCGGCATCGGCGCGACCTGTTCGACGAACCCGCCCTGCGCAGCGAAGCCGCCCTGCGCACCCGAGCCGTCATCGACCGGCGCCTGCAGCTGCTGCGCCTGCTGCAGCTGCTGCGCCTGGAGGGCTTGCTCGTACTGGTCGTTCATGGCCTGCCGCACGTCGTCGCCGCCATACTCCCAGAGCCAGGTGCGCAGCGCGTCATCGATGCTCGGGTTCACTGCGACGACCGCTGAGAGCGATGGATCCTGCTGGATGATGACCCGCATCTGCTCTGGTGAGGTGGCCGGGTCGGCCGCCTGCTGGGCGAGATGTGCGCCATCGGTCCAGTCGTTGGATCCGTATGAGGGAAACTGCGGATTCGTCATCTTGTCTTTCCTCTTCCCAGCCCCAAGCGCAGACGCTGGGGAACCTGTGCGAGAATGCGCACGCGTCTAACATATCCTGTCAGCGATTTGGGCGACAAACGCGCCTTCCACCGCTGCCAGCCGGTCTTGTCGGCCACCATTCGAACGCGTTCGGCGTCGACGAGCCGCCAGTACTCGGCAGCCTGCTCGGCGCTGAGCCCGACCCCCGAGAACGCCGCCCAGTCGGCGAGGTCGGCAAGCCGTCGACTCTCGCTGCCCAGCGGCTCGGCGATCTCGCGTCGCGTGGCCCGAATCGGCACGCTGCCACCAGCGTCGACGATGTTGTCGACGTGCTCGTCCCAGCCGGCGACGATGCGCTGATCTGAGCTGCCTCGGGTGCGACGACGACGTCGCCGCAGCAATTTGACCAGCAGCACACCCCACAGCGGCAGCGTGATCAGCGCCGCCCAGAAGAGCACCGTCGTGGTGCCGCGCACGATCGCGAGCACCCGGGCGAGCACCTGACTGCTGCTGGCGACATCCGAGCCGAGGTCGCCCCCAGACGGATCTTTGTCTGGCGGCGGCACCTGCCCCGCGTTCTGCTGAGCCGTCGTCGGGCTGTAGCGCTTGAACGCGTTCTGGTCGGGGTTCTCGACGAAGCGGTTGTCGGTGCGCGGATCGGCGTCGACGGCGACCCACCGGCCGTCGCTGGTGAGCACCTCGGCCCACGCCGTGACATCCCGCCCCTGCACGCGGCCGTCTTCTTCGACCTTGGCCCCGTAGACGACCCGAGAGGGAAAGCCCACCACTCGCGCGATGAGCGCAGTCGCTGTCGCGTACTGCTCCTGGTCGCCGACGGTGGCCGCACACTGCGACACCGTGCTCGAGCAGTCGAGATAGCGGTTGTCGAGCATCGAGCCGAACAGCCCGTCGATGCGGGCGCGCGTATGCCCGGCATCGCTGCCGCGAAACTGGTAGTCGCGAGGCAGCCAGCTGTTCTCGCCCTGCCCGGGGTCGTCTTTGCTGTGCCCCAGGTAGCTGCGCTGGATGAGCAGGCGGTTCAGCCGCTGCACCTCGCCGAGCGTGGCCCCGCCCTCGCGCTTCTGAGCGACCCACTCGTTGAGCTCGGGCATCAGATCGGCGCTGACGCCGTCGACCGAGCCGCTCCCGGGGCCCAGGTCAGACGACGGCTGATCGTCGTCGGGCGCGAACGAGAACGTGTACTCGTCGCCCGCGCGCAGACCCTGCTGCCCTGCCCGATCGGCGAGCTGGATGCCGGACTGCAGACGGTCGCTGAAGAAGAATCGACTGCCGAGCGAACGCTGCTCACCGCCGTCGAACCGCAGCTGCCCCAACTGCTCGCCGAGCGGCACCCAGACCGACTGGTAGTCACCGACCGTGACCGTCGCGTCGCGTGTCTCGCCGGTGGTGTCGAGCACGAACGGCACGCGCCGAAAGGCGGTGTCGGCGCTGCTGCGCTGCTCTGGATCTGCCGTGCGGAAGACATCGCCGTCGTACTCGCCGAGCGTCGCGAATCGCAGTCGCTGCGGAGCGTCGCCGCTGACGGTCAGCAGGGTCTGATTCAGATGCGCCGCGGTGAAGTTGCGTCGGAACGCGGCCAACGGGCTGTTCAGCGGCGGCACCTGTGTCTCGGGCTCGACGACGCTGCGCCCCACGACGCGATCGCGGTCGCCGAGCAGCGGCCCGCTCGCCGCGCCGGCCACGACCACAGCGACGACGGCCATGCCGACGGCCAGCGCGACCCGTCGCAGGCGTGCGCCGCGCCGGCCGGGGGATGCGATGGCGACCTCCACGGCATCCGCCGGCTTTCGAGCGGCCTCGCCCTCGGCCTGCCCGGTCACATCACCGGCATAGGCCACGCGAGCGGCCAGACGCGCCCGCCGCTGCCGAACGATCGGCCAGGCCAGCAGCAGGCCCAGCCCCAGCAGCCCGCAGACCAGGTGCACCGGTGCGCGCAGGCCGGGCAGCGACACCGTCTCGGCCGCACCGCGTGCGCCGAAGAAGGTCGGAAAGAGCAGGGCCGCGCCGAGCACCGGGAGCGCGAGCCCCCAGCCCCGCGTCAGACGCAGCGAGAAGAGCACAGAGAGCAGAGCCGCGACGTAGACGACCAGGAAGAGCGGCAGCTGCATGCCCTGGAAGTCGCCGACCGGGAGCGTGATCGTGAGCAGATTCTTCCAGCCGGTGACCGGGGCGGAGAGCACTTCGAGGGCGCCGTCGCCCAGTGTCGCCGGCAGCGCCGACCAGGTCGACGGCACGGCGGCCAGCAACCCCACGACGGCGTAGGCCGCCACGGCGAGCGTGATCGCCGGCAGCGGCCGCAGGCGCCGCCGCACGATCACGAGGCCGACCGCCAGGCCCGCGACGAGCGCTGCCCCGCCGGCCACGAAGAGCGTGGGCTTGCGATAGATCGGCCACGAGCCGATGATCACGAGGGCCAGCACGGCGCTCGTGAACGCGAGTGTGGCGACCAGCTGTGCGCGGGAGACGGCCTGCGTCTGACGGGTGTCGCTCATGACTGCACCGCCCTCGCCATCAGATGTCGCAGATCGTCGAGCATGCCCAGCGTGAAGACGGTGAGGTCGCCGATGCGCCGCACCCCCGGCTCTTCGTCGAGGTCGACGCGCACGACGACCACCGTGGTGTCGATGTCGAATCGGTGCGCGGCCGTCTGCAGATCGTGCAGAGAAAGCGATGAGCCGCACACCATGAACACCAGCGACAGCCCGTCGAT
Organism: Pseudoclavibacter sp. 13-3; assembly: GCF_021168475.1. Lineage (GTDB taxonomy): Bacteria > Actinomycetota > Actinomycetes > Actinomycetales > Microbacteriaceae > Pseudoclavibacter_A. Next base: position 51,131 of record NZ_JAJOZT010000003.1, on the reverse strand, counting down.
CTGCTGAGCCGCCAGCGTGGCGACTTCGCCGAGTCGCATCATCTGCGCGCTGCGGTCGACCCCGCTGAAGTCGTTGAGCAGCGTGACCGGCGTGAACGTGCTGAGCCGGCGCGCTGATCGGATGACGCGACGGGCCGACTCGGGCACCTCTTCGCTCACCACCACGTCGAGGTCGCGGCGGTCGCGGATGAGTCGCACGCCGATCGACGCGGCAGCGCTCACGGCGAGTTCGAACTCGTCGTCGGCCGCGAAGTCGGCGGCCGACATGCCGAGCACGATGCCGACCTTCGAGCGTCGCGTCTCTTCGTACTGGCGCACCATGAGCGTGCCGGTCTTGGCCGTCGACTTCCAGTGGATGTTGCGCGGCGCGTCTCCCGGCATGTACTCGCGCACGGCGTGAAACGAGATGTCGTCGCTGACCAGCACCGACGAGGGCGTGCCCTCGAGGTCGCGCACGAAACCGCTGGCCGTCGTCGGCAGCGACACCGTCTTCGGGTGCACGTAGAGCGTGTGCCGCTTGGTCCACTGGATGTCGCGGTGCAGCAGCCCGATGGGGTCGGCCCGCACCGAGCGCACCGGCCCGACGTCGACGATGCCGCGACGCTGTGCGGGGATGCTGATGCGCTGGGCATGCGTGGCCCCCGCCAGCAGCAGGGGCACGTGCGTCTCGGCCAGTGCCGCCCCGATGGGAATCTCGAGTCGCCCCGGCAGCGCAGGCCGCTTCGAGACGTTCGTGACGGTGATGTCGCCCGTCACCTCGTCACCGGCGACGACATGATCCTCGAGCACCCCGAGGTCGACATGGTAGGCGTTCGCCCCGAAGAGGAACACCGACCCGATCAGCAGCAGCACGAGCGCAGCGAGCCCGGCGACCAGCCATTCGACGATGCCCAAGCTCAGCCCCAGCACCGTCGCCAGCACGGCCACCGCGACGGCGACCCACCCCGCCGCGGTCACGGTCTCTCCGAGCCACCGGGCGGCGTGCCGCATCCACCGTCGCACGATGCGCACAGAGCGCGCGCCGAACAGGCTCAGCCGTGCACGGGCACGCGTCGAGACGCCGCCCTGCGCGAAGCTGGTCACAGTCTCGGTGCGGGTCGAGGTGCGCGTCGAGGTGCGGGTGCTGGGGTCGAAGGTCACTGCTGAGCAGCCCCCTGCGTGGGCGGAGCCGTGTCGAGCAGGATCTGACCGATCACCCGGTCAGGGGTGACGCCGTCGAACTCGGCCTCGGGATCGAGGATGATGCGATGGCCGAGCACCGGCAGCGCGAGCGCCTTGATGTCATCCGGTGTGACGAAGTTGCGACCATGCGCGAGCGCCCAGGTGCGCGACACATTGGCCAGGGCGAGAGCTCCGCGCACACTGGCGCCCAGTCGGGTCTGCGCCGCGTCGCGCGTCGCCTCGACCAGCCGCACGATGTAGTCGACGATCACGGGTTCGATGAACACGTCGGCGGTGAGCGCGATCATGTCGTTGACGGCCTTCGGCAGGATAATGCCGGGAATCTGGTCGGTGCTGACGGCGGCGCCCTCGAGGATGCGGCGGGTCGACGCCGAGTCGGGATACCCCAATGAGGTCTTCATCAGAAAGCGGTCGAGCTGCGCCTCGGGCAGTCGGTAGGTGCCGGCCTGCTCGATCGGGTTCTGCGTCGCGATCACCATGAACGGCTTGTCGAGCGCCCGAGTGACGCCGTCGACCGTGACCTGTCCCTCTTCCATCACCTCGAGCAGCGCCGACTGCGTCTTCGGCGAGGCGCGGTTGATCTCGTCGGCGAGCACGATGTTCGCGAAGATCGGGCCGTTGTGAAACTCGAACTCGCCGCGCTTCTGGTCGTAGATGCTGATGCCGGTGATGTCGCCGGGCAGCAGATCAGGCGTGAACTGCACACGTGACGAGGTGCCCTGCACGGTGCGCGAGAGCGCCCGAGCGAGCGCTGTCTTGCCGGTGCCCGGAACGTCTTCAAGCAGCAGATGCCCCCGGGTGAGCAGCGCCGTGAAGGCGAGTTCGATGACGTGGCGCTTGCCCACGATCGCCTGCTCGACGTTGTCGACGAGGCGCCCGAAGGTGTCGCCGAACCACGCCGACTGCTCGGCGGTGATGCTGCTGCTCATGCGTTCTCCTGTTTCGATGGATGCTGAATTGCGCTCTGCCCCGAGGAGCGCTCAGGGCTGGTGTCAGGGCGTGGCGCCGGTGCCGGAGCCGCCGCCCGAGCCGCCTCCCGGATCGGGGTCGGGTTCGGGAGCGGGCGCCTCATAGGCCTGCGTCTTGAGCGTGAACTGCCGCGGGGGTGCGGTGCCCTCTGACAGCTGCCCCGTGAACTGCACCTTCCAGGTGAACGTGTACGTCGCCGCGCCCTCGGGAAGCGAGACCGAGGTCGCGTTCTCGCCCAGGGTCTGACACCCTCCGCCGGTCTTGCAGTACTGCAGTGAGATCGTGTAGTCATTGCTGTCAGCGTCGACGGTCGGCTTCGCCGGAAGAGTGAAGGTCCAGTCGGACGTGCTGGCGAAGGTGTGCTCGACGATGTTGTCATGCCACCCGCTCGACTCCCCGATGGAGAAGGGGTACCTGGGTGTGCCCTCCGGGCCGACAGTGTGCGGCTGGCTGTCGGTCGTGCCGTCGGAGAATCGCCATCTGATCGTGTACTTCTGGTTCGAGGCACTGGGTTTGTCTCCTTCACCCACCGCGGTGAAGTCGCCGTCTGAACTCTTGACCAATCCGCCGAACGAGCCGTCGGAGTTCACCCGGTACTTGACGTCGCCGGCCCCGGAGGGGAAGGTGATCGGCGTCGCAGAGACGCTGTTCGACAGCGCAGTCGTCTCCCATGCCACGCCACTGCCCCCAGCGTCGAGCCCCTCGGCCTGCAGCACGAAGGTATTCACCTTGTTCTGCTGCAGTTCGCCCGACGAGAACGTCGTCGCAGCGCTGCCACCGGTTCCCTCGCGCCTGCACTCGCCGTTGACGATCCAGCAGTATTTGACCTTCCCGCCCTGCGGGCTGATCTCGCCGGTGACCGAGATCGATCCGTTCTGCGCCGACGCGGAGACTCCGGAGATGCCCGGTTTGCCGACGCCGTACGCAGATGTCGTTGCAGTGCCCGCAGTCGTCGCAGGCGCCTGGCGAAGCCCCGTCGGAACGTCTCGCGCGGCTGCCGTAACGGTGATGCCGGTGGGTGCGTTGTTCACGGCGATGGTGGCGTTGCCGCCGGAGCCGCCGAGGCTTGCGGAGCCGCCGCTCGAGCTGGTGACGGTGACGGTCGCAGCGGTGTCGTCTGGCATGGTGACTTCGACGGTGGCCAGCCCGTCGCCTGACGGGGCGACCGTGCCGATCTTCGGTGTCGACGGCGCCTTGTACGCGAAGCCCGACACTGACGCGGTCTCACGCGACGACCCGACGTCGTTGACCGCCGCGACGGTGAAGGTCTGGTTCTCGAAGTTCTTGAGGCCACTGATCGTGCAGGTGCCCCCGACCGCACAGCTCTTCGAGCCGCCGCCAGAGGTCACGGTGAATCCGGTCACCGCCGGCACGCTCAGCGTCTCGTTCTGTGCGATCGCCAGCGTGACCGTGCCGTCGCCGACCGTGTCGAGGGTGGCGGTCGGCTTGTTCGGCCGAGCCTTGTAGTTGACCTCGATGCGCCCCTGACCCGTGTTGCCCTGCGCGTCTCTGACCTGGTACGTGCCGCTCTTCACACCGCCAGCGGTGTTCGCGGCGACCTGCACCGAGATGTTCGAGCCGCTGACAGACCCGGTCACTCCGGCCGAGCCGGCGAAGCTCACCCCGGTCAGCTCGACCGGGCGATACCTGCTGATCGAGCCGTTCGCAGCCATCGCGTCGACGCTGCCCGAGGCCGAGCCGCCATCGCCCTCCGAGACGTCGACCGAAAGCCCCGCCGCCTCCAGCGTCTGCGGCGGCAGCGTGCCGACCTGCACGCTGAGTCGTGCGCCGGGCTGCGGGGTGAACGACGGCGACACGATCTTGGCGTCGAAACCGGCCACTGACCCCTGCTGCGCATCGGCGGCGACCGTGATCGTCGCCGACGACCCGTTGCAGGTCACCGTGACGCCGGCCGCGCCAGATGCCGGCCCGCACTGGAATCCGAGTTTGCTCTTGTCGTCGGTCCACTGCACCGAATCGGTCAGCGAGACGGTCTTCGACTCCGCCGGCGCGACGACGGCGATCTGCTGTGCACGCATCTCGGGCGGCGGGTTGTCGAGCGTGATCTTCATCGGCAGCGCGACAGAGCTGCGCGTGTCGTCGTCGCCGGCCCACTGCACCTCGACGCTGCACGTGTCGCGTTCGACCTGACTGTCGCCGCCGGCCGCATAGCTGACCGTGGTGCCCGAGACCGAGCAGCTCGCCTGCGAGCGTGCGCCGGATGCTCGGGCTGCGTTGACCTGCAGCGTGCGGCCGCTGACCCTTCCGATCTCATCGACGAGGTTCACCGAGACCTGCTGCTGCTCGTGCACCTCGTACACCTTGGTGGGGTCTTTGAGCTGCGGCCGCAGGGCGTCTTTCTTCGGCACGCGCACGAACGCCCATGTCTGCGGGGTCTGCCCGGAGTCGTCCTTGGACGCCGTGACCGAGATCGGCACGATCTGCCGCTGATCGCGCAGCGAGCCCTGCACCCGATCGCCGTCGAGGCGCATGCCCTCGGGCGATCCGCGCAGCTCGACTGAGAGAGCGGGGCCCGACCAGACCAGTTTGTTGGCGATGACGTCGGCGCTGAACGAGTCGCCGTCGATCTCGCCGGCGCCGATCACGGTGTCGACCAGCACCGGGTACTGCGGCAGAGCGTCGTTGGTGACGTTCAGCACGATGCTTCCGGTGGCGGTGCTGCCGCCTGCGCTCTGCACCGTGTAGGTGAAGACGGTCTTGCCCACGGCCCGACCGGGGTGCAGTGTGACCGTGTTGTCAGAGACCTCGACCGGCGTCCGTGCCGCGTCGCCGTCTGCCGCTGCCGACACCACTTCGTCGGCCGACTGCAGCTCGAGTTTCTCGTCGCCGACGCGGGTGTCGTTGAGCGTCGGGGCGATCGTCACGGCGTCGGTGCCAGGGGCGGCCTCGACGTAGTCGTTGTAGGCGATGGGGGCCAACGAGGTGTTCGTGATGACGCCGACCCGCATATGCGCGGTGCCGGTTGCCCCGCGCGAATCGGCGACGGTGTAGTCGAACTCGATCGGCCCGGCGTCATCGGTGCTGCTGACCTGCACGCGGCCGTCCGCGAGCACCTGCGCCGCCCCGCCCTGGCCCGGCTGCGTGACCGAGACCACGCTGACGTCGTCGCCGTCGGCATCCACGCCGAAGCTCGGCACGCTGATCATCGTGCTGCTGCGCGCCTCGACGCGAGCGTCGATGTTCTTGGGCGTCGGCGGCTGATTGCCGTCGTCTGCGGTCACCCGCACGTTGACCCGACCGAGCGAGCCCTCGCCCGGGTGCCCGGCCGAATAGGCTCGGTAGTCGATCGTGTAGCTGCCCGGGGTGTCGCTCGCCAGATAGCGCAACACCGAGCCGGAGGGAAAGGCGAGCCCCGGCAGGTCGTCGGTGGTCTGCCGCGGGTCGAGCATCAGTGTGCCGCCCGCCGGGGCGACGTCGTTGTCGAGCACCGGGATGTCGATCTGATCGCCCGCGCGCACGGTGACCTGATCGGCGACGGCGACCGGCTTCGTCGACTGGCTCTCGTCCAGCTGGAAGACCGTCGCCTGCCCGGTGATCGTCTGCACCCCGTCAGTCACCGCGTAGGTGAACGTGCCGATGCGGCCGGGACGTCTGTCTGGAGTCTGCCCGCTGACCCGCAGCGAACTGCCGCCGACGGCCGCCGCGTTGAGTGACGATCTCGGGTCATCCAGGGCGTACTGCTGACCGTCGCCGACCATCAGCACTCGCCCGCCGGGGTTGCTCACCGGCTGCAGCGGGTCGACGGTGACGTCTTCGTCGGGCCGCAGGAACACGCTGATCGGCGGGGTGCTCATCTTGTTCTCGGCGGCACTGGCCGTGATCAGCAGCGTCGCGGTCGCCTGACTCGACCCCGACTTCACCTCATACGTCACCGGGTAGACCCCGGCCTCGCTCGCCGTGACGCTCACCGAGAGCGAGTCACTGCTCGGCTGCACGCGCACCTTCGACTGCAGGCTCTCATCGACGGTGGCACGGCTGAGCTCGACGCGGCTGTCTTCGACACCACCGCCCGAGACGCCGCTGACGAACTCGCTGAGGTCGATCGACGGCGATGTGCCGACGGTGACCGTGCGCGAGAACGAGCGTGCCTTGAGCAGCGGAGAGTCGGCGACGGTCACCGGCACGTCTCGCGTCGCGACCCCGCCGCGGCCGTCAGAGACCTCGACGGTGATCACGATGCGCCCCGCGGGCTGGTCGTCGTCGGCCTTGTAGGCGATCATGCCCGACGGCGTGGCCGCGGCGGTGCCGACGGATGCGGTGGCCTGCGTCACGTAGACCGGGTCGCCGTCGGGATCGACCCATCCGTTCAGCCCGTTGAACCGCAGTGAGCCGCCGGGGCTCACCTGCAGGTTGGCCAGCGACTGGTCGTTGACCGCGCGATACTCAGGCGCGCTGTTCTCGCTCATCGGGTGCACGGTGACCTTGGCCTCGGCGTTCACCCGGCAGTCGGAGCCGTCGGTGATGACGAAGCCGACCGTGCCGCTGCCCTCGGCGCCCGTCGGCGAGAGCGCGACGGCCTGGTCGTCGTTGACCGCCGACAGATCGCCGAGACCGCCCGCGTTCCACTTCGGGCTGTCGGCAGACGGCACGATCGAGATCGTGTCCTGCGGGTTCGGATCGAGTGCTGAGACCAGCACGGGCACCGTGGTGAGCTGCCCGGGCCGCACGCCGAACTCGGCGTTGGCGCCGCTGGCCGGAATCGGGCACTCGTTCTGCCGGGCGTCCTGGTTCTGCTGCGCGTCGGTGGTCTCTTCCTGGTCGTCATCACGCTGCCACGCGACCGACGACGGCACCAGCGTCCAGTCGTCGCCCGAGCGCTGCCAGATCAGCCCAGAGGCCACATCGTTGAGCACGAAGCCGCCGTTGTTGCGGCGGAACACCGGCTGGCTCGAGCTCACCGCGGCCTGGGCCGGAGTGTCAATCGCCTGTGCGTCGCCGCCGCAGTCCGACACGGACATCGCGCTGCCCGACCCCCACGCGGCGTGCAGGCAGCCGGCCTCCCAGACCGGGGCCGCCGGCGTTCCCTGCGCATCGACGTCGATGCCGCCGTCGCCGCCGTGTGCATCGAAGGTGTGCAGCCCCGATTCGTCGGCCACCGCGAGCTGCCCGGCGTCGGCGACGGCGACGGCCAGGCGCGCCTTGGCATCGAGCGCGGCCCCGGCCTGAACGCCGTCGATCCACAGTGTGGCGCCGCTGTCGCTGCGGTCGAGGGCCGCCCAGTGCTCGCCGAACACCGTCAGGTCGACCTTGTCGCCAGACGTCGGCCCGTCGGTCGACCGCCGCTCGACCTCTTTGCCGCTCGTGACGTCGAACTCGACGAGGTCGCCCGCGCTGCTCAGCCCGTAGAGACGCCCACGGTCGGTGACGGCGCCTGCGACGAAGCGTTCGGTCTCGTCGCCTTTGCGCTGGTTGATCGGCGAGGGTGAGTCGCCTCGCGCGAGATCGCCGATCGACTCGGCGCCCAACGCGCCGGTCTTCCGGTTCAGAAAGGCGACATAGCCTCCGGAGGGCACGATCACGTCAGCGTCGAACGGCGCTGAGGCGACGTCCTGCGGGTCATCGATGCTCACCGGTCTCGTGGGATCGACCGTCTTCAGCTTCTGCTGGTCGCTGTAGAGCACGACGTCGGCGCCGCTCTGCAGCACACCGCTGATCTTGAACGCGCTCGGGTCACCCGCGTGAATCGCGCCCAGCTCGGTGATGTCGGTGTTGACCTGCCCGTAAAGCGGGCCACGGCCGTTGACCGACCACACCGTCGGGCTCCCCAAGTCGGTCTGCTGCGTGGGCACGCCGCGCCAGACGACGACGCCCACCGCGGCCAGCGCGACGATCATCAGCAGCGCGATCCATCGCGTCCACCGGCTGCGCAGCAGGCGCTGCAGACTGACAGCCGCGACGCCGCTGTGGCCGCCCCCCGTCGGGCTCACCGCCCGACCACCCAGACGGTGACGGCCACCGCGATCACGACGAGCGCGGCGGTCACGCCGGCCCAGATCCACAGGCCTCGTCGCCCCGAAGAGCCCTGGGCGTCTTCGACGACCTCTGCCTGCGTCGCCAGCTCTCGCACGCTGCGACTGTGCCGTCGCCGCTCTGAGGTCACCGGCACCGCCGCGCGCTTCGGCCCGCGCAGGCCGGCGTCGTCGAACCCGAGCACCGAGCCGGCGCCCGCCCACTCTGACGAGGCCACTTCGAGCTGCGTGGGCACGACGCCGATCTGCTGTTGAACCTGCTGGATCTCACGGGCGAACTCGAGCGCGGTGGCCGGCCGCTCGGAGGGATTCGGCGACAGCGATCGCATCAGCAGCCGCTGCAGCGTGGTCGGCACGTCATCACGACCGATCGGTGTGACGCGGCCTTTGACGATGCGAGCTTTGAGCTTGTCGGCCGAGTTGCGCCCGGAGCCCGGGATCTCGAAGGGCGAGTGCCCGGCGAGCAGCGTGTAGACGGTCGCCGCCAGCGAGTACACCTCGGTGGCGATCGTGCCTCTGGTCTGCTCGCGCACGACCTCCGGCGCACTCCACGGCACCGACATGGCGAACAGATCGGTCGCGTGACGGCCCGAGAGCGAGGTCGCGATGCCGAAGTCGGCGAGCACCGGCGTGCCGAACGAGGTGAAGAGGATGTTCGAGGGCTTGATGTCGCGATGCAGCACGCCCGCCCGGTGTGCGGTCTCGAGCGCGCTGCCCATGCGCACGGCGATGTCGAGCACCGTCTGCAGCGACAGCACCTGCTCGCGATAGGCCGGAGAGACTCCCGTCGGGCAGTATTCCATCACCAGGTAGGGCCGCCCGTCGGGCGCGATGCTCGCCTGATAGACGTTGAGGATCGCCGGGTGGGAGCTGAGCCGCGCCATGACGTCGGCCTCGGCGTTGAACATGCGCACGACGTCTTCGTCGACGACGTCTGAGAGCAGCACCTTCACCGCGACCGGGCGGCGGGGCATGTCCTGTTCGAAGAGAAAGACGTCGGCGAAGCCGCCGGTGCCCAGCGGGCGCACATAGGTGCAGCCCGAGAGCGCAGGAGGAGCCGACGGCAGTCGCTTGCCCATGTGCCCTCCCCGAAGTCTCTAGCGATTCTAAGGCAAATGCGGGCGGCCTCGCATCACCAGGTCATAGCGATCGGTCGGCGGATGCTCGCTCGCCTCGTCCGCGACGGATCGGCCGGGTGTCATCGTCGTCTTCGAACCGGCCGACGAGCACCGTGTCGTCGAACACCGTGTCGTCGAGGTGCTCGATGACGTCGACGCAGGCGGCGACGGCCGGCGCTGAGCGGGTGACGACCGGCTCGCGTCTGATCACGACGGTGTCTTCGTCGAGGTCGGCATCGACGACCGGCTGCTGGACGACCGGCTCGGGAATGGCCGGCTCGGCGAACTCGCTGTGCGGGATCAGCACAGTCTCATCGGCCGCGGTGTGCATGCGCGCTCGTCGGCTCGCACGCGAGACGTAGCGGGTGTCGTCGGTCTCGGCGGAGTGCTCGACGTCGCGCTGCCTCTCGTGATCACGCCGCCCGTGCACCGCGGCCACATCGGCCAGCGAGGCGAGGCTCTCGCTGGGCGACTCCGGATCTCGCAGCGCCCCGCCCGACACCACGTCGACCACGACCACCGTGACGTTGTCGGTGCCTCCGGCGACCAGCGCGCGCTCCACCAGGGAATCAGCCGTCGTCTGAGGAGTGCCGCCCATCACGAGCGAGGCCCGCAGCGCCTCGGCGCCGACCAGACCGTGCAGTCCGTCAGAGCAGATAAGCAGCCGCTCGCCGTTGACGACCGGCGCCAGGAAGAAGTCGGGATCGGAGTCGTCAGACCCGACCGCCTTCGTGATCTCGTTGCTGCGCGAGCTCTCGGCGGCCTGCTCGGGCGTGATGCGCCCGTCGTCGAGCCACTGCTGCAGCAGCGAGTGGTCATGTGTCCACTGCACCAGAGACCCGTTGCGCGACCGGTAGACGCGGGAGTCGCCCACGTTGAAGACCAGCCAGTGCGGCTCACCCGCCGACTCGATCAGCGCCACGCCGCTGACGGTCGACCCGGCCCCGTGCGGACGGCTCGCGGAGAGCTCGGCCACCTCGAGCTGGGCCTGCTGCAGGGCCTCGGCCACCGCATCCGCCGACACCACGCCACCCGTCGCGGCCGCCACCAGGGCACGCAGCCGCTCGATCACCAGCCCGCTCGCGATCTCGCCCGAGTCGTGCCCGCCCATGCCGTCGGCGACCGCATAGACCGGTCGCTCGGCAATGCCGGAGTCTTCGTTCAGCTTGCGTCGCAGACCGACGTCGGTGGCCAGGGCGGCTTTGATCTGCAGGGCGTTCACAGTGCTGGGCTCCTCGAGGTCGACGTCGTTGCTCGCCTCCACGTTACCCTGCGGCCCGTCGAGCGCCTTTCACTCGGTCGTGCCGCTGAACTGACTCTCGTAGAGCCGACGATAGGCCCCGTGGCGTTCGAGCAGCTCGTCGTGACTGCCCTGCTCGACGATGCTGCCGTGTTCCATGACCAGGATGGTGTCGGCATCGCGAATCGTCGAGAGCCGGTGCGCGATCACGAAGGAGGTGCGATCGCTGCGCAGAGCCGCCATCGCGTGCTGCACCAGCGCCTCGGTGCGGGTGTCGACCGCCGAGGTCGCCTCATCGAGAATCAGCAGCGTCGGCCGGGCGAGGAACGCGCGCGCGATGGTGATCAGCTGGCGTTCGCCGGCCGAGATGCTGCCGCCCTCCTCGTCGATCACGGTGTCGTACCCCTCGGGCAGCTGACGCACGAACCGGTCGACGAAGGTGGCTCGGGCGGCGGCGACCACTTCGTCGTCGGTCGCGTCGAGGCGTCCATAGCGGATGTTGTCGAGGATCGTGCCCTTGAACAGCCAGGTGTCCTGCAGCACCATGCCGGTCTGCGAACGCAGGTCGGCGCGCGAGATCTCGGTGATGTCGACACCGTCGAGCAGGATGCGCCCGCCGGTGAGCTCGTAGAAGCGCATCACGAGGTTGACCAGGGTGGTCTTGCCCGCGCCGGTCGGGCCGACGATCGCGACCGTCTGGCCGGGCCGTGCCTCGAACGAGAGGTGCTCGATGAGCGGTTCGTCGGGCTCGTAGCTGAAGCTCACGTCGTCGAAGGTGACGCGGCCGGCCGGATGCTCGGGCAGCTTCTCGCTGACGGTGTCGGGATCCTGTTCGTCGGCGTCGAGCAGCTCGAAGATGCGCTCGGCCGAGGCGACGCCCGACTGCAGCATGTTGGCCATGCCGGCCATCTGCGAGAGCGGCTGGGTGAACTCGCGCGAGTACTGGATGAACGCGGTGGCGTCACCGAGGGTCATCGTGCCCGAGGCCACTTTGAGGCCGCCGAGCACGGCGATGCCCACATATGAGAGGTACGAGACGAACTGCATGACCGGCATGATCATGCCGGAGACGAACTGCGCGCCCGCGGATGCCTGATAGAGCCGGGCGTTCTGCTCGCGGAAGCTCGCCTCCATGCGGTCGCTGCGCCCGAAGATCGTGACGAGGTCGTGCCCCGAGAACGACTCCTCGATCGTGCCGTTGAGCTGCCCGGTCTCCTTCCACTGCGCGGCGAAGAGCTTCTGCGAGCGCACGCCGATCACACCGGTGACCACCGCGGCCAGAGGCAGTGCGAGCAGTGCCACGAGCGCCAGCTGCCAGGAGACGACGAACATCATCACGGTGATGCCGATCACGCTCAGCGCCGACTGCACCAGCTGGGCGAAGGCCTGCTGCAGAGCGTTCTGCACGTTGTCGACGTCGTTGGTGACGCGTGAGAGCAGATCACCGCGCTTGCGGGTGTCGAAGTAGCTCAGCGGCAGGGCATTCAGCTTGGCCTCGACGCGCGAGCGCAGGTCGCTGACCGCACTCATGGTGATGCGGTTGAGCACCGCGCCCTGGGCCCACATGAACGCCGAGGCGATGACGTACATGCCGAGCACGACCAGGATGATCATGCCGAGCCGGGCGAAGTCGATGCCCTCTCCCGGCACGACGTTCATGCCGGCGAGCATGTCGGCCATCTGATCGTTTCCCTGCGCCCGCAGCTGATCGATCAGCTGATCCTTGCTGACGCCCTGCGGCAGCTGCGCGCCCACGACGCCGTTGAAGATGGCGTCCATGGCCTGACCCAGCACCTTGGGTGCGAGCACGCTGAGCACGACCGAGGCGGCCACGAAGGCCAGCACCAGGGTCAGGGCCAGCTTGTGCGGCGCCAGGAGGCCGAAGAGGCGCCGCACCGACGGCCAGAAGTTCTCGGCCTTGCGCACCGCAGGCGCATCGCCGAACATGTCGCCGTCGCCAGCCGTCGGCATGAAGTCGTCGTCGTGCTCGTCATGATCGTGCTGCGTGCCAGGCGTGCCAGGGGTGTTCACTGCGTCTGTCTCGCGTGCGCTCATCACGCCACCTCCTCGGCCGACAGCTGGGATTCGACGATCTGCTGGTAGGTCTCATTCGTCTCGAGCAGCTCGTCGTGGGTGCCCTGCCCGACGATGCGGCCGTCGTCGAGCACCAGGATGCGATCCGCGTCGCGAATGGTCGCAACGCGCTGCGCCACGATGATCGCCGTGGCATCCGCCAGCTCGGGCTCGAGCGCGCGTCGCAGGCGCGCATCGGTCGTGACGTCGAGCGCAGAGAACGAGTCGTCGAACAGGTAGACGTCCGGCCGGGCCACCAGGGTGCGCGCGATGCACAGCCGCTGCCGCTGCCCGCCTGACACGTTGGTGCCGCCCTGTGAGATTCGTCGTTCGAGCCCATCCGGATGCTCGCGCACGAAATCGGCCGCCTGGGCGACTTCCAGCGCGTGCCAGAGCTCGGCGTCCGTCGCATCCTCACGGCCGAACCGCAGGTTGCTCGCGACGGTGCCCGAGAACAGGAACGGGCGCTGGGTGACCAGACTGACCCGCTCGGCGAGCTGTCGCCGTGACAGCTCGCCCACCGAGACGCCATCGACGCGCACCTCGCCCGAGGTGGCCTCCATCAGCCGCGGAATCAGGCTCAGCAGCGTCGTCTTGCCCGACCCGGTCGAGCCGATGATCGCGACCGTCTCGCCGGGGCGCGCGGTGAAGGTCAGGTCGGCGAGCACCGGCTGCTCGGCTCCCGGATAGCGGAATCCCGCTGCGGCGAACTCGACGATGCCGGTGCGCGGCACCTCGCGCTCGTGCTCCGGCTCGCTCTGGTCGGGTTCAGTGCTCAGCACACCGTCGATGCGCTCGGCGCACACCACCGCGCGCGGAATCATCATGGCCATGAACGTGCCCATCATGACGGCCATCAGAATCTGCAGCAGGTACTGCAGGAACGCCGTGAGGGAGCCGACCTGCATCTCGCCGGCGTCTACGCGCTGACCGCCGAACCAGAGTACGGCCGCCGTCGCGAGGTGCAGCAGCATCATGATCGCCGGGAACATGAGCACGAAGATCGCCCCCACGCGCAGTGACACGTCGGTCAGCCGAGCATTCGCACCCGCGAACCGCTGAGTCTCATGCGGCTCGCGCACGAAGGCCCGCACCACGCGGATGCCGATGATCTGCTCGCGCAGCACGCCGTTGATGTCATCGATGCGATCCTGCATGCCGCGGAAGAGCGGCATCAGCTTCGCCACCAAGAACCCCACGACGATCAGCAGCAGCGGCACCGACACCCAGACCAGCCACGACAGACCGACGTCTTCGCGCACGGCCATGACGATGCCGCCGATGCACATGATCGGTGTCGATACCATGAAGTTGAGCGTCATGAGCAGCAGCATCTGCACCTGCTGCACGTCGTTCGTGCCTCGGGTGATCAGCGTCGCAGCGCCGAAGTCGCCGACCTGCTGGGCGCTCATCGACGTGACGGTGTCGAAGACCCCCGCGCGCAGGTCGCGGCCCACGGCCATCGCGGTGCGGGCGCCGAACCAGATGCCGCCGACAGCGGTGACCACCTGAACGAGACAGACCAGCAGCATCCGCGCGCCGATCGACCAGATCAGGTCGGTGTCGCCCTGGCTCACGCCGTCGTCGATGATCTCGGCGTTGAGACTGGGCAGGTACAGCGCCGCCAGCGTCGAGACGAGCTGGAGCACGAAGACCGCCACGAGCCACGGCCAGTAGCGTTTGGTAAATGCGGTCAGCAGTCGGAGCAGAGTCATGAGCGTCTCTCTGCTGCGCGGACTCGTCAGGATCCCGCGAAGCGCATCTGCCCTGCGCTCTCCGAGCGCTCACGGCTCGATGGGGCGCGTCGTCGTCGGGGTTCGGGAAGAAGGCATGTGGTGCTCGGGAGGGATGACAGCGCAGCTGCATCAGTATGCCAGACGCAGGGGGGCAGGCTCAACCTCGGTTTCGTGGTCGTGGCCGGTGAGGTTCGCTCACGCAGAAGAGGGCCCCACCGTGGGTGGGGCCCTCCCGTATCACTGCGACACTCAACCGCGCTGGTTGTAGTCGGCGTTGAGGTCGTTCATCGCATGCAGCAGCTGGTACATGTAGACGTATGGTCCGACGATGATCAGGCTGCCGAGCACGTTCCACAGCCAGAAGTCTGACGCGCCGAACTGCCGCGCGAGCCCGCGCCGCCGGAGCTCAACTCCGATGCGCTCACTGAGCAGGTGGTACCAGATGAGCGTGAAGATTCCCCCGGTGAGCCAGCCGAGCAGGAACAGCACCAGCAGAAAGTTGATGGTGCGGCGCCCGTCATGCCGTGAGGCGACGGTATTGATCTCACCGCCGATCTTCGTCATGACGACGATGCTGTAGATGCCCAGAGTGACGATCGACAGCAGGATGAAGACCAGCAGCCCCCGATTCGTCGGCAGCTGACGCATGGGGCTCGCCGCGCCCGACTGCCCGCCGAACCCGTTCGGGGCGCTGGTCGTCACCGGCGGTGTCGGCGGCGCCGGCGGGAACTGCCCTGCCGGCGGAATCGGCGGCAGCTCGCCGCCCTGCGGTGCGGGCGGCAGCTGAGCGACCGGAACATACGGCACGGGGGGAACGGCCGACGCTGGGGGCTGGGCCGACTGTGGCGCGTGGTCTGGCATCGGGAGACGCGGCGGTGGGCCAGACGGATTCGGATTGGACATGACTCCCTCTCATCAGGCGCCGCGAATCGCGTGACACCGTGTCTGTTCGATGGCTGAAGAGGGTGCCAGAGCACCGCCCCCCTGAGCGCGCAGCGCCCGACAGCTATCGTACGCCGCACTCCCGACCGCGCGCCATGGTCGTGCTACGACTCCTCGCGTGCACCCGACCCATTCGGCGCATCCGTCTTCGCGGACTTCAGCGCGTCGAGCTTCGCACCCTCGACGTCCACATCGGGCAGGATGCGGTCGAGCCACTTGGGAATCCACCAGGCCGACCGCCGCAGCAGATACAGCGCCGCGGGCACGATCGTCATGCGCACCAGGAAGGCGTCGACGAGCACGCCGAAGGCGAGCGCGAAGCCGATCGGGCGAATCATCGTCAGCTCCGAGAAGACGAACCCGGCGAACACGCTGACCATGATGATCGCGGCAGCGGTGACGACGCGTGCGCCGACCGTGAAGCCGTGCATGACCGCCTGTCGCGGCGTTGCCCCGTGCGCGAAGCTCTCGCGCATGCCAGAGCCGAGGAACATCTGGTAGTCCATGGCGAGGCCGAAGAGCACGCCGATCAGGATGATCGGCAGGAAGCTCAGCACCGCAGCCGGGTCGTGCACGCCGAACACCGACCCCAGCCAGCCCCACTGGTAGATCGCGACGACCGACCCGAGACTCGCGGCCAGCGAGAGCAGGAATCCCAGCGTCGCGAGCAACGGCAGCACGATCGAGCGGAACACGAGGATCAGCAGCAGCAGCGACAGCCCGATCACGATCGCCAGATAGGGCGGCAGTGCGTCGCCGAGCTTCTGCGAGACGTCGATGTTGACCGCGGTGAGGCCGGTCACGCCGATCTCGACGCCGGTCTGCGTCTTGATGTCGTCGGCATCGGCACGAATCTGCTTGACCAGCTGCTCGGTCTCGACCGTCGACGGGCCGTTCTGCGAGACCACCTGCAGCACAGCGGTGCGGTGATCTTCGCTGGCGCCGCCCGGCACGGCCGCGGCCACGCCGTCGATATCGCGCAGTCGGTCGGCCAGGGCAAGCGAGGCGTCTTCCTGCTGCGCCTGGGTGGTCACGCTGTCGGGGAGCTCGGCGACGACGACGAGGGGGCCGTTCACCCCGGCGCCGAAGTTGTCGGCGATGAGCTGGTACGACTTGTACGCTGTCGTGCTGGGCTCCTCGGAACTGCCGTCTGGCAGCCCGAGCCGCAGGTCGCTCGCCGGCAGTGCGAGCACGCCGGCGATGATGACGCCTGCGATGAGCGACACCCACGGGTGCGCCGTGACGATGCGCCCCCAGTCGAAGCGACGCCGGGGCGATGCCGGTGACGCCGCACTCGGCGCAGCCGGCTCGACAGCCGGGGCGTCCGCCTCGCGCGCCGCCAACGCGCGACGCTCCTTGCGACTGAGGATGCGCATCCCGATGAACCCGAGCATGGCCGGTGTCAGCGTGAGCGCGACGATCACGGCCACGATGATGGTGCCCGCCCCGGCGAGGCCCATCACGGTCAGGAACGGCAGCCCGGGCACCGCGAGCGCGGCCAGGGCGATCACGACGGTGAGGCCGGCGAACAGCACGGCGTTGCCCGAGGTGCCGGCCGCGTGCGGAATGGACTCCTCGAGGCTCATGCCCTCTTTGAGCTGGGTGCGATGGCGGTTCACGATGAACAGGGAGTAGTCGATGCCGACGGCGAGGCCGAGCATCATGGCGAGCATCGGTGACACCGAGGTCATCTCGATCACACCGGTGAGGGCGAAGGTGGTGCCGACGCCGACGCCGACGCCGACGATCGCCATCAGCAGCGGCAGGCCGGCGCCGATGAGCGTGCCGAGCATGATCACCAGCACGATGCCCGCGACGACGAGACCGATGACCTCTCCCGGCCCGAAGAGCCCGGAGATGTCTGAGACGATCTCGGTGCTGTACTGAGCGGTCACGCCGGTGCCCTCGAGCGCAGCGTTCGTCGCGCTCACCACGGCGTTCTTGTCTTCTGCAGAGACGTTCTCGGCCGCCGTGGTGAAGGTCACCTGTGCCTGGGCGACTCGTCCGTTGTCAGAGACGAACTTGATCGCAGAGCTGGCGTCAATCGTGCGCTCGGCTCGGGTGAGCTCCGCCTGCTGCTCGTCGAGCTGCGTGCGCCCGGCATCGACCGTGGTCTGCTGCTGCGCGAGCTGCGCCTGCCCCGCCTCGAGCTGTGCGCTGAGCGCGGCGGCCTGGGCGGATGCCCCGCCCTGCTGGGCCGCGTCACGAGCCTGCTCGAGCTGCGTGAGCTGAGCCTTCGCCGCATCAAGCTGCTGCTGCCCGGCATCGAGCTGGGCGCGTGCCGCCTCGATCTGCGGCCTGCCCTGATCGACCTGTTGACGCGCGGAGTCGAGGTCACGCTGCGTCTGGAAGGGATCGACGACGCTGGCGATGGCGTTCTGGTCGTCGATGTCGGCCAGGGCCCTGCTCACCGCTGTCTTCTGCTCGTCGGTGAACCGGTTGCCCTCTCCAGCGTCGAAGGCGATGGTGCCGGTGCCGCCCGAGGCAGCGGGGATGCGATCCTTGAGACGATCGATCAGCGACTGCGACTGCGTGCCCGGGATGGAGAAGTTATTGCTCGTCGTGCCGGCGAAGGCTGCGACCGCGCCGCCGACGGCGATCATGATCACCAGCCAGATCGCGATGATGAGCCGACGATGCACCGCGCTGAAACGGCCCAGTCGGTAGAGCAGTGATGCCATGGGGAGTGGCTCCTTCGTGTTGTGTGGAGGTTGCGACCGCTGGTGTGCACAGTCGAGGTGGTTCGTGGGCGGGTGGGTGTGGGGGCGTGGGGCGTGATGGGTGTCGTGTGGTCTGGGAACTCTGCTGATCGCATGGATGCAGGTGGTCAGAGATGCGCCGGCTCAGAGATCGGCGAACCCGTCACGCACCGTCACGACCGCGTTGAGCAGCTGGCGTTTGAGGTCGGTGAGATCGGCGTCGGTGAGTGCAGCGCTCTCGGGCGCGGCATCGATTCCGTCTGCGGGCTGATGCCGTTCGGCGAGCCAGGCGTTGATGGCCGCTCGACAGCTCGCCAGCACCGAGGCGACGAACACCACGAGACGGATGCGCGGCATCCCCACAGGCGCGCGCTGCTGCAGAGCGGTGACGAATCGCGCTTCAGCCTCGTCCCAGGCCATGAGCTCGTACTGCAGGAACTCGGCGTGCCCGTCGAGAGCCGCGCCGAGTTCGAGGCACTGCTGCAGATAGCGGGAGGTGACGCTGCTCATGAAGACCTGCGTCACGGCCTCGACGACAGATTCGGCCGCAGGCCGATTCTCGATCTGTTGCAGGGCCTCGACGAGCAGATCTTCGGTGGGGGCGTTGAGCGCTGCGTCGATGCCGGGAAAGTAGTTGAAGAACGTGCGCCGCGAGACAGCGGCGCGCTCGGCGATCTGCTCGACGTTCACGCGATCGCGGCCGTGCTCGAGCACGAGACTGATCGCAGCCTCGATGATCGCTGCTCGGGTGGCCGCCCGATTCAGTTCGCGTCGACTCAGCTCGCGCTGGCCAGAGCCTGGGGCTGGCACTGATCCCAATGAGGAAGAAACGGACATGAAATTACCCTACGTGCAAGTTTGCCCGTCGTGCAATGATATGAGCTGAGTGGATGCTGTGAGCAGGCGCCTTCGTCTCGTCATCGCCTCCGACGTGCGGTCTGGTGCAGCAGCGAACGGATCATCGGCGGCCGCACCTGTGGCCTGCCGACGTTCATCGTGATCTGCCACGACCCGTTGTCGATGTGGCGGTGGTGCCACCAGCACAGCAGCACACCGTTGTCGACATGCGTCGCACCACCGTGCTGCCAGGGCACGACATGGTGTGCCTCACACGCATGAGCGGGGATGCGGCAGCCCGGAATCGCGCACTGGTGGCCGTCTCGAGCAGCGATCGCCCGCCGCTGGTGGGTGCTGAACACCCGTTGCGTCGTCGTCAGCGAGATCAGGGCTCCCCGAGCATCGAGCCGGGCGAACTGGGTGCCCCCGTCACAGGCCATGCGACCGATCGTCTGCGCAGCGACCGGATGGTCGACGCCCGAGATGCTGCCGGCTGCGGCGATCGCTCCGATGCCACAGCAGTTGCCGGTGACGGCAACGCCGGCAGAAGCAGAGCCAGACCCGGAAGCACCAGGCGGGGCAGCACCAAGCGGGGCAGCACCAAGCGGGGCAGCACCAGAGCCGGTGTCGGCCGAGGCAGCAGCCGGTATCGTCACGATCACGGCGGGCGGCGTGTGGAACTCAGGACTGCCGGTCAGCGCGGCGACCATGGCGGCGAAGACATCAGCGCGCTGCTGGCCGAGCGTGCGCATCTCAGCCCGGGCTGTCTCGCGATCGAGAGAGTCTGCACTGCTCTTGCCTGCACTGCTCCCGTCTGTGCTGATCTCTTCCGCACCCATCAAGCCTGAATCCGTCGCGCCTGTCCCGTCGACGACGTCACTCAGAAATCGCGGCGGAGTCTTCGTGCTGAGGCAGGCATCGAAGACGGCGAGAGCACGCGCCGCGACGTCAGCGGGAATCGCGCCGCGCACGGCGTGCAGACCGTTTCGGGCACGCGACGAGATCCAGAAGTCGCGTCGATTGACCGCCTCATCTTCTCGCGGCTGCACGCCATCGGGGTCGAGCGCCTCGCGCCATGCCGCCGCCTGTACTCGCACAAGATCTGCGGAGAGTCCGGGAACGCAGTGCCGGTAGCCCAGATCGCGATCGCCGTCGTCCGCAGCATTGTCACCTGCAGCGTTCGACGGCCCAGCGCCTGACGGCCCAGCGCTTGACGGCGCAACGCTTGACGACCCCAAACCCGCCTGATCAGCATGGCGCAGCGAGCGCGCACCGTCGACGAGCGCACACTCGGCCGCCTCCAGCGTCTCGAGGTCAGCTCGCGGAGCCGCCTTGCCGAGCTCGCTCACGATGGCCTCAGCCGCTTCGAGACCGAGATCGCCAGCAGCAAGCGCCGCACCGACCTGCGCGAAGAGCGGCGGCAGCGGCAGCCCGATGTCTCCCGTGCGCCCGAGCACCTGCTCGCCGAGTCGTACCCGGCGGCGTGCCTCGCGGGATGAAACGCCGGCCACATACTCGATGAGTTCGACCGCGTTGCGCTGCCCGTATCTCGTGGAGAGCCGCTCGTCGCTGTCACAGGCTGTGCACCGCTGTGCCACTTCACCGGCCACCTGCACACGCAGCGAATCGATGGCGCGACCCGCGTGCTCGACGAGTTCGACAGCCGCGACGAGGGCAGCCCCAGACAGGCCGCCCCAGAGTGAGCCCGCCGCGCCGGTGCCAACGGCACCTGCATCGGCGTTACCGGCCTGCGCACCAACGGCGCCGGCCACACGACCGAGCGCGATCAGACCCTGCAGCACATCTGGCTGCGAGGGCTGCGCGAGGTGCGATGTGGCTTCCATGACCCGAGTCAACACCCACCCACTGACATTCGACGACTGCAGTCACCCACCCATCGAGCCCCGGAATGACACCGAAGTACGCCTCATATGGATGCTGCCCGACGCTCTGCGCACAGGCTCGGCTACAGCGTGGTTCTCTTCACAGCACGGGACAGGACAGAACCAGACAGAACGCCACAGCACCCAACAGAACAACCGACCTGCACACCGCTCGGTTCGACCGGCAGGCGCCTCCGAGACGCAGGGGGATAAGCCTGACCCGACTGCCCGATAGAATCGACTGAAGATGACTGCTGAGAGCCCCGCGAAACACCGGCGCAACCGCCGAGAGCAGTGGGCACGGCGCCTGAGCATCGCACTGCCGCTCTTACCGCTGGCGGTCGCGTCGATCTGGTACGCCCTGGTGGCCGTCACTTCTCCCGGCCCATACGCCCCGCTGATCTTCTTGGTGGTGCTCGTCTACGGCTTTCCCGTCGTGCTCGTGCTCGGCATCGTGCTGCACATCGTCATCGGGGTCGCCTCATGGAGCTCGCGCGCGACCAAGATGTTCGTCTCGTGTGCGCTGGTGATCCTGCTCTATCTGCCCGCAGCGGTCTTCGCCGCGCTCTACGCGCTGATGTTCACGCTCTAGGCGACGATTCCGCGTCTTCCGCCACCGCGGCATCCGACGGCACCAGCTTCAGCCCGATCACCGCGATCACGACGCCACCGATGCAGAACACCTTTGGCCACGAGAACGGCTCAGCGCCCGTGGCCAGTGCGAAGACCACCGTCAGCACCGCACCGATGCCCACCCACACCGAGTAGGCGGTGCCGATCGGGATCGTGCGGGCCGCACGGCTCAGGCCGACCATGCTGATCAGCAGCGCGACCGCGAAGACGACGACCTCGACCGGGCGGGTGAGCCCCTCCGAGCGCCCCAGCGCGGTCGCCCAGACCGCTTCGAGCACACCGCTCACGACGAGGACGATCCACGGCATCAGCTCACCACCTTCAGACCGATGACGGATGCGACGAGCAGCACGAGCAGCAGCACACGCGCGGCCGAGGCCCGTTCCCGCCCGCTCGCCATCGACCAGATCACCGTCAGACATGCGCCGATGCCCACCCAGACGGCGTAGGCCGTGCCAGTCGGAATCACCGACATCGCATACGCGAGACCGGCCATGCTCGCGCCGAACGCGACGACGAAGAGGATGCTGGGCCAGAGCCTGCGGAAACCGCGCGAGGCTGCGAGTGCGGCTGCCCAGACGGCCTCGAGCAGACCTGATGCGATGAGAATGATCCATGCCACGCCGCAGCCCTCCTGCGAGTCAGCCCTGTCGTCTGTGGGTAGAGCGCCCTCGTCTGCGGGCCGGAGACGGGCTTCGGTGACAGGCTAGCAGGGCTCGTGGACAGGGTGGGCAGAACGCAGGCGACCCTGCGAACCGTGAGCATGGCCGTGCAAACGACAAAGGCCCCGCATCCCGGAAAACACATGGGATGCAGGGCCTTCGTTTCGTGCGGAGACGGAGGGATTTGAACCCTCGGTCCCGAAATTCGGGACTCCACCTTAGCAGGGTGGTGCACTAGGCCAGACTATGCGACGTCTCCAGAGGCACCTGCGAAAGGCACCATGTCATCATAGCGGATTCGCACGGCTGCGCCACCTGCCAGGCACAAACCTACTTGTTCGCCACCGCGCAGGTCTGATCCCGAGCGGTCTGCCCGACGATGCCCTCTGGCAGTACCGTCGCCGGCTGCGAGGCCTCAGGCGCAGGCGACCCCGAGGCGGTCGAGGGCTGCGCTGATGCCGACGGCGCGGCATCCGCAGACGGCGAGGCGGTCGCGTCGGTGGCTTCGCCCACCGTCTCAGAGCCGATGCCGGTCTTGCTGTTCTCGTTCAGTCGCACGCCCTCACCCGAGGCGATCGCCTGGAAGAGCGGGGTCGACAGCGTCGGGTCGAGCACGACACGGTTGCGGTCACGAGGATCTTCCGTCACCGGGGCCTGGATGAAGGCGACGTTGTCGAGCGAGATGCCGGCCACCGTCGCGCCCAGCGAGACCAGCATGCCGGTGTCTTTGAGGTTCGACGAGAACTCGATGTTGCGGGCCGCGGCAGACGCCAGGTCGTAGAGCCTCACCGGATTCGTGAGCGCGCCCTGCGTCTGGATCGTGCGCACCAGCGACGAGAGGTAGACCTGCTGCGAACTGATGCGCCCGAGGTCGCTGCCGTCACCGACGCCGTGGCGGTTGCGCAGGAAGGCCAGAGCATCTGCGCCCTGGATCGTGTGCTCGCCGGCGGTCAGGTGCAGCCCGGAGTCGTTGTCGTTGATGTCGTTCGTGACGCAGACCGGCACGCCGCCGATCGCATTCGACATCTCGATGACGCCCTTGAAGTCGATCTTTCCGACGAAGCCGATGTCGACGCCGGTGAGCTTCTCGACCGTGAGCGCCGTGCAGCTCGGGCCACCGTACGAGATGGTCGAGTTGATCTGCACGCGGCTCTGCGCCGGGTAGGTGCCGCCGCTGCCGTCGGTCTTCGGGCACGCCGGCATCGAGACCATCAGGTCGCGCGGAAAGCTCACCGCAGTCGCGGTCTGGTGATCGGCCGAGACGTGCAGCAGCATGATGACGTCTGCCAGGTCGGTGTCTTTGTCTTCGGCGGTGAAGCCGTCGCCCTGGTCTTTGCGCGTGTCTGAGCCCATCAGCAAGAAGTTGACCGGGCCGTCGACCGTGGCGACCTGCGGGCTGCCGTCGGCGTTCGTGAAGTCGAAGTAGCCGATGTCTTTCTGCACCGACCAGACCATCAGCCCGGTCAGAGCGACACCCCCGACGATGGCCATCGTCAGACAGAGGGCGATCCATTTGAAGACTGCTTTGGGGCCGCCTCCAGCCGGTGCGAGCGCGCCATGACGCGCGACCGCGGTGAAGCGGTTGTCGTTCGCAGCGGAGCTGGACGCCTTCGCCAGGCGACGTTCAACCTCACGTCGCTCTCGTCGCGACTGCGCCATCAAGGCCCCTTTCGCCAAGTCAGTCAGATCTACAAACTCTACTAGTGTGCCGATGTTTCATGTGAAACGCCTGTCGGCCCGTCTACAATGCCGATGTGCGTCTCGTCATTGCTCGCTGCACGGTGGACTACGCCGGGCGGCTCACCTCCCACCTTCCTCTCGGCACTCGCGTGCTCATGCTCAAAGCCGACGGCTCGCTGCTCGTGCACGCCGACGGCGGCTCGTACAAGCCGCTGAACTGGATGTCGCCGCCCTGCAGCCTGACGGTCGAAGAGCCCGACGACGACCAGCGCGAGATCGGCGTCATCGAGGTCTGGCGCGTCACCCAGCGCAAGACGTCAGACCAGCTGATCGTGGGCATCCACGAGATTCTCAGTGACACCTCGCACCAGCTGGGCACCGATCCCGGGCTGATCAAAGACGGGGTCGAGGCGCACCTGCAAGAGCTGCTGGCGGCGCAGATCGAGCTGCTCGGCGAAGGATGCGAACTCGTGCGCCGAGAATACGCCACCGCGATCGGGCCGGTCGACATCATGGCCCGCGGGGTCAACGGGGAGCACATCGCCGTCGAGCTCAAACGCCGAGGTGACATCGACGGCGTCGAGCAGCTCACCCGCTACCTCGAACTGTTGAACCGCGACCCGCTGCTCTCTCCCGTGCAGGGCGTCTTCGCGGCGCAGGAGATCAAGCCGCAGGCGCGCACCTTGGCCGAGGATCGCGGCATCCGGTGTCTTGTGCTCGACTACGAGGCCATGCGCGGCACCGACGACGCCGACGAGCGGCTGTTCTAGACGCGCTGCGCCCAGCGGTCGCCACGCAGGCGCAGCCCGAGGGTGAGGGCACGCATGATCATCAGCCCGCCGCCGAAGCACGACCACACCGCGACGAGCTTCCACCGGTCGGCGATCATGGTGCCGCCCGCACCCGCGAGGCCGCCGAGCAGCCAGAGCACCGCGGCCATCCACACCGCCATGCCGACCAGGTTGAGCAGCCCGGCCAGCGCGAGGTAGCGTCCGTCGCCGGCGCCGATCAAGATGCCGTCGAGCACGAACACGTACCCCGCCAGCGGCAGCGTCACACCCATGGCGATCAGCCCCGGAGTCAGCATCGACAGCACACCCGGTTCGCTGGTGAACGCACGCCCGGCCCATGGCGAGATCAGCACGAAGACGATGGTCAGCCCTCCTCCGACCAGAAGCCCCCACTGCTGCAGACGTCGGCTCACCGCATGCACGCCGAACGGGGTCGCCTGCCGATCGGCTGACGAGCTGGGCGGCGCATCGACCGGCGCCTGCTCTCGCCGCCGCCGCTCGCGCTCCCCGAGTTCGAGCCCCACCAGCGCCTGCCCGGCGACGGCGAGCGCGTCGAAGGCCATGCCCAACGCGCTGAACAGCGAGAAGAGCACTTGGTAGCCGGCGAGGGTGTCGGTGCCGAGACGTGCCGCCAGCCAGACCGTCGCGAGCAGTGCCGCACGCAGCGTTGCCGTGCGCAGAAACAGCCAGCCGCCTTCGCGCATCGATCGGCCCACGCCCGCCCATTCGGGCCCGAGCCCCGCGCCGACGGCACGAGCGCGTCGCACCACGATTCCGGCCAGCACCAAACCCATGCAGCACTGAACGATGACGGTGCCGAGCGCTGAGCCGGCGACGCCCCAGCCCAGCCCGTAGATGAAGAGCGCGTTCAGCGCGACATTCGCCGCCATGCCAGCCGCGACCACGACCAGGGGCGTCTTGGTGTCTTGCAGCCCGCGCAGCACGCCGGTCGCCGCGAGCACGACGAGCATCGCCGGCAGCCCGAACAGTGAGACGCGCAGATAGGCATGCGCCTGCGCGGTCACCGCCGCGTCAGGCGTGAGCACAGCAACAAGCGGGTCGGCCGCCCACCACCCCGCGAGCGCGAGCGCGATGCCGGTGACGAGCGCGAGCCAGAGCCCGTCGATGCCCGCGGCGAGCGCTTCGGCGGGCCGCCCCTGGCCCAGACGGCGCGCGACGAGGGGCGTGGCCGCGTAGGCGAGAAAGACCATCAGACCGACGGCTGTCTGCAGGATGCTCGCCGCGGCCGCGAGCCCGGCCAGCGGTGCAGCGCCCAGATGCCCGATCATCGCCGAGTCGATCAGTGTGAACACCGGCTCGGCGACGAGCGCACCGAGCGCTGGAACCGCGAGGGCCGCGATGCGCCGATCGAGGCGGTGCCGAGCGCCCCGAGGCCGCGGTTCAGTCATACAGGCACTCTAGCGGCGACGTCTGACGTCGCCGGGTCGGCGCCTCGATGGAGTGAGCGCTGGTAGAGGCGTCAGCGCTGGTAGACGCCGACCAGCGTCGCGCGAGCGAGCGTGTGCGAGAAGAGGTTGAAGCCCAGCGCCGCCGGCGTCGCGTTCTCGGGCAGATCGAGGTGATCGACGTCGACGGCGTGCACCACGAAGTAGTAGTGGTGCGGCCTGTGCCCGACGGGCGGCGCGGCGCCGACGAAGTCGCGACCGAGCGAGTCGTTGGTCAGCGCGACCGCGCCCGCGGGCAGCGATCCGCCGCCGGTCGAGGCGTTGCCCGCGCCGGCATCCAGCGAGGTCACCGAGGCGGGAACGTCATAGACCGCCCAATGCCAGTAACCGCTCGCGGTCGGAGCATCGGGATCGTAGGCGGTGACCGCGAAGCTCTTCGTGCCGACGGGGAAGCCCGACCACGACAGCTGCGGAGACCGCCCTTCGCCGCCGGCGCCGACCCCGACCTGGGACGACTTCAGCGTCTGACCGTCGACGACGTCGTCGCTGGTGAGTGCGAATGAGGGAACCTGTGGCAGTTCGTCGTAAGGATTGACCATGGTCCATGCTAGGCACACGCTGCGGCCGAACGCGAGGAAAATCGACCGCAGGTGCACGGACCGACCGACACGGGCACCCCGACAACTATGCTGTGGGCATGACTTCTGCTGCCTCTCGCGACTCTCAGCCCGCCGAGCCCTCTTCCGGCATCCGCGTCACCGACCTCGACCCGGCGGTGCGCCCGCAGGACGACCTCTACCTGCACGTCGACGGACGCTGGCTCGAACGCACCGAGATTCCCGCCGACAAGTCGCGCTACGGTGCGTTCCTGCAGCTCGCCGAAGCGGCCGAAGACGCGATTCGCACGATCGTCGAGGCTGACGCCGACGCGACGGCGGCGAGCGAGCCCGCCGGGAGGCACGCGGCCCCGCGCGACGACGCCTCGACCGGCGCGAGCACAGACGACGACCGCTCGACAGCCGACCGCCGCAAGATCGGCGACCTCTATGCGAGCTTCATGGACGAAGCCCGAGCCGAACAGCTGGGAGCCGCCCCGATCGCCGACGACATCGCCGCCGCGCTGGCGCCGCAGACCGTCGCCGAGTTCGTGACGGCCGTCGGTCGCGCCGAGGAGCGCGGGTCGAGCGGGTTCTTCGGCCTCTACGTCGACAACGACCCGGGGCAGCCCGACCGGTACGTGCCCTTCATCGTGCAGGGCGGCATCGGCCTGCCCGACGAGTCGTACTACCGCGAAGAGCAGTTCGCCGACGTGCGCGGCAAGTACCTGATCTATCTGCAGGTGCTGCTCGAGCTCGCCGGCGTCGACGACGCCGCCAGCCGGGCCCATGAGGTGCTGCAGCTCGAGACCGACATCGCAGCCGTGCACTGGGACGTCGTCGCCAGCCGCGAGATCGAGAAGACCTACAACCTGCGCACCTTCGAGCAGCT
Source organism: Pseudoclavibacter sp. 13-3 (assembly GCF_021168475.1). Classification (GTDB taxonomy): domain Bacteria; phylum Actinomycetota; class Actinomycetes; order Actinomycetales; family Microbacteriaceae; genus Pseudoclavibacter_A. The sequence goes on along the minus strand of NZ_JAJOZT010000003.1, from coordinate 23,802 downwards.
GGTCGCGTCGACGCCGAACATCGACTGGAGCGCCTACCTCGAGGCCGCGCAGGTCGACCCGAAGGTGCTCGCCGAGGTCGTCATCGCGCAGCCCTCCGCGCTCGAGGGCCTCGCCGCCCTGCTCACCGAAGACCGGCTGCCGGCCTGGCGTTCATGGCTGGCCGTCAACGTCATCCGAGGCGCCGCACCCTATCTCTCGCACGACTTCGTCGAGATCAACTTCGACTTCTACGGCCGCACCCTGAGCGGCACCCCCGAGCTGCGCCCCCGCTGGAAGCGCGGCGTCTCGCTCGTGCAGGGCGGGCTGGGCGAGGCCGTCGGGCGCGAGTACGTCGCACAGCACTTCCCTCCGGCGGCGAAGCACCGCATGGACGAGCTCGTCGCCAATCTCATCGAGGCCTACCGCCGCTCGGTCGGCTCGCTGACCTGGCTCGGCGACGACACCAAACGCCTGGCGCTCGAGAAGCTGGCGAGGTTCACCCCGAAGATCGGCTACCCGGTCACGTGGCGCGACTACTCCACGCTCGAGGTCGGCCGCGACGACCTGATCGGCAATGTGCGCGCGATCGGGCGTTACGAACAGGCGCGCGAGCTGGGCAAGATCGGCCGCCCGATCGACCGCGACGAGTGGTTCATGACCCCGCAGACCGTGAACGCCTACTACAACCCGGGGTTCAACGAGATCGTGTTCCCGGCCGCGATTCTGCAGCCGCCCTTCTTCAACGCCGAGGCCGACGACGCCGCGAACTACGGCGGCATCGGCGCGGTGATCGGCCACGAGATCAGTCACGGCTTCGACGACCAGGGGTCGAAGTACGACGGCGACGGCCGACTGGTCGACTGGTGGAGCGCGACCGACCGCGAGGCCTTCGAGAGGCTCACCGCCGCACTCGTCGCGCAGTACAACGCGCTCGAGCCGCTCGACGCTCCCGGCCACAGCGTCAACGGCGCGCTCACCCTGGGTGAGAACATCGCCGATCTCAGCGGCCTCTCGATCGCCTGGCAGGCCTATCTGCTGTCGTTGGGCGTCGATCCCGCGCAGTCGGCGGCGGACGCCGTGGCCGAGGCCGCCCGTCAGGCTGCGGTCATCGACGGGCTCACCGGCCCGCAGCGGTTCTTTCTCTCATGGGCGCAGGTCTGGGCAGAGAAGCGTCGCCCGGAAGAGGCGGTTCGCCTGCTCACCATCGACCCGCATTCGCCCAACGACCTGCGCGCGAATCAGATTCCGCGCAACCTGGACGCCTTTCACGAGGTGTTCTCGGTCGCCGCAGACGATCGGCTCTGGCTCGGCAGCGACGAACGCGTGCGCATCTGGTGACGCCTCGCCCGATGGGCGCTGTCGGGCTATGACCCGGTCTGGCCGGTGACCATCGACCAGGCCGGCCCCGGCAGCAGCCCGATGTTGGCGATGCGCCAGCCGAGCCCCGGGTCGTCGATCGACTGCGAGATCAGCAGCGGCGCAGAGCCGACCTGTTCGCCTGCGCGCTCGATCAGCACCGTGCCCACCTGCGAGCCGGCCCGAGCACCCGCCTGCACAGAGGCGCCGACGAATCGGCCGGTGACCGGGGTGCCCTGCCAGCTCAGCACGTGCACCGTGGCCGCAGACTGCGCATTGGCCGACGCACCCCACGACGTGGTCAGCGTGCCCGCCGACTCACCGGCGACGAGCACGTCGCGCGAGACGATCGACTGTCTGATCGACTGGATGAGCTGCCCGACCTCGGGCTGCAGCTTCGAATGGTCTTCGGTGCTGCCGAGGGCGGCGCCGACCAGCTCGAACGGCACGCCGTCGACGCTGAAGTGCGCCGAGTAGGCGAGATTGAACACGTCGGCCAGACTGCCGGTCTTCAGCCCGTCGACCCCCTGCTGACCGAGCAGAGAGTTGTGGTTCTTGATCTCGCCGATCCCCGGGATGTCAGCCGTCGGCGTCGAGACGATCTGACGCACCACCGGGTTCGCCAGCGCCAGCTCGCCCAAGTGCACGATCTGCTCCGGGGTCGCCTGGTTGCGCTCGTCGATTCCCGTCGGGTCGGCGATCGTCATGCCACTCAGACCGTTCGCGTCAAGCCAGGCCGGGGTGCTCGCCAGGTAGTCGTCGACGCTGCCGAACGCCCAGGTGGCCAAGGTGGTGGTGTAGTTGTTGCTCGACGGCAGCAGCGACAGCTCGAGCACCTGGAACTGGCTGAGCGACGCGCCCACGGTCACCGGCTCGACCGAGCCGTTCTGCTCCAGGTAGCTCTTCATGAGGTCTTCGTCGGCCTGCGTCATCGTGATCGACGGCCCTTGGTCGCCAGCCTGCAGCGGCCGCCGGTCGAGCACGCGCAGCGCGGTGACGAGCTTCGTCACGCTCGCGATCGAATAGGCCTTCTGCTCGCCATGCGTCAGCGAGACGTTCACCTGACTCGCCGCAGGCTGATCGCCGAGGCTGCGCAGCACGAACGCTGCGGCTCCGGTCGACGGCCAGACCAGCTGAGCGTCGACAGATCGCACGTCGGCCGCAGCGTCTGCAGTGACGGTATCGGCATCGTTCTGCTGCAGCGAGGCGTCGGCGAAGACGATGCTCGCCGACTGCACCGGCAGCGGCCCCCAGGTGACCCACGCCGCGAGCGCCAGCAGAATCGACGCGACGACGATCGTGATGGGCCACCCGATGCCGCGCGCGGGCTTCAGCGCTGCGGCTCCCCCTTGGGCGAGCAGCTCACTGCGTCGACGAGTCATGCTTCGTGCTCTTCCCCTGCTTGTTGATCGCACGAGGGCCGACGGCGAGATGCGAAATCGTCTGGACGACCGGATTCAGCGTCATCTGACGCGAATGCCTGTGCGCACCGCGCGCGCGTGCGAGCGGCGTACGCGAACCACTCTACGATGATCGCCCGCAAAGACGGGGTCGCCACGTCTGTCTGCGGCCGATTCGCCTCGCCGATCGGCCTGGCGAGATCGTCGAACAGCCGAGTGGTCTGCGGGCCGACCACGGCACGCGTCGTGTTGCCCGCGATCTCGGCCACCGGCAGCCGGCCGGCCAGCACTCGGTCGATCAGGTCGAGCACGCCCTGTGCGTCGCGCCCCTGCAGGTCGTTCATCAGCAGGCGGCCGACCAGTCGGGCCCGTGGGTCGTCGAAGCGGATCTCAGGCACCACCGTGCCGTCGTCGAAGCGGATCTCAGCGCAGTCGTGTCGCAGGTCGCACTGCTGCAGCACATCGTTCATCGGCGCGTCGCGGCTCATCGCTGCACCGGGTATGCCGTGATGATGCGTCCGCGATCGTCGAGCGCCATCTGTATCGTGAGCCCGCCGCCGCGCCCGACGAAGGCATCGCCCTGGGGGCTTCGGCCGTCGTACGCCTCGTTGATCGCGTCGACCACCTGCTGTGCGCTCATCGTGGTCGGGTAGAACGTCGAGAACCCGCGGTTGCCCGCTTTGGCCCGCCCGTCGACCGTCACCTGTGCGGTGTAGACCCCCTGTGCGTCGGGCGCCGTCTCGGTGCCGCTCACCACGGCCCCCTTCGTGCCGGTGAACGCCTGCGAGTGGTAGCCGACCGCCTTGCCGGCACGGCTGATCTCGCCAGAGAAGATGTGGGTGAGCGCATTGCGGGTGAAGTGGTCGGTGCCCTGCAGACGGCTGAGCCCGACGATGTCTCCCGAGCTGCCGGCGTGCGCGCCCGAAGCGTCGAGCGAGGTGTCTTTCGGAGCGGCCGCGCTCGGCGTGGCGGATGCCGAGGTGCGCGCCCCGGCATCGTGCACAACGGGAGAGGTGGTGTCGTTCGCATCGAGACCGCGCTGCACGAACACCCAGATCGCGAGCACCGCCACGAGGGCCAGCAGGGTCAGATTGCGCGTGAGGCGCTGTCTGCTGCCTCTTCGTGACGTCATGATAAGGAGTATATGGAGCCGCCCGGCGACCGGGCATACACTCGCTGTGCAGGTAGACCCATCCCGACCACGCACACACGCAGGAGCCGCATGTCATCGACCGCCGCATCCACCGACCGCCACGCCGTCACCGACGTCGATCTCGCCCCGGCCATCGCCGCCCGCTGGAGCCCGCGCTCATTCGACGAGCACGCCACCGTCGACGAGTCGGCGATCGCCGCAGCGATCGAGGCGGCCCGCTGGGCGCCCTCCGCGTTCAACAGCCAGCCCTGGCGCTTCATCATCGGGCGCCGCGGCGAAGACGGGCAGCGCGAAGCCGTCTTCGAGCGCGTGCTGCCGCATCTGAGCTCGTTCAATCAGCAGTGGGCGCACCGGTCCGGGCTGCTCATCGTGAATGCGGCATACGTCGAGGCTGACGGGCGCGCACTGCCGACCGCCGCCTACGACCTGGGCCTCGCCGTCGCGAACCAGACGCTGCAGCTGCGGTACGACGGCTATGACACCCACCAGATCTCGGGCATCGACGCCGGCGGGCTGCACGACGAGTTCGAGCTGCCCGACGAGGTGCAGGTCTTCACGGTGACCGTCGCCGGTCGACACGCCTCGCCCGACCAGCTCGACGAGGGCACCCGCGAGCGCGAAGTCGCCCCACGCGTACGTCGCAGCAGAGACGAGCTGGTGCTGCTGAGCGACTGATCGGCCGCTCGGGCGGCCGATGCGGTGATCTGGCTCAGGGCACTCGGTAGAGCCACTCGTCGCTCGAGAACTTCGTCGCAGCGAGCTCTTCGGCCGCCGCCAGGTGCTCGGGCGACAGTGCGCCGGGAGTCAGCCCGTGCTCTTTGGCGAACACCTCGCACATGTGGTCGATGATCGCCTCACGGGGCAGACCGGTCTGCGACTTCAGCGGATCGACCCGTTTGTTGGCCGAGCGAATGCCCTTGTCGCTGAGCTTCTCGCGACCGATGCGCAGCACCTGCACCATGCGGTCGGCGTCGATGTCGTAGCTCATGGTCACGTGGTGCAGCACGCCGCCGCTGGTGCGGCCGCGCCCTGAGATGCGCTTCTGCGCCGCGCCGCCGATCTTGCCCGCGGTGCTCGCGATGTCGTTGAGCGGCTTGTAGTAGGCATCGATGCCGAGCTCGCGCAGCGCCGTGACCACCCACGAGTCGAGAAACGCGTAGGAGTCTTCGAAGCTCAGCCCGGCGACGAGGCTGGCCGGTGCATACAGCGAGTAAGTGACCACGTTGCCGGCCTCCATGAACATCGCGCCGCCGCCCGAGATGCGACGCACCACCGGCACATCGAAGCGGCCTGCAGCCTCGAGATCGACCTCGTTGCGCACCGACTGAAACGAGCCGATGACGATCGCGGGCCGGTTCCAGTTCCAGATGCGCAGGGTCGGCTTGAGCTCGCCGGCGGCGACCGCCTCGGTGAGCACCTGGTCGAGTGCGAGGTGCACTCGCGGGGGCAGCGGATCGGTGCGCACCAGCTGCCAGTCGTGATCGCGCCAGGTCGTGGCATGCGTGATCGCGCGACGCACGGCCGTGACGATGCCCGACACGGTGACGCCGACGAGGTGCACCTCTGGGCTCAGCGCAGACTCGATGCGCTGCTGCAGCGCGCGGGCGGATGCCTCGGTCGGCAGGCCTTCGACCGCCGCGTTGATCGCGTCGAGGGCGTGGTCGGGCTCGAGGAAGAAGTCTCCGGAGAGCTGAAACCCGCGGATGACGCCGTCGACGTCTTCGAGATCGACGACGACCAGCTTGCCGCCGGGAAGCTTGTACTCGCCGTGTCGGTGCCGGCCGGGCTGATCGGGATGCTGTGCTGTTCCGTTGTGCGCGCTCACGTTGGGCAGTCTAGTGACTGGTCGGTTCGGCAGAGCCGACTGATCAGGTTGCAGAGCGTTGCAATTGGCATTCTCGCCGCGGCGGAATACAATCCGCTCTTCGACGTTCATGACTATCGCAGCCGAATCGTGTGGCCCGGCCACTAAAATGATTCGGACATCCTGGTGGCCGTTCCCGGCCGCCACACGACGGCGACGACGAAACCGGGTCTGCACTCGGTCGATCTCATGCCCGCAGGGCACCAGAGGTCTTCGTCGTCGCATCGAGAAAGAAGAGGTTCATGGCATACGCAACCACCAACCCGTTCACGGGTGAGGTCGTCAAGCAGTTCCCGAACGCCACCGAGCAGGAGGTCGACGCCGCGCTCGAGCAGGCACACGAGACGTTCCTCGGCTGGCGCGAGACCAGCTTCGAGCACCGTGCCGAGATTCTGGCCAACGCCGCGCAGATTCTGCGCGACAACAAGCGCGAGTACGCAGAGATTCTCACCCTTGAGATGGGCAAGCTCATCGGCGAGGCAGAGCTCGAGGTCGAGCTCTGCGCGCAGATGCTCGACTACTACGTGAAGTTCGGCGCCGAGGCGCTCAGGCCCCGCTTCCTGCCGGCCGCCGGCTTCGGCGACACCGACGTGCAGCTGGTCAGCGACCCGCTGGGCGTGATCTTCGCCGTCGAGCCCTGGAACTTCCCCTACTACCAGGTGATTCGCATCACGGCCCCGCAGGTCACCGCCGGCAACGTCATCGTGCTGAAGCACGCCTCGAACGTGCCCCAGTCGGCACTGGCCATGGTCGACCTGTTCGCCAAGGCGGGGGCGCCCGAGGGCCTGCTGACCAATCTCTTCCTGCCGCACGATCAGACCGAGCGTGTGATCGCCGACCCGCGCGTGCGCGGCGTCGCTCTGACCGGCAGCGAGAAGGCCGGCTCGATCGTGGCCGGGCTGGCCGCGAAGCACCTCAAGAAGAGCACCTTGGAGCTCGGCGGCGCCGACGCCTTCATCGTGCTCGAGGATGCCGACGTCGAGAAGGCCGCCGACTGGGCCGTCTTCGGCCGTCACTGGAACGGCGGTCAGGTCTGCGTGTCGTCGAAGCGCCTGATCGTGGTCGACGCGGTCTACGACACGTTCGTCGCCCGGTACCGCGAGGGCGTCGCCAAGCTCGTCGCCGGCGATCCGATGGATCCCAAGAGCACGCTGGCCCCGCTGTCGTCGCAGAAGGCTGCTGACGATCTCAAGGCACAGGTCGAGCAGGCCGTCGCAGACGGTGCCAAGGCCGAGACCCTCGCCGCCGACGTGCCGGCTCAGGGCGCGTTCTTCCAGCCGACCATTCTCACCGAGATCGATGAAGACACCGATGCGTTCCACACCGAGTTCTTCGGCCCGGTGACGCAGCTCTACCGCGCGAAAGACGAAGACGACGCCGTGCGCATCGCCAACGACTCGCCGTTCGGCCTGGGCGGTTCGGTGTTCAGCCAGGACATCCACCGTGCGCAGGACGTCGCTCGTCGTCTCGACACCGGCATGGTCTACATCAACCAGCCCACCGGCGTGAAGGCCGACATCCCGTTCGGCGGGGTCAAGAACTCGGGCTACGGCCACGAGCTCATCGACCTCGGCATCAAGGAGTTCGTGAACGAGAAGGTCGTCGTCGTCACCGACATCGACGGCTCGTTCTAAGGTCGACACTCGCCGGGGCCAGCGCCCCGCTTGCGTACACAGCGCCCCCGCCAAGCTCCGGCCTGCGGGGGCGCTTCGCTGCTCTCAGTGACCCGAAGCGGTGCCCCGTGAGACCTGATGACCGGTCTCTCCGTGCAGCGGCGCCGCACCGCGCGCGTCGGCAGCATCCACAGCATTCGCGGCATCGGTCGCGCGCAGAAAGTCGAGAATCGCCTGCGCTGCGAGCGCCGGATTCGCGATCATCGTCTCGTGCCCCACGCCGGGCAGCTGCACGAACGACGCTCCGGGAGTCAGCTGCGCACAGTGCCGCACCCAGGGGTCGGGGCAGACTCTGTCTTCACTGCCGCGCAGCACCAGCGTCGGCACGCGCACGTCGGGCAGCACCTGTTCGATGCGATGATCGAGCATGATGCCGAGTTTGTCGGCGAACCACTTCGGGCCCACCTTCACGTAGTTCGCCAGGCCGAGCCCCAGCACGCGCAGGCTGTCGTCACGCAGGTCGTCGGCCATGCGCAGCGCCTGGGCCGTCGCCGAGCGCGCCGATGCGTCGACTGTCGGCGCCATCAGCACCAGACGGTCGACGAGCTGCGGGTGACGCACGCAGATCTCGGCCGCCACCTGGGTGCCCATCGAGTGCCCGACCAGCGTGACCGGGGTGCGCACGCCGGCGACGAGCATCCATCGGGCCAGCAGGTCTGCGGTCTGTGGAATGCTCAACGGGGTGGGACGCTCTGGCGAATCGCCGAAACCGGGCATGTCGGGCGCCCAGACCTCGCCTTCTGCGCTCAGTCGCTCGGCAAGACCCACGAAGGTGTTGCCCGCCATGCCGATGCCGTGCAGCACGACGAAGCTCCGAGATGCGCTCGCACCGGCCACGGTCGGGGCGGCGAGGTGCAGCATCGAGATCTCGCCGCCGTCGACGGTCACACGGGTGCAGGCGACCTGTGCCGAGCGCCGAGTCTCTGTCACGCCCGGCTCAGCTGCGCTTGCGGGTGATCGCACCCCAGATCAGCAGCACGATCAACGAGCCGCCGATCGCGAGCGCCCACGAGCCGATCGAGAAGAAGCGACTCATCTCGGCACCGAAGAGCACGTTGCCCAGCCAGCCGCCGAGCATGGCGCCGATGATGCCGAGCACCAGGGTCGAGATCCAGCCGCCGTCTGATTTGCCGGGCAGGATGGCTTTGGCGATGGCGCCGGCGATGAGGCCGAGCAGAAGGAATCCGAGAAAGCTCATGATGTCGTTCCTCTCTGTCGAGAGGTCAGCCGTCTTCGGTGTCGCGCGGCACGGCACCGCTGTGCATGACCTCGTGTGTGGCCATGGTAGCCGCCTGGCGTTCAGATGCCTAACTCGGTGAGACGTCGCTTGTCGCCTCGCTGCGCCGCAACGAGGTCACCAGCTGATCGAGGCGCATGCCCGGAACGTACGCCTCGGTGACCGCGAGCGCGATCGACGACAGCGCCGACGCATCCGGATAGACCACCGAGATCTGCTGCTCTTCGGGCTGGAACTTGCGCTTGAAGAAGAAGAGCGACCGAAAGCCGTAGACCGGCTCCAACGCGTCGCTGATCGCCGCCAGCAGGCGCGAGAGTGCAGAGGCGTCGTTCTCGTCGAGGCCCGCGAGCGGTGCAGCCGAGAGACTCATGCTCTCAGCCTCGCCCTCCTCTTGCAGCCGCTCGGCCATGCGTGCGATCAGAAACTCCATGACACCGTTCGAGCTGTCGGGGTGGCGGCGCATGAAGTCGAGAGTCCATCCGACGACGCGACCGTCGCGCCAGAACGGCAGCCAGCTGGTCACGGCGAGCACCTGACCGTCTTCGTTCTCGGCCAGCAGCAGACGCACCCGGCGGTCGCGCAGCTGCTCGACGCCGCCCAGTGTGAAGCCCATCTCGGGCAGTGCCTTCTCGCTGACCCACTCTTCGCTGATGGCCTTGATCTGCAGCTGCGTGGCCAGCGAGAGGTCGGCGAACGCCGAGAGGCGGTCGCTCACTCCCTCACGCTTGGCACGGTTGATCGCGGTGCGCACATCCTGCCAGCGCTTGCCCTTCGTCTGCCAGTGCACCGGGTCGATGACCGACTCCAGACCGACCGACTGCGAGCTCCAGCCGTGCGCGGCGAGCAGGTCGCGGCAATGGTCGTGCACGCTGTAGAACACCGGCACCAGTGCGTGATCGTCGCAGAATCGAGCGAACTCGAGCGTGGCCGCGTCTCTCTCGTTCTCGGCGCCGAACGGCTCCCCCACGGTGAGTGCCACACCGTGCGACGTGCGATAGGCGATGCCGACGCGCCCGGTCGACGAGAACCAGTACGTGTTGTGCGGCCAGGTGGCCATGAACGAGAGCGACCGACCGCCCTGGAGCAGCAGATCGTCGACCTTCGCCCGCGCCGCGCGCTCCGAGCGCGGCGGCACGACCTGCAGCAGCGAGATCGAGCTCACGATGACCACCAGCCAGGTCAGCGGACCCATCCAGTGATAGATCATGCCTGCGAGCGCGCCCGCGGGCAGAAACCCGGGTCGGGTCAGGCCCAAGAACCCGGCCGGCAGAAAGCGCTCGGGCAGGTCGACGAGCAGGTCTGCGAACGACGCCTGCGGCGTGAAGTCGTCGGGTCGCACGACGCCGACGACGAGGTACAGCGCCGAGAGCACGGCGAAGGTGCCGAGACTGGCGGTGACCGCACAGATCAGACGTCGACGAGACGGTCGCAGCTGCAGGTGCCTCAACCCGCCCACGAGCAGCGCCGAGACGACGAGCGGAGCGAGCGCTGAGGCCAGCAGCACGAAGGTGATCTCGCCGACGCCGTGATGGTGGTTGAGCGACAGCCCGCCGATCAGGAACGGCCCGATCAAGAAGTACCAGAGCGAGAGCAGCGAGTAGGCGAGGTTGATGCCGATGGCCATCCAGGCCGCCACGCGGCGGCCGCGAAGGATGCCATACGCGCTCACGAGCAGCAGCAACGTGGGCAGAATGGTCACCACGATGCCGCTGATCGTCGAGACGCGTGCCACCGAGAACTCGTGCAGACACCCGGCGAGCTGGTCGCTGTCGAGGCACCTCGCCAGCTGGTCGGAGATCGGCCCCGACCCGCTGATGTCGATGTCGCCCTCGCTGAGCAGCAGGCCGAGCGGCGCCAGCGGCCCGAGCGGCACCGCCGAGAACACCGTGAGCACCGGGCCGACGCCCAGCACCGCGACCATCGTCGCCAGCAGCACGCGGGCCTCGTGGTGTGAGCTGCGGCCGACCACATGCACGTGGCGGTCTCGGCCCCACCACATGCCCAGCACCTGCCCGATGACCGCGGCCAGCAGCGCATAGAGGTGACCGGGCGTCGCGCCGAAGAGCAGCAGCGCGACCAGCACCGAGTAGCCGACTGTGCGCACCCGACGACGCCAGAACACGTTCATCATGCCGGTCGACGCCAGCAGCACGCCGGTCAGCGGCGCCCAGACCGTGGTGCTCGACTGGGTGGCCAGGCTCAGCGACCACAGCTCGTTGATGTGCAGTCCGGCGAGCAGCAGCAGCATGCCGATCACCGTGCCGCCGAGGCCGGCGACCACGAGGCCGATCAGCGCGCGCGCCCAGCCCAGCCGGCGCTCCGCGACGCCCAGCAGCACCAGCGTGAGGAGCACGTGCACCGCCACCAGCATCCACCGCTCGCCGATCAGCATCGAGACCGGGACGAACAGGGAGTGCCCGGCCGCCGTCTGCATGACGCTGACGCTCGACAGGTCGGTGCGCAGCGATGTGCCCAGCACCGCGTCGAGCACTCGCACCAGCACGTTGGCGACGATCAGCAGGATCACCACGGTGACGGTGAGCGGTCGGGCACGCAGCCAGCGCGGCACGGCAGCGAGCAGGCGCCTCATCTCGTCGATCATGGCGTTGCCCGCACGACGTCGGGCCAGGTCTGGGCGGGCTCCTCCTGATCGGCCAGGCCGACCTGAACCCCGAGCACGTCGATGATCGACGGCAGCACCGCACGCACGGTGTACCAGTCATGACCGGTGCCCTGTGAGATGAAGGTCTGCACCTCGCGCCCTGTCTGCTGCGCGACCGGGACGAACTTGGCGATCGCGCTCTGAGCGTCGGCGTCGTTGCTGCCGGCGGCGAGCAGCAGGGTCTGGCCCGTGGCCGGATGCTGTGCGAGCGCCCCGAGCGGAGTCTTCGCGACGAATGCGCTGCGGTCGCCGCCGAAGTACTGATCGATCATCTCGGACTCGGTCGCGTTGTTGGGCTGCATCTCACTCGAGATCGCGAAGAGATGCCCGAAGAGCGCCGCGTTCGCCGGCCCCATCTGCATCGTGCAGGTGGCGCCCTGGCTGAATCCGCCGAGTGTCCACTGACTCGACTCGGTGCTCACGGGCAGGTGGTGCGAGATCCAGTCAGGCACGTCGTGCATGAGGTAGGTCTCGACCTGCCCCATCTGCTGCGAATCGACGCAGATGGGGTTCTGGTAGGCGTTGCCGAGCTGATCGGGAACGACCACGATGGGGGCGACGCCGTCGTGCTGTGCGGCGTAGGCATCGAGCATCGGCTGCAGCTGACCGGCGGTGAACATGTCGTCAGGCGACCCGGGCTGCCCGGTCATCGCCACGATGACCGGCAGCTGCGGCGGGTCGTCGGCGACCGCGGCGGGCGGCAGGTAGACCACCCCGGCGCGGGCGTGGAAGTCAGAGGTCTGCGCGGGAATCGTCACCGACACGACGGTGCCGTGGTCGGGCAGATCATGATTCCGACCGCGCCAGTCGCCGAGTGAGAGGTCAGAGGTGCGCAGCAGCGAACCGTTCGCCGGCCCGAACTTCGAGATGCCCAGTGCGGCGTGCAGCGTCGGGTACTGCCCGAAGGTCGAGTTCACCTGCAGAGCCGTGAAGCACAGCGAGGCGACCGCCACCACCAGAGCGGCCCAACGCCGCCAGCTGCGCCAGCTGCCTGCGACGACGACCACAGAGATCAGCGCCCCGAGCTCGGCGAACCCCAGCCCGACCCGACGCATGGCGACCGCGCCGATGCTGACGCCGAACACGTCGAACACGTCAGAGACCAGCCAGGCGCCCAGCCACCCCAGGCCACCGCTCGCCACGGCGACGCCGATCACGACGAGCAGCGTTCGCCAGCGGCGCCACAGCGACCCGAGCAGCGCGATGATGCCGGCGAACACCACGATGCGCAGGGTCGAGACGAGTGTGCCGTCGACCAGATTGACGTCAGGCAGCCAGTTCAGCATCACCTACCGGGCCTTCGTGTAGCGGGCGACGACATCGTCGCACAGGAGCACCTGCCCCGCGTCGCCGGGCGCATGCCCGAGGGCGGTGACGAGCTCGTCTGGCAGACGATCGAGGTCGTAGTAGGTCGTGGTGGGGGCACCGGTCAGCGCACAGCGGCCCACCTGTGCTGCGTGGTCGCTGAACGTGATCGTCTTGCGGTCGTCGAAGACGTAGAGCGACCCCTGCCAGAGGCCGTCGTCGCCGCGCTGCTCGCCGTACCTGACGATGCCGCCGTCGATCTGATAGACCTCGTCGAAGCCACGAGCGCGCATCAGCGCCGAGAGCACTTCACAGCGGATGCCTCCGGTGCAGTAGGTCACGATCGGCCGGTGCTTGAGGTCGTCGTAGTCGCCGCGGTCGAGCACGTCGACGAAGTCTCGGGTGTGCTCGACTGGGGGCACGACGGCGCCTGCGAAGCGCCCGACCTCGGCTTCGAAGGCGTTTCGTCCGTCGAAGAACACCACCTCGTCGCCGCGTTCGGCGACCAGCTGATCGACCTGCGCCGGGCTCAGATGTCGACCGCCGCCCACCACGCCGTGCTCGTCTACCCGGAACTCGCCGGGGGCGCCGAACGAGACCAGCTCAGGGCGCACCTTGACCCGAAGTCGAGGAAAGACCTGTTCGTCGGCCGACGACCACTTCACCTCGAGGTCGTGGAACGGCTGATACTCACGCGTGCGCCGAACGTAGGCGCGGCACGACTCGATGTCGCCGCAGACCGTGCCGTTGATGCCGTGCTCCGAGACGATGATGCGGCCGCGCAGATCGAGCCCCTCGCACAGTGCGATCTGCCAGAGTCGCACGGCCTCGGGGTCGGCGATCGGGGTGAACAGGTAGTAGAGCAAGACCTTGCGCATGATCTCACAGCCTATCTGGTTCAGATCGGTGCGGAACGGCGATGCCGCTACAGTGAACCTCATGACAGGGACTGCACAGGTGCTCGAACAGCACCTCGATCGCCTGCGGCGATCCGGTGCCGAGGTGCACACCATGATCGACCGCTGGGGCGTCGCGAACTACCACTATGTGTGGCGTGCAGCGACCGACCGGTCACGCGGCGTGGTGCAGCTGGTGCACGGCATCGGCGAACACGCCGGCCGTTACATCCCGATCGCGAGCCGGCTCACCGGGGCGGGTTTCGACGTCATCGCCGACGATCATCGCGGCCACGGGGCGACCGGGGCGGCGGCGCTGCTCACCGCTTCGGCAGACGACCCCGCTGTCGCCGCCCCGATCGACACGCGCAGGGCGATGGGGCGGCTGGGCAAAGGCGGTCTCGAGGCCACCATCCTCGCCGTGCGGGCGGTGTCTCGCGCCGCCGCCGAGCTCGGCGACGGTCGGGCACCGGTCATCTTCGGGCACAGCTGGGGGTCGTTCATCACCCAGCATCTGCTGAACATCCGTTCGCAGACCTATGCCGCCGCCGTACTCACCGGCACCGCCTACTGCCAGCCCGGGTGGGTGGCCTCCAGCCGCTTCAACCGCCGCTGGGACGCCCCGGGCGCCAGCGGCTACGAATGGCTCAGCAGCCGTTCCGAAGTCGGTCGCGCCTTTGCGGCGGATCCGCTGACCACTGACCGCACCGTGCTCTCCAGCCACGGGTTCTGGGACGCTCTTCGGCTGTTCACCCGGCCGACGCCGCGCATCCGCAGCGACATCCCGCTGCTCATCGCCAACGGCACCGATGACCCGGTCGGCACCCCGAAGTCGATCGAGCGACTCGCACAGGCCTATCGAGACGTCGGCCTGCAGCACGTCGACGTGCGGCTCTACGAGGGCATGCGACATGAGATCTTCAACGAGATCGACGGAGATCAGGTGGTCGGCGACATCATCGCGTGGATCGAGCGGCAGCTGTGACCGACAGGACGACCGATCCGACGGCCGCCGAGCTGAGCGAGTCGATACGCGATCTGGCCTCGGGGCACGGCCTGCTCGTCGCGGGCGAGAGCGGACGCGTGCTGCCCCTGCTCGACGACGGCTGCTGCCAGCTCATCTACATCGATCCGCCGTTCAACACCGGGCGGCGGCAGACGGCGCAGCGCATGTCTGCGCGACGAGTGACCGCCGCGGCAGACGTCCAAGAGCCTGCTGATGGCGACGCATCCGGCCCCGCGGCATCCCACGCCGGCGCGACCAGCGCATCCGCGGCGACCCCGCGCGGAAGGCTGCGCACCGGCTTTCAGGGTGCCTCGTACCGCGCCGTGCGGGGGCGGCTGCGCGAGTACGACGACCGCTTCGACGACTACTGGGGATTTCTCGAACCGCTGCTGCTCGAGGCCTGGCGACTGCTCGACGAGACCGGCACGCTCTACGTGCATCTCGACTATCGCGAGGCGCACTACGCCAAGGTGATGCTCGACGCCGTCTTCGGCCGCGACTGCTTTCTCAACGAGCTGATCTGGGCATATGACTTCGGGGGCAAGTCGCGGCGACGCTGGCCGGCGAAGCACGACACGATCCTGGTCTACGTGAAACGACCGGATCGCTACTTCTTCGACTCGGCCGGCGTCGACCGTGAGCCCTACATGGCACCGGGGCTGGTCACCCCAGAGAAGGCCGCGCGAGGCAAGCTGCCGACCGATGTCTGGTGGCACACCATCGTGCCCACCAGCGGATCGGAGCGCACCGGATACCCCACGCAGAAGCCCGAAGGCGTGCTGCGCCGCATCGTGCAGGCCTCGAGTCGACCGGGCGATCTCGTGCTCGACTTCTTCTGCGGATCTGGCACCACCGGAGCAGTCGCCGCCCAGCTCGATCGACGCTTCGTGCTGATCGACCGCAATCCCGACGCCGTCGACGTGACCGCGGCACGACTGGGCGATCGGGTCACCACGATCTGATCAGCGGGCGTCTGCCGCCGAAGCCTGCTCGCGCCAGGCGTCGAGCAGCGCCGGCAGCTGCTGCTGCAGCACTGCGAGGTCGGCGCCGGATGCCGTGGCCGCGTAGCCGTCGACGAACCGCTGGTACGGCTGCGGCACCGTGGCGTCGCGCTGCACCGGCAATGCGCTCCACGAGCGGGCGATGTCAGCCTGCACGTCGTCATCGAGCAGCAGATCGATGAGCTTGCGCGACTCGTTGACGTGGGCGGAACCCGCCACGATCGCGGCATAGCGCACCCGCGGGGTGCAGGTCGAGGTCACCGCATCAATATTCCGCTGAGGGAATATATCGACGGCGCGCATGGCCGAGGCGAACACCACCGGGCGATCGCCCCCGCCCAGTGACGAGGCCTGGAGCGCCTGCGCGTCCGTCGGCTCGATCTGCGCCTCGCTCAGCTGGCGCAGGGAGTCGGTGAGCTGATCAGTGCCGCTGCTCTGCCGGTCGACGGCGGCGAGCGCCACCAGGCCCGAGCTGTCGGCGGTCGGGTCGGGCATCACCAGCCGATCGGGCTGCGCGACGACGTCGTGCAGCGAGGTGGGCACCGGCGTTCCGCTCGCGGCGGCCGCCGAACGATCGACCAGCGCACAGACCAGGTCGTAGCTGACCGCGGTGAGGCGATCGCTGCGGTCCAAGGCGAAGTCGGCCGCGCCGTCACCCGCACGAGGCGAGATGTACGAGACCAGACCGGCGTCGCCGTCGATGCCAGACGCGTTCGCGGCGCTCACGCCGAGCACGACGTCGGCATCGGCGTCGTGCAGATGCGCGGCCAGCTCGTCTGCGCTGTGCGAGTCGTCGACCGACAGCGCCATACCGGTCTGCTCTTCGAATCGCTCGGCAACGCCGTCTGGCAGCGACAGCCCGGCGGCGATGCGCACCTCGAGGGGCCCGGTCGTGGTCTGCTGCGCGGTGGGCGTGGTGCAGCCGCTGGCGATGACGGCCAGTGTCAGTGCGAATGCACCGGCGACGGCCGAGCGACCTGCACGACCGGCAGCGCGCCGACGGGTTTGCGAGTGAAAGAACAGCGGTGAGAGCACACCGAGGAGTCTACCGGCGGTCAGACGATCAAACCTCGATAGACTGAACAGCGCTGACGATCAGGCCGCACTGCTCGAGCCCGACCAGCGACGCCCGATCCCAGACGAGCGACAGCCCCAGGCGAAAGCGATGAGTGCATGACCGATTCCACGACGCAGGACGTCTACAGCTACCTGGGCCCGGCGGGCACCTTCACTGAAGACGCGCTGCGCCAGGTCGACCCGGATCATCTCGGACAGTGGCGGCCGGTGACCTCTGTGGTGCAGGCCATCGACGACGTCGCAACCGGCCGATCGACCCATGCGGTGATTCCCATCGAGAACTCGATCGAAGGCGGCGTCAGCGCGACGCTCGACGCCTTGGCCACCATGCCCGGCGTGCGCATCGTCGGCGAACGCCTGGTGCCGATCACCTTCCACCTGCTGGCCCGACCGGGCACCAGACTGCGCGACGTGCGCCACCTCACCACGCACCCGATGTCGTACCCGCAGTGCCGCACCTGGCTGGCCGAGCATCTGGCCGATCACGATTTTCTGCCGGCGCCGTCGAACGCCGCGGCCGCCGCGAGCGCGCTGCACGATCAGAACATCGACGCCGCCATCGCCGGCGAGCGCGTGCTCGACCACTACGATCTCGAGGTGCTCGCCCGTGACATCGGCGACAACCGCAACGCCGTGACCCGCTTCGTGCTGCTCGGCCCGGACCACGGCCTGCCGGCCCCCACCGGTGCAGACAAGACCAGCCTGATCGCCGAGCTGCCGGTCGACGAGGCCGGGGCGCTGCTGCGCCTGCTCGAGCAGTTCAGCACCCGTGGCATCAACATGACCCGCATCGAGTCGCGCCCCATCGGCGACGAACTCGGCCGCTACCGCTTCAACATCGATCTCGAGGGGCACGCCCTCGACGCCCGCGTCGCCGAGGCGCTGCGCGGGGTGCACCGTTTCAGCCCCAACGTCGTCTTTCTCGGGTCGTATCCGTGCGCGACGCGTGAGGCCTGCGAGCCAATGCCGCACCAGACCAATGTCGACTACGAAGACGCCACACGATGGTACGAGGCGCTTCTGCGGTGATCGACAGACGTTCCTCTGCCCCGACCGGCCGCCGAGCGCAGCTGCGACCGGGGCAGCATCCGCGGCAGATCGCCGAATATCGGCGTCAGCTGCGCATCCGCCTGACGACCATCGCCATGACGCTGCTGGCCGTGCTGATGATCGCGCTGGTCCCGCTGCTCGAGCGCGGCGACGGCAACCCGACCACCGAGGCTCAGAGCGCCGAGACGTCTGCCGAGCCGCACGAGCAGCTCGACTGGTCTGACACGTCAGCGCTCCCCCCGCTCGACACCGATCTCGATCTCACCCTGCACTCCACCGACGATCCGTCGTCGATCTGGGCCGTGGTGAACAAGGCGCGCCCCCTCACGCCGATCGACTGGCAGCCCGACGATCTCGACACCGTCGCCGTCTCGGTGAACGGAGACGGCGAGCGCATGCGACGCGACGCCGCCGCAGCCCTGCACGACATGGATGCCGCAGCACAGCGCGAGCTCGGCCAGGGCATCCAGATCCTCAGCGGGTTTCGCAGCTATCAGCGTCAGCAGGCCCTCTACGGAGCCTACGAACGGCGGGACGGGCAGGCCGCCGCAGACCGCTACTCATCGCGTCCCGGCCACAGCGAGCACCAGACGGGCCTGGCCTGCGACATCGCCGAGACCCAGCCTCCGTGCGAGCTGTGCAACGAGTTCGCCCAGAGCGGGCTCGGCACGTGGCTGCAGCAGAACTCCTGGCGCTTCGGCTTCGTGCAGCGGTACGAGACCGGCCAGGAGCAGACCACCGGCTACATGGAAGAGGCCTGGCACTACCGCTACGTGGGCGTGCCCCTGGCCAGCTGGATGCGGCAGCACGACGTGCACACGCTCGAGAAGGTGTTCGGGCTGCCCGACGCGCCCGACTACACGAACCCCTGAGCGGGCGCGCGCCCAGCGGCGCCGATGCGGGTCAGTCGGCGAGTTCGGCGGGCACCTGCACCAGCAGCGCACCGCGCCTGATCCGGGCTTCGAGACCGATCGCCTCGCCGAACACGTCACCGTCGAGCTCGCACGGCACCACCCGTTCGACGCTCACATCGATGGTCTTGCCCACCGTGTGCGAGAGCGTGGTGAGCCGGTGCGTGCCGCCGAGCTCGACCAGGCGCTGGCCGGTGCGCGAGCGGGTCAGCTGGTGTTCGACCACGATGCGGCGCCAGAGCCCGAACCAGTCGCTGAACCTGCGAGGAGAGATCGCGAGCACGTCGAGCTCGCCGTCGTCGATCGAGGCATCGGGCACCAGCAGCAGATTGCCGGGCAGCATGCCGCAGTTGCAGACCAGCACCGTGTGCGAGCGCGTGCGCATCTCGCGGCGTCGATCGGCGGTGATGCGGGCCCGGAAGCGCTCGGCCCGGTTGACGGCGCGCAGCGCACCGGTCACGTAGGCGATCCACCCGAAGAGTCGTTTGCCGCGCGAGCTGGTGCTGACCATGATCTCGGCGTCGAGGCCGAGCCCGGCCATCACGACGAACGCCTTGGTCTCGATCTGGCCGTCGACGCGGCGGATGCGGGCATGGCCGACGTCGACGGCTCGCGGCTGACCGGTGAAGGCGACCTCGATCGCGTCTTCGACGTTCGCGAGGCGCAGCTCGAGGTTGCGCGCGAGCACGTTGCCGGTGCCGGCGGGGATCAGAGCGACAGGCACGCCGGAGTCGGCGACCTCTTCAGCCACCGCTCGCACGGTGCCGTCGCCGCCGGCGACGAGGATGAGCTCCGCGCCACGGTCGAGCGCGGTGCGAGCGGCGGCGGCGCCGGAGTCGTCGGCCGAGGTCTCGAGCCACAGCGTGGAGCCCCAGCCATGGCGCTCGGCCTGGCGCTCGACGATCGGGTTCAGGCGCACACGGTCGAGTTTCACCGGGTTGTAGACCACGGCGGCTCGACGACGCTTCGCGCCCGGGGCTCTGACCATGTCACCAATCTTAACCGGGCTTTCTGAATGCCTGCTGTGCCTGCCCTGCGTCTGCTGCCCGTGTGGTTTACGCTGGTGGGGTGATTGACGTCGAACTGCTGCGCACCAACCCAGATCTCTTCCGCGAGAGCCAGCGCGCCCGCGGAGGCGATGTCACCGCTGTCGACCAGGCGCTCGAGGCCGACGCCTCGCGTCGTGTGTCGCTGACCGAGTTCGAGACCCTGCGTGCTCAGCAGAACGCGTTCGGCAAACAGGTCGCCAGGGCGCCGAAAGACGAGAAGGCCGCCCTGGTGGCCCAGGTCAGAGAGCTGGCCGACCAGGTGAAGCAGGCCGAGGGGCGCGCCCGCACCGCCGAAGAGCAGTTCTCGGTGGCCGTCCGCGGCATCCAGAACCTGGTGCTCGAGGGAGTGCCCGAGGGCGGCGAAGACGACTTCACCGTCGAGCGCGAGGTCGGTGAGCACCCGCGATTCGACTTCGAGCCCAAAGACCACGTGGCGATCGGCGAGCACCTCGGGCTGTTCGATCTGGAGCGTGGCGCGAAGGTCTCCGGTGCGCGTTTCTACTACCTCACCGGCTGGGGCGCTCGACTCGAGCTCGCCCTGCTGAACCTTGCCCTCGACCAGGCGATCGCAGGCGGCTTCACGCCGATGATCACCCCCACGATCGTCAACCCCGAGATCATGCAGGGCACCGGCTTTCTCGATCAGCACTCCGACGAGATCTACCACCTCGATGCCGACGACCAGTACCTCACCGGCACCAGCGAGGTCGCCCTGGCCGGCTATCACTCCGACGAGATCATCGACCTCACGGCAGGGCCGAAGCGCTACGCCGGCTGGTCGACCTGCTACCGTCGCGAGGCCGGTTCGCACGGCAAAGACACCCGCGGCATTCTTCGTGTGCACCAGTTCAACAAGCTCGAGATGTTCGTCTACACGACGCCCGAGCAGGCCCTCGCCGAGCACCAGCGACTGCTGGGCTGGGAAGAGCAGATGCTGCAGAAGGTCGAGCTGCCCTACCGGGTGATCAACACGGCCGCCGGCGATCTGGGCTCCTCTGCCGCCCAGAAGTTCGACACCGAAGCGTGGATACCCACACAGCAGACCTACCGCGAGCTGACCAGCACCTCGAACTGCACCACCTATCAGGCCCGCCGCCTGGGCATCCGATACCGCCCCGAAGAGGGCGGCAAGACCGCCCCGGTCGCCACCCTGAACGGCACGCTCGCAACCACCCGCTGGCTGGTGGCGATTCTCGAGAACCACCAGCAGGCCGACGGATCGGTGCGCGTGCCCGCGGCACTGCGCCCGTACCTGGGCGGCATCGAGGCGATCACACCCGAGTCATAGGCTGCAGGAGCCGGGGCGCGGCACCCAGCATCCCGGTCGTTCACCAAGGCTTCATGTCACTCCACCACACTCGTGGGCGACGAAAGGAACCAATGTCAGGCAACGTCCTCCCATGGCAGGCTCCTGGCAAAGGTGCGTTCCCCGAGACCGGCAGCATCCCCCTGCCCCGGGTGACCGACGACCGCTGGCTGATCGCCCTCGACCTCGACGGCACCACCGTCGACGCAGACAACCGACCGAGCCCGGCAGTGCAGCGCGCGATCGACCAGGCGCAGGCCGCAGGCCACGTCGTGATGATCGCCACCGGGCGCCCGATCGCCGGAGCCTTGGGCATCTATCAGGAGCTCGGGCTCTCGGCCGACTACAGCGTGGTCTCGAACGGCGCGATGGTGTGCGGCATGCGCACCGACGACACACGCGACTACCGCATCGTCGACATGACGATGTTCGATCCGGCACCGGTGATCGACGTGATCGCCCCGGCACTGCCCGACGCCATGTACGCCGTCGAAGATGCTGATGAGGGCTACCGCTTCGACCGGCCGTTCAATGTGGGCACCTTCGGCTCGCCCACGCGCAAGGTGAGCGTCGAGAGCCTTCGCTCCCGCCCGGTCACCCGCGTGGTCGTGGTCTCGCCCGGGCACGACACCGCTGATTTCCAGCGAGTGGTGCACTCCATCGGTCTGCATCAGGTGAGCTACTCGATGGGCTGGACCGCCTGGCTCGACATCGCGCCCTACGGCGTGAACAAGGCCACTGCTCTTGAGAAAGTGCGCCGCCGGCTCGGCATCTCGCGCTCTCGTGTGATGGCTGTCGGCGACGGGCTCAACGACCGCGAGATGCTCGCCTGGGCAGCCGAAGAGGGCATCGGCGCGGCCATGGGGCACGCACTGCCCGTGGTGCAGGCAACGGGCAACCGTGTGGTGGCCGACCTGGAGGGTGACGGCGTGGCCGAGGCCATCGGGCTCGTGCTCGACTCCTGACGAACAGCTGGTGTGGTTCGGCTGCTCTCGCGCGCGACTCCCCATTCGGGCCGCCTGTGGGAGTCTCAGGCCCTCGCCGACAGCCCGTTCGGTGCGGCCCGGGCAACTCTTGTATGATGAACGAGTTGTCTCCTGCTCTCACGCTTGGATCTCCACTGATCGAGCCGCGCAGCGAGGCCGACATGGTGGGCTGTCCGAGCGGCCGAAGGAGCTTGTCTTGAAAACAAGTGAGGGGCAACTCTCCCTGGGTTCGAATCCCAGGCCCACCGCCATGAACTGTGAACGGGAGTCGAACCGACGTGAGCGCTGAATCGCAGCCGCGAGCCGACGGCGATCTCGCGCCACAGCATCCGCTCGATGTCGCCATCGTCGTCGTCACGTACAAGCGCACCAAGCTGCTGCGCGTGCTGCTCGACAGCTTCACAGAGCTCAAGACTGCGCCCTCGTGGATCGTGATCGTCGACAACGCCTCGCACGACGACACCGGCGAGATCGTCGAATCGTACCGCGAGCGCCTGGGCAAGCGCGCCGACGGCCGTGATCGCCTCGTCTACGCGCCCCAAGAAGACAACACCGGCGGCGCCGGAGGCTTCAGCGCCGGCACGAAGATCGCCTACGATCTGGGCGCCGAGTGGCTGTGGCTGATGGACGACGACGTGGCCGTGCTGCCCGAGGCGATCGACCGGCTGACCCCGTGGACGAAACGGTTCCAGGTCATTCAGGGGCGTCGCTACAACTACGACGGCTCGCCGTTCTACTGGCAGTTCGACTTCAACGTGCCGCTGGGCATTCCGAACCCGGTGGCCAAAGACGACTTCGGCGCAGACGGCTGGCTGCCGATGAACACGGTCTGCTTCGAAGGCGGGCTCTTTCACCGCGACGTCGTGCGGCAGGTCGGGCTGCCCGATCCGCGGTTCTTCATCTATTGGGACGATACGGTCTACGGCTATCTCGCCTCGAAGGTGTGCACGCCGGCCCTGGTCAACACGTTCATTCTGCGGCGCACCCGCGAGATCAAGCGGCTCGACCTCGGCACCCGCAAGCTCAACGGCACCAGCGACATGGTGCGCTTTCACATCATGCGCAACCGCGGCTACATGGCCCGCTACTTTCGGCTGCACGGCGACTACAACCGGTTCGTCTTCGGCTTCGGCACGCTGCTGACGCTGGCCAAAGAGCTGATTCGCATCGTGACGGTCGACCACTCGTTCAAGACCGGTGTCGCCGCTCTCTTCACGGGGATGCGTGGGGCGCGCGAGATCTACCGCGACCGCTCGTGGAAGCCGATGCCGCCGCTCGACTGAGCGTGATGGTGGGCCGGCCCTTCATGCAGCCGCCTGCGGCGATCGGCACGGAGCGGACTGCCGTCTGAGAGTCTGCCAGGTTGTCACCCACTGCGCAGCCGCGCAGCACTTTTTGTGGGCATCGAGCCCGTTCGCCACACTATCTGCTGCACAGTCATGTCTGCTGTGCGGCCGCACTCCACGCGCCCGTGTGTGCATGTACAGCTGTGCAGCTGTGCAGCATAATTCGTGGCCAACAGACGCTATAACCGCAAATACCAACGCACAGCAACAACAACCTATGCCTGCCCGACACCGAGGTATGCGTCAGCCCGGGCAACATGCTGTGCAAAGACGGGATGAACCGAACAGCCGGTCGCAAGCCTGCCAAATCGTCGCCCACTGCGCCGCCGAGATTGCTGAATCCCTCGCTGCGCACATCGTGGTTGCCGAACCACCGGCTTCTCACATCGAGGCTGCACAGAAATCCGATTCTCGCATGGCGGTTTCAGGTGGTGAGTGCAACGGTTGTTAGTAGTGGTTCTATTCTCTGGGCCGGGGTGTCCCAGTCAAGTGTTTTGCGTGGTCTGGTGTTGAGGAGGTCCTGCATTTCGGTGATCTGTTGATC